>JAFXUD010000063.1 GCA_017535315.1 Victivallales bacterium | reverse complement strand
GTCGCTCCCGTCCCCTACAATCATGCCCTCCTGTCCCCGCCCCTTGCGTCGCTCCCGTCGCTCCCGTCGCTCCCGTCCCTTGAAATCACGCCCTTCTGTCCCCCCTTGCGTCGCTCCTGTCCCTCCTGTCCCTCCCGTCCCTGAAGAATCATGCCCTCCTGTCCCCGCCCCTTGCGTCGCTCCCGTCGCTCCCGTCGCTCCAGTCCCTCCCGTCCCTGTAGAATGTTAATTGGCACGTAATCTGCAATACCCTCATCATATTCACCACCAAAACAAGGAGACAGATTATGTGTGGTTTTGTCGGTATTTTTGACATAGTGGATGGCAAGTCGGTGCTTCTGCGGAAGCAGTTGCTTCAGATGTCGCGCAAGATTCGTCACAGAGGGCCAGACTGGTCTGGTGTCTTCGAGGCGCCGAATGCGTTGATTTCCCACGAGCGCCTGGCGATCATCGACCCGCTCTCGGGCAAACAGCCGCTCTACAGCCCTGACGGACGCTATGTACTGGCCGTCAACGGCGAAATCTATAACCACGAGGACCTGCGCAAGGAGCTATCTGCCGATTACACCTTCCAGACACACTCCGACTGCGAGGTGATTCTGCCCCTCTACATCAAATATGGCGTCGATTTCCTCGACAAGTTGAAGGGTATCTTCGCATTCGCCCTCTATGACTCCAAGGAGAATGTTTATTTCATCGGACGCGACCCCATCGGCGTGATTCCGCTTTATCAAGGCTGGGATTCCGACGGACACTACTATGTGGCCTCTGAACTCAAGGCTCTGGAAGGGGTCTGCACGACCATCGAGGAGTTCCTGCCAGGGTACTATGTGAAGAGCGGCGATGCGAAGCCTGTCAAATGGTACCAGCGCGACTGGTTCGAGTATGAAAATGTGAAGGACAACACCACCTCGATTCAGCAGGTGCGCGAGTCGCTGGAGGCCGCTGTCAAGCGCCAGATGATGAGCGACGTGCCATACGGTGTTCTGCTTTCAGGCGGACTGGATTCCTCCGTCATAGCCGCCATCGCCGCTAAGTTTGCACGGCGCCGCGTGGAGACGGGCGACACGCAGGAGGCCTGGTGGCCACGCCTCCACTCCTTCGCCGTTGGACTGCAGGATTCGCCCGACCTGGTCGCCGCCCGCAAAGCAGCCGAGGCACTGGGAACCGTCCACCATGAAATCTATTTCACCATCCAGGAGGCGCTGGATGCGCTGCCTGATGTCATCTACCACCTGGAGACCTACGACATCACGACCGTCCGCGCCTCAACGCCAATGTTTTTGATGGCGCGCGCCATCAAGGCAATGGGCATCAAGATGGTGCTTTCTGGCGAGGGCTCCGACGAGATTTTCGGCGGCTATCTTTACTTCCACAAGGCACCGAATGCGCGTGAATTCCACGAGGAGACCGTCCGTAAGCTGGGTAAGCTCCACCTCTACGACTGCCTGCGGGCAAACAAGGCATTGGCCGCCTGGGGCGTGGAGGGGCGCGTCCCCTTCCTTGACCAGGAGTTCCTTGATGTCGCCATGCGCGTAAACCCAGCGGACAAGATGTGCCGCGGACGCATCCTGCCCCCCGTCGGCGACCATGGCTCCGACGCCATCGAAAAGTGGCTTCTGCGCGAGGCTTTCCACGACATGTTGCCGCCTGAAATCGTCTGGCGCCAGAAGGAGCAGTTCTCCGACGGTGTCGGCTACTCCTGGATTGACACGCTCAAGGAGATGACCTCGCGCGAGGTCACGGATGCGCAGTTTGCGCTGGCTGCCAAGCGTTTCCCTGTCAATACGCCCGCTACAAAAGAGGAATACTACTACCGTAGCATCTTCTCGGAGTTCTTCCCGTCGGAATCTGCGGCTGTGTGTGTCCCCCACGAGGCCTCCGTTGCCTGCTCGACCGCCAAGGCACTGGAATGGGACGAGGCCTTCCGCAAGATGAACGAGCCTTCTGGACGCGCCGTTGCTGGCGTCCACTGCGCTCCCACTGCAAAATGAGAGATTACAGTATGTTAACGCAAAAACACGGGAAGCGATTTGATTTTGGGCTTTTTTTGCTTATAGTATAAGCATAATCAATTAAGCCAGCATAGCTCAGTCGGTAGAGCACTTGATTTGTAATCAGGCGGTCATCGGTTCGAATCCGATCGCTGGCTCCAGTTTTCAATGCCCTTAGCTACAACGAGTTAAGGGCTTTTTCTTTGCCTGGATTACGCCCCGTTTCCCTTTGCTTTTCTTTGCCTTATTTTCCTACATAATTGTACTGTATAAAGCCCCCAAAGGGTGAGTAAAGGGTGAGCGCCTAAAACACCTGAAAACCACCTCAAAATGAGGCATCAATACCATCCAAAGGGTGAGTAAAATATAGTGCAAAGGGTGAGTAAATCCAGTTGATAGAGGGTAATTGTTTAATTTTGCACTTTTTTCATGGCATAATACCATAGAGGGCGGAGTGCGTCCTCATTGTCCTTCCATTCCAAAAAAAGGAGATTGCCATGAAAATCCCAAACCACATTCAAGCCTTTCTTTGCAGGCTTAACCCCGTATCCATCTTCAACCGCATCCGAACCTTCGCCAGAGGGTTCAACCCCGTCCCGTACCTTGTCCGCCTCTGGCAAGGGATGGCTGCCCGTCTTCGCCAGTGCCGTCTTGGTCTGGCAAGGCTTGTCCCGCACCGCTTCCCCAGAGCCGTTACGCTGTCCATCCTGTCAGTTGTCGTCGTGCTGGCTGGCGTCGGCTCGTGCCACTCGCGTCTTGCCCATCCAAAGCCACGCTTCACGATGGCCATGCTGGATTCAAGGGCTGCCGCCCACATCGGAAAGGCGAAAGCTGCCATCCCCGATGTCGTGGCAGACATCTGCCATGAGAGAGGACACCTGTACTGGCTGATGGTCAAGGACAAGTGCCTTGGCGGTGACCGCGCCAGACAGTACATCGCGCAGAAACTCGACAAAAGGATAGTCGTGCCTTTGAGGCAAGCCGCCGCCGTGTACAAGTGCGCCGTCAACGCGGACGCCGCCGTCGGCATGACCGAGGAGGTGGCTCTGGACGCCCTCAGCAGCCAGTTGTATGCAACGGCTGGTCTCGCCATCGAGGGCTTCTTCATCAGGGCAACGCTGGAATCCTGCCTGGCCGTGGCAGGCAGATGCGCCCCGCAGCTGGCCGCCACGCTCGGTGCCTCTGCCACCTGTGCCGCCGCAGACGGGCCTCTGCCCATAGGCGACATCGTCGGCGCCGCCCTTGCCGTGGGTGGCACCGTCTGGTGCTGCCGCGACATCTACAAGGCTCACAAGGCACTGCCCGCCAACCTAGCCGCCGCTCTGGAGACCGCCGTTGCCGCCACGGTCGCCCAGTGCCGCCAGGAGGCAGCGTCAGCCCTATGAAGAGATGCCTTGCAGTACTGCTGATAGTGTTCTCGGCGCAGTTGCTTGCCGTCCATGCGCCGCGTCTGCGTCCGAGATGCAGAACCAGACCTGTGGAGCGGCACGGTCCGAGGCGCATGCCGAGTGTGCCATGGCAGACCATCGTCGCTGGCGGAGCCGCCGTCTCTGGCGTGGTCTTCGCCTACAAGGTCGCGGAGGGCATCCAGTCTGGCATGGAGGAGGCAGCCAGGGAGTCGCCCGACAGGTTCCTCGACAGATGCGGAGGCATCGGAGGCACCGTCCAGATAGCGTCCGCCGTCATCGTCATCGCTGGCATCGCCTATCTTGCGTGGCGTCTCGCCATCCATGGCAAGCCGCCCGAACGAAGAGAGCTGCCGCCACCATCAGACCATGAGCCGTCTCCCTAGACAGGGAGGCGGCTTTTTTTGTGCCTTTGAACCCATCACATCCACCTCTGCAAAAGGAGACCGACCATGCCACGCAACCAGTCCCGTCCGCCGCCCATGCTGGCGGTCATCGCATCCGCGCTGGCCATCTGCGCAGCCGTGTGGCTGCTGGCCTGCATCTTCAGGCACGGCATCGCCTTCCTCCTGGGGGGCATCGTGCTGTGCGTCGTCCTCAAGTACCTGAAAGACATAACCACCTAACCCACAGGAAAGCAACCATGAGAATCACCGTCCTCAAATCCACAGTCGAGACAGCCCTCGCCCCCATCCTGAAGATGGTCGCCAGTGCCAAGCTGCCACCCGACTTCCACCCCACGCTCACCTTCCAGTCCGACAGGCAGAGCCTTTCGGTTGGATGCTCCCTCCCCGAACAGAAGCTGTCCGTTGTCCTGACCGATGCCGTCTTCGACGAGAAGAACGCTTCCTTTGATGTCAATCTGGAGATATTCAACAGGATGAGCATTGCCACTATAGGAACGCGCTTTTCCATCGAAACGGATGCAGCCCATGTCATGCTCAACTGCGATGACCACTTCATTGGCCAGCTCGTGCCGATGACCTCCAAGTGCGACGCCAAGTTCCCCATGCCCAAGGACACCGATTCGACCGTGCTGCCTACCAACTTCGCAAACTTTGTCCTGCAGGCGTTCAGCTGCGCCAGCAACGACACCACCCGTGTCTCCCTGACTGGCGTGAACATCTCCTCGCGGGGCATCGGAGGCACCGACGGCCACCAGCTCTTCCATCTGCCTTTGCCGTTGCAGCTGAAGCAGGGTGTCACGATACCGCCGTCGAAAGTCTATTCGGCATTGAAGAGCCTTCGCTGGACTTCCCTTGCCCATTGGAGAACCGCCAGCGGCGACTGGATGTTCGCCATCTCTGGCGACGGCTTCCGCTACGCAGCCAAGGCTCTGGATGTCGTCTATCCCCAGTACTGGCAGGTCATCCCGCCAGAGGAGAAGAACGATGTCAGATTCACGCTGTTGCCCGATGGCGCACAGGCGTTGCAGAGGTTCCTGAACGAGAACACCCGCGAGGCCACCGCCACGCTGACCGTCCATCCCGACAGGATCGAGCTTCTGGAGACGAGCAACAAGGACTTGAAGCAGCGTTCAGGCGTGTTCGCGTCCAGCAGCCAAAGCGCCCATCTTCCCTGCACTGTAGGCATCGTCTCCAGCAATCTCAGGCAGTTTTTGAAGATGGGCTTCCTCACGCTGTCGTTCTCGTCGAAGATGCCAAGTCCGCTGGTCTCGTCCGAAGGCATAGGGAAGTACCTCTTCATGCCTGTCAGGGACGGATACGCGAACACGGCAGCCACACCAGCCACGGCTTCTGCACCCAAGCCCGAAGCCAGACCTGAACCCAAGTCTGCAACCGTTGCCGCCAGTTCAACCGACAACCCGATTACCACCCAACCCAACAAGGAGAAAACGACCATGACACAGACCTTCAACCCGACCGCTGCCCAGAGCAGCGCCGCCACGTTCACCCGAACCGTCCCGCAGCCGACCGTGACTGTCCCAAGCAACCCGCTGGAGGAGACCATTGCCAATGTCGCAGCCATGCGTGAACAGCTCACGAACCTTGAAAACCGCCTCCTTGAGGCTGGCCGCAAGCTCAAGGCAGCCCTTATCGAGCAGAAGCAGAAGGAACGCCAGTATGCCGAGGCAACCCGCAAGCTGGAGCGCATCCGTCTCGCCGTCTAATGCAATCAATGAGTTAACATCAAGGAGACTACAACCATGCTGAAAGTCAACGCATCCTACTCCAAGAAAGTGCCCGCCGAAGGCGAGTACTCAAGCCAGCAGTACCATTGCCAGATCGAAGTTGAGCTGCCAGACGGCCTCAAACCGCAGCAGCTCCAGGAAAAGGTACACAGCGTGTTCGACTTCGTGCGGAACTCCGTGGAGACGGAGCTGCACAACAACACTCCAGCGTAGCAGCCAGTCCAGACGATGCAACTGCCGCCTCCCGCCCAGCAGAACGCACCGCAGGCACTGCCCCCGCAGCAGCCACCAGTCCAACAGTACTACGACCCGCAGCAGCCGCCTGTTCAGCAGCAGTACTATGATCCGCAGCAGAGCTATCCACAGCCCCAGCAGGCACCGCAGCAGTACCAGCAACCTGCACCGCAGTACCAGCAGGGCCAGGGCAAGCAGTCCCGCAAAGGCAACGCAGTCGCGTCGGCCAAGCAGGTGAATTACCTTCTGAGCCTTGTGAAGCGTGCTGGCTGGACAGTCCAGCAGATACTCCAGCGGTGCAATGTCCCTGCGGTCGAGCAGATACCTGCCAAGCTGTGCAGCGAACTCATCCAGGAGTTCTCTGGCAATGCCGCATAACTCAATCGACAATGTCCATAGTCAGTATCTCGCTGGCTATGGACGCAACAACCATTCATTTCAGGAGACACGATTATGGAAGAATCCAAACCCACTCTCGCGCAGCTCAAGGAGCAGCCCCACTACTCCTACAGTGCGCTCAACACCTACATCAATACATGCCAGCTTCTGTACTATTATAGGTACATTGAAAAGGTCGAAGCGGAACGCACCCCCGTCGCCCTTCCCTTTGGCAGCGCATTCCACAGCGTCCTGTCAGAACAGGCACAGGCTGCCAAGACTGGCAAGCTCCTCACCGCCGACGAGATGACCGATGCCTTTGCAACCTACTTCCAGGTCAACTGCAAGGACGCCGCCAACATCGTCTTCAAACGAGACGAGAACATCGAGGACCAGATAGCCACCGCCAAGAGAATGTTCGAGGTGGTCAACAAGGAGTGGCTTGACTACTGGAACATACAGTCCGTAACCGAACCTTTTAGAATCGACATGCCTGGTCTTTCCAAGTCTGTCATCGGCGAGCTGGACATGGTGATTTCGGAGCAGACACCGTTCGATGATGAGAACGCCAAAAGCTCAGACACCATCGTTGACTTCAAGACAGCCGCAAGGATGTGGAGCGATGACAGACCCGCAAAGGACTTGCAGGCGACCGTGTTCAGCTACGCCTTTGAGAAGACGCACGGGCGCAGGCCCTCGTTCAGGTTCGACGTGGTGACGAAGGCGAAGACACCGACCGTCAAGCACCTCCACACCAGCCGAGACGATGACCACTACCAGCGTCTGGAAAAGCTGTTCCTGATGGCCGACAAGGGCATACAGGCTGGAATCTTCCTCCCCAATGAAGGAAGCTTCGCCTGCTCCGACTGCCCGTTTGCAGACCACTGCGCTGGCTGGCACTGCAAATCCGCGCACACCGAGCTGCGGCAGGTCGCCTGACACAACACCCACAACCTCACCCACTGGCTGCTCTGGCTATGCGCTGGGGCAGCCTTTTCATTTCAACCAATAGGAGACAAAACCAATGGGACTTTGTTTAGCCAACCCGACCGACAGGTTCGTTGACCGCAACGCGCTTGCCCTTGTACCCACGCCATCGCCAACTGCGACATGGCGGCCCGTGCCCCACATTGACGTGGTGGATGCGGTCGCATACGCCATCGCCAACCGTGGCATGACCATTGAATCCGAGCGTTTCGGACTTGCCCGTGACCAGCAGAAGATGTTTGGAGTCATCACCCTCGCCAGGCAGGGCAATCCCGAGTGGACACGCTGCATCGGCATCCGCAACAGCCACGACCAGTCCTTTGCGGCTGGCATCTGTTGTGGTGTGTCGGTGCTCGTCTGCTCCAACCTCTGCTTCGGCGGGGAGTTCGTCATCAAGCGTCGCCACACCTCTGGCATCGACCTCTTCTCCATGGTGGAGGAGACGATGGACGCCATGACCGACGGCTACCTCGCATTTGAGGAACGTCTGCTGAACCTGCATGACATTGGGGTGACCGACAACCAGGCCAGAATCCTCGTCGTGAAGGCGGCCGAATACGGTGTCATGCCAAGCTGCGACATCCTTCCCGTCTTCAACGAGTACCTTGAACCGCGCCACGACGAGTTCCGTGAGCGTTCGATGTGGAGCCTTCTCAACGCCTTCACCGAGATAGCCCACAAGTTCCCAGCCGCCAAGTCGGATGTCTTCCACCGCCGCCTGACGCGCTTCTTCGGACTTGACGGACAGCCAGCCATGCTGTCCTGAACATTAGTTTATTGAACCCACAACAGCGCGTCTGCAACGACGTGGACGCGCACAATCCAAAGGAACCACCGACATGAACACGAACAAACCCGACATCCACCCCGAGAACAACCTCGGCCTCAACGAACGCGAGATGCTGATGATTACGGGGGCGCAGGAGAGACTGGACTACCCGACGGAGCCTCTGACAATGGCCAACGGCTGCACGGTCGAGAGGTACGTCATCCCCGATGAAGACAGGCAGGAGGTGCTGGAGGCACTGTATCCGTTCTGCAATGCCCCATCACTTGACGACGAGCTGATGGACATCCACACGAACACCCCCTTCAAGGTACGCGACTACCTCGCCATCCGCGAAGGCAACCTGAACTTCCTCGCCGCCCCCAGATATGCGGAGGCTGGCGGCACCGTCCTCGACTGGGTGGCTCTGCCCAAGGACGACGATGCATCTGACAAGCCCTTCCCCCTCACGGCAAAGACAATCAAGGGCGGGCTGTACACAGGCGTGAACGCCAGCCAGAAAGCCGACGTGCTGCTGGTCTGAAGCTGTGACCTCTGAGGACTACCACAATATACCGCAGCCTCTATAGCGGCACACACCAAGAGCGCAGGACAAATATCTGCGCTCTTTTTTAGAACAAACGAGGGGAGCTATACCATTAACGACACAATCGCTCTAAATCCTATCTCAAGAGGCAAATCATTCTGGGTATTGTCCTTATGGAAAAAGCTATTTGTAAAAAAAACTTTAGCGCTTATATTATGTTATTTAGTGATGGAACTAAACTAACCTATTGTCAATAATAAGGATTTATTAATAAACCAGATACTTAGCGTTTTCTCGTTTTACATAGCCAGCATTCACTAGTGCTGGAGTCGTGCTTTGTGATACACTGAAATTGCGACCTTCTGTTCATCACGCAAAAGCACACGGTAGAACGCTCCGAATTGAGCGTCTCTTTTCGTGCTTTTGCGTAGGTTGTCGCAAACCTCAGTGTATCACGGATTGAGACGCTTTTTTTGTGTGGGGAAGAAGCTAAATTGGTGAATACTTAAGTAGATGGAGGAAAACAAGATGTCATTCACATTTATTTGTCCACATTGCAATGTGATGCTTGAGGCAGAGGATGAGTTGGGAGGAAATGAAGCTGAATGCCCATCTTGCAGTAAAAAACTAATTATTCCGTTTAATACAAACCAAACACCTAAAGCACCCCAGAATTCAAACCAGAAAATGGTAGTATTAATCTCAGTGGTTCTTCTGATAGTGGTCGGTATCGTGATGTTTGGAATATCTAATGACATGTCTAATGATCGAGAAAAGATAAAGCGCGCACGTGAAGAGGAGGAATACCGCCAGAGGGTAGCAAGAGCAAAAAGTGATGTAGAAGATGCTGTACAAGAGCTTAGGCAGATGTTACAACAAAACAATCAACAGTATCGAGTTCAACCACGTCCACAACAAACTCAAATAATATGTCCTGATTGTCGGGGACGAGGAAGAATTGATATAGAAATTCCTGCGGATGGAGACAGATATTCTTATCTGCGAGCATTGAAGGGTGGAATATGTCACCGTTGCAGTGGAAGAGGAATGATTACTCCTGGGGTTAACGGTAATTCGTACTACTAATGT
Organism: Victivallales bacterium; assembly: GCA_017535315.1. GTDB lineage: Bacteria > Verrucomicrobiota > Lentisphaeria > Oligosphaerales > Oligosphaeraceae > RGIG3456. The sequence continues at coordinate 76,735 of JAFXUD010000063.1, read as the reverse complement.
TATGAGAAAGAACGGTCTAGTGGAGGTGAAGGGACATGGTACGAGCGCTCGTTGGCATCTCCTGTAGCGATTGTGTCTAAATAATACTGTTTTTTGTCTTAATACCAGAGTGTTTTCTGCATAATCGACCAAAGTTTGTGTCTTAATACTTGTTCATTTTGTCTTAACAAGGTAATACCTATTTTAAGCTGATTTGCACAGAACACTTAAAAAGCATCCCATTACATCCCATTGCATGCGGCAAAAAAAACAGACACTTCTCGTTATGCTAAAGTCCAATTGTGTCTATTTGTGTCTTAATATTGGCCCATTCCAAGACCGATTTATGCAGGGATTCATCCAAAACTGTGGCCAATTGTGGCTAATTCGTGTCTAAATATTTGCTCATTCCAATATCAGATGTACCTAATAGGAAGCTCTCACATTAACGGGTAGAGCTCTCACATTAACGGGCAAAGTTCTCACATTAACGAGGGGAACTCCCCTGATAACAAAGGGAACTCCCCCATTAACAGCACAATATCGACTTTTGATAGGTCTATGGACATGTTCTTTGTTCCTTTGTCATTGTTGTGTACCCTATGGATTACACGCGGAAAACAAAAAGGTTACATATTTATCATTAGAAATGCATGACTAATCATAGGCACTGGATTACGAAGATACTCCAGCGCGTCTGATGCATCGCTCTCGCTGAACGGACGGAGAAGCAGTCTCTCTGTCTCTATATGCATGGATACACCTCCTATTGGTTTGTCATCGATTTTTGTATCATGAAACAAAACAAGCCTGATTTTCTCGCAATGGACTTGCGAAAAACCGTGCTCACTCGACACCTTATCCGACAGGCGGTCTGCAGGCTTTCGCCTACGATCCCCTGTGCTACGGCACACTGTCCTCTGGTGACCAACAATTCACAATGTGGTTGTCTGCAATTCTGAACACATCCAGAACTGTAAACATCAATAATGTATTATTATCTGTGATGTTTCAAATGGGTAATTACAATTTTTATGGATTTTGAAAAAAAAGTGCATCTCGCAAATGGCAAAACGCCAAGGAAAGTGTATTTTATCAACGCTATGCTCCCTAAGAGGGTTGTTTAGCGTAGACCGCGAAGCGGCCAGCGCACGGAGTGCGCGATAATCGTAGCCCAATGCAAGCGCACGTAGGGCGCGCAGCATTGGGGAAGGCCGCCCTCCTGACTTCGCGCCCGCAAGGGCGCAACAAAAAAACGTTGCCGTTACCTACCCTCTTGGGGCACAGAGCGTTGTCCAAAGAATTGGGTCCACTTCAGATCCCATCGGGTATCCAGCTTGCAATTTGCGCAAGAACGGTCATAGTATGTTATTGTAGGTTCATGATGTCCCCTTACGTTGCTTGTCAGGCTTCCGCGAAGATGTCATGATTCCGCCTTTTTCAAACCTGCCGTCTGGTTGTGATTAACACAACACATTCATCACTTCCTTAGAGCCTATGAAAACAAGATTTGTTATTCTGCTTGCCGCCTTTTTCACCAGTTGGTTGAATGCCCAGGAGATAATCAAGGACCCAGAGTTTGACAAGGATGGCCTGTCAGATTGCTATTTTTCGTCCCATGCAGGGACAATGGAGACGAAAATAGTGACCGAGGACACCACCTGGAACAGGTGCTTGAAAGTGACGCTTGTGAAAGAATTCGTGGAGGAGAAAACAGGTTTGAAATCCGAATATGCGGTTGCCTGGTTTGGCAGGGACGGCAAAAATCACCCTGGTTTCGCCGTAACGTCCCACACCATATATGAGTTCCAGTTTGAAATAAAGGGCAGTGTCATGCCCTCAATCCGCTTCACAGGGTGGCGTGGCGAGGATTTCTGGAAGGACATGAAGGACGGTACTGTTTCATTGGAGAAACGTCCCGTCCCTTCGGATGAGTGGTCTGTTGTAAAGGGGACTTTCCAGGTTGGTAGCGATGTCAAATATGCTGCGCTGTGTCTCTCATTGAATGCCCATGAAAAGTGGAAGAATCTCCATAAGATTGGCAGTTATTACATGGTCGATAAGATACAGATACGCAAGCAGACGACCCTTTTGCCATCGGCTTCCAGTTCAAAGGCTTGCGAATCATCGGAGAAGCCTGTGATATTCCCCTGTGTCGAGCCAGGGCAGACTGGTAGTGGATTTGTGAAACTTAGAACGGGGGAGCCCGCCAGTGCAGACACGCATTACAGCATACAAATAAAGGACGGCAATTTGATTGTGGTTGTTCGGTGCGACGAGCCCTTTATGGACAAGCTGGCGGCAAATGTCAAGGATGTCGGTGGAAGTGTGTGGAATGACGACTGCGTGGAGATTTTCTTTGACACAAAGTCCAGTGACAGGCGCCTGAATCAGTTTGTGGTTGCGGCTGGCGGTGGACGTTGGATGGGACGTGGATTCTCGGATGCCGTTTCGGAATATGATGCCTGGTCCGCAGAGGTTGCAAAGGAGGAGAATGCATGGATGGTCAGGGCTGTGTTGCCGATTTCCCTTTTGGGATGGAGCCAGCCATTTAAGGCGGAAGATACGATACGCTTCCTGATAGCCCGAAATCGTACGCCTGAACGGGAAACAAGCTCGTCAGCTCTTGCCAAGGATGGCTTCCACACCATTACGGACTGGGGGTATCTTTTCCCAAATGGGGCAAATACCTGGGGTAATGCCAAGAAAGCAGAGCTTTTGTCAAAGTCAAAGCCATTTGAAAAGCTGTCAGGCGAGATACAAAAATGGGAGCCTGGCCAGGATGCAACCGCTAATATGGGGAAGGTCATTTTCTTCAATGAGCGTATCCTGAAGGAGGAGCTGGCAGGACGTAAATACGTACTTACGAAGAATCCGATTACATTGGACCCACAGATTCCATTCGTACCAGCCTCACTGGCCAATCCTCCAAAGTCCATTCAGGACAGGTCTGCGGGCAACGAGTTGCACATCGTGCCATTGGCCATCACGAATCTTACGGAGCAGACCGAAGAGTATAGAATTGTTCTAAGCGCAATGAATGCAGACACATCGGAAAAATGGACCTTGGAGACAAAGGATGGCAAGCCATACCCGCCTGGAAAAATCCAATTGCTTCGCGCCGTGCGTGTGAAGGATGGCGACGAGGCCTCCCATGGGCGCAGATATGACCCGCTGGTGCCTATGGACCTGGCGCAGAGTATCGTGGTGCCTCCATGGGAATCAGCCCCCGTCTTTGTACAGTTTGACACCTGGAACGTCTCCCCTGGAACATATAGGGGAATGGTTCGTGTGATACCCCTGGGCGAGGAGGGCACTCTGGCAAAGAAAAATGCGAGCTATAGGGACATCCCATTTTCATTTGAGGTGCTGCCATTTCAACTTTCAAGCAAGCCTGTCCTGCGGCATGGCATGTACCAGGAGGCCCGCAACAAAGAGGATTTCAAGATGATGGCCGACGCGGGTATCAACGTGTTTCAGGTCAGCGTGTGGAAGGCCTCATTTGATTTTGACGCCGAAGGCAATGTGACCGCTCGCCGTACCGAGGCCATGGAGGAAAAAATCAAGACCTATATGCAGTGGGCCAAGGAGTATGGACTGGCTGACAACATTGAGCTATGCTTCCATTACGGGGCGCTATACCACCTCTTCAATGTAATTCGGAAGGAAAAGATTGAGCCTCTTACGCCAGTTTGGGAGAAGACATGGGTGAACTATATGGCGGAGATTGATGCAGTGCGTGCCAAATGCGATTTCCCGATTGACAGATGGAGCATTGAGATATTGGATGAACCGTTTATGTCGCACGTTCCCGCGATGACAAAGGCGGCAGAATTGGCGGTCAAGGCAAATCCCGAGCTCAGGATAATGGTTACCTGGGGTGCCAGGGACATTCCCTGCGATGCGATGATGCCATTGGTCCCCTACGTGCATGAGTGGTGTTTCTGGAATACACGCTTTTTCACATCAAAGGAGTATGCCCCCCTGCTGAAGATTCTGCGGGAGAAGAATAAGCTTATCACCATTTACTATTGCCATACCAGTGCACGTGCCAGCCTGAAGGACTATTATCGCCATGGTCCCTGGACCGTGCCATTTTTCAAGCTGGGCGGATATAACCTCTACGAGCATTCCTCCCATAAATACAGGACACGCTGCTGGCGCGAGGCGACATGCGGCGAAGTGGTCACATACTCGAATCTGCACCCAGTCACCTCGATCCGCAATGAATGCCTTAAGGCTGGCATGGTTGATATGAAATATTATGCCCTGTTGAAGGAGTGCTATGAGAAGGCGGACAAGGAGAGCGAACTGGCAAAGGAGATGGCCGCGCTGATTGAGAGCGCCCCTTATACCATCGTGTTCAGGCCCCCAGCCAATCAGGTCTATTTCGATGAGATTCGTGAAAAAATGATTGACCTGATTTTGAAGGTACAAAAGTAAGGTCTGGCGTCTGCCGACGAGGACTTAAGCCCTAGAAAACTTAGAGGACCTAGAGGAGCTAAACTTAGAGGACTTACCCTAGAAGACCTAGAGCATGTCGGAAACTAAAGTACATAATTCCCCTTATTTAGCTGCTGGATATTCCTGACAGAGGTAGAAATCGCGCGCCACATCCTCCTCAATGCCTGGGAAACGAGGGGCTCCGTTCAGGAAAAAGTTGTCATTGAAATCGTTGCAGACACTTGAAACCTCGCCAGATGCCGTGTAGTTCACACCATCGATTTTGATGCCATGCTCTCCCCAGAAAGAGTGAATGACCCCAGGCTCAAGATGAATACTTTGACCAGGTTTGAGAACGACTCTGGTCTGGGACTGGATGGTACGGCGCACCCCGTCGATGGCAATCGATAGCGGACGCGTGTCCATCGCTCCATCAGGAGTTGAACTAGCTAGGTCAATCACAATTTCGCCGATTCCGCGATTGATGATATCCTCCCGTTTGCTCTTGTGGAAATGGGCAGGGGCACGCTGTCCTTCGGGGTCAAGAATGAACTTTTCCGCGTATGATTTTGGATAAGCATCGTTATTCTTGCCATTTCGGAGCGTAAACAGGCAGCGTCCATAGAGCGCAAAATCCTCCATTCCGAAGTCCGTAACATCCCAACCCAGATTGCAGTCGCGGATTTCGTCATACTCATGGCCAGCGGCAAGCCAGTCACTGGTTGTCATAAACGCAAATGGGGGCAGCCTTAATCCAAGTTCTGCAAAGATTCGTTTGGCAATGCCGACGGTATAGTTGATTTGGCTCCGTTTTAACATGATGCTTCCCGTGGTTTGTTAGCAACGTGCGCCATTGGCCTTGAGCCGTGCACGCAGTGTGTCGTATGATAGTTTGCGTAAGGGCAGGTTTTCCTGAATGGCCATTGCCGCGGCGGTTCCAGCGGCTTCCCCAATCACCATGCATTGCACAGTGGGGCGGATGCAGCCAAAGGCCTCATGCGTCGCTGAGATGCAACGCCCTGCGACCAGCAGATTGTCCAGTTTTTTCACCAGCAGCGAGCGGAAGGGGATTTGGAAGAACCAGCGAGGCGGGTAACTGGTTAACGGGTCTTTTAGCCACTCTGGGCGTGGATTGGCATCAATCGGATGGGCTCCGAAGCCGATGCAGTCATCAAAACTCTTTTGCTCATAGATGTCCATCAACCCCAGCAGGTAATCCCCCTGAATATGGCGTGTCTCACGCACACCCATTTCAGGAACCTGGAGCAAGAACGCATCTTCAAACCCTGGGATAGTACGGATGCCCTGCATCCAGCGCGCCAACATTTTGGATATCATGATCTCGGCACGGCTTATGTCATCTGCATTGCAGCCGTCCATTCCCGATATGCTTGGACAACATAGAGTTACAACGCCACGAGTCGGCAGATTATAGACCTGGAACACTGAGGGATACTCCCCTTCACGAGAGACAAGGAAGGTTGCCATCTCCCCGCGTCGGTAGCGTTCAAGGGCCTCGTCATAACTGAAGCATGCAAAGGGGTGCTTGCGAAAATGCTCAGGATGTTCTTTCATCCAGTCGAATACTTTGTCCAAATCAACATTGCCGACCTTGAACATGACTCCCATCACTGACATCATGCCGATTTTGTCTGGCGTCGCGCAGATATCCTCCTTGGTGACCCCAACGGTGTAATCGGCTCCAGCCCGCACGGAAAGGTCGCCATCCCCCGTGGCGTCGATGAACTGCCGCGCTGGCACCACTTCGCGTCCCGACTTGGATTCCAGAACTATTCCTTCAATCGCACTGCCGTTTTTGACAACATCGACGACCATCGTGTGGAGGCGGATTTTGACATGCGCTTCCTCCAGCATCTCAAAAAGCAGACGTTTGAAATCCTCGCTGCTAGTAAACAGGTAGGCACCGACCGTTCCATGGTTACCCAAGGCACTCCCTTCCTTGAGCAGACGCCTGGTAATCTCCATTGGTATTCCCTTGGCGACATGCAATTCATCTGGATTCTCCGCCAGGCATTTCAAATCCGCCACATGCTCTTCCGTTTTGCCAGAGTATTTGGTAAACATCGTGATGCCAGCATTGCCGCCAGTCAACATGCCACCGACAAAACCTCTCTCTTCAATCAACATCGTTTGCGCCCCGTTGCGGGCTGCCGCCAACGCGGCAATTACCCCAGCCGTGCCACCGCCTGCCACAACGACATCAACGGCGGGAAGAATCTTTGCTCGTACTTCCGATACGTACTCTTTACCTGATTCCAGCATGTTCTAACATCCTTGTTTTTTGGGGATAAGCATTTTATATGGGGATTATATACTTTAGTTGCCGATTGGACTTTTCCAACAGAGAAGAGCCGCGTAAGCGGCGGCAAGAGGATAGCCGTGGGTGGAGCGAAGCCGCGATAGCGGCGAAGCGAAACCCACGGTCAGATGCCCCCCAGTCCCCGTGCGCCTTGCCGCGTAGCGTAGCGAAGCGGCAAGGCGCATTCTGGCTATCGTGGACTACGGCAAAAAACACTTCTAATGTAACTACCTCGAAGGCATTTTCAAATTATGGAACGTGTATTTTGAGTTCCTCAGACGGCAGCCTTCTTTCGTTGTCTTAGGGGATTCTGTAAAAATTCCTAGGCTGCCTCGCGACAAATCCTTCCGCAGAAAATTAAGATTAGAAAGAATAGGAAAAATGTATAAGAATAGAAAGATGGCTGTGTCTGGACTAACTGGGCAGCACTTTCGCAAATTCAGAAAAAAGAGGGCTGGAGTTTGCAAATAAGGTGACGGCTGTTAAAGTATAGTTGTTCCCGCATTTCTGGCTGTTGTAGTTAGAAAGTGAGGGCGGGAATTAGAGATAATGATTATCCAACCCCCTTCATTTTTCAAATACCTCTGGATTGAGCTGATTGGCTTCGACAATCGTCAGGGGGATTATGGCGTCGGCGAATTGCTTTCGCGGATGGAAATCAAGCCAGAGGTGATTTCCATCTTGATTTGGAACACGGATTTGATTCATTCGCATCACGGGCTGGATGAGGACGCTCCCATCGGGTTGAAGCACTGCGCCTATCAGGCACGTCCGAGAAACGAAGAGCACGATATCCAGAACTGGACGCGCTTTCAGTTGCGCGGGCTCATTGCCGAACTGCACCGCCATGGTGTCAAGGTCTATGTGAGCTTCTTCGACCAGTTATGGTCCAAGGAATACCAGCGGCAAAAGGGAGTGCCCGATACAGACGAGTGGATTGACCACCACCAGGAGGTGCGCTACGTTGATTGCAAGGGGCAGAAAACCTCGCTTTGCATCTGGAAGCGCCTCGCCGATGGTTCGCTTTACGAGGATTTCTTTGTCCGTCAGTTGGAGGCGTTCATACGCGACTACGGTTTTGACGGGCTTCACGGCGCCGACGGATACGGTCACCCGCGCGAAAACATCGCTCATGCGGACTTTTCGGACGATATGGTAGGGCAGTTCGAGGAGGCCACGGGCATCCATTGTCGTTTCGACGACGGGCCGTCGTCGCTACTTTCTATTCTTGCACGCGCAGAGTGGATACTGAACAATGTACGTGAGCAGTGGACAGCGTTCCACGCGAGGCGCCATGCGCAGTTCTGGCGGAAGACCATTGCCATGCTGGAGAGAAATGGCTGGGGGCATGCTGTCAACACCTGCTGGACGCGCGACCCGCTGGAGGCGTACATCCGCTATGGCGTTGACTACAGGCTGATGGAAGATGCAGGCGTCCACACCTGGATATGCGAGGCGAACGCCGCCGCCGTCGAACTTGAGGGATGGAACCATACGGGTACGCCCAAGTTGGACGACTACCGCTCGATGCTCCTGCGCCTGAAGGCGTTTTTGCCCAACAGCACGATGCTCCTGCTGCACTGCGTCAAGGACGGTCTTGAGCAGTACAACGTTCTCCACCACGCACCAATGTTCATGGAGACGGAGGTCTATGCCTACGCAAATCTTCTCTATGGCACGCAGCGTGTGCTTGAGGGCGTGACCGTCTGTCTGGCAGACGGCATCCGCAAGGCAGAGTGGGAGATGTTCGACAACCTCTACCGCAATGCGTTTGATGGCGATGTGGCATCACTGCCATTTCCGCGTGTCGTGTGGAGCGACGAAGCACACCGTCGCGAGCTTGAAAGTTACCGCTACGGGCAGGCGTACCTCAATTCGCACCTCCTTCTGGCTAAGTTGCTGGCGCATGGGGCGGTGCTACCCACCATCGTGCGGATTGACGATTTGCCCGAAGCAGGCGCTGGCCCGCTGGTTGTCCTGCACCCTGGCTTCTTCAGCGAAGAGGAACTCACGACCATACAGAAGGCTTCTGGTGGCAATGTAGCGTACATCGGATATGGTGGGTCTTCCATAGCAGGGGGTTCGGGGGGCGGCAGCCCCCCGTCGGTCGTACCTCCCCCAAAATTTTACTGCTTCAGTCTGATGAAGGATGGCATTGAGCAAGAAACGTTCCAGTGTGACCTTCTTCCATGTGAGTGGCCAGACAAACCCTACACGTGGCTCTGCGATTTACCTGAACAGGGATGTCCTTCAGATTTTCTCGCCCAAGCAGCCCGTTCCCTAAACACCGCCTTCTCTGCCATGCGTGTGGAGGAACACCCAGAAACTGTGTGCCTCTGGGGATACACGTCAGACGATGGTCTGCTGCATCTCTTTATGGCGAACATGAAGCCGACCTACCAGTGGCCCAGCGTTGTGCTCAAAGGGACATATGAGTTCAATGAAATGCTGTCGGGAGGTTTCGTGCTGCCTCCCATTTTGATTCACGAAGATGGAGTGACGCGCTTGGGAACCAAGCTCCCGCCCATGGGTACGGTCAGTATGTTGTTGAGCAAAAAACAGTAGCGTGAAGAATCCCCCCGCCAGTATTTGATATTATCTCTAGTTACAAAAACATGCCATGCTGCGGAGCATGGCACAGTGTACCCCTACTTTCGGAGGATGATGGCAGACCAGTCCTCGGGGAGACGGAGTTCGATGAAACTCCTGCCGTTTTCGAGTTTGGTGGGTGCTTTGAAATCTGGAACTGGCCAGCCCTTGTCGTCATAGACAAAGGCAGTGAGTGCTGAAGCATCATTCCAGCCATAGAGACCGCTGAGTTTTGTGACAATCTTTTCCTTGCCGATTATGTAGCCGCAATGGAGTTCCATTGGAGTGAGGGGGAACATATACTGCGTCAGTGTATGGTGGTCAGGCAAGTATTGTATCTGGTAGTAGTAATACAGCATCCCATAATCCAGACCTTCCAGCATCTGATGGTAAATCACCTCGGAACGTGCGGCATCCTCGCTGCTAAGCTTGTGATTTCCAAGTTGCACAGGAGTATAGATATGATTCTTCAGGCAGTTGCTGATCTGGGCGGTCTCCGTGAAGGCGATTAGGTTTTCCTTCATGATGTCACGGGTTATAGGAATGCCATTGACAACGACCTCGCGTCCTGTTGCCTTGATTTTCCTCACCATGGCCAGTCTGAAATCCCGCGATGCGTATGCGACTGAGGTCATGCGCCGTTTCAGTTCAAATGTCTTATCGTCAATCTCGCCAGAGCAACCATCCCAGACGTTGGGATTGTAGGTGTAGCCAATTTTGGAGCTCTTGAACTCGTCCCAGTAGAAAGCGGCGTTCTGTGGGCAATGGAATTGCATTATTTCGTCAATCATCTTCGAGCATGCCTTGCCGAACTCATTCTGCAATGTAGGCAAATACAGCATGTAAACGCTCTTCACATCGGGCTTCGGGTCAAGATAATGCTGGTGCGCACCGTAGGAGTTGATGATGGCATCCTCCTTGAATAGCTCCTTGGATTCAGGCCAAGTGTCTAGAAAGCAATGGTAATAGACCGCCGTATGCACACCAGGCACAGCCTCCAGGACAAAAGACAAAAGCCTCTCATATAGTTCCCTGTTTTTTTCAATATATTCTGAAGGATGCCCCTTGCGTCCCCATCCATCTGCGGTGGGATGTGTCCCCATGAAGCTGCCATATACCTCCGCATAGCGGGAATCAGTATAGGTGATGTAGTCGCGCAATCCCTGGACGGATTTGTTGCGGTCCTTCTCATAAAGCCAATAGTGAAGCGCATACCATCCTGCACGCGGAAAGCAATATGAGCCCTGGACAGTGAAATTGACCTCCAGCTCACGGCGCAGCGCATTGATGAATGCATAGTAGTCTGCCTGTGATGTGGGGATGACTGCCAATTCCACAACCTGGCTCTTGCCTGGTGGAACGACAAGTTTCCTGTCAGCAATGCCTGCTTTGTCCTCCGCTGCAATAAAGTTTTCGCCATGAATGCGGAAGATATCGTCCAGCGGGAACAAGCCCAAGCCGCTCTTGGCGTTTTTCACGTATGTGGAATTGTTTACACCAGCCTGGAACTCCCTCATTTCCTTTGGAATAGCAAATCCATTCAAGAAGAACTCACTCTCGTTCTTTGCAGTTATTTCATGGAAATGCATGACAGGCAACTCCTGCTGCATCTTATTGCTTATGGTATCTCGTATCACCAGCAGTTCATCCTTGTGGACAAGTTCCCGTTTCCTCGTGAAATATGCATTTTCGCCAGTGACATATTTACCTTCGGGAATGGACCAGCGGCTATTGACAAGATAGGTATCACCGTTAAGGGTTATCTTTATGGATGAATCAGAAAGCCTCTCCAGTTCAAACGGCACCTTGCCCACAGGCTGCGGCGTGATGACGGGAAGCTCGCCAGTCGGAGCAGGCTTCTTGTTCTTTGTCTTCATGCTTGTTTTGTAGATGAACACGTCGGAAAGCATCACGGGGCGGTATTGAATGTCCCTCTTCGGGAAATAAATGTCAAAGACAACGACATTCTTTCCAGGCTTCAGCATATCCGTCAACTCAAACTCGAAGTGGGGCCAGTCCTGCGCATCCCTGAATGTGTTCCAAGTCTTCGTTGCCACAGGATTGCCCTCGATTTTATTCAGGTATGGCAGGCGGATTTCATTTAATGTATTGACATACACAAATGGCTTTCCATCCTTCAGGACTGCTTTGTTGCTCTTGTTGAAAAGATGTTCCCCCTTAAGAGGCTTGCCATTCACCAGTACCTTGAGCAGATTGGAATGGCCCGCAAAGTTGCGCTTCACTGGTGCGAATGCCGTGAAGCCCAGGACGGTGGTCAGCCCCGCCTCGGGCTGGTAGTCGAACTCCAGCTTGAATGGATGATTGCCCTCCTCCAGCTTGACGGGCTCTCTCATCAGCACCTGCTTACCAGAGGTCATCAGGTTGTCAGGGACATATCCTCGCGGATCGCTCAGATATGCCATCATGAGACGTCCCCGCTTCAATTCAAATGGAGCCTGGCCTGCAAACATGTATTTTTCCTGGCCGTCGCCCACGGCATCCGTGTCGGACAGCATCACATCCAGACCCACAAGCTGGCGTTCTGGGGACTTGTCCTTGAAGCCAAGTTCAGTCCAGGGTATTTCAGCCTCCAATATATAACCGTCTGCTGTTTTGACAGAGGCGATTTTTATTTTCAAGGGACGCTTCACTGGGCGCATCATATAAGCCTCTGCGGCGATTTTCCCATCCAGGCTGCCTGGTGAAAGAATCACCTGGAATTGCTTTTCACCGAACTTTGTGCGCATGGTGTCGCTGGCAGGCTCAAAATCCAGCACCAGCTCAATATGGTCTCCCCTCCAGCTGTTTACACCTATGAGTTGTTGCTCGTGAATATCATCCACCACCTTGGCGCCAATGTAAAGCGCATCATTCCTATATGCAAGTTTAACCGAGCCAGACAAATCGGCATCGGATTTCCATTCTTGATTCGGCCTGGTTCCGCGATTGCCATGGGTACTGTCAAAGAGAATGACCGACTGTATGTCACCCCAGTCATCCTGGCTGAGCTTGCCATCTATGACAATGCCTGGATCCTGCTTGTAGTAAATGGGCAGGATTTCCTGCGATATTGCCTTGGGAATGAGAAGTGATGCCAGCGAGGCAAGAAAAATACTTATAAGATGCTTGTTCATAATTTTTTAATCGGATTCGTGGATGGAGTTGTGAGGACGGTATTTTTCACGTATTTTACTTATTAGAGGAAAACTATCATCGAAATGCGCGTCGAAATGAACACATTGACGTTGGCAACGCCTCTTGCTGCACAAAAGTACGGCTTTGAGCCATTGCCTTAGCCACTGTACCCATCTCTTAGCGCATTTCGCGCAAGTTTTGAAATTACCTCTTCAATTACTTTTCGAACAACGGTTCGATTTTAATCAGGTTAATGGTGCATTTTCGATTGTTTTCGCGATTGCATGTGAACAACAATTTCATCGTGGGGGAGATTGGGCGGAAATGCGTCACGTAGTAGTGGATGCGCGGATGTGTTTTCTTACGGTTGAATGAATCCAGCACGTCGTGCCTAGCTATGATTTCAGCATTTGAAAGCTCAACGGTTACAGGAATCGGCTCGGATGACATGATTTCGTTCTTCACATTTTCATAGTCGGCAGCCACGTATTCCAATTTATAGGTTGCTTTGGTATCAAGCTGTACGGCAGTTGTCTCAAGGGTTGTGCCAGGAGAGAGGACCGCTACCGTGTCGGCGGCATTTCTTTCTCCGCCAAAAAAGGCGAGACAGTTTTTGCTGAATTTGGGAATCGTTTCGACAAAGGCCTCCCCATTGACCTTATACCCGTTTAGATTATCATGAAAATCGCCATTGGACAGATAGGGGAGGATAAAGGTATAGCCATATTGCTTTGACAGCATCTCCGTATTGCCGTCGCAGCAGTAATGCCGATACAGCTCCTGTGTCCATAGATTGATATCTGAATCCGCATAATGGCATCCCCAGTAGCCGACCCCACCGATTTTACTTCCTGCGGGGGAGTTTGCCAGCAGATTCATCTCCAAATCCAGGAAATACTTGAAATTGACATTCGGATGATGGGCACTGGTGATATAGGTTGGGTGGTTCATATTGGAGAAACTGAGGAGTATATGGTTTGCTGAACCAGGGAAGAAGTTTTCACAGCCATCAACGATGTTTGTCACCGTGTTCATTATGATTCTCCTGGCATCTTCCTCCGTGGGTTGAGTGGGGAGATAGGTTTCGAAAGCAAAGGCCCCCATGCCTCCCCCCATGTTCAAGAACTGTTCAATTACATAATGGTGCATCCCTTGTATGAATGGACCGCGTGGGGAGAGTATCCACGGCATTATTATCTTGTTGTGGATGTTCTGGACATGGTTTGAAATATCTGCAAAGTTCAGCAGGGCCCCATAGTCGGACCAGCTGAATTCATCCATACCGATGTAGTAGGTATGCTTATCCGTCATTGCAAGTGAATTATTGAACTCCTCAAGCGTCTTTTTCGCTTCGTCATGATCGTATTTTTGCTTGCGATTGACATAGTAGCGCCGTGCGTATGTCACTCCAAAGAGCTTACTCTCTTCGAGACAGTCTGGCTTGATGCCGCCAGGACCAAAGTTTGATGATCGGCCTATGGCATGCTTCTTGTGCCATTCCCAGGAATATGGAGGCATGGATGGAAATGAAACTTGCGGTGAGACACCCGCATATTTCAACACCATCGGAACTGCGCGCACCTGAAGCGTGCCTTGAACCCCCTCCTGCAATATAATGAAATGTAAACCACGCTTCAGATTGCGCATAGTTTCATTCCTGTAGGAGCCATTGGGGTACAAAGTCAGCGAATCATCCAGCCTGGCATCGACTATCTTGCCATCTTTTGTAGCCACGCGAATAAAATACCATCCATTTGACGGTGCGACAAAATCAAATTTCCTTTTGCCATCCACATCTGTATTTAGCAGTTCCTCTGTAAATCCCCTGCGTGTATGGTGGTATTCTGGCAATGGCTCTGCAAAGGCGAAATCCTCTTCCCGTTCCACCAGGTTTTTTCCATTCTGCACCGCCTTTAACGAGAGGTGATGTTTGCCTGTCTTGTAGGAAGATACATCCACTTTTGCCTTGTATTTTTCAAAGGTCTGATCTGGCATGGGAACACCATCGACCGACGCCTTTAGTACAACGTTGGTGGCGGGGACAACTGACATGACGATGTCAAGGTGATTTTGGTCTCTTGGTATTGCCATTCTATTTGGAGCCAGAATGGCCATAAAGGGATGCAATTGGTTGAAAAGGCTGGCGGATTCCTTGCGCCCTGTCTCGGTCAAAGGCTCAAGATAGATGCCATGTAGCGTGAATTTGCCAGTAGCCTGTTTTATGAAGAAGGCGATATTGTATGGACCATTAGGAGAAGGCGGGGCATTGACAGTCGCCTCCAGGCGGGTGCGCCCCTTGGTATCAAGAGTTGATTTTTCATATTTGATGCCTGCATCCGCCTTCCAGCCATAATTGACAATAACGCACATCAAGGTATCGAATCTGAGGTTTTCAGCGTCGATATCAAAGGAAATGCGGTAACTCTCCCCTGCAACCAGCTGCAGTTCATATTGGCGGATTGAGAAAGAGCCAGGATTGTCCAGTGAAGCCTCAAAAGAAATCTCCCTTTTTTCTGGGGCATAGTTCAAGGACTCCGCAGATTCAAGCCTGACGAACTTCCAGAACAAAGGCTCTGTATTCGAGTAAGCTGGCATTTCGAATTCGCTATTGAACAAAATATTCTGCGCGAACACGCAGCATGTCAAGACCATTAACAAACCCAAAAGGCATCGTTTCATCATTTTTACCTGAATCCGTGAAGTAAATTTCAAAAAAACTAACAAGCGGTTCGACGGGGTGTGGTAGTGGCGTTTCGCGGAATGGCAATACTGCGTGTTGTTGTTCCAGTTGCCGCCGCGTTATAACGCGGGCCGAGCCAGCCGATGGTTCCTGCAGGTTGCCTCCACCCGATGTGGTATAGTCCCCAAGCCAGTCACGGTATCGCTGGCGGCGGCGCGTGCCCGCCTATCTGGTTGTTGTCATCTCCTGAAGTTGTTGCTGTCAGCTCCAATGGCATCTTTGGTGTCATGCGGATTGCCGATAATGTAATGGCGCCATAGGTTGTTGTCAAACGGCATAATCCAAACGAATCTTTTTTCGGGTAACTGAGGAGAAAATCCTGTATAATGGATTATCTTAAGAGGTAATTCAAAACTAGCGCAAATCGCGCTAGTTTTGAATTACCTCTTAAGACAAAGCGATAACCAAGCACATAAAGGAAAACTAATATGAAACGATTAGCTCTCTTATGCTCCATTCTTGTAGCAGGTTTTGTCCAATTAGCGCAGGCACAGAATGTAATGACCATCGGGAAATCAAATCCAGTGCCAATCGTGGTGGCTGAAACAGCCTCCTCAGCCGAGGAGATGGCCGCGTCGGAACTGAAGGCATACATTGCCAAAATGACTGGGGCGGACTGTCCAATTGCAAAGACAGCAGCAACACCTGCGATTTATGTTGGGCCGACGGCTCTTGCCAGGGAGGCCATCCCAGACTATGACTCCCTAGGCCGCGAGGAATGGGTCATTAAGAGCTACAAGGGCAACCTCATTCTGGCGGGAGGACGTCCCCGCGGAACGCTTTATGCAGTCTATGAATACCTGGAGAAACTTGGAGTCGTGTGGCCTGCCCCAGCCCAGGAATATGTGCCAAGGATGGATTCACTTGCCATTGCCGCCATTGATGTCCGTGACAAGCCAGCTTTCATGCAGCGTGCCATCTATACCGCGACTCCAATTGGTTCCACGGAACCCAGGCTCTTCCATCTGCGGAACAAGATGAACTCCAACTATGGCCTCCCTGTGGAATGGGGGTCTGTAGATAATCTTGGCAGTCCCAATGGCTGTCATACCTTTAGTTATTATGCCAAATCCGATTGGCCTGACGAATGGTTTTCCATGAACGAAAAAGGCATCCGCGTGCGCTGTGACGCGCCTGATGCTCGGGGGCAGCTTTGTCTGACCAATCCCGACCTTCGCAAGGCAATGGTTGAACGTCTTCGGGAGTTCATCCAGAAGGATCGCCAAAAATTTCCTGAGGACAAATGGCCCCGCATCTACGACATCAGCCAAAACGACTGGGCCTGCGCCTGCGTCTGCCCCAGTTGCAAGGCATTAACCGAGCAGGAGGGGAGCCTCAGTGGCCCGATGATTGACTTCATCAACGCCATTGCCAATGAAATCAAGAAGGAGTACCCTGAAATAATGATACAGACCTTTGCCTACACCTGGTCTTTGCACGCCCCTAAAAGCATCAAGCCCGCCTCCAATGTCGTTGTAAGGGTATGCAAATGGGGCAATGAGGCCGACCCACATTCGTTGGTTACCAATGCCCGAAACAAGGGGTTCTTGGAGAATTTCAAAAAATGGGCTGCCCTTGCCGACAATCTGGCGGTTTGGGATTATTGGATTGCCTATAGATGGCAGTTTCAACCCCCGTATCTGAATGCGCGGAACCTTTGTTCCGACCTGAAGTTCTATCGTGACAACCATGTGAAAATCATGTTTGTGGAGAATGAATCGGCGCCCAATACCAGCTTTGCTCAGTTCAAAACCTGGTTAGGGCTGAAAATCATGCAGAATCCTAATCAGGATTATGACACTCTTGCGGATAAGTTCTGCAGGACTTATTATGGTCCTGCAGCAAAAACCATGCGGGAATATATGGAGTATCTGCAGGAACGCCAGATTGCCGCTGATGTTCATATCGACAGGAAATCCACATTCTGCCTGCCTTATACGGACCGTGCCTTCTATGAAAGGGCAAATGCCTTGCTTGACCAGGCGGAGGCACTTACCCAGGATAGTCCTGTATTCTCCCTTAACGTGCGCCGTGAAAGGGTCCCCGTAGATATCACGCTTGTCAACTCCTATGAAAGTTATCGGGATAATCTTCCAGTCGGCACCCGCATTGCACCTGAGCTTAGGGCTCTCTTTGACAGATATGCCGAGAATCGTATGGACACAATGAGGTATTACTACGACTCCAAGGTGTTCACGGTGAACAAAAAACTTATCACCAAGACAAAGGATAAATTGGAGCTGAAGAGACGCATACTGTTTGACTTGGACCAGTATCTGCCAGAGGAGTTCCGCGGCAAGCAAGCTGTTGAATTCAACTGGGCAAACTTCAGGGAAAAGTCGGTTATCGATGACCCAGATGCCTACATGGGCCATGCCACCAAGCTTATCTCATCTAACCTGCCAGACTATCATAGACTCCCATTCAAAATGGGCATATATTGCGTTGATCCAGCTAAATTCATCACCAATATCTCTATCCCAGAGGATCAAATCCCGCAGGATGAAAAATACCATTGGTACACTCTGGGGCGCGTTGAAATAGTTCCAAATACATACGTCTGGTTCCATTGGACATGGCGCCTGCAGCAATACATTGAAAGCGTCTATGTCAAGGACGGGGACAATTTTTGGAATGTTCATGTTTCAGTCAAGCTGACGGGGGAGCCATACGTCAAAGGCTCCAAGGAACCTCCATCCGTCCGCCTGGATAGGGTTGTGCTAACTAAATAATTACGAAAAAATAACGTTATATTTACATCCAGCATTATTCAACCGTAATTGGCCTTCTCATCCGTCAAGAGGTTTTTCGTTATGGCAGATTATATAATCACAGACGACACAAGTTCTGGAATCATCCTGAACAATCGCGATAGCTTACACGTTTCCGAAGGCGGCACGGCGGTTGACACCACGGTCAATTTCAGTGGAACACTTATTGTCTCTTCTGGAGGGAAGGCGGAAAACACGATAGTCAACTCTCGTGGCAAAATGGAGATTGTTCACGGCGGCATGGCAAACAATACTGTTGTGTCCTCCCGTGGCAGCATGTCTGTCGGCGGTCTCGCGGACAATACCACGGTATTATCTGGTGGCAATCTTTAAGTTTCCCCTGGCGGCACGGCAGCCAATACCACCGTCTCCTCAGGAGGTCGATTCACAATCTTTGACGGTGCCACGGCAAACGGAGCCACGGTCAACGGCAGTGGCAGAATAGCGGTCTCTTCTGGCACAGCACCCGAAGAACGTTGTCGATGTCGGTCAACGGCAGTGGCAGAATAGCGGTCTCTTCTGGTGGCACGGCTACAGAGCTTGCCATATCCGACGGTGCGCTTTTGGATTTCACCGTCACATCGGACACCTTGATCGTGGGGACATCCAACGGGTCTGCCTTTGAAATCAAAAACGGTCTGGTATCCAATTATTCGGTCAATTCAGGCGGCATGCTCAACATTTCTGCGGGTGGTCAGGCGGACAACGTCACGGTCAACAGGGGCATCATGTATGTGGACACCACTGGAACCGTAAACAATACTACGCTGAATCGCGGCACGATCTATGTTTACGACGAAGGGGTTGCAAACAATATCACGGTTTCCTCTGGCACGCTCTCTGTCATGGACCAGGGGTTGCCGAGGATATCGTCGTTTTCTCTGGCGGCAGTTTCAGCCTTTACCGCGAAAGCGTCGCAAACAACGCCACGGTTTTCAATGGCGGCGAGCTTCGCGTCTTCAACGGCGGCATCCTGAACAATACCTCTGTTTCTGGCGGCCTGTTTGCGGTTGCTTCCCTCGGCTTGGCGAACAACGCCACGGTTTTCTCTGGTGGCACCC
Source organism: Victivallales bacterium (assembly GCA_017535315.1). Lineage (GTDB taxonomy): Bacteria > Verrucomicrobiota > Lentisphaeria > Oligosphaerales > Oligosphaeraceae > RGIG3456. Next base: position 57,697 of record JAFXUD010000063.1, on the reverse strand, counting down.
TTGATGTCAACTCTGGAGGCACGGCATGCGATATTGTCGTTTCCTCTGGCGGCAACCTCCATATCTCCATCGTCGGGGTTGCGGACAGGACCGCGGTCAACCCCGACGGCAGAATGATCCTTGAATCTGGTGGCACGGCGACCAATACCACCGTCGCTGCGGGAGGCATTCTAAAAATCGAATCTGGCGGTCAGTTGAATTCAGTTGAAATACAGAGCGGCGGCAAGCTGTTCGGTTATTTTGATTACGGCGCTGTCACATTCGAGGCTGGTGCGGTGCTGTATTTCGACATTTTAGGTATTTCGCCTGACAATACGGGTGCTGCGCTCGTCAACCTGACCAGTCTTCCCGATCAAGATAATCTTCCGTTCAAACTCATGATTTCGGATTCACAGGAAGCTGGGAATTACAAACTTGCGGAGGGTGCATCGGGATTTGATCAGACGATCTCCGTCGTCAACGACGTCATGGAGCTCGGTTTTATCTCGACGGAACAGTCCGTCCAGATCAACGGCAAGGAGTACACGCTGAGCCTGAACGGCGGTGACCTGATGCTGAATGTAAACGTACCGACTGCCCAGTATGTTTATCTGGATTTCGACGGTGAGGGACTTGTCAGTTACAACAATCCTGACCTGAACATCTCATTCAATCTTTCCGTGGGTGTTCCAGGTTTTTCGGAGGAACAGCGGACGGCCATCGTTTCCGCGCTTTCAAAGGCATACAACAAGGACAACATCGTCTTTACGCTGAAACGTCCCGAAAATGTCGATTACTCCACGCTGTATCTCGGGCAGAGTTCGGCGTTCGCGGATTACGGAGATTTCTTTGGCGTTGCCGAGACGCACGACGGCAACAATCAGAACAAGAACGACAACGCGTTTGTCCTTCTGGATGAGAACTATTCTACGGGGCAGATCGTCTCGGTGGCCTCGCATATGCTGGACCATCTATTGGGGTTCTCCTATTTCGTCGTGGACGGCAACCAGGATATTGGAAAATACGCGGAGAACAAGACCCTGCTCTCGTACTCTTCCGACTGGACGCAGGAAGATCCGTACAACAAGTATTGTCTCCATCGACCCGAAAACAGAGGAACGGTGCATTACTGGCTGTACCAATAATGCCGCATCGCAGATTATCTATTACTGGCTCGAAAAAGGAATGCTGGATTTCACGCTTTCCCTGGAGGACACGGATGCCTACAAATGCACTACCAATGTCACGATAGAGAGTTCCGACAGGCCCTCCTCTGGACATCTTTCCTTTGCGGAAGTCAACAGGCTTTTGAGCGATTTCAGGCTGGAAGACGCCGACTGCATCGCCGCATTGTGCTTTGCAGCGGGGGTGGTTCAGCTAGCCCAATATTCTTCGGTTTCGACAGGCGCGTTCTGGGGGAAAAAACTGTTCGTCCGTGCTGGTTTTGATTCATCAAGCGTAATTGACAAGTACATGACGGTCATCAACTGGCCCGAATGCTCGGATAGCTATGTGGATCCCGACACCAGACTGGCAGACAGCGATTTCATGGTCAACGAAATACTTCAGGGCAGACCCGTCGGCGTCTCGCTCCATAGCATCAGTCATGCGGTCGTCGTGGACGGATACGACAGCTCCCGTAACATGTTCCACCTGAACTTCGGATGGGGAGAGGACCAGAACCAGTGGTGCACGCTGGCGGAACTGATCGACCTTCAGATCGACGAAGCGATTTGCGGGATCACACCAGTCGTTTCGCCTGATTTGACCATAGAAAACCTATCGCTTGGAGATGTCGCCCCGAATGGAGAGGTCACCCTCTCCTTTACCGTTTCCAACGAAGGGACGGGCGTCTCGAAGGAGACGTTTGCCTACGTCTATTGCAAGGACACTCTTCTTGGAAATTGCAGTTTGGGCTACATTTCCCCTGGATATTCACGCGGATGCTCCTACACGGTCAACACAGCGTCGCTCCCCGTCGGGGGTAAATACCTTACCGTGAAAGTCGGTACGCAAAAAGACGACGACAGCGTTTCGGAGGAAGCCATCGCGCTGGAAAAGTCGAAGTGGACCTACATGATTTATTTTGCGGCGGACAACGATCTGGACAGCCCTGCTTTGTATGACCTAATCTCAATCCAGCAGGCGAACATCGACGAAAAAATCGACGTGTACGTGCTGGTTGACCGACCAGAAGTGCCGTGGGACTGGGAGGAAGGCGCGTTGCCGACGGAGAACGGCACATACGATTGGGATTCCCTGTGGACGGATACCCGCGTGGGCAAGATCAAGCACGACTCTGGTCTGACCCTGACGGTGGACTGGGAATCGTGGGGTGAACTCGATACGGGATCCGTCGAAACTCTGGATCGGTTCGTGAAGTGGGTGCAGAAAGAGTCTCCAGCCGAAAACTACGGGCTGGTCCTGTGGGACCACGGCGAGGAGTTCGCCACGCTCTGCTATGACTTTACGACGGACCCAGATTTAAACGCCTATCTTACGGTATCGGACGTGTCGGAGGTCGTGAAAGAGAACGGGGAGATCCCGCTCGTTATCTTCAACAGCTGCCTGAACGCTTCAGACATTGCGATCACACAGATGGCGGGAATCGCGGAGGTGATGGTGGCTCCAGAATCACCGTCCATGTCGAATGCGGCGACCTATGCCTACCTGCCATTTTTCAATACAATCACGGCGGATATGACGGCGCGTGAAATGGCAGAGGTCATGGTCCAGAACGTGCGGGCTGCGGAAGATATGCCGTACCCATCCATGCTCACGGCGCTTGACGTGACGGACACCCGTCTGGCCGATTCTCGGGAAGCCCTCGCTCTGGCCGTATGCGCCAGTGATAACATCGACGATTGGAACGTCCTCATCAATGCCATGGTGACAGCCCCACAGCGCCGCTGCCTTTATGAAGGAGGCAAAATGATGCAGTCCGACCTGAAAGACCTGATCCTCCAATCAAAGGCCGATTCCAGTTTCAGCCGTACGTCTGAAGGATTCCGTACTGCCCTCGCCAACGTGGAGACGGCTCTGGACGCGGTGGTATTGTATTACAAGAGCGCACCCAGCAACAGCGGTCACGGAATCGGGTTTGCCAATACGATCAACTTCTCCGAAAGGTATCTGAGCCTTGGATACACGGCGGACAAGGTTGATGCAATGGTACTGGACTATCTGACCTCTTGGTACGGTTCCAATCCTCAATGGTCGAATCTGCTGTACGAACTGAACAAAACGTATCTGGAGAAGAACGCGGGAGAACTGGATTGGACGGCTGTTTTCGAGGTGGTCGATAATCCTGACCTCGTGGAAGGCAAAGTCGTCCAGATCAGGAAACTTGGGTGTTTCTCTGGAATGGGCGAGACATTCGACGGCATCACCCTGGATGGCGACATTTATTAAGGTCACGCTGCAATTCGGCAACGATTACTCCTATCTTTTTATGGTGATGGACAAGGAAGGCTGGTTCCTTGACTTCTCTTCGCAACGCATCTTCGAGGAACCCGACAAAGGGATGCTGGCGGCTCTTTGATTAGCCTGTTTAACCGCACAGAATAATCGTATAAAGCCAACGACAGAGGCTTGTCGCTGGCGGTCCTTCTGGATAGTTACGATTTGATTTTGTATTTCCGCAGTTTCCCAACCTTTACTTAGAACTTGTTTCACCATCAGGCGCAGGGATTTCGACAAGGCTCACATGGTCAATCCATACGGTTCCCGTGGCCTTGCGCAGGACGAAATTGATGTAGGCCTTTTGGTTGGCGTTGAAGTCCTTGGGGGTGTGGACCTTGAACGAGAAGCCTGTCCAGGGGCAGGTTCCATCCATTTGCACGGGTGCAGCGGGGAAGTACATGCAGGAACCATTGCTATAATCGAATCGGATGTAGAAACCGCTCCACTTGCCTTCCAACTTCTTCACCTCATCCATGCGCACAAAGAAGCTGACTTCGTAATCGGTGTCTGGCTTGACATCCTTGAAATACTGCACGAGAGTAGAGTTCACCGTATCGCCGCAGTTCAGCCTGACGGCGGAGCCTTCCGTCAGGAAGAACGATTTGTCCAAGTTCCCCTTGCTTATGTGCCAGGTACCTTTTATCTTTTCTGGGATGAAATCTGGATTGAGGAGAAGGTTCTTTGTCTCTTCAGGCTTGAAAAGGAGCTTGCCGAAGCGCGAGACGTCGCCGAAGCTCCGTGCAAAAGGACTCCAGCAGTAGTAGGGGGTGCCGACCTTTGTCTCGTTCAGCACCCTGTGGCGGGTGAAATCGACAAGCACGCCGTCAGAGGCGGCCTTGCGCATGGAGCTTCGTGGCAGGACGATGTCCGCCTGCCAGCCTTTGCCATCGATGTTCTTCACTGCGATTTTGGCGTTGCTATTCCACTTAAAGTCTTCCGCTCCGCCATTGACCTCAAGGTCGGACAAGGAGCCCATGGGATTGATCATCAATTGGTAGTAATGCTGGCGGTCCCCGTCGGGTGAGAGGAAGAGCTCCACATCGGAGTCCTTCCAGATCTCCTTCTGGTCGAAGGGACGCTTGGATACCTGCATCTTTTCTATTTCCGTTTCCTCGCAGTCGAAACGGAAATAGAAGTTGTTGGCATCGACCATCGCCTTTGCAATGGTGGTGACCTCGACGGGAGTGCCCTTGAGCCCAGCGAGATAAAAACCGTCCACTCCTGCCCAGTCGTCGTCGGTGGGCGAGGCTTCGCCCTTGAACTCCGCCATGGGGAAACGCCACGCACGGGCCGCATCGTTGACCTTGCGGAACTTTTCCGCTTCGGCTTCCAGAGGCTCCATGAACTCCGTCCGCACGAAACGGAGGCGCTCAAGGACGATTTTGTCCTGTGTTGCCAGCCTCTCCGCCTGGTCGAAGAGGCCGTTAAGCCGCTTCATCTCCTCGGGGGAGTAAATCTCGCTCCACAAAACCAGTTCTGATGGATAGATGGTCTTGGGACCCTCGGAGGTTTCAACCACGTTGGAGGCAATCTGGCTCCAGTGCCTTTCGATGGAGTCGAAGAAATTCTTCATGGGCTGGGCAGCAGGGCCGTAGAGGTTTTTCACGTGTTCGTCCAGCAGTTTTTCCACGTCGGTGGAGGGGTCCCAGGCGAGCTTGCCGAAGACATGGTAGGTGAGATAGTTGTGTATCAGCACGTCGGTTTCGCATTCGATGTAAAGGCCGAAGATGTAGGGGCGAGCACGCTTGATGAAACTGGAGATGGCACGGGGGGTCGTGTGGGGGATTCCAGGCATGTTGCCGCCGTATTTGCCTGGATAGGTCCAGAGCCAGGTCTTCTGCCCGAGCTTCTCCTTCCATGCCTTGAGCAGTTCCATGTCCCTTTCCTGCGTGTCAGGAAGGTACTCGTTCCACGGTCCCCTGATGGCCAGCATGACCAGCAGGTTGTCGGGAATCTTCTGGGTTGGGATCCTGCGGTAGTCGGCGTATGCCATGGTGGTGAGATAGCCAGGGAGCCCCGTCTTTTTCACCTCGTCGCAGATGTCGATGAAGAATTGCCAGAAGTAGTCGGTGGTCGCCTGCGGCCCCTGGGAGAAGTGCTTCCAGCACTCGGGGCAGTGGCAGAGATAGGCGGAGTCGTTGGGCATGATGTTGAAGCAGGGCATCCCTGGGTTGTGGATGCCGTTCCAAGAGACCTGGCCACGTGAGTTTTTGATGCCGCGAACGGAGGGCGCTTCGTTTTTTAGGAAGGAGATGGCGTCCTGGATGATCTCTTCCTTGATGCCGCTTGAGTAGCATATTTGGCTGGTGTCACGGTCGGGTTCCTTCCAGGAAATCATCCGTTTTCCGTTGACGTTCAGGGCGAAGTATTCGGGGTGCGTCTCGCCGAAGCGGAAGTAGAATCCAAGGTTGGCCAGGCCATGGCAGTTGGGGATATAGACCGTTTCCATGCGGTTGCGGAGTTTGTTCAGGGAGCCGTCCCATCCAGCGAAGCGGCGGATAGGACGGCGGCCATGGTTGTAGTCGTTGAAGCGGCGCTGAAGGAAGTCTGGCCTGTCATAGATGTCGATGTCGGGGATGGCCAGTTCGAGTCCTTCTGCACTGCGGTTCAGTTTGGGGATGTACGTACCCAGTTTTCCAGGGAAATAGTAGCGGACCCCCACGAAACGCTCCAGAAAATCGTATGCTCCGAAAAGAGTTCCCCATTCGCCTTTGATGCCAGTGGAGTTGATTTGGCTGCGTGGTCTGCTATTAGGCAGGTCACGGCCAATGATGAGGATTTTGTTTCCAGAAGTCTTGATGACAAAGCCGTCACGGTCAAAAGATTCAGGCGCAATGCCCAGACTGGCGGCCAGTTCAGCGTCCCCCACCCGTATCTCGTACTTTTTCCCACTGCCTTTGGCAACTGGTTTCACGGGGAGTTCAAACGCCTCGCTCAAGATGTCGGCGATCTCCTGTGCCGCGAGTTTCACGGTGGGGGTATTCTGGCACTCCACGATATCGAAGTTGTTGGCCGTGAGGAGAAACTGCTTCGAGGAATCCCAATCGACATTGATTTTTCGAGGAATCAGCGGCTCGATGGTGAAAGGCATCTTGGGTGGCACTGCATACGAAAGGATGGCACTCAACAATACGACTGCGAACAGGAGCTTTTTCATTATCTTTTCAGTCCTTTTTCTGGTTGGAATGTTTTGCTTTACCGTTGTCTCTTAAGATAATGGCGCAATATCATTCTGCCACTCGCCATGGGCAAAATAATTGCGGTTGTCATGGCTGGATGATTGTGCCATAATCATGCGTCAGAGCTACGCAATACCATAGGCTCTTGAAGAAATGAAAATATAAAGGATGATATTCGGACAAAAGTTGATCCTACGGTTGCAAGTTACGGAATATCTTCTTTTTCCAATGGAAAACGAAGTTTTTAATGCTACATTAAATCACTGGATAATCAAGGTGAAAAAAAGCAGGAGAAACACACGATGAAACGTTCATGGTTGATGTTAGGTTGCATTATAGGCGTAATGGCATCCGTTACGGCATTTGAGGTCAATCTTGACAAGGGGGATGCTCTATGGCAGCTTGAAAATGTCAGTGCTGAGGTGATGGTTGACGCGTTGCGGCTGCGGGAGACTGGAGAGGCGGACCAAGGCATTGCCAAAACCCCCATTCCAGTCAAGGGGGCGAAGTATCTGCAACTTGTCGCAGGAGCGAGCGAAAATCCATTGCATTACCTGTCGATTGGCAATGCCGACGCACCTACGGCACCGCGTGGCTGCGTGTTTCAGGGTGTCAATACCTTCCCCTTGCCCGACAAGGATTTCATGCTGGCACTGACTCTGCGCGGCCCGCAGGGTGACACTCCTGGCGGCTGGTATGACGTCAAAGCGATTCGCACGGTGGAGGTTCCAACTGGCGGAGTCGTCATCACGGCGGAAAAGCCTGTGGTGAAGGTGGGGGACTCCTTCCGCGTTGAGTACTATGCGGAGCCTGGCAGCATGCTGCCTTCCGCGCTGCCGTTGCAGGTTTTTCTTGAATCAAGCATGGCCTCTGTCACCTTTGGAGCGCCTATCGAACTACGCGATGATGGAGTAAACGGAGATCTGCGGGCAGGGGATGGCGTCTATTCCGCACTTGTCAAGGTGACTGAGGACGCCAGTTGCCTGCAATACAAGCAAGGGAAGCCATTGCCAGGCAGTGCCTTGTGCTTTTCCGTCCTTCTTCCAGCCAGCGCAGCCAGCTATGGCGTGGCGAACTTCGCCTTTGACATCGCCACGAAGAACGTGCTGAACACCACCAAGACACGCATGACGCCCACGACAGTTGAATACCGCAGACGCTGGGAGAATGCAGTGGCTGGCAAAATCAATCTGGCTGCAGGAAGGCCCGTGGATTTTTCCGTGGCTCCGAATTTTCGCTTAACGGTGGGCCAGAACAACACCGATAGATTTGACTTGACGGATGGTAAGCTGACCGTGCGCGGCGACGATGTCATGCGCTTTGACAGCAACGCGGTCGGCTGGCGCAGAGGCGGGGGTATTGATGCGGATTTCTTCAACGGAATTGACATGATCATTGACCTGGAGAAAGTCGAGCCCGTCGGCAAGGTCGTGATTCGCATTAACTGCGGCAACAGAATCAATCCAGTCCAGCGTTCTCCGAAAAAACTGGCCGTGCTGGTCAGCAAGGACGGCGTTCAATACTATGAGGCTGCGCCGCCAATGGTGAAACTCGAACCTGGCGAAAAAGAGCAGAGCGACTTCAAACGGCAATACTATCTCGAAGAAAACGACGAGAACATCTTCTGTTTTCCATTTGAACTGGCAGTCAACGCCAATGCCCGCTTTGTGATGGTGCGGGTTGTGCCAGACGGCGGCAACCTCTATTGCGATGAACTGGCGGTGCTGAAAGCCGAAAACCCCGCTTCCCTTTCGGAAGCGGTCTATGATGGAATCCCCGAGAAAAAGCATACGGACGGCTGTGTTCTGACCCCCTCCTATCATGGCGATTTTTACATTGCAGACAACCTTCCAGCCCCCAATTACTTCGGGCTCCGTGACTTCCGTCCAAAGGCCACCAAGGCGTCAATGAAGATGGTTGTTGAATTGCCCGCAGGGATTGTCTGCCGCAACACCGATGTCACCACTAAAGCGATTGAAAAGCAGGGCATGCCCTATACACGGTTCACGAAGGCCTTGTCAAACAATCCCAAGCAGCTGGCACACCAGCTGGAACACGAGCCGCTCTTTTTCCAGGCCCCCAAGGGAATGAAAACCTCTGGCAAGGCGTTCTTTTATGCGACGCTCAACGGCAAGCCATCCTTCATCACGGAGCGGAACATCGTTGTGCTGCCCCTGCCTGAAGTGTCGCAGAGCTTCCGAGGGCTGACCGTCCTCAGCCGAATGGGAATCGGCGACAAGGCCTGGCCTGGCTATCTGGACAATCTGCGCAAACTGGGGTTCACGGGCGCGCAAATCTACCCATATACCTTCATGCGCGGCGGAAATGACCATTTCCAACCTGATTACATCGCGGCGGTTGAAGAGGCGCATCGCGCAGGCCTTAAGATTGTCATTGGGTTCAATGGCCTGCTGGAGCTATACCGTGATGCCAACAACCCCAGCGAGGAGGTCTGGTGCCAGACCGACAACCCGAAGCACAACTACTGTCCATCCTTCCGTGGCAGGGAGTATCAGAACGAGCTGGCCAAAATCACCCGTTCCGTGGCCATGTTCAAGCCATCCTTCATCCAATGGGACGTTGAGCACTGGCATTCTGCGCTGCAAGGCATGCGAAACTGCACCCGCTGCCAGGAACGCTGGAAAAAGACGGGCAAGTCATGGGAGGAGTTCCTTGACATACTCAGCGTCGAATTGAACCGCGACCTGACGGAAGCCGTGGTGCGGGGCGCACAGCAGGCTTCCATAAAAATGCCCGCTATCTATAACTATAACCGCCAGCCCTTGACCAAAAGCTATCAAGGCTTTGAAAAGTGGGAACTCAACAAGCAATTCGTTGCAGGCCCCCAGCCGAGTCTGTATGTCAGTGGCGAGGAGATCAGGGTCCACAACTCGATCAAAGCCAACTTCGACTGCCAGAGCGACAGAAGCCAGCGCATCATCGCCCCAGTCCTGACGCCAGGCACCTACGGACCCTACGAACCCTATCACCTCGAACAGATGATCTACGAGACGATGATGAACGGCGCGATGGGCTTCTTCTATTATCCATGGCGCGGATTCATCAGTCCAATCTTCTTCTATTATCACGCTAAGGCAATGCAGAATGTCGTCAACCACCAGGATCTGATCTTCAACGGCGAAATCTACACGCCTAAATGCGACAATGCGGAGATGATTGCGTCTGGCATCAAAAGCACCGACGAGGCTTTGATTCTCCTGGGCAACTATCTAGGCGCACGGGAAAACTGCATCATTGAGCCCCCATTCAAGGAGGGCATCGTGACCGACGTCCTCACTGGCAAGGAACTTGCGCCTTCCGAACTGCGGGAACTCAAGGTCCCGAATCATCGCGTGAGACTATTGCATTGGAAGCGTGTGCCCTGAGTTTCCAGTGAAGGGGCTTCCAAACGAGTAAAAAACAACTACCAATTGGAAGGAAAAACATGAATTGATGGTAAGGATGTTTCTTACGAGTGCTGTTTGTGTTTGTGAACGTTTGCCAGGTTAATAAATATCGGAGAAGAAGATGAGAAAGAGCTTATGGATGGTGTTTTTGGCTGTTTCGGCAAGCGTCATGGGGGCAGAAGTTTTTCATCTTGATTTCAAGGATGGCAACGGAAAAAGCGAGTTTCAGTCTGGTGTCTTTACGGTTCGGTCGGCACGAGTGCCAATGCTTGTACAGAATGGGGCACTGCGCCTTGCGCCTGTGGCGGAAGTGGAGATTTCTGGTCCGATTCCCGATTTACGGAAAGGATTTACTGTTTCGGCCTGGATTTACAAAAAGCGTATGAATGATGTCTGCCCCATTTTGAGTCGTGGTGGCTTTGGCGACCTTCAGCAGTTTGTCTTCACGGGGGGACCAGAGTTTTTCACGCGAAGGGGAAGATGGGAGATTACAGGCATTTCCACGGGCAACAAGTTAAGGAGTTCTGGTGAATGGAAACAGGTTGCGGGTGTGTTTTCCCAGGGGGAATATCGGGTTTATGTGGATGGCAAACTGTTTTCATCCGCAAAGGGGGCGGAGGCGCAGTTGCCTGAACAGGATTCTCCTCTTGTCATCGGTGCGGAGAAAAATGCCTTGGCACGCATGAACTATTCTAATGCGAATATGCTGCTGAATGATCTGCGCCTCTATGACCATCCATTGCAGGAGGAGGAAATCGCGGCCTTGTATGCGTCGGAACGGAACCATTATCCGATAGGTTCACAATTGCCGCCAGGCACTCATCCCTACCTTGGACTAGAAAACTGCTTTCACTATGATCCAGGCGATCCTGATATGAAGAGAGAACTGGAACTGACACGACACTGGAAACCTGATGCGCCAATGGCGGGACCGCTCAGGGCAGAGGTCCGCCATGAGGAAAACAGCGCTGCACGGCTTTTTATCAATGACAAGGAACACTTCCCATACGGCTTCTACCTTGTTAAATACATTTTCCATGACCGCTACGAACTACAGGAATCCATTGAGGTTGTGCGGGATTTCGGTGCGGCGGGCATGAATATTTGCCGTTCCGCTGTTGGCTCCAACCATGTTTTCTCGGGATACCAGTGGCTGGATGACGGCAAATACGACTTTTCGTTTACCGATGATAAGCTGGCGGGTATATTGAAGGGCAATCCTGGCGCAATGCTGGATATCATGCTGGGGGCGAGTTCGGTTCCCGCCTGGTTTTCTGCACGCTATCCAGATGATGAAGAGCAACTGATGATGCCTAACGGAACCCTGGTGCGCGCAAAGCCAGGCGTAGGCGGACTGCTTGGGTCAGATGTCTGGAAAGATTGCACAGAACGCTATTTCCAAGCCCTTTATGATCATATTGCAGAATCGCCGTATGCGGACAGGATATTCTGCTATACAATTGGTGGCGGTGGGTCGAGCGAGTGGTATTGGCCTGGCACCTTTGCGCCCAGTGGTTTCCCTGGATACTCCAAGGCAACGCTGGAGAGTTTCCGTGCCTACTTGAAGAAGCGCGGGATAGCGGGTGCAGAGACGGCGGAGATTCCCTTGCCAGAGGCGCGAATGACCTCCGAGACCCTGATGCTTCGCGACCCGCAAAAGGCGGAAGAGGCGCTGAGGTTCCGTCGTTATCTGAATGACCGTTCCTTTGAATTAATGAGTGATATGCTTAGGCTGGCGAAAAAGGCTGGTGGCGGGAAGCGGCTTGTCGGCACATACGTCGGCTATTCCTTGGGCAACAAACCCAAGCATCACTATGGTGGGATGAACATCTTTGGACAGGTCATTCGTCTGCCTGAACTTGATTTTTCTCAATTGGCCATGACCTATGGCTCGGGTCGTGCCCCTGGCAAATCAGGCCTGTGCGTGAATCCCTACAATGGAAGCTCGATGCTTCATGGGAAGCTCCTGCTCTGCGAATGTGACTTGCGCACTGTTCTTTACACGAACGAGAGCCCTGGCCAATGGGCGAACCGTCCAAACAGCATGGAGGAGATGATATCCGTCATCGAGCGTGACGCGGGATTGGCCTTGACACGCGGAACAGGCTTCTATGAAATGCTGCTGACGGGGCTTTCCACCTATCATGACGAGGAGATCATGAATGCTGTTAAGCGGAATGTCGAGTTGACCAATCGTTCATTGGGTCAGCCTCGCGCCAGCGCCTCGGAGGTTGCGGTCGTTTATGATGAGAATTCCGACAACTATTTTGCGTGGCCAAACCCGCGAAACAGCAGCTTTTTCAATCAACTCACCATTGATTTTTACCAGGAATCCCCTCGCGCGGGGTTTCCTGCGGATTTCTATACGCTTGATGACCTGGCGGACCCGAGGATGCGTCCGCACAAACTTTACATTTTCCTAAATGCGATCGCTGTTTCGCCCGAGATGCGTGAAACCATTCTGCGCAAGCTGGATGCCGAAAAGGCAACGGCAGTCTGGTGCTTTGCGCCTGGATTCATCAACAACGAGCGCTTTGATGTTTCGTCCATGGAGGCATTGACAGGCATTCCATTCGACGTCTCGCTGGAGAGTGCCAAGATAGCCCTTAAGTCCACGCCTGACTCGCCTTTTGCGCAATATGCGGACAATTTTGGGGAAATGCAGATTGGGCCTGTTTTTGCGCCCAAGGGCGAGGGTTTAACCGTACATGCCACGGCATTGGGCCGTCCCGCTTTGGTCGAAAAGAAGGTTGCCTCCCATACCTCGTTTTATTTGCTGACACCACCCAATCCAGAGTTTTTGCGGGCAGTCGCCAGGCGGAGCGGCGTTCACATCTGGCTGGATACGGAGGATGTTTTTAGCGCAAATCAGCGATACATTCACATTCATGCTTCGAAAACGGGTGTCAAAACGGTTTTCCTACCTGGCAAATATGATGTTTTGGATGCCTATACAGGAAAAGAACTTTTCAAGGGGGTTTCTAGTTTTGCCGTCACGCTCCCACTATATGGAAATGGCATCTATGAGATTCGCAAGGCAATGCCTCACCAATAGAATTAGCAATGAGCAATTAGCAATTAGCAATGAGCAATGAGTAGGAAAAAGGGAGTGAGTGCTGTTCTCCGTAGGTGAAAAGGTCCAATTGTTAATTGCTAATTGATAATTGCTAATAGCTAATTCAAGCGGTGAGGGCTTACTTCGCAAGGTAGAATATAGCCAAATTGTCTTTTCTCAACGCATTTGCATTTGCCTATTGCCATTGTATATTTTTGAGGTAATAAGGTAATTTCAAAACGGAATCAAATGGCCCTCAAAGTCGGGTTATGGTTTTTGCAATTACCAGCAACTATTCAGAAGGGTAAGCCGCGTAGCGGCGGCAGGAACATAGCCGTGGGTGAAGCGAGCGCCTTTGGCGCGAGCGAAACCCACGGGCGGGCGATACCCCCCAGTTTCTTTGCGCCGTGCCGCGTAGCGTAGCGGAGCGGCAAGGCGCGGAAAGTCTAACAACCTGTGCCTATTTGCTCCCCCTTCTGAATAGTTACGAAGCAAGATTAACCTCAAGAGGCAATTTCAACAATCAGGAGAACAACCATGCCATCATTGAAGGATATGCGTGAAAAGGGACAGGAAGCGGGCTTGATGAAGCTGGACAAACTTATTTCATTGCGCCAGCATATCCCCACATGCGATTTCCCAATCCCCGTGCGAGAACTTTGCGAGCGCTATGAAAAGTTGTACACGGGTTGCATCAACGACGTTCTGCGGGAGAATTGCCTGCTGAACCAGAATCTGCCCAGCAGCATCATGCCGTTGCGGGATGAGATGGTGGTGGCTGGCGAGGCCTTCACCGTCAAGAGCGCGCCGAACTGCATGATCGAGGGTGAAATGACCTTCCGCGCACAGATGCTCGATGACCTGAAGCCCGAAGGGGTTGTCGTCTGGGACACGAGCGAGGACACGGAGGCAAGCCTCTGGGGAGGCGTGATGACCGCCACCGCAAAATCCAAGAAAATTCGAGGCGCAGTCATCGCGGGTGGCATACGGGACACCAAGCAGATTCTTGAGCAGGATTTCCCTGTGTTCTACAAGTACCGCACCAGCAATGGCTCCCTTGGACGCTGTATGATTACTCACTATCAGGTGCCAATCAAGATCGGCCATGTGACGGTTCGTCCAGGCGACATTATCATGGGGGACATCGACGGCGTGCTCTGCATCCCACGCGAAATCGCCTATCCCGTCCTGCTGCGCGCCGAGGGAATTGAACGCAACGAAGTGGATATCTTCAGCTGGGTGAGGCAGGGGGATACCATCTCCGAGATCATTGCCAAGGGGGGATATTTCTAGTTATTAGTGGTTAGGGATTAGTGGTCAGTTGCTTTTGGGGAAAGAGCAGAGTTCAACGGTCTAACCATTAGCCAACCAACCACTATAGACTAACCACTATAGACTAACCACTAACCACTATACACTAACCACTAATGGAAAACCTGCTATTGACATCGGAATTGGCGCGCACTCTTTACAAGAGTGTGGTATCGTTGCCGATAATTGACTTTCACAACCACCTTCCCGTCAATGACATTGTTGGGAATCGCCAATATCGGGACCTGACGGAATTGTGGGTTGCAGCAGATCCCTACAAGCATCGCGCCATGCGCATCTGCGGCGTGCCAGAGCAGCTCATCACAGGCAACGCCACCTCCAAGGAGAAATTTCTGGCATGGGCGCAGACTGTTCCCAAACTGCTGGGAAATCCGCTGTGGCATTGGTCGCGTCTTGAACTACTGCGTGTTTTTGGAATTGAGGAGGAGCTTACCCCCGAGACGGCGGAATCAATCTGGCGTCGCACTGGCGAGATGCTTGCCACGCCCCAATACCGCACGCAGGTTATCTTGGAGCGCTTCAACATTGAATATGCCGCGCCATGCTGCACTCTTCAGGACTCCCTTGAGCCATTCACGTTAAATGGAGCTAGTGCATTAGCAGGGAAGGCCATGCGACTGGTTCCTTCTCTGCGAGGTGACAACCTGCTTTCCCCAACTCCAGAACTGCTGGCGCAGCTGTCGTCGCGGCTGGATGCCTTCCACAGGGCGGGATGTCGTATTGCGGACCATGCGCTGGATGCGGGCTTCCGCTACCTGCCCGACACGGGAGAGGACAGGGATGTTCTTGCCAATGGAATCAAGGATGAACTTGCCACGACCTCTGCCATGCTCAGGCTTTTGGGGCAGGAGTATGCGCGTCGCGGCTGGATTCTCCAGCTCCACATCGGGGCGCTCCGAAAGACCAGCGATCGGCTGCGGCGCGAAGCAGGTCCTGCTGGGGGGTATGCTGGCATCGGGCATTCCTGCGACATCGCTTCCATCAGCGCATTCCTCAATGATCTGGAACGGCTGCCATTCGGACTTCCAAGAACCATTCTCTACACGCTGAATCCCGTGGATCATGCGGCGCTGGCGGTGTTGGCAGGCTCTTTCCCTGGAGATGGCGTACGGGGGAAGGTGCAGTTGGGACCTGCCTGGTGGCTTTGCGACCATATCCATGGAATGAAGGATTGTTTCGAGGTTTCATCGGCATACGGGGTTCTCTCTGTTTTCAATGGCATGACAACGGATTCTCGCAGCATCCTCTCTTTTGTCAGGCACGAATATTTCCGCCGTGCATTTTGCGCATGGCTTGCCTCCAAGGTTGATGCTGGTGAGATGCCTGATGAATACCCGCGCCTGGAACAACTGGCGAGACAGATTTGCTACGAAAACGCCAAGGCGGTTTTGCAGTTGTGAATATGTGAATAATAGATTGAGATAAAAGATTAAAAACAAGGAAAGACAAATGGACTGGAACAATCGAATTGCAGTCGTAACGGGCGCTGGTGGAACTCTGTGTTCGGAGATAGCCGCGTTTCTGGCGGGAAAGGGCGTCAAGGTTGTGCTTATTGGACGCACGGCGGCCAAGCTGGAGAAGACGGCGGAGGCGATAGCCAAAGTGGGCGGTGTCTGCCGCATTGAACCAGGAGATGTGACCGATGAACCCCGCATGCGCGAAATCGCGGAGAAGGTTTCTTCTGAATGGGGGCTTTGCCACATTCTGGTCAACGGTGCTGGCGGCAACAACATCAACGCCATGTCCACTTTGACCCAGTTTGATGCCCGTGAACTGGACAACTCTCTTGAAGAGGGGGAGCGTGGGTTTCTAGGATTGGATATGGCCGCGTTTGAAAGCGTGCTGAAAATCAACACCCTCGGTACCGTGATACCCTCCCGCATTTTTGGTGCCCAGATGGCGCGGGACGGCGGCGGGAGCATCCTGAATTTCGCATCCATGAACACCTACCGCCCCTTGACGCGCGTGGCTGCATATGCGATGAGCAAGGCGGCCATCTTGAACTTCACGCAATGGCTGGCGAACTATTTTGCGCCTGCCAATATTCGCGTGAACGCGGTCGCGCCAGGATTCTTCGTCAATGAGCGGAGCGTGAAATACCTCCGCACACCAGACGGCGGGCTTTCCCAGCGGGGGAAGAACGTGATGCAGCACACGCCGTTGCAACGGTTCGGCGAGGCCAAGGAGCTTCTGGGCTGCGTCGAATGGCTTTTGGATGATGACAAGGCGGCTTTTGTCACTGGCATTACCGTGCCTGTCGATGGCGGTTTTCTTGCTTCAACGGGGGTGTGAACATGAATCTGGGACTTATGCTGCCTGCAAGGCAGAACATCCAATGGAAACTGGCGGCGCAATTGGGCATCGAGAAGATTGTCACGAAGGCTGCGTCTGAGCTGACAGGGCTGCCAGACCCGTCTGATTACGAGGCGCTGAAAAGCGTCAGGGACCGTTTTCAGGAGGCGGGCTTCTCCCTCTATGCATTGGAAGGGGATGAGTTCGACATGTCCCGCATCAAACTTGGGTTGCCAGGACGCGACGAGGACATCGAACGGTATCAGAAAATGCTTCGCAACATGGGGCGTCTGGGATTGCGTCTGCTTTGCTACAACTTTATGGCTGGTGTGGGCTGGTTCCGTTCGCGTCATGATTTGTTGGAAAGAGGCGGCGCACTTACCAGTGGATTTGATGTGCGCGACATTGACAACAATGTGCCGCTGAAAATCACCGAAGAGCAGCTTTGGGAGAATTACGCCTATTTTGTGAAAGCGGTCATACCCGTGGCTGAGGAGGCGGGGATTGTGATGGGGCTTCATCCAGATGACCCGCCCATTTCCCCGCTGCTGGGCTATTCGCGCATTCTCACCAGCGCGGATGCATACCGAAGAGCGATGTCGCTTTCCGACAGCCCCTCCCATGGCATCACCTTCTGCCAGGCGACCTTCCGCGCCATGGGCGAGGATGTCATGGCGCTTCTGAAGGAGTTCGGCCCCCGAATCCATTTCCTTCATATCCGCGACATCACGGGGAAACGGGATTGTTTCCGCGAAACCTTCCATGACAACGGTCCAACCGACATGCCGAAGCTGCTTGCAGCAGCCTTGGAGCATTGCCCGAATTGCCTTGTCCGCCCAGACCACACGCCCACGATGGCAGGGGAGGGCAATGAGAACTTTGGCTACACGATGCAGGGGAACCTTTTTGCCATCGGCTATGTCCGAGGTATCCTTGAGACACTGGGGAAATGTAATGTAGCACACTAATTGTACGTGGGACGTGGGACGTGGGACGTGGGACATGGGACGTGGGACATGGGACGTGGGACGTGGGACGTGGGACGTGGGACGTGGGACGTGGGACGTGGGACGTGGGACGTGGGACGTGGGACGTGGGACGTGGGACGTGGGACATGGGACGTGGGACATGGGACGTGGGACATGGGACGTGGGACATGGGACGTGGGACATGGGACGTGGGACGTGGGATGTGGGACATAGGACGTGGGACGTGGGACATAGGACGTGGGACGTGGGACATAGGACGTGGGACGTGGGACATAGGACGTGGGACGTGGTGAATTACTAAAATCCAGCATAACAGAGGTGAAAAAATGGAAAGATGCTATATAGTATTATGCTGGTGAAAAATAACGCCTTAGAGGAGCAATCACGTGACTACAGACAAGAAATTTGAAAAAGAGATAGCGGATTTCAAGAAAGACTACTATGACAATCTGCGCTATACGTTGGGATTGAGCGAGAAGTCCTTGACGGAGTTGGTGAACTATCACGCCCTCTCGCTGGCGGTGCGCGACCGCATCATGGACAGGTGGATCGATACGCAGAACGCCTTCCAGGAGACGAATCCGCGCGAAATCTATTACCTTTCGCTGGAGTTCCTTATCGGGCGGCTCCTCTCGAACAATGTCATCAACCTTGGTCTGGAGCCCGTGGTGCGCAAGGCGTTGGAGGGCACAGGCTACACGTGGGAACAGACCTGCCAGTTCGAGGTGGATGCGGGGCTTGGCAACGGCGGCCTTGGAAGGCTTGCCGCCTGCTTCCTCGATTCGATGTCCACGATGAACGTGCCAAACATCGGGTACGGACTCCGCTACGATTACGGCATCTTCAAGCAGAAAATCGTGAATGGCGCGCAGGTGGAAGAGCCAGATGACTGGCTACGCAACGGTTATCCATGGGAGTTCAGGCGTCCCGAATATGTCGTCTATGCGCAGTTCGGCGGCAAGGTCGATTACTACGACCATGAAGGTGTGCAGAAGTGGGTCTGGATTCCCGATGAGCGCGTCAAGGGCATTCCCTTCGACATTCCCGTGGTCGGCTATAACGGCACCACCGTCAACACCCTGCGCCTCTGGTCTGCCTTCTCCGACAACGAGTTCAATCTGGATGAGTTCAACAATGGCTCCTATACGGAAGCGGTCGAAAACAAGGTTCTTGCGGAGAACCTGACCAAGGTTTTGTACCCCAACGATAATGTTGACCAGGGCAAGGAGCTGCGTCTGCGCCAGCAGTATTTCTTCGTTGCCTGCACGGTGCGCGACATCTTCCGCCGACACCTGAAGCGCTGCAACACGCTGGCACAACTCCCCGAAAAGGTGTTCATCCAGTTGAACGACACCCATCCGACCCTGCTCATCCCTGAAATCATGCGCGTGCTGATTGATGAGATGGAGATGGGCTGGGACGATGCATGGCGCATCACCTCTTCCTGCGTTGGCTACACTAACCACACCGTTTTGCCAGAGGCACTGGAGACCTGGGGGCTCAAGCTCTTCGAAAAACTGCTACCGCGCCATCTTCAGATCATCTATGAAATCAATGCCCGCTTCCTGAAAGAAGTCAGCTACCGTCATCCAGGTGACAATCAACGTTTCCGCAGGATGAGCGTGATTGACGAGACCAAGGGCAAGAAGGTGCGCATGGCTCACCTGGCGCTGATTGGCGCCTCCAAGGTGAATGGTGTCGCGGAGATTCATTCGAGCATCCTCAAGAACGAAATTTTCAAAGACTTTGCCGATTTATGGCCTGAGAAGTTCACGAACGTGACGAACGGCATCACGCAGCGCCGCTGGTTGCTGAACGCGAATCCGAAGCTGTCGTCGCTCATAACTTCCCGAATTGGCGACAAATGGATCACCGACCTCTATGAACTACGCAAACTGGAGCAGTTCGTTAACGACGACGAGTTTTTGAAGGAGTTTTCCAGTATCAAGCGCGAGAACAAGCAGCATCTGTCCGCCTATATCAAGAACACCCTCGGCATCACCGTTGATCCCGATTCCATATTCGATGTCCAGATCAAGCGACTGCACGAGTACAAGCGGCAGTTCCTGCTGGCATTGTACATCATCATGCTATATGACCGCCTGGTTGATAATCCGCATCTGGAGATTGTCCCGCGTACCTTCATCTTCTCGGGCAAGGCGGCGCCTGGCTATGCAATGGCGAAGCTGATCATCCGCCTCATCCACGAGATAGCCGAGGCGGTCAACAAGAACCCGCTGGTCAACAAGAAGCTGCATGTGGCATTCCTGCCTGACTACCGTGTCAGCCTGGCAGAGCTCATCATCCCTGCCGCCGATGTCAGCGAGCAGATTTCCCTCGCGGGCACAGAGGCCTCTGGCACGGGCTGCATGAAGTTGATGCTCAACGGTGCCATGACGCTGGGTACCATGGACGGTGCCAATGTGGAGATACGACAGGAGGTCGGCCCCGAAAACATCTTCATCTTCGGGATGAACGCCGACGAGGTGACCGCAAAGCGTCCAACCTATTCGCCAATCGACATCTACTATGCCGACAGCGAGATTAGGCGGGTTGTCGATAGCCTTGCGAACGACACCTTCAACATCCTGACGCCAGGGTTGTTCAGACCGCTGGCGGATTCCCTCATCAAATACGGCGACCGCTATATGCAGTTGGCGGACCTCCGCAGCTACGCCGATGCACAGGAGAGAATCAACGCCCTTTATCTGGACAAGCGGGCCTGGGCGCAGAAGACCCTCATGAATGTGGCGAGAAGTGGAAAGTTCTCGTCGGACCGCACCATCCGCGAATATTGCGAGA
This sequence comes from Victivallales bacterium, assembly GCA_017535315.1. Classification (GTDB taxonomy): domain Bacteria; phylum Verrucomicrobiota; class Lentisphaeria; order Oligosphaerales; family Oligosphaeraceae; genus RGIG3456. Next base: position 37,200 of record JAFXUD010000063.1, on the reverse strand, counting down.
AAATCTGGAACATCACCCCTGGAAGGTAGCAAGCGCCGTATGTGCGAAGGAACATAGCCGTGGGTGGCGCGAGCGAAACCCACGGGCAGATGCCCCCAAAAATTCGTTTGCGCCGTACCGCGAGCGGCAAGGCGTAGATAATCACGCGAACACAATAAAGGGATTATAGAAATAGTCAACAAGGAGAGTTGCATGACCTCTGAAACATTGGAACAAAAGCGTGCGGCGCGCAAGGAATGGCTGTCGAAACTGGAGTTTTTCGACGCCTTTTGCAGCCTTTACATCGACAACAACAGCGAGGAGTTTGAAAGTGCCATCGCCTCGCCTGAGAAACTGCTGGCGGAGATGGACCGCAATGGCGTCAGCCGTGCTGTGGTTTATCACGGAAATACAGGGATGGTTGGTGCCGCGTATGCCAACAATGAGCTGGCGGAAGGCATCAAGGCATATTCCGACAGGTTGACGGGCGTCTGGAGCATCCTGCCCGAGCAGTGCCACGAACTGCCCGACGTGGAGCACATCTTTGTCGCGATGAAGGAGAACAACATCGGGGCGTTGACGTTATATCCGACGTGGCATCGCTGGATACCGAACAAGCTGACCATCGGACGTTTGATGGAAGCCGTGGCGGCGCGGAAGGTGCCTGTCTATCTGCCGCTGGGCAATGGCGAAGGCAGCTGGAAGTGGGTCTATGACTTTATGAAGGAGTTCCCGACCGCCACGACCATCGTGGCGACGCTGGGGCTCTGGGGCTCCGACCGCAATCTGCGCCCCCTGCTTGAGAACTACCCGAACCTCCATGCGGAGATGAGCCAGTACTGGGTACCCGAGGGCATCACGGACATGGCGAAAATCTACGGGGCCGACAGGCTGCTCTACGGCAGCGGAATGCCGAAAATGGGCTTTGGCAGCACGATGCTCAGCATCGTCAACCTTCAGCTTCCCGAAGGGGATATCGAGAAGATCGCTTCTGGTAACATCAAACGCCTGCTGGCGTGGAACTAATAAGGAGGTCACGACATGGTAACATCTGTTTGGAACAAACCTGGCACCATTGCCAACGCCTTCTGGGAGAGGGGCTGGGACTTTGAGGCCCCCGAGACCGCTCCGCTACCCGTTTATGACATGCACGGACACATGGGAAGCCACAACGCTATCTACTTCGCGCGGTGCGATGCGCCTGAAATGGTGAAGCACCTCAAGCGCAGCGGCATCAGGCGCCTGGTCTTTTCACATCACCACGCTCTGTGGGGCGAGTTCCGCAACGCGCAGGTGCGTGACATCTGCAGTCAGTTCCCCGACGTTCTGCGCTTCTACGTGGCCATCAACCCGCATCGTCCGCAGTACATCGAGGAGGATTTGAAGCTGTACGACTCCTTCAAACCCTACGTGGTCGGTCTCAAGATTCTGGCTGGCTACCACAAGGTAGTCGTGACAGACAAACGCTACGAGAAGGCGATGGAGTTCGCCGCTGAGCGCAAGTTGCCCGTTCTCTTCCACACCTGGAATGGCTGCCCCTTCAACGGACTTGATCCAATGACGCAACTTTGTAAGCGCTACCCCACCGTGACCTTCTTCATCGGCCACTCCTTCTCCAACTGGCAGGCCGCCAAAAAGCTGGCCGACCAGACGGAGAACACCTACTTCGAATTGACCTCCCTTCCTGGCCAGTACGGCATGATTGAACATCTTGTGCAGGAAGTCGGCTCCAAACGCATTATCTTCGGCACCGACATGCCCTGGTTTGACGAGTTTCAGCACATCGGCGGCATCCTTTCCGCCGAGATCTCTGACGAGGCCAAGAAGGACATCCTCTGCGGCAACATCGAACGCCTCCTTGGAAAAGATTGGTAAAAAATGAATTACGCACGTGAAGCTATAAGCAGAATCGCAGGATATGTCCCTGGGGAGCAACCTCAGGGACAGCCGCTGATTAAACTGAACACGAACGAGAACCCGTACCCGCCATCGCCCAAGGTGGCAAAGGCGTTGCGGGACTTCGACTGGCAGCGTCTGCGCCTCTACTCCGAGCCCAGCGCCAAAATGGTGCGCGAGGCGGCGGCGGGCGTTTATGGTGTCAAGGCGGGGCAGATCATCTGCGGCAATGGTTCCGACGACCTGCTGACGATAGCCCTGCGCACCTTTGTCGGCGAGGGGGAAAAGCTAGCCTACACGGAGCCGAGCTACTCGCTCTACCCCGTGCTGGCAGATTTGCAGGGAGCCGTGCGTCAGCCTGTTGCGCTGAATGACTCTTTCGACTTGGACCAGGATGCCTGGAAGCAGGCGGCGGACGCAAAGCTCTTCATCTTCGCCCGCCCCAACGCCCCCACAGGCACCAACTTGGACAAGACGGCGGTGCGCGCCATCTGCGAGAACTTCAAGGGCGTCGTCTGGATTGACGAGGCCTACGTGGATTTCTCAGGTGACAACTGCCTGTCGCTTATTGACGAATACCCCAACGTGGTGGTGTCCCGTACCTTCTCCAAGAGCTTCTCACTGGCGGGATTGCGCATGGGCATGGCTTTTGCGAACGAGGCTCTCATCTACGAGATGAACAAGGTCAAGGACTCCTACAACGTCGATATGATTTCGCAGATTGTGGCGACGGCTGCGTTGAACGACATGGCCTACATGCAGGCAAACGCTGCCCGCATCCGCGATACGCGCGACTGGCTGGCCGCCGAGCTTGCTAAGATAGGCTGCAAGGTGCTTCCCTCCAGCACGAATTTCCTGTTTGTCGAGACGAAGCGCCCCGCTGCAAAAGTCTTCCAGGAACTGAAGGAGGCCCGCTATCTCGTGCGCTATTTCAACCTGCCGCGCATCTCGCAATACATCCGCGTCACCATCGGAAAGCGGGAGGACATGGAGGGGTTCCTGAAAACCATCACGGCGATTGACGCCAGGGGGTAGCCAGCCCGTCTCGGGCCTACAAACGACGGGGGCTGACGCCCCCCCGTCCCCCCCAAAAAAACATTTTCAAACAACCATGAGCGAAGAGACACGCAAAGAGGGAAAGCCCGCGCCTGCGACAGGCATCAGGCATTTTTGCCGTTCCTGCTGCTATACGGCGAATGGATTGCGCGAAGCCTGCAAGGAGTCTGCGTTCCGCCAGGAGTTGCTGCTGGGCGTGGTTCTCGTACCGCTCTCATGGCTGCTCCATTTTCCCCCGATGGTTGCGGTTTTTCTGGACTGTATGTGGCTGTTTCTGCTGGTGACGGAGCTGCTCAACACGGCCATCGAGGCCATCGTCGATCTGGCCTCGCCTGGCTACCACGAACTGGCGAAGCGCTCCAAGGACCTTGCCAGCTCGGCGGTGGGAATCGCCATCGCCGCGAATGTCTTCGCCTGGGGGGCGGCGGTGGTGTGTTTTTTCTTCTAGATTCTCTAGACCTAATCATAGAGCGAGATTAAGAGTGTTTTTTCCATAATCCATAACAAACGAGGTACAGAACATGCGCAAAGGCATCTATTATTCCCTGCTTCCAGGAACGACACCTGAGGAGAAGTTCGCAGCGGCGGCCAAATACGGCTTCCAGTGCGTGGAAGTCCCGACATTGACGACGGACGGTGATCGCAAGCTCTATGCCGATGCGGCGAAGGCCGCGGGCATCAAGATACCCAGCGTGATGAACCAGCTCCATTGGCAGTGCCCGCTTTCCGACCCGAGCGCGGATGTCCGCGCGAAGTCCGTGGAGGGGATGTTCCACTCTCTGGAGACGGCACGCGTCTGCGGCGCCGACACCGTGCTGCTGGTTCCCGCCGTTGTGACGCCCAATGTCCCGTATGAACGTGCCTGGGAGGTTTCCCAGAACGAGATCAACAAGTTGCTTCCCGCCTACGAGGAGAACAAAATCTACATCGCCATCGAGAACGTGGGCAACCGTTTTTTGCTCAGCCCCACCGATTTCGTCAATTACATCGACGAGTTTGACTCACGCTGGGTAGCGGGCTATTTTGATGTCGGTAACATCGTAAAGACGGGCTTCCCCGAACAGTGGATTACCACTATCGGCAGTCGCCTCAAGAAAATCCACGTGAAGGGATTCGACCTGAAGCGGATGGTCTTCTGCTCACTGCTTGAAGAGGGCTGCTCCATCGACTGGACAGCGGTCATGTACGCTCTGCGTGCCGTCGGCTACGATGACGTGATGACAGGCGAGCTCAAAGGGCTGGGCGAGACCCCCGATGAGTGCATGACCAACATCTCCACCGACATGGACAAGATTTTCGCACTAATCAAATGAGGTAGTGCCATGCAAGTCAGTGAAAACGGCGGATACTGTGGCGTCATCGAGGATTGCCACATCGTGAAGATGCCCGACGGAAAGTCGGTCTTCAAGGTCTATTATGTGAGTATCGTCGGGCGAGACAACCCGATGCGCTACGAGTGGGCGCACAACCCACTCTCCAAGGAGGCCTATGAGGAGGCACTCAAGGCGGCTGGCCATGAGGGCATTGGCTTTGTGACCGCATTTCCGCACATCTCCAAGGTCTTCCGCTACATGCCGAAGGCGGAGATCATCATGACGGTCAAGGCGTTCGAGACGCAGACGGGCAAGTCCATCAACCTCGACCGCGGCGAAGGCTTTATGGAGTTTGCCTGTTTGGCGGAGGCGGTCATCGCCAATGATGAATTCCGCGCCTGGGGCGAGGCGGATACCGTCGAACAGTATCTGGAGGCACGCTGCGATTGCTTCGGCAAGGAACTGCCGATACGCGTCAAGAACAAATTGAAGACGTATTGGGAGAAGTGATTTCAAAATATGTAACTATTCAGACAGGTAAGCCGCGTAGCGGCGGTAAGAACATAGCCGTGGGTGAAGCGAGCGCTTGTGGCGCGAGCGAAACCCACGGGCAGGCGATACCCCAGTTCCCTTGCGCCGTGCCGCGTAGCAAAGCGGAGCGGCACGGCGCAGAAAGTTTGGTGACCTGTGCCAATATGCTTCCTTTCTGAATAGTTACCAGATTTTCTCATGGAGCGTAGATGCGATTCAGGCCCTGCATAGACTTGCACAATGGCAAGGTGAAGCAAATTATCGGCTCCTCGCTGCGGGACAGCGGGGAGGCGGTGACGAACTTTGTCTCCGAACAGCCGCCCGCCTATTACGCGGAACTCTACTACAAGGACAACCTGCCAGGCGGACATGTCATCATGCTGGGGCCGAACAACGAAGCGGCAGCGCGCGAGGCGTTGGCCTGCCACCCTGGGCATTTGCAGGTAGGTGGCGGCATCAACCCCTCCAATGCCGCCCAATGGATAGAAGCTGGTGCTGGTAAGGTCATCGTAACCTCCTATCTGATAACGGATGGCGAGGTGGATATGGACAAGGTGCGCACTATCTCGGAGGCTGTTTCGCGCGAGCGGCTGGTCATCGACCTGAGCTGCTTCCCCGTCGATGGCGAGTACCATGTGACCTGCAACCGCTGGCAGACTGTGTGTAGTATGGTTCTCTCGCCAGAGACGCTGGAAAAGCTCTCTGAATACTGTTCGGAGTACCTTGTCCATGCCGTGCAACTGGAGGGGAAGCAGGGGGGCATTGACCGCAGGTTGGTGGAGCTACTGGGCAAGTGGTCGCCCGTTCCCGTCACCTACGCTGGCGGCATCCGTTCCATGGCGGACATCCAGGCCATCGGTGAAAGCGGTAGCTGGACGGTCGATTTTACCGTCGGTAGCGCTCTGGACATCTTTGGCGGCAGGATGAGCTACAGAGAGCTTGCCGCCCACGGCGAGTGGAAGAAATGAGCATTCGTCTGGTTATTTTGTCGATGCTGATGCTTGCCAGCGTTTTTGCTGACGGTTTCCTTGAACCCGACCCTGATTTCTTCCAGGGGTTTTGGAAGGTCCTGCCAGCGGAAGTGGATCGGGAGGAAAAAAGCACCTTGATTCAAAAGGAGCTTTTGCCGCCGTTGCAAGAGGAGGTGTATTTTGAGGCCCCAAAACCTTCATCTTCAGTATGGTGGTTTGGAGCAGCCGCGGGGATAGCCCTGTTTGGTGTTGTGGTTGAATGCATTGCGATTCTGCGGCAGTTGCATTTCATGTTTCGGTTGAATAGCGCATTAAAGCAAGGGGAGTGTTTGCAAGTACAAAAACTGCTTCAGCGACGGCTAGCCATGCCGCCAGGGAGCACGCTGACGGAATTGGCTTCAAAAATCGAAAGCCGTCTCCTTGTGGAGCGTATTCTTGCCTGTGAGAAGATGCATTATAAGGGGCAATCGTTCATTGAATGAAAGCCCCGTGGAGGCGATGAGCAGGCGGTCTTTCTGTTGCCGCTAATGCGGCTCTCATCAGTAAAAAATGACAGAATTAGTTGCAAAAAACAAAAAAACAACAAATGCATTGGACAAAATACATTTATTGCGTTATATTAATGGCTCTTACTTTTCCTGGAAACTTATGTCTTGGGCAGAACAACCCCGACAGTGACGTAAAGTCCAACGAGTCATTAGAACTGCGTGAGGCAAAAGTTGCGCGGGAATCCGCAGAAAGACGGGTTCTCGGCTTGGAATTGGAATTGGAAAGCCTCCGCAAGGAACACGATAAGCTCCGATCAAAGTATGTTGAGCTTTATCTGAACTCCCAGAAGGTCATGGAAGACCTTTTAAACCTTGAACTGCGGGCGGCTAACCTACTTCAATCCAAGGACGATGGGAAGGCAACCAATCTGAACAGCGAAGCCCTGCAGGCACTTGAGCTTGTGCTCGGGAGGCAGGTCGAGTTGCAGGATGCTTTCCTTGACTTCCAGGAATACCTCAACGCCACTCTTGAGGTGCTGCAGCCCAGCCAGGCCGTCAAAGACGGTTTGGTCAAGAGGAACGAACGGCTCTCCGAAGCAATAGCGAACAGCTTGAAGCCACTTTCAGTTGTTGCGCGAAAAGAGAGTCAGTCCCTCTCCGCAAATTGCACCATCCTGAAGGTCGATGAGGAGCTCGAAATCGTCATTCTGGACAGAGGGACGCTTTCGGGGGTCCGCCCTGGGAAGAAATGGCGTCTGCCAGGGAAGGATGGCAGGAACGAGGCAAGGCTGGTGACAGTCGATGCGAGACCTGAAATCTCGGCGGCGTCCGTCATTGAAGGAAACTTCAAGGCGTTGCAGAGTGGGTTGATCCTGCAACCAGACAAATAGTGAACGTTGCCGCGGCCACGGTGAAAACAGTGACTGACGGCGTGCCATAAACAAATAATAATTGAAGAAAGCAGAATCATGGAAAAACTAGCCGTCACCAAAAACGTGCGGATCTCCGCATTCAAGGCGCGCGAAGTTGCCAGGCTCATCCAGGGCAAGGCAGCTGTCGAAGCCATGAACATGCTTGCCCTCATGCCGCGCAAGGCAGCTGAGCTCATCGGCAAGACCCTCAAGTCAGCCGTTGCCAATGCTGAAAACGCGGACCAGGACAGCGTGGACCGCTCCAGACTCTATGTCAAAGAGGCTGTCATCGGAGAAGGACCGACCCTGAAGCGCTTCCAGCCCAAGGCCAGAGGCTCGGCAGGACACATCCGCAAGAGAACAAGTCACATCCGTGTAATCGTTTCAGACGAAATTTAAGTACAGGAGTACACCGTGGGTCAAAAAGTCAATCCAATTGGGTTCCGGCTCCCCATCACCAAGGACTGGAAATCCCGCTGGTTTGCGCGCAAGAACAACTTCGGCAAACTGCTTCAGGAGGATATCAAAATCCGCGAGAAGCTGACCGCCGAGCTTGCCAACGCAGGCGTAAGCAAAATAGTGATTGAACGCAGCGGAAAACGGGTGAGGATCACCATTTTCAGCGCGCGTCCAGGCATCATTCTTGGAGGTAAGTTCAGCTCCTCCGTCGATGCAAAGGTCGATAAGACCGAGAAGGGCCGTGGAAAAGACGGCAAGAAGGGCGTCGGTATCGACATGATCAAAAACATGCTTGCACCCATTACAGGGGCGGCGGAAGTTTTGATCGAAGTCCGTGAAATCAGAAACGCGGACGTCGATGCGCAGCTGGTTGCGGAAGGCGTTGTGCAGCAGCTGGTCAAGCGCGTGGCTTTCAGAAGGGCCATGAAGCGCGCCATCCAGAATGCGATGGAGAAGGGTGCCGAGGGCATCAAGATCCGTTGCGCTGGCCGTCTCAACGGCGCCGAGCTTGCCCGTACCGAGCAGTACAAAGAAGGAAAGGTTCCGCTGCACACCCTGCGGGCCAATATTGACTATGGCTTCTCCGAGGCGCACACCTTGGCTGGCCTCATTGGTGTAAAAGTCTGGATCTGCAAACCCCAAAATTGGGAGGATAGTAAAAATGCCTTTAATGCCCAAACGCGTGGAACATCGAAAGGTTCAACGAGGCAGCCGCGGGGGAATCGCGACTCGCAATAACAAACTGGATTTCGGCGAATACGGACTTCAGGTCCTGGAACGCGGCTGGATGACAGGCAAGCAAATCGAGGCGGCCCGTGTGGCGGCCACCAGGCACATGCAGCGCCGCGGTCAGATTTGGCTGAGAGTCTTCCCTGACAAGCCCATCAGCAAGAAGCCCCTGGAAACCCGTATGGGTAAAGGAAAGGGCGCGCCTGAGGAATGGGTTGCCGTCATCAAGCCAGGCAACATGATTATCGAACTCGCCGGCTGCTCTGAAACAGTCGCCCGTGAAGCCCTTGCCAGGGCGTCCAGCAAACTGCCTTTCAGGTGCCGCTTCCTGGTCAGACAGCATGGAGCACAGTAATCTCCAAGGAGTCAACCATTATGAAACCATCTGAAATACGTGAATTGAACGATGAGGAGCTCAGCAGGGTTCTGGAAGAGAGCAGGCGCGAGATTTTCAATCTCCGTCGGCAGATTCAGCTTGGACAGTCTGACAACTCCGCAAGGATCCGGCTCCTGAGAAAGGACATAGCCAGGATTGAAACCGAAAAGACCGCACGTGCAAACCGTGCAGAGTAACCACAAGGCAAGCAATATGGCAGAAGAAAAAACTCGCAACCAGCGCAAAGTATTGAGCGCTACCGTCGTGAGCAACAAGATGGACAAGACCCTCGTGGTCAAGGTCGCCCATAGTGCTGCCCACCCCCTCTACCGCAAGGTGGTCAAAATCACAAGCAAATGCTACGTTCATGACGAGAAGAACGAGGCGCAGGTCGGCGATGTGGTCGAAATCATGGAGACCCGTCCGCTGAGCAAGCTGAAACGCTGGCGTCTTGTCCGCATCATCCGTCATGCCGAGTCTGACTGAGGAGCTGTGTTACTATGATACAGATGCAAACAACTTTGGAAGTGGCTGACAACTCTGGCGCCAAGAAGATCATGGCGATACGGACAGTTGGGCAGCGCAAGCGCTACGCCGAGATCGGGGACGTCATCCGCGCCTCCGTCCGCGAGGCACAGCCCCGCGGCGGCGTGAAAAAAGGCGACGTTGTCAGGGCGGTCATCGTCAGGACAGCGAAGAATATCCGGCGGTCAGATGGTTCGTTCCTGCGCTTCGACCGTAACGCCGCCGTAATCATTGACGACCAGGGCAATCCCAAGGGCACCCGCATTTTCGGGCCAGTCGCCCGTGAACTGCGCGACAAGAACTACGCCAAGATCGTCTCCCTGGCACCGGAGGTGTTGTAATGGCTAAAGCAAAAGTTAAGAAAGGCGATGTGGTCCGCGTGATTGCAGGCGCCGACAAGGGCAAGACGGGGAAAGTGCTGAAGGTTGAGCCGAAGCGCGACCGCGTCACTGTCGAGGGTGTGGCGATCCGCAAGAAGGCGGTTCGCAGGTCCCAGGCCAATCCCAATGGTGGGATTCAGGAGATCGAGGCCCCCATTCACATCAGCAATGTGATGAATGAGGAGCGCTATCGCGCCAGACAAGAGGCGAAGAGCAAGGAGGCGTGAGCGGCACTATGAAGAGCGTACTATACGAAACCTACAAGAACGAGATTGTCCCAGCCCTCAAGGAGAAGCGCGGATACACCAATCCGATGCAGATTCCGAAGCTGGTCAAGATTGTCGTGAACACGGGTGTGAAGACCGACAAGGACCGTGAAGTGATGACCGCCGCGGTGGAGACACTGGGTGCCATCACTGGCCAGAAGCCTGTCATCACCAAGTCTCGCATGAACATCTCCAACTTCAAGCTGCGCAAGGGAATGGCCGTTGGCGCCTGCGTGACGCTCCGTCGTGACGTCATGTACAATTTCCTTTACAAGCTGATCAACATCGTTCTGCCCCGTGTGAGAGACTTCCGCGGTATCAGCCCCAAGTCATTTGACGGCGTAGGCAACTACAATTTCGGTTTGTCAGAGCAGTCTGTCTTCACCGAAATCGATTTGGATAAGATTAAGCACACCATCGGTATGAACATCACCATTGTCACCACCGCCCGTACAGACGACGAGGCGAGGGACCTTCTCTCGATGATGGGGATGCCGTTTGCCAATTAATAAGGGGAAAGAACCGTGGCAAAGAAGAGTTTAATAGTCAAGTCCCAGCGCGAGCCGAAGTTCCCGACCAGAGGTTATTTCCGCTGCGAGAGGTGCGGCAGGGTACGTGCGTACATCCGCAAGTTCCATCTCTGCCGTATATGTTTCCGTGAGCTGGCCAGCAAGGGCCAGATTCCGGGTGTGATGAAGGCAAGCTGGTAATCATAAGGAGCGATGAAATTATGAGTCTCAGCGATCCTATCGCGGATATGTTGACCCGCATTCGCAATGCGCAACGCGGCAAGCTGGCATCGACCGCAATGCCGTTTTCCAAAATCAAGCAGGCCATCGCGGAAACGCTCCGCGACGCAGGCTACATCGAGAGTTGCTCTGTCGAAGACATAGGGCATAACAAGAAGGTCCTCAACCTGGTTCTCAAGTACCGTGAGAAGGCCAGGATTCCTGTCATCGAGGGCATTGAGAGAGTCAGCAAGCCGTCCTGCCGCATCTACGTCGGCAGCTCCGAAATCCCCCACGTCCTGGGTGGTCTCGGCACGGCCATTCTTTCAACATCACAAGGCATAATGACAGACAGGGCTGCGCGCAAGCAGAATGTCGGCGGAGAGCTGCTCTGCTACGTCTGGTAATCGTGCAAAAAACAGAAGGAAGATCAGACTATGTCACGCATGGGCAATAAACCAATTGACATTCCGTCGGGCGTCAAGCTTGAGCAGAATGGTCAGGCAGTGGTTGTCAGCGGCCCCAAGGGCAAGCTGAACATGACGCTGCCGCAAGGAATCAGCTTGGAACAGCAGGATGCCAAGCTGCATGTCAAACGCAGTAATGACTCCAAGCAGCAGAAGATGCTGCATGGCACCGCCAGAAGCCTGGTGAATGCCATGATCACGGGCGTCAGCACTGGATTCAAAATCGACTTGGAACTTTCAGGCGTCGGCTACAGGGCTGCTGTGGCTGGTCAGAAGCTGACATTCAACCTCGGATACTCCAACCCCGTTGAATACGTCGTCCCCGAAGGTGTGACCGCGACAATGGCGGACCCGACCCATCTTTCATTGACGAGCATTGACAAGCACCTGGTTGGCCAGGTGGCTGCCAACATCCGCAGCTTCCGCGTTCCCGATTCCTACCATGGAAAGGGCGTGAAGTACGCTGGCGAGCAGCTGACTCTGAAGGAAGGCAAGAAGGCCTAACGGTCGTATGCATCTTGGTAAAGGTTGAAGCCTGCTGGCATCCCCTGGAGAGAGGTGTTGGCGGTTTGCGACAGGAGTAAATCAAGGATGAGTAAAATCACAAAGAAAGAGGCGCTGAAGATGCGCCACGCCCGTCTGCGGCGGAAACTTGCAGGCACCGCATTGCGTCCGCGTTTGAGCGTATGCCGCACTGGTGCGCACATCTATGCGCAGGTGATTGATGACGATTTGGGCAACACAATCGTCGCGGCCTCGACGGTCGAGAAGGAGATGCGCGAGCAGAAGCTGGCTGCGAATATGAAGAGCGCCGCCATCATCGGAAAGGCGATTGCGGAGCGTGCCCTGGCCAAGAACATCAAGGAAGTTGTTTTTGACCGCGGCGGTTTCCCCTTCCATGGTTGCATCAAGGCAGTTGCAGATGCGGCTCGCGAAGCAGGATTGGTTTTTTAGTGCCAAATTGAAAAAGAGGGCGTGAGGCGAGCCTGCCTTGGAGGGCGGGCGTTAAGTCGATCGCAAAAAAAGGAGGATTTTGAATTGGATGTCGGCAGTGAAGGAGGCCAGTGCTTTCTTGGATGCAAGGCATGATCTTCAAGAATCCTCGCAACACAAGAAATCTTAGGAGATAGATTGTGGCAGACCAGAATAAAGGCAAAGTAGAAAGCGCAGAAGAGCTTTCAGCAAACGCCCCTCGTATTGACAAGCCAGAGGCTACTGATGAAGAGCGCGTCGTCTGTGTGAATCGCAACAGCAAGGTTGTGAAAGGCGGACGCAATTTCAGCTTCAGCGCCCTGGTGGTTGTCGGTGACAAGAAAGGCAGAGTAGGAATAGGTTTCGGCAAGGCGAATGAAAACGCCGATGCCATCCGCAAGGGTGGCGAGCAGGCCCGCAAGCATATGATGACTGTCCCGATGAACGGGGACACCATCACGCACCGCGTCGAGGCCTCCTTTGGCGGCGCGAAGATCATGATTCGCCCTGCGTCGCCTGGAACAGGCGTCATCGCAGGTGGCGGCATGCGTCACGTCCTGGAGTTGGCGGGCATCAAAGATGTTTTGGCCAAGTCTCTGGGTGCAAAGAATGCCGTGAACGTTGTGAAGGCCACTGTTGAGGCTATCAAGATGCTCCGCACCAAAGCTGAGATTCTTGAGAAGCGTGGAATCAAGGCCCTCTGAAACTTTTAATCGGAGGAAATGGCGGGCGCCCGTGTGGATGGCGGTTCATAGCCACTGCTGAAGAAGAGTGGTGTGGAACCATTTGCAGGGCTGCTTCATCTGTTTTCCCCTGTATGCTGAGGAAGCGACAATGAAACTACATGAGTTGAAAAATACGGTATCCCGTCCAAATCGCAAGCGCGTTGGACGTGGTGACGGTTCTGGCCACGGGCGCACCGCTGGTCGCGGTGAGAAGGGTGCTGGAGCCAGAACAGGCCATAGCCGCAGACCTTACTTTGAAGGTGGCCAGATTCCTCTGATCAGGCGTCTGCCGAAGCGTGGTTTCAACAACCCGAACCATCTTGAGTACGTTGTGGTTAACCTTGATGTCCTTGAGAACAAGCTTGAGGCGGGAACCGAGGTCATCGACCGTGCCCTGCTTCAGAAGCTGGGACTTATCGGGAAGACCGATCAGCCTTTGAAGATTCTTGGAAATGGCGACCTTACCAAGAAGCTGACTGTTGTGGCGGACAAGTTCTCCAAGAGCGCTCGCGAGAAAATCGAGGCTGTTGGCGGAACCTGCAAGGAAGCTGGCGCAGAGAAGAAGGCCGAGGCCTGATTCTTTCAAGCAAAGTGCAAGAAATGAGGTAGGAAATGGCTGTGCATCTCTGCGCGGCCTTTTCCCGTACATGCAAAGTTCCTTCTTTGTCGTTCGTTATTGCACGTTAACCAAGAAGCCATTGCGTTGGAATGGCATCTTTTCATCGAATGCGATGGGGGTGCTTTTCAAGGCGTAATGACAACCAATTGAGGAAAAGCATAATGTTGTCAGCCTATTTGAACTGCTATAAGATTCCTGAACTTAGGAAGAGGCTGCTTATCACGTTTGGACTGGTTGCGCTGTGCCGTCTGACCTGCTACATACCCTGTCCTGGTGTGGATCCCAGCGAGCTGGCGAAACTTCTCTCCAGTCTGGGCGGACCTCAGGGGCAGAATGGCCTGTTTGATGTCATGAACATGTTCAGCGGCGGTGCCATGGAAAAGTTTGCCGTCGGCGCATTGGGCATCATGCCTTACATTTCGGCCTCCATTATTCTTCAGTTGATGACCCCTGTGATTCCGCAGCTTGAGCGCATGGTGCGCGAGGGCGAGGCTGGACGCCAGAGGTACAATCAGATCATGAAGGTTGTCACGCTGGTGATCTGCTTCATTCAAGGTGCGATGTTCGCCACCGCCATGGTCAAGAGCAACAGCGACAATGGCGCACAGGTTGCAAGTATGGGGTTTGGGTTTATCCTGATGACCATCATTTCCCTGACTGCAGGCGCGATGCTGGTGATGTGGCTGGGTGAGATGATTACAGACCTCGGCATTGGCAATGGTGCATCCATCATCATCACAGTGAACATCATCGCCAGACTTCCTGGCGCCCTGTTCAGTTTGATTAAGATGGTTTGTGCAGGCGCTGTTGTCGGCGATTCTGACATCACCTACGTTCACCTGGTCATTCTGGTGGCCCTTTTCTTTGCGGTCACCGCTGGAGCCATTGCCCTGACGCAGGGTCATCGGAAGATTCCAGTATGCTATGCAACCCGCAGAATACCAGGAGTCGGCCAGACCACCCAGGTGCAGACCAGCTACCTGCCTCTGCGCATCAACTACTCTGGTGTCATGCCCATCATTTTCGCAGGAGCCATTCTCTCCTTCCCGATTATGATTCTGCGTTTCTTGCCGAACGGTCGTTTTATCGGCTGGCTGGCCAGCCTGTTGCAGTACGGCAGCGTCAGCTATGTCATCATCTATGGCATCCTGATTCTTGTCTTCTCCTTCTTCTGGGTTGCCAATCAGTTCAATCCCATCCAGATTGCGGATGACCTTCAGAAGCAGGGCGGCTACATCCCGAGCATCCAGCCTGGCAATGCCACGGCCGAGTTCCTGGACCATGCCATGACGCGCATCACCTTCGCGGGCGCCATCTTCCTGACGATTTTGGCTGTCTTCCCGATGCTGCTCAGCAACGCAATGAACATCAACGCGCAGATTGCGCAATTCTTTGGCGGCACAAGCCTGCTCATTATCGTCGGTGTCGGCCTTGACACGCTCCGCCAGATTGAGAGCTACCTCCTCGCCAAACATTACGACGGCTTCATGGAGAAGGGCAAAATCAAGAGCAGGAAGTTCTAAGCAGAACATTCCGAGTTTGATTCAAACAACGAGGGCACGGCTTTGAAAAAGGTCGTGCCTTTTTTTGGGGATTAATGCCATGTTCGCGACCTGAATTAATGCCAATGGGACAGGAGGGACGGGAGCGATAGGAGGGACGGGAGCGACAGGAGGGACGGGAGCGACATAACGAAGTACCTGATGCCATTTGTTGTCCCTCCTGTCCCTCCCGTCTCTCCCGTCCCTTTTACTAAAGCGTTTTATGATAGAGCTTACAACAAAGGAGTCAAGATGATAAAAGTCGGCCTAGTCGGTGTGTCGGGATACGGCGCGGTGCATTTCAGAAATTGGCGTGCGCTGGCGGAGAAGGGAGTTATCGAGTTTGCCGCTGCAGCGGTCATCAATCCAGAGCAGGTACCGCAGGAGCTGGCGGTTCTTCAGCAACTGGGAGCCACCGTGTTTCCGACAGCGGAGGCGATGTTCGAGGGGATGAAAGGGAAGTTGGATTTGATTTCCCTCCCTGTTGGCATCGCCTATCATGAGAGATTGACCATTCAGGCACTGGCCTCTGGCGCTAACGTGCTCGTGGAGAAGCCTGCTGCCAGTTCCAATGCAGCGGTCGCGCGGATGATGGAGGCAGAGAAGACCAGCGGGCATTTCGTCGCGGTCGGCTTCCAGCAGATTTCTGGCCGTGAGATTCAGTTCATCAAGCAATACCTTGTCAGCGGACGGCTGGGAAAAGTCCGCAGGATTACCTGCACGGGCATCTGGCCTCGTGCTGACCAGTACTATGCCCGCAACAACTGGGCGGGGAAGCTCCTTGCCGCCGATGGAACGCCCATTTGGGATTCTCCAATTAACAATGCCTTTGCGCACTACCTGAACCTGGAGCTCTTTTGGGCTGGTGCCGAGTTTGAGCAGTCAGCTCATGCGGTCAGTGTGAAAGGTGAGCTTTACCGCGCTCGTAAGACCATCGAGACCTTTGACACATGTGCGTTGCGGTTCCGCACCGCCAATGAGGTCGAGATACTCTGTCTGCTTACCCATGCTTCAGCGAGCAGGCTGGATCCCGTCATCCAAGTGGAATGTGAAAATGGCGAGGTCAATTGGCAACTCAATGGCAGTTGGAGCATCCATTCAGGGGATGGACGACTTCTCCACAGCGGCATCGTGGAGCCACCCATTGAAGATATGTTCAAGGACGTCGTCCGCAAGGCCTCTGGCAAGCAGGTCTTCTGCTGCCCGCTTTCCGTCGCGGCAGAACACGCCAACTGCATTGAGATGCTGACAACCACGCTCACGCCCGTCGAGGTGACGGAAACAGTCACCCGCATGCCAGAAAACGGGCAGCTACAGCTTGCGGGCGTGGAAAACGCCTTCGAACAGTGCACGAAAAACCACAGCCTCCCCTCCGAGCTTGGCATCAGCTGGAAGTAACGACCTAGTGCAACGTTTCCGCACGCCACGCTGATCTGTTTTCAAAGGCCGCCGATTACAACGTAAAAATCGCGTTGCAGAGACATTTGATACATCTGTCACGTCAGGGAGTAGGGAGGTGCGTGCGGTAGTATTCCAGCAGGTCTGCAAGGTTCAAGTGGTGATATGTGCAGTTGCAGGCGGGTTGCTTGTCATCGGCGTAAGCAAAATGGAGGTCGAGAGATTGCGGAAGGAAGATTGCGTCGTGCAGATTTGAAGCCATTGCAACGGGACGCTTGATGATTTCCTTCATGGTTTCGGCATCGATTCTTCCATAGTACTGGTGGAGCCGTTCACAGAGGGCTGGCTGTCGGCTGGGTGCCGTGATCCACGCGATGTCCTCGAATGCCTCCCTGAGCAGCGGGTGTTTTTCACCAGCAGCCAAAAAAGTCGGAGATTCGCCCGCGCGCGTTTCGACCGCCATCATGTCGCCTGTTTTATCCGACAGAACATAGTAGTATTCGCAGGTCAGAGGCGTGTTTGCAATCATCTTCCTGGCCTCGGCAACGGTGCGGCACTCCTCCATGATGCGACGCATCAGATAACTCATCGGAAGGCCGTCCCAGTTGCCTTCGCCGCGACCACCCATCTCGCCCATCGCAAGGCCTTCGGCGTTCATCGCAGTGACAGTGCCGTTGAAGCCTGCGAAGCCAACGGAAATCCAAGGAAGGAAACCGTCTGGAATATAGACTTGCACTTGCGCGGTGGTCTGCAGTCCGATGTCACGCATATAGTCCAGCACACGTGCATGGACGACCTGGCCGCCAGTCGTGGCCTTGCCGTGCGCGGCGATTCCTGAACAGTGAAAGAGTTCGGGGAAGAAGCCTATTTCACGACCTTGCGCAGATGTCATGCCCGCAGCCGCGCTCATGGCGTCAAGTTCAATCAGAAAACGCTCTGGTGTGTTTTTCGCGGAACGACGCTGTGCTTCAACGATGGTGTCATAGAACCACTCGTTCTTCATGAGGAGATAGCCCCCAGCCACCAGCCTCAGGCAGTCATAGCTGCGGTTGATTTCTCTGCGGCAGAGATTACCGTGCTGACGCCCCATCTCCTCTGGCGTCCCTGCGAATATGAGCACAGGAAATTGGTTCGGACGCTCGATTCTGAGTCCTTTCTCAAACCACACGTCCTGTTCGGAGCCGCACAAAGGGTTTTGCGTTGGCAGTGGCTCGACCAGCCTACTCCAGGCAGAATGCAAGACCTGTCTCAGTGACAGAAGCAAAGCTGTAGAATCCACTTTGCGAACTTTCTGCGTCTTAGGCGGTGTGAAGTCGCCGACTTTTTGCTCCAAGGCATCTTCCCACTCGCTGAAGTCCATGGAGACCTGAGTGTTTTTGGAGGAAAAGCGGATGGCGACAGGTATGTCGCGAGACTCTTCAAGTTCAATGGAAATGTTCCAGGAGTTACCCGACGCCACGAATGTGCGCTGTTTTGGCCCCTCGAATGACCATTTCATCTGAAGCAATTTTGACATAGTCTCCAGAGAACCAGTTGAGGCGGTATGTGCAAACATTGCCGCTCCCATCCTGCGATAGAGATGGAACTTGTCAGGCATCAGGCTTGAAATCGAAACATTTGGCTTGTTTTCGCCAATAAAAGCAGTGCCATTCGGCGAGATGCACCATGGAATTTCGCCAGCCGCAACAGTAAAGCTCTGGAGACCTTCCAAACCCTTGCCGTCTGCGATGGAGAGCAGGAACTTTTCCTGTGCGAAGGCGATTTTCACGTTTCCTGCTTGTTTGACATTTCCGTTTTGGCTGATGCTGAAGCGCACTGCGATTCGCGCCACTCGTCCGTCTGCTGGTAGCCCAACGAGCAGCTGCTGTATGGCATTTGCCAGTCCTCGAAGAGTAGCCACCGTCTCATCGGCTTTTGTGGCGGCAGGCTGTGTGGTCTGCTTTGCGGAGGTGAAGAACGGCAGCACCTCATCAAGCACCTTTGGCATCGCCGCGATGGCAGTGTAGTGGTCAAGTTGCGGTAGGATAACATGATTTGCACCTGTCGTTAGTCCAAGGCCAGAGGCCAGGGCATTCGAGCGGGCTGGCGGCACCAAGGTATCCAGTTCCGCATTGTACATCCTTATTCGTCCCGCACGGACTCGTTCAGCGAGCGTTTTGCAGTAATTCATGGGTTCCAGATAATCGCAGAGCTTGTCAAGCGTGGCGGCCTGCTCAGGCGTGGCGTTCTGCATGGCTGTTCTAATGGGAGTGACTTCGGGATTGTTCTGCTGTAGAATTTCCTTGAGGCCACCGCCTGTCAGCAGGAAGACCGCCTTGTCGAGACGATTGTCATTGGCGAATGTCGAAACGCCGAGGATGCCGCCGAGACTAGTGCCGATGATGTTCAGACGCAAGGGATCCACGCCAGGGCGTGATGCCAGAAAGTCAACGCTGCGGCGCATGTCGCCTGGCACGGCGCGAAACGCATCAGAAAGATAACGAGGTCCATCTGGCCCCATGATATGCTTTTTGAGGCTGCCTGCAGGACGGCGGTCCAAGAAGAGGGGCATCTGCGGCATCAGTGCGGGAAGGCCGTGGTCAGCGAAGTAGGACGCGATGGATTTTGTAATCTGTCCATTTCCTCCAAGTACATGCATGCACAGGACGGCAGGGGCACCCTCCTTTGGAAGCACCTTGGGTTCAAAGTAAAAAGCCTTAACCTGTCGCGCCTCTTTCCAGAATGGAGCTTCTGGCGAATCGTATGTGATTTGGAAGACGCGGTAGTTCGCAGCCTCCTCTAGAATGGTGCTTTGATATTGAAAATCAAGTTCAGCGGCGAAAATGCAGCCGAGACAAACAAACCATAATATGTAGCAAAATGACTTCATACAAGACACTCCTTTAGATCAACTGCGATAGTCTCGTTTAGGAATATGACCATCCTTGCCCAGATTGCAAGCTGGATACCCAATAAAAAGAGGAATTATATACTTGAGTTTCCTGATGACATTATCCTTCATTGGTCGATGGCCTGGATGCGTCTTGCCGCTTCGCTGCGCTACGCGGCAAGGCGCACGGGGACTGGGGTGGGCATCTGACCGTGGGTTTCGCTTCGCCGCTGTCGCGGCTTCGCTCCACCCACGGCTATGCTCTTGCCGCCGCTTACGCGGCTCTTCTCTGTGGTTGAAGTTCAATCGGCAACTAAAGTATATAATTCCCATAAAAAGAGGCAATTTCAAAACTAGCGTGCAATGCCTCGCGGCTGGTGTTTTTGCTGGGTGATGGCAATTATCTGCTTGAAAAATAGGCATATTACTGTATATTGGGTTAAGACGATTATTTGCAAGCATGGAAAAGTGTTATGAATAGCGGCATCAAAACCATACCATACGGGGTAAGCGACTTTGAGAACATGCGGTTGCTCAACGGGTATTATGTTGACAATACCTGGGGCATCCCGTTTCTGGAAGCGTTGCCGTACCAGCTTTTCCTGCGCCCGCGGCGCTTCGGCAAGAGTCTGCTCTTAAGCATCCTCCACTACTACTACGACGTGAAATACGTGGATCGCTTCGACGAGCTCTTCGGCGGTACATGGATTCATGGGAATACCACGCCGTTAAGGGGAAAATACCTCGTTTTCCATCTCGACTTCTCTGAGATCAGCGGCGAAACCCTGGAGGAGATTCAGCAGAGTTTCGAGGATACCTGCCTCATTGCCCTGGATGGCTTTTTGGAGCGTTATCAGAGCATTCTGCCAGATGGAACATTGGAGACCGTCTGCATGCAGCAGAGTTTCAGCAACCGACTAAAGGCGCTTGTGAACAGAATCATTGACACCGACAAGCGAATCTACATTTTGATAGACGAATATGACAACTTCAGCAATCGCTTGCTGGCGCAGTCAGGGGAGGAGGCATACCGTGCGCTCTGCCATGGGACAGGCTTCTTCAAGAGTTTCTTCGCACTGCTCAAGGCTCAGAATAAGGTCATCCAGCGCATCTTTCTGACAGGAATCTCCCCCATGACGCTGGATGATGTCACGAGCGGCTTCAACATCGCCGAGAACATATCACAAAGTCCTAAGTTAGCCACCCTCTGCGGTTTCACCCATAAGGCCATACGCGAGACGCTGGACTACTACGAAAAAGCAGGCCAATTCCCCCTTGGCCGTGAGCAAGCCTTTCAACTTGTCACCGACTGGTATGACCACTACAGGTTTTCACAGGATGGGGGCGAACAAGTCTGCAATCCAGTCCTGCTGTTGGGCTTTATGAACCAGTGTCTTGACAGCAAGCGTTTTCCCCGCGACATGGTTGACGAAAACCTGCGGACGGACTACCACAAGCTGAGGCACGTCGTCACCACCAACGGCCAGCTCAACGGGAAATTCCACGCGCTTGAGCAGCTGGTGACAGAGGGTAGCGTCACCGCGAAACTCATCCGCTCGTTCCAGGCTGAGACCCTCACCAGGCCCGAGAGCTTCCTTTCGCTCCTCTTCTACTACGGAATGGTGACCATCGGGGAGGAGAATAACGGCAAGCTCCAATTGACCATCCCCAACCAACTGATGCGGCAGTTCACGGCCGACTTTCTGCTGAACGGCTACAAGGATGCCTGCAAGGTCGATACGCGAGTCAACGAACTGGCGGACAAGCTGGGCGACATGGCCTACAATGGCGATTGGCATCCCGCCATCGAACTGGCCGCGCAGGTGCTGAAGGAAATACTGACGGTTCGTGACCTGCTGGACGGCGAGAAAGCTGTACAGTCCGCTCTTGCAGCCTTGCTCTCCTCGGGAAATGCCCTTGCGGTCTACACGGAGCACCGTGCGGGCTTCGGCTTCGCAGACCTCGCTATGGCCCCGCGCATCATCACCTTCCCAAAAATCCAGTACGGTGCTTTGATTGAAGTGAAGTACATCAAAAAATCGGAGAAGGTGGAGGACGGCGCGAAGGCATCTTTGCTTGCCGCAGCCAGAACGCAGCTTGAACGCTATGCGGAGGACCACAACCTCGTGACGACGTGGCACCTCAAGCCGCAGGGCACCGTGACACTCATCCGCCTCGCGCTGGTCTTCCACGGCGAGGAACTCCTCTTCGCGGAGGAAATATGAAACGAACGATCTTGTCTGCCATCCTGGCAATGCTTACAGCGATAACTGCCTCCGCTATGGAATATATCCACAACGGGCGTTTTCTAGAGTTGGAGTACAGTGCGCAGGTGCATCGTCACATCGTGCAGCCGTACTGGCAGACGGCTCCGCATGCCTATAGCGCCTTCAAACTCCTCAAGGACGTGGAGGCGGATGTGGCAAAAAGCCATCTGAACATCAAGTGCCTGAAGGCACCCCAGGATGGCTACCAGCAGTTTTTCCTCGATACCGATTTCATCGCAGTTCCCCATTCCCCTGTGAGAATCACCTGGCGGGCAAGAGGTGACGGTAAAATCGGTGCCTATGTCTTTGAATACCTCCTCGGAGAAGACGGACGGAAGTCGTGGCTCGGGCGCGCTGCCACCATGAATCCACAGCCTGTAACGGGCGATTGGAAGAGTTACTCGCTGGACTACACACCACGGCAAGGCGAACTGGGGGCGGTGATGCTCCGATTCCAATTCGAACCTGCAGAAGGTGATGCCCTGGACCTTGACCTGACGGATGTGAGTGCTGTCGGCAATGCAGTCGAGCGCAGCGGAGTGCCCGCTACCTTTGTCATTCCAAAGTTTTCAAGGGGCCCTGACCTCTCTAACCCCGCCACTTGGTCGGACTGTCTTCTCCTGACAGGATTCAAGGACAATTTCAGCCTGTTTCCCGAGGCAGGCCGCACCCGTGTCCGTATCGGCTATGACGACGCATGTCTCTACCTTGGCTTCACGGTCAACTCCTCTGAGCCGCCAGTGGCGAAGTTCACCCAGCGGGACTCCACCATCTTCAGGGATGATTCCATGGAGGCCGTATTTACCGACATGGAGGACAAGGCATACGCGCATTTCATCATCAACTGCCTCAATGGCCTGTTTGACAGAAACGGGCGCAGTAGCCGTGACATTGCCTGGTCGCCAGAGATAGGAAGTGCCGCAGGATGCAAAGAAAACGAATGGTGGGCTTCGATTGCCATTCCGCGAAAGGATTTTCCCGTGGCCTTGACGGAGGGAAATCCTTTCAAGCTTAATTTCCTTCAGACGGACATCACGGAAAAGGGCGGGCACAAGATTTTGTATCTCAGCTGGAGCCATGCATGCGAAAAGGACAGCAATGTCACGGCAACCAATACATTGCTTTTCCCAAAGGCCATGCTTTCGCCAGAGCTTATTTCCGCTGGAATGGATGTTTTACCATCGGGCGAGCTGGAACTGGTGCTTCAGAACCCAGGGGAAGAGAGCTTTGTGTTCTGCGAATACGGCACCGCCTCCATGCACAAGGCCACCGTCAAGGTTGCTGCGCCCAGGGGCCCTCGTCGCTTCAAGTTGCGCTTCATTCCAGACAACGAATTGGCCGTCGTGGTCGTGCGCGATGCCTCTGGATATGAAATCTATCGAAACGCCGAAATCTTCAAGCACCGCCTGGAGACAAATATTGGGCTGCGCAGATTCCTGCCAATGGGCTATGTGGAGCTTACCAGCGATATCACTACGCTGCCCGAATACAACCTGAACTGGACGCTTGAAGGCGGTCAGAAGGGAAGCTTTCCCGTCAAGGGAAAGGCGGAAAACATGCGCATTGACATCAGCGGTCTCCCGATGGAGATGCCAGTGAAGCTCAGAGTCAGCATTGTCGGTCCTTCTGGCGAGGGGCTTGGAACAAAGGTGTTCACCATTTTGCGCCCGAAGCAGGAACCTTGGTTTCAAAGCAGCCTAGGCATCACGGACGAGCCGTTGCCGCCCTTCACGGCCATTCGTCAGGAAGGGGATGGGCTTGCATTCCTCCAGACATCCATGCAGTTTGGCGGACGTGCCCTGCCTGTGGCCATCTCCAGTCAGGACAATCCGCTCCTGAATGGCTCTGTCACGCTGTTGATGGATGGCAAAGACATTGCGGAGGCAAAGCGCCTCGTCACCTCTGTGAAGCCAAACCGCATCGAATGGACTGCGGAAAACAATGCCAGCCATTGGACGGGCTGGGCGGAGGAGGATGGCTTTACCTGGTTTACCGTCACCCTGAAGGCGAAACCGCAAGCCACTGTTGGCAGCCTCTACCTGGAGATTCCAGTACGCCCTGAATACGCGAAGTTGCTCAGCCCCTATCCTGTCTTCCGCTCTGGCGGTGACATGGACGGACGCTGGGAGTATGACGGCAAGGATTGGACCAGTCTTGATTTCAAGCAGATACTTACTCTGCGCAACGAATACAGAGGCATTGAGCTGACTGCAGAGGACGAGCAGGACTGCGTGCGCAAGGCAGAGGCGGGTTCGCATCGGGTCTTCATGCGGGACGGCACCGCCATCATCCGCCTGACCTTTATTGACAAGCCTGTTCGATTGGAGCGTGAACGTACCTACCGCTTTGGTCTCCAGGCCTTCCCTGCAAAGCCCCTGGTACGCCCTGCCGACTACCTTGCCACCGCCTCCTACGTTGACCCCAGGACGGCTGCCTGGAGCGGAGGAAAGGATAAGGCGTTTGTGCGTGTCACCAAGCTCAAGGGGCCTGCCGATGAGGGGACGCTGGAATGGAACGCATATTGGGATTTTGACCCGCAGTTCCTCCATCCCGACTACCATATCCGTTCCTTCTTCACGCAGACGCTTCTTTCATTCAGCAATATCGGCGTCAACTATAATTCCGAGGAGGGCTTTACGTTGCTCCAGGGCGGCAACTCCTTTGTCTCTTCCATGCCTTTGCCAAAACTCACCAGAGGCTGGCACAATTGCACGATAACCTGGCAGAACCAGCAGATTTTCCTTTGGATAGACGGCGCAAAGGCGGCGGAGTTTACCGCAGGGAAGCCCCTTGAGCGTTTTGATTCCGTTGTCTTCGGCAAAAGTGCACCAGAACGCCACGCGGATTTCCACTACGAGGCACTCAAACTCTCCAAAGGCATACTTTCTCGTGAAGAGATGGGACGGTACGAAAAGGGGGCGACGACGCTCTTCCTCTGCCGTTTTGCGCAGGATAAAAACGCAGTCGTTTTGTCTGGCGAGAGCCGTGAGGTCAAGACCGACCGAGGAATACTTCCTTCCACGGCTTCGGAATACTTCACCCGCCTGGATGCCATGCAGGCCGTAGGCTTCAAGAGTTCGCTTGCCTATCTGAATCGTATCTTCATGTTTTATGGCCCGAAGCCAAACGGCTATCGGTGCCTGCCCTACACCAACGAGGAGGGGTACAAGGCCTTTGGAATGCTTTGCGATGACATGAAGGCACGCGGAATGAAAATCTACTTTGGCTACAGTTTCGGCGTATGCGTCGATTCCCGTGAGGACCGCCTTTACCGCGACTACTATTCCATACAGCCTACAAAGCTCTATGGTTCTCCCACAAACGGCTTCTGGCAGATGTGCGCTGGCTGCCGTGACTACAACGACTATTTGCTCTATTATTTCAACAACCTGATGGACCGATACGAAAATCTGGGCATCTATACCGACAACCTTTTCATCTGCGGACGCCTCTGCAAGAACGAGGCACACGGATGCGGCTATCATGATCTGGATGACAAAGGGGAACTTAAACTCAGCGGAAATATCATCAAGGGGCGAGCTTTTGCCAAGCGGCTCTATGCCATCACTAAACTGCGTCCTGTCCCTCGGGAGCATTTCCTGCACAGTAGCGGCTGCAACCATGCCGTCTATCTTTCCTGGGTGGACAAGTATCTCTGCGGGGAACAGTATCTGGAGAACACCAACAAGACGGGATGGGACATTGACCTTGCGCAGTTCCGTGCGCAGAATGACACGACGCGCGCCTTTGGTGTTCCCGCCAACGCCATCTCCACCTTCGTGCCGTTCAGGCACAAGGGCATGGTGGCGGTGGCGGGGCTTCACGATGTCGCCACCTACGGCGCTCACCATCACCGTTATGCAGAGGATCTCTTTGGCTACGAGCCATTCCTCCAGGCGACCACGCGCTTCGGGACGTACCAGGCGGATTTCATCCCCTACTACAACACCAAGGGTCTTGTCACCACTGACCAGTCCAGGCAGCATTATGCAAGCGCATGGCTGAAGCCTGGCCGTCTTCTGGTTCAGCTCAGCAACCTTAGCTGGCAAGATGAAGAGGTTGCAGTTGCCTTGAAACTGGAAAAATTGGGACTCAAGGGCAGGGCGACAGATGCCGTGTCAGGTGAGCCGATTGCCATTAAGGATGGAGCCATCGCTCTTCCAATTCCCGCATACGACTCACGGTTGATTCTTGTGGAATGATCCTTTTTGAAGGCATCTCACAATGAAAACATCTTTAATGCATTTTCTTTCATTGCCTGTAGCCCCTTGAAGAGAATTCCCGTGTCGTTGGCACAGCAGACATATTGTAGTCCGCGTTTTCGCCACAGATCATAGTCGCCTTCCGTGTAGGCGCCGAGGAGTTTTCCTGCGGCACGGCACTTATGGCAGACCTCGTCTATTACGGCGCAGACCTCGGGGTCGCGGAACTGTCCAGGTTTTCCCATGGAAGTCGAAAGGTCGTATGGGCCGATAAGCAGGCTGTCAATCCCCTGGAGGGACAAGATGCCGTCCAGATTTCGCACGGCGTCTATGTGCTCAATTTGGATGATGACAAGCGGGTCGTGGCGGGAATGTTCCCAATAAGCTGCATCCATTGGATCGGCGCCATGGCGGTGTTGGCGGCGTGGCCCGACGCCGCGGTTGCCAGCCAGGGGATAGCGGCAGGCGGCGACAGCCAACTCCGCATCCTCTTTCGTCAGCACCATAGGGACAATGATGCCCGCTGGAGCAAAGTCGATGATGCGCTTGATTTCCGTGTGATTGCAGGCTGGCACCCTGTAGAGAACCGCGCATTTTGTCCCGCGAACAGCCATGTTGTGCAGCAAAGCGGTGTTCCTGTCCATCACGCCATGCTCGCCGTCAACCCAAAGAAAGTCCATGCCTGCATCCGCTGCCAGTTCGGAGACCTCGGGATCGGTAAACGTTACCACAGCACCAACAGCCAGTTGACCAGAGGCTATCGTGCCAAGAAAATGCTCAAGATTGTTCACTTCAGACATTGATTTCTCCTATGAGGTAGTTTTATTTGGGAATAATATGCTTTTGTTGCCGATTGGACTTCACCAACAGAGAAGAGCCGCGTAAGCGGCGGCAAGAGCATAGCCGTGGGTGGAGCGAAGCCGCGACAGCGGCGAAGCGAAACCCACGGTCAGATGACCACCCCAGTCCTCTTGCGCCGTGCCGCGTAGCGCAGCGAAGCGGCAAGGCGCATTCTACCCATCGACCAGTGAGGGATGATGTCATCAGGAAACTCAAGTATATAATTCCCTTTTGTTTTGCACGTCATTGATACTATACAGCAACCTGTCGGCAAAAACAATGCATGAATAGTCAATAAGTTGATGAGATTTAAGAAGATGAAATGGAGTTAACTGCTTGAAAACTATTTAGCCCATTGTATATTGATTTTAGAGGTGATACTATGAACAGCGGCATCAAGACTATACCGCGCTTGAGCAGCTGGTGACGCAGAGCACCGTCACGCTCATCCGTCTTGCTCTGGTCTTCCACGGCGAGGAGCTTCTCTTTGCGGAGGAAATTGAGTTTTGTTATAAGAGGTTTTTTCACAGCATCAGGATATGGCGATGATGAAAACAAATTGGCTTTGCTTATGGTTAGGTGTCATGGTGGCACTTCCGTTGTGTGCCCTTGACAGGGATTTCCATGCGATCGGTGATGGGGTGGATGCGCCGCAACGGCTTGATGTCTATCGCCGTGCCCAAGGGTACACCATTCTCGTAACGATCGATGGACGCGCAGCCACCGTTTCCGCTGCCAACGATGGCAAACCAGTTTTTTCGCTCAATAGTGAGGGTATCGTGACCCTGCCAGACGGAAGAAGATTAGCGGGACAAACTGTCGTTCAAGGCAAGGAGTTCTGGGGGTATTTCATCCCAGATACCGTTCCTGGTATCGGTGAAAACGATCTCCTTGACCTGACCGTCGCATACGAGGGGAGTCAGGCCATTCTTCCAGATGCGGTTGGCTCGCCGTTGCGCGTTTCGGGACGCAAGGGACGCGAGTACAACTGGAACGATGAGGAGACCACCATACTGGAGCAAATCAGCAACACTCGCCTTGATTTCACCGATTTCGCGTATGACGTGGCAGACGCGACTGTCGCAGACCTGATTTCTGGTGCTGCTGAGGTACAGGGCGAAACGCTTCACCTCAAGGCTGTCCTGCGCAAACCTGCCGATTGCACGCTCCGTGTCCTGCTCGACACCCTTCCCGATGTTGGATATGCGACCGATGGCGCGGATTTCCTGCTTGACAACGCGATGCTTGCTCAGTTCGCTGGTAGCCAACCAAAGGAGTGGAAATGGACGGATGTGATGAAAGTTCCGTTTACGCGTGAAGGCGCCGTTTGCACATGGGAGGTCCCACTCAAAGCTATTCGCCCAACAGAGGCGGGACGGATCCGTATCCGCTTTCAGACACGCACAAGCAAAGGGAACGACGAGATGCCCTCGTTTGGCAAGATTCTCCCGATTCTACGCCCAGGAAACCTTGCGGCCGACCCTGCGACGAAAGTCATCGTCTCTGGTTGCACGCCGATGTATAAGGCGTATCCATTGACTGACGGCCAGACTTCGCGCCGCATCCACTGGTGTTTTGAATCATGGGCGGCTGGGAGCGGTGATCCGCTCAAGTTCGCCGAGTTCCGTTTCCCGACTGTTCTTCAGGTACGGCAGATGATCGTGTGGTGGGAGGATATGCCGAAGGCGGCGGAGGTGCAAATCCTCTTGCCAGACGGCAGGTGGAATACGGTCTTCTCACGTCAGGGCTCCTCTGGTGCGGAATCTGCCGATTGGGTGCAGGCGGAGACGGGGGCGGCCATTGTCGATGCGGCGCAGGAAAAGCTCAAGAAGGCAGAAAAAAACACCTTCCAGTTCCCTGTTGGCACCACCACCAACGCTGTCCGCATCACGGATCCGAAGTCGCTGTGGATTCGAGAGATTGAGGTTTATTGAGGAGGCTCGCAATATGAAAAAACATCTCTTCTGTCTGTTTGCCGCGATGCTTTCTTTGATGCTATCCGCTGCACCTGTGCCATGGATGGAACTGCGCGATGCCGTGACGCGCGAACGCCTCGCTGCTGTGCCTGGGCGTATGGTGGCGGGCATTACGTGGAATGTTGCGAAAACCTCCCGAAACGATGCCGACCTCTATGACATCACGCTCAAGGTTGACGTCAAGGAGTCCCGAGGCATGGTCTTCACGGCGGGGCTTCCCTTTGCAAAAGCGGACGCGGTATTCCTCCGTACGCCTTACGTGAGCGAAAAAGTATCCGACAACCGTACTTACGCAGAGGTCTTCGACAACATGACGGGCGGCCCCGAGGGCGGTTATTCGCGCTACCCCGTGAATGCCGTTGCGCACGGCAAGAAGGGACTTGCCCTTGCCGTCGATACCGCTTTTCCCGTCAAGGAGCGCATTGAGTACGATGCTGAAAACGAACGCTTCAACATTCACTTCGACTTTGCAGCCACGTCGATGCAAAAGGAGCTTAGGTTCCGCTTCGCCGTGTATGAATTTACCAACAACTGGGGCTTCCGCTCGGCATTGGCGTGCTATTACGAGGTGTTTCCAGACTACGCCGAGCAGCGGGTACGGAAACACGGAATGAGCCTTGCCTTTGCGAATGCCACGGGCATCGAGGGGATTGAGGATTTCCGCATCGCGTTTCGCTCAACCTTCTATGAGCCCGTTTGGGATGCGGAGAAGGGCGTGACGGAATGGCCGCGCCAGGCTATTATCGCTCAGGAGATTGCAAAAAACCATGAGGCTGGCATCCTGACCTTCCGCTACCACGAGCCTGGCAGTTGGTGGATGGCGATGAAGCCTGGCACACCACGTACCTACGAGGCGGCCTTTGCGCAGCTCAAGGAGGCCGCTGAACGGGGCAACTCCAAGGCGCAGGCAATCCTCCAGGCGCCAATGATGACCGCCGACGGGCGTTTCATGGTTTCCTTCTCCAAGCAGACCTGGAACGACGGATGCGTCTGGAGCTGCTCGACGCTGCCAAAACAGGATGCCCCTGCGCGTTTTGATTCGTACTACCTCATCAGCGACGCCAAAATCGCCACGTACCAGAACCAGATTGGGGAGAATCTCGCAGGTGAGGAGTATGATTCTATGGGCGGCTACATGCGTGATGTGCTGGATTTCAATCCTGTCTCGATGGCCGCGGCGACCTATCCGCTGGTTTACGATTTCGTGACGCGCCGTCCCGCGCTGTCGGTGCTTCTCATGCAGTCGGAATACGCCCGCTGGAGCGCGGACAAGGTACATGCGGCGGGCCGCCTTACCTACGCCAACAACGTGCGTTCGGCCTTCCTTGCGAGGAACTTCGACGTGCTGGTCAGTGAAACCGACTGGAAGCGTGGTGGCAAATGGAAGCCGCAGACAAAAGAGGAGCTGATTTTCTACCGTGTACTGGCCAAGGGCAAGCCTCATTCGTCGCACCTGAACACCGACCTTCGCAATTTCTCGGTTGCCGAGGTGGAGAGGTTTTGCAGGCGCATGATTGCGTTCGGCTATTTGCCGACCATTTTCAACAACCGTGGGCAGAACTATTTTCGTACGCCAGATGCGTACAACCGCGACCGCGAGGTGTTTCGGCGGTACATGCCGCTGGCCGTCAAAATCTCTGAAGCGGGCTGGGAGCCTGAGACGCTTGCCCGAAGCAATTTCAACGACATACTTGTCGAACGTTTTGGCAACTACCTGACCGTCTTCAACGACGGTGGTGGAACGCGCGATGTCGAGTTGACAATTGAGAACATGGATGCCCCGTTGCACTTCCCCATGCAGCCATACGACCTGCGTGTCTATGACCTGACAGGAAAGCCTGTGGAGTTTTAAGGTTGTGGCGACGGCGTCCCGCCGTCGGAAGAGGTTGTGGCGCCGGCGTCCCGCCGTCGGGCAAGGTGGTTGTGGCGACGGCGTCCCGCCGTCGGGCAAGGTGGTTGTGGCGACGGCGTCCCGCCGTCGAGAAATATGGAAGTGGCGCCGGTGTCCCGCCGTCGGGAAAGGTTGTGGCGCCGGTGTCCCGCCGTCGGGCAAGGTGGAAGTGGCGACGGTGTCCCGCCGTCGAGAAATATGGAAGTGGCGCCGGCGTCCTCGTCATCGCATTGCACAACCACAGGGCTGTGCAACGCCATAGCGGGGGTAACGACGACGGCTTGTCGTCGGAAAACCGCGCTACCGCCCAAAAGCCTACTCATCCAACAATCTTCATAAACTCTCCTCATGGGGAACAGAGCAAAAACAGCAAGTAAACATGGAATCATCTGTCAAACAGTTTTTTATACCATGTTGCCAGGTCGTGGCAAATGAGAAATGCGACATTCCATCCATTTTGGTCAACAACAGCGTCATCTGCAATTTTACAGCCAGTAGTTTCCCTGTCTGTACCATAGAGACGGGCGGTTTTCTGTTGCTGGACTTTGGCAAAGAGCTTTCAGGCGGCATACGCCTAGTCAGTGGTATGATGAAGCCAGCCACTCTGCGGCTACGCTTTGGCGAATCCATTGCGGAGGCGTGCGGCGAACCGAATATGGACCATGCCATACACGATGTGGTGCTTCCGCTGAATCTCCTGACCTGCATGGACTTCGGCAACACAGGCTTCCGCTATGTGAGGCTTGATGTGCTGGAAGGTCAGGTAAAACTGGTCAACGCCATTGCCATCGCTTCCATGCAGGAACTGGAGCAAATAGGGAGCTTCACCAGCTCCGACCAGCGTCTTAACCAGATATTCGATACCGCCGTCTATACGGCGCATCTCTGCATCCAGGAGCACATTTTGGATGGCGTCAAGCGGGACCGTCTGCTCTGGGGAGGTGACTTGCATCCCATCACCAGTGCCATTCTTCCCGTTTTCGGCTCGATTGATGCACTGGATGTCACGCTGGAGCAGCTCTGCTTCAACACAAAAGAAGAGTGCTTTGCCAACAATCATACCAGCTACCCGTTGTGGCTGATAATGACAATTCACGATTGGTACATGCACAGCGGTGATGCGTCCATTCTGCAAAAATATGGTGATTACATCACGAAGAACACCCAGAAATACCTTGCCATGGTCAAAGAGGATGGCCAGCTGGAGATGCCAGGCTATCTCTTTCTCGACTGGCTCAGCCATGATGATACAGAAGGCACTCTGGCAGGTCTGTACGGTCTCTTTATTCTGGCTATGAAGGCTGCGGAAAACCTATATTGTGCTATGCATCTGGATACAATGGAGCTGGTTGAAGCGCAAAAACGGGTTGCGTTCAAGGCTCCATTTCCTGGCCGCAACAAGTCAGCCGCCGCATTGCAACATCTGGCAGGAGTGGCCGACCGCCGCGACATTCTACAAGCAGAGCCTTTCAGCGGCATCAGCACTTTCATTGGCGGCTATATTCTCCAGTGTCTGGAACCACGCGCCGCGCTTGAACTGGTGAAACGCTACTGGGGAGGTATGCTTGACATGGGTGCAACTACCTTCTGGGAGGACTTCGATCTTGACTGGCTGAAGGCGAATCCTACGCGCATTGACGAGATGCCCGTTCCAAATCGCCCGAACATCCATGCCGACTACGGGCGATTCTGCTACAAGGGGGTGCGTCACAGCCTGTGTCATGGCTGGTCATCGGGGCCGATTCCATGGTGCATCCGTACCATATTGGGTATCAAAGTGCTGGAACCTGGCCTCAAACGCATAGCCTTTGCACCAAATCTCTGCGGGCTTGAGTTCGCAGAAGGCAATATTGCAACACCAGTAGGCAAAATCACCGTGAAACTACGGGCTGGCAAAGAACCCGAGATTTGCACCCCAGAGGGTGTAACGGTTGAATCTTGACTTACTTGACCACAGCCCCGTGGTTGCGCAGAACGACGACGAGGACGTCGTCGTTACCCCCGCTGTGGCGCTCTGCACACCCCCGTGGTTGCGCAGAACGACGATGAGGGCGTTGTCGTTACCCTCGCTGTGGCGCTCTGCACACCCCCGTGGTTGCGCAGAACGAGGACGTCGTTGTTACCCTCACTGTGGCGCTGCACACCCCCGTGGTTACGCAGCACTACGACAAGTCGTTGGCGTTACTTTCTCCAACCGCGGACGCCGAAGACGCCCTTGCCCCATGGGTTGATGTTGGCGGAAAAGCCGCACGCTTCAATGAGGTCGCCAAGGTGGTCGCGCCATGTGCGAAGCTGTTGCGGATCGTGTGAATAAATGTCCATTCCTTTCACGAGCGTTTCTGGTACGACGAGCGCTGCCTCTGCCTCCTTCAGCCATTTTGCTTGGGCGGCAGTGAGGTTTTTCTTGGTTTTGACTTGTTTGATGGCATCCTCTAGAATACAGTAGTAGGCGTAATCCTCCTGGCCGTCGCGGTAGTTTTCGAGGCGGATGGAGGGCAGGGGATTGCCGTCGCTGTCGCAGTGGAAGAGTGAGCCGTCGCCGTGGTAAACCGTCCAGGAGACAGGGTTCCAGGAGGTGTAAGGTCCTGCTGCGCAGTCAATTCCCTTGTTGTTGTTCCAGATGGAGGTGTGGTAGTAGAGGAAGCCGTCGGGGCGGAACTTGGCTGTCTGCGCCCCCATGAGAAGCCGCGATTCGATGGCGGCATATTCAACGAACCAGTTGGTGAACGGGTTGTGGGGACCGCAGCAGATGTACCACCAGACATATTTACCAGCGGTGCGGGCGGCTGGAATCTTATCGACGGTCTTCTGATAGACAGGCGTGAGTGGGCACCAGGCATCCATGGTCTTGACAACGGAATTGGTGCCATACGTGTCGTCGTAGCTGGTGGTCATAAGTAGGACTTCGGGGAAGGCTGTGCGGAGGGCTTGGGCACAGCGTTCGAGAATCGGGAACTGGTCTTTGCCGCGTTCGTCAAAGCCGTAGATGTAGGCGTATTCGAGCAACCCGAGTTCTTTTGCCTTTTCGTAGGCGGGGTGGATGCGCTCGATGGTCTCCTGCATCTTTTTCTCGAAATCCTTTTCATCGACTCCGCCGTTGAAGACATTGCCGAGGTTGAAGGCAGTGAGACGCCCCTGCTTGTGGAGCCGTTGGATGATATCGAAGTCGGGCGGCCCCTGGCGATAGAGGTGGTCGTAGTCAATCTGGTAATCTGCGAGGAAGTCGGAATACTTGAACTTCATCGTGTCATAGTCTTCCTTGACGCAGCACTGCTTGTTGTTGAATCCGAAGGTGATGGCGGTTGGAAGCGCAGTGTTGGCGGGGACATTGAAGTCGCGGACTCTAATCTGAAGGTCTAGCGTCACGGGAGCGGCGCCATCGGCGCGGACTGTGAGCTTGCCTTTGTAAATGCCTGCGGCCTGCTTGGTTTCAGCGTGGAAGCGGAGCCAGAAGGTCTGGATGTCATGGGGCTTGATGGTGACGTTTTCGCAACCACGGAGGATGGGATCAGGCCACCAGCCGACGTATGAAACGGTGTAAGGAGGTCTTTTCTCGGTCTTTACAAAACCGACCGTGTCCGTATCGACCTTTTCAAGCGTGTGGCCTTTCCCATCCTTCAAAGGGGTGACGGCGATGGTCACGTTTTTGAGTTCCTCGTTGCCACGCGGCATGACGGCAATCTGCACGCTTTCCCATTCGTGGCGTGCCAGCGACAATTCGATGGTCTTGACGACTTGCACGTCAAACGGCATGTCTCTTGGAAGGACTTTGACCATGGAGCTGGCGGTGCCGACGAGCATCTTGGGGTTGTCGAACCCCGCAAGGATGGAATCCCGCTGGAACTTGATGATGGACGGCAGCCGCTTGAAGGTTTCAGGCATTTCGGCAAGCTGGATGCGGAGTTCATCGTACTGCTCCATGGTGAGGTCTTTCGTGAGGAGCTTGCGTTCCAGATTGCCGATGCGCAGGCTGATGGAACGCTTTACATTTGCGAGGCTGTTACGTAATTCAGGCCTGTCGCAAAGGACTTCAAGTTCCTGAATGGTCTTGTCGGCAGCTTTTTTGACCTTATCAAAGGCAGCGATATTGAGAGGGAGTAGCTTCTTGATGAAAGCTGATGGTATTTCGGGCAGCTTTTCGCCTTTTTTGAGCAGAATGGCGTCCGCGATGAAGATATCCATATCCGCTGATGGGCGTTGCGTAAAGAGATGAAGAATGGATATGTCCTTGCGGTCAACTGTCTTAGGAAACTTGGAAAGTTGGACGACGCAGCGTGTGCAACTGTTGCCATCAAGGGTGAAGCCATCGCCTAGCGCCTTGCGGAAGGGTATCTTTGAATCGGAGATGAAGAGCGAAAGGCGCTGCGATTCAGGATGCGGGTTGGAGATGTCGAGGAGGAGGCGGTCGTAGGGGGTCCAGTCGGCGATGAGAGGCTTGGCTTGGCAGGAGGGCCATTCGGGCATCCCCTTTTCCCACTTCGGTGTCTTGAAACGGAGGCAGTTTGCCTCGAAGATGGAATACTCTTTCGCAGGAGTGAGTGGCTCGAGCTTCTTGGAGGAGATTTGCCAAAGCTTGAAGTCTTCTGGCGTGTTGAAATGGAAGGCAAACTCACCTGACGTGGCGGACAGGCAGGCGCACAAGGAGAGGACGGAGCAAAGCGAGGTTTTCATGGCTATTTAGGAGGGAGAGGTTAGTGCTTAGTGAGGGTAGCAAGAGTGTGCATGAAGCACGGGATATTTACAGCTCTATTGTACAGTAACACCCTAATACCTTTTTGCAAATGCACTTTATGGAAATGCTATGTTCCCGTATGGGGCGGTAGTGGCATGGTTTTTGTTGGGGAATTATGTACTTTAGTTGCCGATTAGACTTCACCAACAGAGAAGAGCCGCGACAGCGGCAGCAGGAACATAGCCGTGGCAGGAGCGAAGCCGCGTAAGCGGCGGTAAGAGTATAGCCGTGGGTGAAGCGAAGCCGCGACAGCGGCGAAGCGAAATCCACGGTCAGAGGACTACCCCGATCCCTGTGCGCCGTGCCGCGTAGCGCAGCGAAGCGGCAAGGCGCATCTTGGCCATCGACCAGTGAGGGATAATGTCATCAGGAAACTCAAGTAAATAATTCCCCAACAAAAACATTGCCGTTACCTACCCTCATGGGGAACATAGCGTTGAAATAACCTCTTTTGAAAAACGACCCACTTGGGAAACATAGCGTTCGGGAAAAGTCCTACTTTCTTGTATTGCAGGGCGTTTCCTAGCCTTATTTCATTTAAGCGGGCAGAGTTCGCAGTTGTTGTCAAGGGCAAGGCAAAATGAGTTGTAGATATTGAGGATGCCCTGCTGTTGGCAGGCATGTTTTACCAGTTCGCATTCTCGGCTTGGGGGGATGAGAAAGCGCTGGACAGCCTCTTTGTAAAGACGGTTGTCCTGCAGACGCGGCAGTTCCATGTAGAGTTGTCTGGCCAAAGTCGTGCCTGGGGCATCAGGGCCGCTTTCCTGTTCCGCAAGGCCTGCCATATAGGGGAGAAGGACATTGGTAATCATATCCAGCAACCTGCTTTGTCCCAGCAAGTCGGCGGCGGGGCTGATGGTGTGGCCGAAGTCGCGGTATGGCCGCCACGGGGAGTCCGATTTGTTCAAAACCTCAAAACGTTTCAGCAACTCCTTTGTCGTCGTGCTTTTTTGCAAAATGGCACGCAGCCATGCAGCAGGGGCGTAGTCGCAGGCATTCAAAATCTCTATTCCTGCAGACAGGCGGCGGAACGGGGAGTTGTATGGACGCATTCCCGCTAGGTTCCATTCGATTCTCTCAGATGCCTGGATTCCCAGGCTCCACCAGTTGTCCCAAAGGTCTGAGACCTCTTTTTTCCACTCTGGCCTGACCTGCTTCAAGGTCATGTCAGGAATCAGCCCTGCCATTCCAAAAAGCATGGCACGGCGTTTTTCGTTTGAATCCAGGCAAATCAGCTTGTCAAGTGGGGCATTTTGCGCCAATGTGCGAAATTGCTGGCGGTTGTTTTTGTAGCCAAGGGATTCAAATATAGTTTCATAAAGCGCCTGTTCAACCCCGCAGACGGCTGCATGGCGCATCAGGTCATCGGTTTTCGCCGAGAATCGGGCCATCCCTGCCGTCTTTAACAGTTCACGCACTCGCGAATCATCGGTGAGGGCCCAGCGAAGGGAACATTCGCCTGAGGCGATTTGACGGGAGTAGGGATAGCAGGCATCCTCCAGTTCCCACAGCAGATGCTCCCAGTCAGGCTGGAGGTATTTTGAGAGCACCAGGGTCTGCATGTTTTCCCGTATCTGCGGGGCGTCGTTTAGCCAGACCACATGCAGAACGACGTGTCCGTAGTTCGGGTCGGAATCATGGCCGTGCCGATGCCAGTCGGAGGCATGGCGGTGTATCTCGACATTCCCTGAAAGCAAAGTGCCATTGACCAGCAGGGTTGCAGCTGTGAAATCAGGACCTGCGGAGAGATTCCAGGTCCCAGGGGAAATTATCCTCAGCGAATCTCCCCTTTCTGTCTTGATGTTATGCTGCAAATGACGCTCGTTCCAGATAACCTGGAGAAAACGCTCCGTAAAGGGACAGTCTTTCTTTGTTTCAGTATAGGTTAAATTCTGCATTTTAATAATCCTTTTATTGAGATTTTAAAGAGAATATATAATATTACACTTAAAGATATAAAATGCAAATATTGGATAAGTTTTTTCCGAATTAGCAATTAGCAATTAGCAATTGATCAGGAAAAAGGGGAGTGAATGCTGTTCTCCATAGGTGAATAGTTCCAATTGTCAATTACTAATTACTATTGCTAATTG
>JAFXUD010000062.1 GCA_017535315.1 Victivallales bacterium | reverse complement strand
GACAGGAGGGCATGATTGTAAGGGACGGGAGCGACGGGAGCGACGGGAGCGACGCAAGGGGCGGGGACAGAAGGGCATGATTCTACAGGGACGGGAGGGACGGGAGCGACGCAAGGGGCGGGGACAGAAGGGCATGATTCTACAGGGACGGGAGCGACTGGAGCGACGCAAGGAGAATGTGCTGCAATATCATGCCACTTGCGTCCCTCCCGTCCCTCCTGTCGCTCCCGTCCCTTAATACCATGCCCTTATATCATGCCCCTTGCGTCCCTCCCGTCGCTCCTGTCCCTCCCGTCCCTTTAATTTACATTTTTTGTCCCCAAAAGACTTTTTTTTACAATTATTGTAAAACTGAAAAGTGAAAACAAGTGTGTGAAAGAGGCAAATTACACCAATTTCGATTGAAGTATGGGATTCAAACATTACAGTAAAGTTTTGGCACGTCATTTGCTTTATGAGGTCTGTTTTTTCCTAATCAGCCTTAATAGCCAAATGAGGGGTGCAAGGTGTTTGCCTTGCACCCACTCCAAACAACCCCTAACGGAGTATCCCAATGCAAAAGAGATTCGATGCGGTATGCAAGATTTCCGACCGTCAAACCACTGCGGCTGAACCGCAGGGTTCGAAGGTACTGGATTTCTTTGCGGAGGATGTCTTTGACATCGCGAAGATGGCGGAGCATCTGCCAAAGTCCACCTATAAGAAGCTGATGGCGACCATCAATGGAATGCAGCCGCTCGACCCAAGCATTGCAGACGAAGTGGCGACGGCGATGAAGGAGTGGGCCGTCTCCCGCGGCGCCACGCACTACACGCACTGGTTCCAGCCGCTGACAGGCGGCACCGCCGAAAAGCACGATTCCTTCCTCGACTTCTCGAACGGCAAGGCCATTTTCGAGTTTTCGGGCAAGATGCTGACCGTCGGCGAGCCAGATGCATCCAGCTTCCCGTCTGGCGGTTTGCGCAGCACCTTCGAAGCACGCGGCTACACGGCGTGGGATCCCACCAGTCCCGCCTTCATCAAGCACCACGCCAACGGCGCTACCCTCTGTATCCCGACCATCTTCTGTTCCTATACAGGTGAAGTGCTGGACAAGAAGACACCGCTTCTTCGTTCCACTCAGATACTGAAAAAGGCTCTTGTCCGCCTGATGAAGTGCTTCGGGCAGCCAGAGGAGCCCGTCAGGGTCACGCTGGGCGTCGAGCAGGAGTACTTCCTCATCGACAAGAAGTTCTACCTGCAGCGTCCCGACCTGCTTCAGACTGGGCGCACGCTGTACGGGGCACCGCCAGCGAAGCACCAGCAGCTAGAAGACCACTACTTTGGCAGCATTCCATCTAGAATACTGGCGTTCATGACCGACGTAGAAAACGCGCTCTGGAGCCTTGGCATTCCTGCGAAGACGCGCCATAACGAGGTGGCCCCTGCGCAGTTCGAGTTGGCCCCCATCTACGAAGATCTGAACCTAGCGGTTGACCACAACATGGTTGTTATGGAGGTGCTTCGGCAGGTTGCCGACCGTCACGGGCTGGTCTGCCTGCTCCATGAAAAGCCCTTTGCGGGCGTGAATGGTTCTGGCAAGCACAACAACTGGGGCATCGCCTACGGCAAACGGAATCTGCTTGATCCAGGCAGCGATCCTGCTGAAAACGCCATCTTCCTGACAGTGCTGACAGCGGTCATCCACGCACTTGACGAGCACAGCGACCTACTGCGCACTGCAACGTCTGGGCTGGGCAACGACCACCGCCTGGGTGCCAACGAGGCACCGCCCGCCATTATCTCCATGTTCGTTGGAGCCCAACTGGAAGAGGTCATCAACCAGCTCATCAAAGGTACGACAGCTAGCAGCCGTAAAAACGCATCGCTGCGCATCGGCATCGACGCGCTGCCGCCGCTAAACCAGGATGCAACCGACCGCAACCGCACGTCGCCATTCGCATTTACAGGCAACAAGTTCGAGTTCCGCGCACCAGGCTCTTCGCAGTCCTGTGCAGAGGCGAACATGATCCTCAACACCATCGTAGCCGAGGCAATGGACGGCATCAGCGACCAGATGGAGAAGTTCTCAAAGGCCGACTTCAACAAATCCCTGCAAGCATTACTCAGGCAGGAAATCATCGCACACCAGAGAGTCATCTTCAACGGCGACGGCTATACGGCACAGTGGATCAAAGAGGCAAAGAAGCGCGGACTCCCCAACCTTTCTGACACACCACAGGCTATCAAGCCCCTGCTGGACAAAAAGAACCAGGCGCTGTTCGAGCGCTATGGCGTCCTGACCAAGGCGGAGCTTGAATCCCGCTACGAGGTGTTCAAGGAGGACTACGAGCGGCGGCTTGATATCGAGGGAAAGATTGCCCTCGAAATCGCCAAGAGCCTCATCCGCCCCGTGGTCATCAAGGAGTACATGGCAATCAACAGCACAGAGGATTTCCATGCCATCCACGTTGTCAAGAAGGAGTACGGCGAGGCGCTCACCGACCTGAATGCCGCCATCCTGGAGATGGAACAGGCGCTTGCCGCCAATGAAAACCTTATCAAGGCGATGAAAGCCCTGCGGGAAGCCGTCGATGCCCTGGAGGCGATCACGGACGACAACGTCTGGCCGCTGCCCAAGTACCGCGAGATGCTGTTTATCAGCTAAAACGGGGCAAAAAGCTCCGCGCATTGATATGTCAGACGAATTGAAACACGAATGTGGGGTGGCGCTGCTTCGGCTGCGCCAACCCCTTTCCTTTTACCAGGAAAAATACGGCACGGTGGCGTATGGCTTCTCCAAGTTATCCCTGCTGATGGAGAAGCAGCACAATCGCGGGCAGGACGGCGCGGGTATCGCTTGCGTCGGGCTTGATGTTCCGCCAGGCAAACCATTCTATCACCTGGAGAAAAGCTGCACAAACATGCCGCTGGCGGATTTGCTGGAGCGCATCTCGGGGATGATTGAGGCCACGCGCAAATCGCCGCAGCAAAACGACGGCACCTCTCTTTCCACGCCCTTCTGCGGCGAGATCTATCTGGGGCATTTGCGCTATGGAACGTATGGTTCGCGCACACTGGCGGCCTGCCACCCGATGGTGAGCGACAGTGCGCGCCGTCCCAGCACCCTGCTTGTGGCGGGAAACTTCAACCTCACCAACACCTCGGAGGTCTTCAACCATCTGACCTCCCTTGGCTACCATCCAAAAGGACACCAGGACTGCGAAATCCTCCTGACGATGCTCTCGCATTACCTTGGGGCATGCTATGGGCAGCTCTTGCAGGCGGTCAAGGAGGCCGCGCAGCAGTGGGACGGAGGTTTCACCATCGGAGGCGTCATCGGCAACGGTGACGCCTTTGCGTTTCGCGATGCCGCAGGCATCCGCCCCGCCTACTACTATTTGGACGACGAGGTCGCTGTCGTCGCCTCCGAAAAGGTTGCTATCCAGACCGCCTTTAATCTGGCAAGCGACGATGTAAAGGAATTGCCCGCAGGACATCTGCTCTCCATTCCTGCCAAAGGCGAGGTCACAGTGCAGCGTTGCCTTCCCGAGGCCCCCGTTCGCCACTGTGTCTTCGAGCGCATCTACTTCTCGCGCGGGAACGATGCTGAAATCCAGCAGGAACGGCGTGCCCTGGGGCGTGCCGTCGTGCCGCAGGTACTGGATGCCATCGACCACGACTACGACCACACCGTCTTTTCCTACATCCCCAACACCGCGCAGGTCAGCTTCCACGGGATGCTGGACGCGCTGGACAGCTTCAGAGACGGGCACCGCCTCCGCTTCGGCATGATCGCCGTCAAGGACGCGAAGTTCCGCACCTTTATCAGCGACGCCAACCACCGCGAGGAGCTTTTCCCGCATGTCTATGATGTCACCTACGGACTCATCAACCCGCATGAAGACAACCTGGTGGTCATCGACGATTCCATCGTGCGCGGAAACACGATGAAGCGTGCCATCCTGCCCATATTGGACCGTTTGGAGCCGAAGCGCATCGTGGTGGTCTCGTCGGCCCCGCAGATACGCTATCCCGACTGCTACGGCATCGACATGGCCTCTTTCGGTGAACTCGTCGCCTTTCAGGCGTGCATGGATTTGATAGCTGAACGTGGTCTCCAGACGAAGTTCGAGGAGGCGGTACGCCGTGCGGAGAAGGAGCTTGCCAAACCCGACCGCGAGATGTCGAACCAGGCAGCCCCCCTCTACGCCCTCTTCACCGATGACGAGCTGACGGAGGGCATCCGCCGCCGCCTGCTTCCAGAGCATCTTCAGGCAGAGCTGAAAATAGTCTTTCTCTCCTGCGACGACCTGCGCAGGTGCATCCCC
Source organism: Victivallales bacterium (assembly GCA_017535315.1). Classification (GTDB taxonomy): domain Bacteria; phylum Verrucomicrobiota; class Lentisphaeria; order Oligosphaerales; family Oligosphaeraceae; genus RGIG3456. Next base: position 205,740 of record JAFXUD010000062.1, on the reverse strand, counting down.
AACCACACAGGCGACTGGTACTTCACAGGTAACTACCCAACGCCTGGCGGCAACAGGGTCGTCAACCAGGCCCTTGTCAACTACGCCAGAAACATCAATACGCGCGCTTATTAAGATGAAAAAGCAAGTCAATGAAAAAATAAACAAGGCCGAGGCGACCTCGCTACACTCTGCCTACCTCGCCCTGGCGGATGGGACTATCTTCAAGGGTGTCTCGTGCGGGGCACCCTGCGATGTGTTTGGCGAGGCGGTCTTCAACACGGGCATGACAGGCTACCAGGAAATCGTCTCAGATCCCTCCTATTTCGGTCAAATTGTAACGCTTTCGACGGCGGAAGTGGGCAACTATGGCTGTAATAGCGAGGACATGGAGTCGCGCGGTGTCTTCCTGAACGGTCTGATTGTGCAGAACCTGAACCCGCCCTCGTCATGGCGCAGCCAGCAGAGCCTTGAAGAGCTGCTTCGCGCTTCGGGGAAGCCCATTTTAAGTGGCGTCGATACGCGCCGTCTTGTGCTGCACATCCGCGAAACAGGCACGCAGAAGGCGTGGATTCACGCCGACGGCACAAAGCTGCCTTGCGAGGAGGCCGTCGCCAAAGCGCGTGCCTGGTCGGGGCTGGACGGGCTGGACTGCGCCGCAAAGGTCGCTGACAAGCCTTATACGTGGTGTGAGCAGGGGGACAAGAAGATAGTGGTGCTTGACTGTGGCGTCAAGTACAACATTCTGCGTCAGCTTGCCGCAGCAGGCTTCCAGGTGCAGGTTGTTCCAGCGGGAACTACCGCCGATGCGATTCTGGCTCTGCACCCAGACGGCGTGCTGCTCTCTAACGGTCCAGGTGACCCAGACGGTGTCGTGGGCGTCGTTGATTGCGTACAGAAGCTGCTTGGCAGAGTGCCCGTCATGGGTATCTGCCTGGGGCACCAGATACTTGGTTTGGCGTGCGGGGCGCGCACGGGGCGCCTCTCCTTCGGGCACCACGGCTGCAACCACCCCGTCAAGAACCTCCTGACGGGGAATGTTGAAATCACCTCGCAGAACCACAACTTCGCCATCCTGCAGGATTCGCTGGGCGACGAACTGGAGGTCACCCACATCAACCTGAACGATGGCACCATCGAGGGTGTGCGCCACAAACGCCTGCCCGCCTTCTCCATCCAGTACCATCCCGAGGCGGCACCTGGTCCATTTGATGCACGCTATCTCTTCAGGCAATTCAGGGAGCTCATAGACAAGCATTAATCAAATTTTTGAATGCGCCCTGCCGCTTCGCTACGCTACGCTGCATGGCGCAAACAGACTGTTGGTGCCGCCTAACCGTGGGTTCCGCTCGCCGCTACGCGGCTTCGCTCTACCCACGGCTATGTTCTTACGCGCCTTACGGCGCTTTTAAACCGCCCTTTTGGGGCATAATATAACAAAAAACAACTTTGTAAAAATGGCAAAGTTCATTTTCATCACAGGCGGGGTTGTTTCAGGGCTTGGCAAAGGCATTACCTCCGCGAGCCTCGCCTATCTGCTCAAATCGCACGGCTACCATGTCGCCATGCAGAAGTTCGACCCCTACCTGAACGTGGACCCTGGCACGATGTCCCCCTATCAGCACGGGGAGGTCTATGTGACGGACGACGGGACGGAGACGGACCTGGACCTCGGCCACTACGAGCGTTTTGCGGGTGTGCGCTGCGACCGCCACAGCAACTACACCAGCGGCAAAATCTACAGCAGTGTCATCGCACGCGAGCGTGAAGGTGGTTACCTGGGGGCGACCGTCCAGATGATACCGCACATCACGGATGAGATTAAAAACGCCATCCGCAGCGCGGACAAGCCAGGCATCGACATTGTGATGACGGAAATCGGCGGCACGGCAGGCGACATCGAATCGCTTCCATTTCTGGAGGCCGTCAGGCAGTTCAAGAACGAAGCAGGGGCGGGCAATGCCATCGTCATCCACCTCACGTTGGTGCCGTTCATCAAGTCGGTGGGCGAGATGAAGACAAAGCCTAGCCAGCAATCGGTCAGCATCCTCCACAACATCGGCATCTTCCCCGACGTACTGATCTGCCGCACGGAAGTCGCAATGGCCGAGGAACAACGCAGAAAACTGTCGTTGTTCTGCAATGTGCCAGATGAGTACGTCATTGAGGAGCGGGATGTGCAGCACTCCATCTACGAGGTACCGCAAGAACTGGCGGACAGAGGGCTCGACAACAAGGTGCTTGAGCTACTGAGGCTGCCTGTGACGGAGAGCCATCTGGACGACTGGCACGAATTGCTGAACCGTGTGCTCCATCCGCAGAAAAGTTGCCGTATCGCCTTGGTAGGGAAGTACGCGGGACTACGCGATGCCTACAAGAGCATCTTCGAATCCTTTGCGCACGCGGGTATCGCCCTGAGCACCAAGGTCACCTGCGACATGGTTGAGGCGGAGGAGCTTGAAACGGACTGCTCCAAACTAGATACATACGATGCTCTTCTGGTGCCAGGCGGCTTTGGCTCCAGGGGCGTGGAGGGTAAAATCGCCGCGCTCCGCCATGCACGCACCTACGGCATTCCTACCTTGGGCATCTGCTTGGGTATGCAGTGCATGGTGATTGAATATGCACGTAGTGTTCTAAACTACAATTCAGCCAATTCGACGGAGTTCGACGAGGCAACCGCGTACCCCGTCATCGATTTGATGGAGAACCAACGTGGTGTCACCAGCAAGGGCGGCACGATGCGTCTGGGAGCCTACCCATGCCAACTGGTGGAGGGGAGCCTTGCCGCCAAGCTCTACGGCGAACTGTCCATATCGGAACGCCACCGCCATCGCTTCGAGTACAACAACACCTACCGTGCGGAGCTGGAAAAGGCGGGCTTGCGGGTCTGTGGCACCAGTCCAGACCAATCACTTGTGGAGATGGTGGAGCTACCCGAACACCCCTATTACATTGGCTGCCAGTTCCACCCCGAGTTCAAGTCGCGCCCCTTCGCGCCGCATCCACTCTTTGTGGGACTCGTCCAGGCCGCACTAGACCATCAGCTTCAGGAGAAATAACATGCCGAAACGGACTGACATACATAAAATAATGCTGTTGGGGGCGGGGCCTGTCGTCATCGGGCAAGGCTGCGAGTTCGACTATTCGGGCGTGCAGGCGTGCAAGGTCCTCAAAAAGGAGGGCTATGAGCTCGTGTTGCTCAACAGCAATCCCGCCACGGTGATGACCGATCCCGAGTTTGCGGACCGCACCTACCTGGAGCCGATGACCGCAGAGTACCTGCACGAAATCATCCGCCGCGAACGTCCCGATGCACTGCTCCCAACGCTCGGCGGGCAGACTGCCCTCAATCTTGCGATGGAGGCATGGCATAGCGGCGTGCTGAAACGCTATCACGTCGAGCTCATCGGTGCCAATGCCGACGCCATCAGTCGTGCGGAGGACCGCCGCCTCTTTAAGGCGACGATGGACAGCATCGGCATCCGTAGCGCCAACTCCGAATCCGCCCACAGCATGAAGGAAGCGCTGGTTATTGCAAAGGCCATCGGCAAATGGCCCCTCATTGTTCGCCCTGGCTTTACGCTGGGCGGTTCTGGGGGCGGCATCGCCCATTCGGAGGAAGAGTTCAGGACGATTGTGGAGCGTGGACTGGAGCTCAGTCTGAACCACGAGGTGCTTATCGAGGAATCCCTGCTCGGCTGGAAGGAGTATGAGATGGAGGTCATGTGCGACAAGCGTGGCACCTCCGTCATCGTCTGCTCCATCGAGAACTTGGACCCCATGGGGGTTCATACGGGCGATTCCATCACCGTGGCTCCTGCAATGACGCTCACCGACAGGGAGTATCAGGCGATGCGCGACGATTCGCTGAAGGTGATGCAAGCCATCGGCATCCAGACGGGCGGCTCCAATGTGCAGTGGGCTGTCAATCCGCTAAATGGCGAGCGGCTCATCATTGAGATGAACCCGCGCGTCTCCCGCTCTTCGGCACTGGCATCAAAGGCGACTGGCTTCCCAATTGCGAAGATAGCGGCCCTGCTGGCCGTGGGCTACACACTGGACGAACTGCTTAACGACATCACCAAGCACACGCCCGCCTGCTTCGAACCCGTGCTTGACTACGTTGTCGTGAAAATGCCGCGCTTCACCTTCGAGAAGTTCCCCGCCGCCAACTCCACGCTTGGCACGCAGATGAAAGCGGTCGGCGAGGCGATGGCCATCGGACGCAACTTCAACCAGGCCTTCCAGAAGGCTGTACGCTCGCTGGAGACAGGTCACTTCGGCTTCGGGCTTGAACCGAAGCAGGAACACTTCGAGGCACTGAACGATGAAACCGTCGCCGCCGAGCTGGCTCGCCCGAACGCGGACCGCGTCTATTTCCTGCACGCAGCCCTAAAGCGCGGCTGGCCGCTGGAGCGTATTGCAGAACTGACCAACATCGACCTCTTCTACCTGCGCAAGCTGGCGGAGCTGGTCGCCTTTGAGAAGAACATCACCGATACCCCCGAACTCCTCCGCAAGGCGAAAGAGCTGGGCTATTCGGACAGACAGCTTGCCTATGCGCTGAAGAGCGATGAGCTTGCCGTCCGCGCACGCCGCAAGGCACTCGGCATACTCCCCGTCTATGGCACCGTCGATACCTGTGCTGGCGAGTTTGCTGCATCCACACCATATTACTACTCCACCTACGCTGAATACGACGAGCCTGTCCACTCCAATTCGGGCAAAAAGAAAATCATGATACTTGGCGGCGGCCCCAACCGCATCGGCCAGGGAATCGAGTTCGACTGCTGCTGCGTCCACGCCGTTTTTGCGTTGAAAAAGGCGGGTTACGAGACCATCATGGTCAACTCCAACCCCGAGACGGTTTCCACAGACTACGATACAGCCGACCACCTCTACTTCGAGCCGCTGACCTTCGAGGATGTGCTGAACGTCTATGAACGTGAGCAGTGCGACGGCGTCATTGTGCAGCTTGGCGGACAGACGCCGCTGAACCTGGCCAGCTCGTTGGAGCAGGCTGGTGTTAAGATTATCGGTACGCCTCCCGCCGACATTGACGCCGCAGATGACCGTGGGATTTTCAAGGGTATCGCCAAGGCGGCTGGCGTGCGCCAGCCCGCCAGCGGAATGGCCTCTACTACTGAAGATGCGTGCCGCATCGCGGCGGAAATTGGCTACCCTGTGCTTGTGCGCCCCTCGTTTGTGCTGGGTGGACGCGCCATGGCTATTGTCAACCAGGAGGCCTCCCTCCGCTCCTATATGGTGGAGGCCACCGAAGTTTCCGAAGGACATCCCATCCTTATCGACAAGTTCTTGAGCGATGCCCAGGAGCTGGATGTCGATTGCCTTTCGGATGGCCACACAACAGTCATCGGCGCCATTATGGAGCACGTCGAGCAGGCGGGCATCCACTCGGGCGATTCCGCCTGCTCCATCCCGCCGCGCGACCTTTCGCAGGCTGTACTGGACGAAATCCACACCTCCTCCTGCAGGCTTGCAAAGGAGCTGCATGTCATTGGGCTGATGAACATCCAGTTCGCCGTTCAGCATGGCGTCTTGTATGTTATTGAAGTGAATCCACGCGCCTCCCGCACAGTGCCCTTCGCCAGCAAGGTGACGGGCGCGCCGCTAGCGAAATACGCCGCACTCCTGATGACTGGCTCAACGCTGAAGGAACTGGGCTTCACCAAGTCGCCGCAAATCCACTATTCCGCCTTCAAGGAGGCGGTCTTCCCCTTTGTCAAGTTCCCAGGCGTGGATATTACCCTCTCGCCCGAGATGAAATCGACGGGCGAGGTGATGGGCATCGACTTCGACGCCGCCAATGCCTACTTGAAGTCGCAGGATGCCGCAGGCAACCGCATCCCGCGCTCGGGCGGCGTCTTCCTCTCCATCCGCGACGCCGACAAGCAGGCCGCCCTGCCCTTCTTGCAGCAGCTTGCGAAACACGACTTCGAGTTCTACGCCACAGCGGGGACAGGCGAACTGCTTTATGCCAACGGTATCCAGTCTCACGCTGTCTTCCGCCTCTCCGCGGGGCGCCCCAACCTGCGCGACTTGATTATCGAAAAGAAAATCGGCTGGATTGTGAACATCCCCGACCTCGGCGACGACGGTGCGAAGATGCGCTCTTTCGCCATAGAATTCGGTCTGCCCATCACCACGACGACCGCCGCCCTCCAGATGGCCACCGAAGGACTGGTCAACTCCGTCGTCGATGCAGGCAGGGTAGATGTGTGCTCTTTGCAGGAGTATCATCGGTAAATCTCAAGTGCCATCTGGTGCCAGGTTCCCTCTACACTGAAGCCAGTCTGGGAGGCCAACTGCATAAAGCGTTCGACATCGCTTCTTGAGCCATCGTGAAAGTGATTGGCAAGAAGGATGGTTCCCTGCGGGGCAAGGGCGTTTCGGCAGGAGACCAGAAAGGCGGAATATTGCTCTTCGGCATGAAAGAAACGTCCGCCGACCAGACCATTGCAGACAATGATGTCAAAAGGCCTCTCGAATGCAAAGCATTCCGCACATCCCTGCTGAAAACACACGTTCAGGTTGCAGGGAAAACGCCGCATATGCTGTTCTCGTGCGGCGTCATGGGGAAGGCACCTGTTGCTGGCCATCCAGACCTCCAGCCATTCGCTGGATATTCCAATGGTCTCTGCACCGCTTGCCGCAGCTATTTCGAGCGTATTCAAACCAACGCCGCAGGCGACATCCAAGATGCGCATATTCGGGTGGGCAAGGCGGCTGATAAGCGTAAGTTCCTCGTTGTAGCGCCCGCAAATCGTGCCGAATCTGGGTGGATCGGCCAAAGCACAGAAAAAAGCCAGAAGCTCCTGCGGTGAAAAACAAAGCTTCTTTTCAAGATTCACTGGCAGGGCAGCCCATAAATCAGGCAGAGAATGATAGCATTTACGGCGAAACGGTAGGGGAAGACATGCGGCAGATGGCAGCCACTTCAAGCCAATTGCCTTCAGGCTGTGCAGGAACTCCCTGACAGGCAGCCACATTTCATAGGTGGCGCGAAGCTCTGGCGTGATGATGAGGTCCCGTTCCCACCAGGGAGGTGTCGCAAACCGCCGCCAGTTGGCCAGACGTTCTTCCCAATCGTTGTTATGCCTGGCAAGGAGCGCAGCACATTCAATGGAAAAGGCGGGAAACACCCAATGCTACTCCAGCCCGACTTCCGCCAGGAAACGCTTGTTGCTTCGCCAGTCAGGCGTCACTTTCACAAACAGGCTGAGAACGATGTTCGCCTGTACAAATTCACCAATGCGTTTTTCGGCCGTCACGCGGATGGACTTTATCATCTCGCCGCCATGGCCGATGATGATGGCCTTGTGTCCCTCGCGCTCAATGTGAAGCGTCGCGGAAATGGAAATTCTGTTTCCCTTGTCCACCCATTTGTCAATCACGACGGCAATGCCGTGGGGCACCTCCTGGCGCAGTTTTTCCAGCAGAGTCTCACGGATAAGCTCGGCGGCGATGTCCCGCTCATAGACATCCGTCAGGTCGTCTTCATCATACAGGAACGGCCCTATGGGAAGATTTTTTTTCAAAAGCGCAAGAAGTGGCTGCACCTTCTTTTCGTCCACTGCGGCAATTTGGATGGTCACGGCATCAGGGAGGTACTGGCGATAGAAGGTCAGGCTCTTCGCAATCCCCTCCTCGTTCGCCACATCGATCTTGTTGATGGCGATGATGCAGGTTTTCTTCGCGGCTGCCGCGCGCTGCGCGGCCAGCAAATCCTCCTCGCCAGGCTCACGGGTTGGATCGACCAGGCAAAGGATGAGGTCGGCATCCTCCAGCACGCGCGTGATGGAGCGGTCCATCGCGTCGTCAATGGCGATTTTGCACTTGTGGATGCCTGGAGCGTCCAGGAAAAGAATCTGCGAATTGTGGTCAGTGAAGATGCCGAGCAGATGCTTACGCGTCGTTTGTGGCTTTGGGGAAACAGCGGCCAGATGCCGTTTCAGGATTGTATTGAGCAGGGTTGATTTTCCTGTGTTGGGGCGTCCCAAAAGAGCCACATAGCCTGTTTTGCCGTAGCGCAGTTTTTCCTGGGTCATGTTATTTTATTTCTCCGTAGATTTCATTCAAATCAAAGCGGGAGTGGCTCTCCAGCGCAAAAAGTGTCTTGGTGCGCTCCACGCCTGGGGCCGTGACGATTTTGTCGGTAATGAGGTTTGCAAGGCTGGCGTTGTCCTGGACACGGATGACGGCGACCATATCGTATTCACCCGCCACGACGTGGATTTCTGTTACGCCCTTGTGCTGAAGCAGGGCCTTGACGGTTTCGTGGACACGCTTGTCCTCGACACTGATAAGAACAAATGCGGTTACCATTTCTAGTGCTCCTCCTTGGTGTATTTATCCAGATAAGCCATGATGTCCATTTCCGAGTGGCATTTTGCCAGCACGTCATCCAGCAGCTTCTCGCACTCTTGGATGCTCCACTTGGAGACGATTGCACGCAATTCAGGGATGCGGGAAGGCGTCATGCTGAACTTGCGGAGACCTGCGCCGAGCAGCAGCGGAAAGGCGTGCTTGGAGCCTGCAAGCTCACCGCAGATGGAAAGGCTTTTTTCGGGGTACTTGGACATGGTTTTGCAGACCTTGCGAATAGCCTGCAAAATCACGGGATGCAGTGGCCTGTACCATTTACGCACGGCAGGATTGCCGCGGTCAACCGCAAACATGAACTGCACCAGGTCATTCGTCCCGATGCTAACGAAGTCGATGTACGGAAGCATGTCTGGAAGCGCGGAGATGGCAGAGGGGATTTCCAGCATAATGCCCAGCTTGTACTCCTTGTCATACGCGATGCCTGCGTCGCTGAGTTCCTGCTCCGCCTGTTTGACCGCTTTCTTGACCTCCATGAAATCAAACAAGTCTGCAACCATCGGGATGAGGATGTTGATCTTTCCAAATGCGCTGGCACGGAGGATGGCCTTCAGCTGTGTGTTGAGGATATTCGGGTGCGAGAGCATAAAACGCAGTCCACGCCAGCCTAGAGAGGGGTTCTCCTCCTTGTCCCAGATGTTCATATAGGGGAGCGGCTTGTCGCCGCCAGCATCCAGAAGACGCACATTGATTGGACGGCCCGCGCCAGTCACCATCTTCTTCAGCACGTTGAACTGCTCCTCCTCGGTGGGAAGCTCGTTGCGTATCATAAACATGAACTCGGTGCGGTAGAGGCCGATTTCCTCAAGACCGTAATGGTGGATGGCGGAAAGTTCGCTCAAGAGCGCGATGTTCCCCGCAAAGTGGATTGAGGTGCCATCGCTGGTTGCCGACGCCTGTATCCCCTTCACATCCGCAGAGCGCATCTGCCTGTTGTTTTGCCGCGTCACGCGCAGGGATTCCGCAAACTGCCTGAGCAACGGAATGTTCGGCTTCAAGTAGCAGAGTCCCGCGTTACAGTCCAAAAGAATGCTGTCGTTGGGAGCGACATAGTCGGCGATGCCGTTGACGCCGACCAGCATTGTCTTCTGCAAGGCGCGCGCCAAGATGGCGACGTGCGAGGTGCTGCCGCCCTCCTCGCAGATGATGCCCGTGATGTTGCGCAGGGGAAGGGCCACCAGTTGCGAGGGCAGCAATTCCTTCGCGACAACAATGATATTCTTTTCGCCAAGCAGCTCGTACTCGTTTCGCTTGTTCGGCTTGACGTGCCGCAGATTGTCGGCGGCATCCTTGACATTGAGGAGGATGTCCTTGATGTCGTAGATGCGCTCGCGGAGGTATTCGTCCTCGATTTTCATGTACTGCGCGCTGAAGGTCTTGAGAGCGGCAGCAAGGGATGTGGTAATGGAGTGCCCCTCCTCGATATGCGCCAGGATGTTCTTACGGATGGTGGGGTCGTCAAGAAGCATGGCATGGATGGTAAAGATGTCACAATCCGCCTCTGAAAGCAGCTGCTCCAGCTGCTGCGCCGTTATCTGGCAGGTTTTCTTGGCGGCCTCGACAGCCGCGAAGAAGAGTTCCTTCTCCGCCTGAATCGCCTCTTTGGTGGTGTTGACAGGGTGCGGGAGTCGCTTGAAGGCGAGGAATTCATCCACGCTTGAGATGACCACGGCGTGCCCCGTGACGACACCCTTGGTGATGGGGGTGCCGCGCAGCGGCCTGTCTAGCACCAGCTTTGGCTTCTGCGACGCATTCTTGATGGCAAAGACATCGTTGATATTGGAGTTCTGCTTTGCCAGCATCGTATTGATGATGAACATGGCCAGCGGGGTGGCAATCTCCTCCACCATCTCAAAAATCCGCTTGCTGAAACACCGCCTGGGTGTCTGCTCCAGGTCAATGGCGCCGATGGTCATACCGCCGATGACAAGAGGGACTATCAGCAGCCCATGGTAAACCGTTGCGTCGGGTGAATGCCCCTCCATGTTCTCGCGGTGCTGCGTCTGGTCGGCGATGTTCAGTATTTTCCCCGTTCTGACGGCAATGCCTGTCAGCCCCTGATTTACGCTGAAGGAGAGATTGCCGATATTGGGAAGGTCTTCGTGCTCGTGGCAGGCGACAAGCGTGATTGTCTGGCTGATTCGATTGTATGCAAAAAGGGAACAGCAGGCATTGTTCGCATATTCGGAAATCAGCTTGGTCACCTTTTTCAGCCCCGTCCAGGGGTCTGCGGTCTTCGCTATCACTTCGCTTATGCTATGTACGACTTGGTACTTGTTTATACGCATAGCACCACCTCGTTGTGGTTGGGTAGAGGTAATCAAGAGACGTTGTTCAACATCTCTTCCGTGAACGCCGACTTGCGACGAATGCAATGGACGAATATAAGCCGGATTCTGTTTCCCGCCTGCGCGGAAAGACGACCATTCATCTAAGCAGCCGATACCCGGAACTACTGCATCCCCTTGCGGAGACGCGACGGCACGGGCCGCGCCTAATTCCCTATTTGGCCTTGCACCGAGAGGGGTTTGCCTTGCTGCCCGCCTTTCGGACAGGCACGGTGGTCTCTTACACCACCCTTTCACCCTTGCCGCTGACGCGGCGGTCTGTTTTCTGTGGCACTTTCCTTTTCCAGGGTTTGCCCCTGGACACCTGGCTTTTCAACCAGGCTCTCCGCCCTGTGGTGTCCGGACTTTCCTCCCCTTGCGGAGCGGCCGTCCTTCGTCCATCACACCTAATAATGTAATCCATAAACCGCTATTTTCTATTTGGCAAGACGGAAATAATACTGGCATGGTATGGCAAATAGTAATTCCCACCGATTGATAATGCTTGCTGGTATTTCTGCGCCATGCCGCTCCGCTACGCTACACGGCACGGCGCAAAAGAACTGGGTAACTGCTCATCCCGTGGGTTTCGCTTGCGCCAGAGGCGCTCGCTCCACCCACGGCTATACTGTTGCCGCCGCTTACGCGGCTCTTATCCATCAATTAGGGATTATTGCAAAAGCAAAAACCTAGTTTTGAGGTGGGCACCTTTTCCTTTCAGGCGAAGAAGCAAGCGCTTGCAGGGAACTTTTTGGAATTTCAAATAACCCGTGCCATCCAGAATCTCTACAGGAGCGGAGAAGTCTGCCTGAATTTGGACGCCTCCATTGCACAACACGGCCCTGTTTGCCGCCGTCAGTTCAACCGTTACCTTGGGATGAAGATTGAAAATGAACTCCATCGTCACCTCGCGGGAACTCTCCACAGTATCCTCCAAAGCCAGGCTGTCTGGCAGAACGATGGCCTTGCGCTGCCACACCACCCCCCTCCAGGCAGGGACATTTCCGCGCATATGCGCGACCAATTCATTGCCCTTCCAGTCGGCAACGGAGTTTTCTGGGGCACTGAGCCAGTGGTAGCGTCCCTCCAAGATGCTGTCGCCCTGACCGTCAACAAGCAGGGTGGAATGTGCCTGCGCCTGCTTGAACCAACCAGCAAAGGCATCGTCATCATAGCTGCAGCATCCCGAGTCCACCAGGAACGGCACGCCTTCCGCAAAATAGGTTACGGCCAGTTTTCCAGCATGATAATGGGAAAGAGGATTCAAGAGCGGGGATGCGTCCAGCAGGAAGTACTGCCCGCCATCACGCTTGATGGCTATTTTGGATTCGCATAGAGAAACAGCATACCTCTCCTGAGGTTTATTGTCCTGGATGGTGCTGAGGAAGATGTTCATGTCGAGGGGATAGCCATCGCTGATGACAGGAGAAAGCCCATCGGGCTGGCAGAGATAGCGGCACACATCAAAAGCCTTCTGGGCACGCTGCGATGCCTCATCGGAGAGAGCTGGCGTCCCACGTTCTGCAAGCGCCTTCATATCGCGCGTTATCCAGCACTCGAAAAAGTGATAGGAGGGACTCAGGTCGATAAGCATCCCGTCCGTTAAAAAGTCATTCAGGATATGGTACTCGCAAAGAGCCAGTGCGGTGCTCCGCCATTCCTTTGTCTCTGGCAACTCCCTGAAGTAGTCCGCAGCATAAAGCAGGGCAGCGGCGCGAAGGGCTTGATGATTTCCAGGAGCAGGTTTTGTACCGAACTTTTCAACCCAGAAGATCTGCTGCCCGTGCTGGAAAAGCATCTCATCCAGTTCCTTCCAATCCTCTTCGGAAAAGCTCTTGGATTTGCGCATGAACCAAAGCGCATGAAGCGTGTGGATGATTCGGCTGGCTGGCTGGAAATCAAACCATTGATATGGAATGTCCGCATCGTAGTCGCTGCCCTTTGCATTGTAGTCATGGTCGCGCTTGTAAAGCACCTCACGTTGAAGGGCGCAGGCCTCCTCGCAGGATTTCGGCGGCTGATAGGCCCGCTTGAACCGCAGGAGAATATCACGTAGAAGCAAAGCGAGCCTCTCATCGCCCGTTCTCGCATACTGATGGGCAAGTGGGACAATGAAATACATGCGGTTTATCCAGCAGCTCTTCTCAATGGTGCTCCATCGCTCGTATTTCAGGAAATCAATTGCATTCAATGGGCCGAAATCCGAAAGCGCACCATTCAGGACGGCCTCTGTTATCGCGGCATCATCCACGGAGCCAAGAATCTCCCTTTGGATGAACGTCCCGCCACCATCAACAGGATATAGTTCAAAGAAGTTGTGATTCAGCAAAAGATCCTGAGAAAGGACTGGAGTAAACTGGTCTATGCGTTTCATGGCTGATTATGGCTGAGAATGACCTAAACGACACAAAAACGTCTCACTAAAAAAACCGCCGTCTGTTTTTAATCAGGCGGCGGTTTTCACGATTCAGTTATTCAACTGAGATTATTTTGCGATGACGCGGATCATTTCGCACAGCTTGTTGGAGTAGCCCCATTCGTTGTCATACCAGCTGACCAGTTTGACAAAGGTGCTGTCCAGGGCGATACCAGCCTTCTCATCGAAGATGGAGGTGCGGGCGTCGTTGCGGAAGTCGGTGGAGACGAGGGCCTCGTTGGTGTAGCCGAGGATGCCCTTCAGACCGCCTGCGCAGACGCAGGTCTCGGAGGCCTTCTTCATGGCGGCGCAGATTTCCTCGTAGGAGGCGGGCTTCTCGAGTTCGACGGTCAGGTCAACGACGGAAACGTCAGAGGTCGGAACGCGCATCGACATACCAGTCAGCTTACCGTTCAGGGCGGGCAGAACTTTGCCGACTGCTTTGGCAGCGCCAGTGCTGGAGGGGATGATGTTCTCCAGGATGCCGCGGCCACCGCGCCAATCCTTCTTGGAGGGGCCGTCAACGGTCTTCTGGGTGGCGGTGGCAGCGTGAACGGTGGTCATAAGGCCGCGCTTGATGCCGAAGGCCTCGTGGACAACCTTGGCCAGAGGAGCCAGGCAGTTGGTGGTGCAGCTAGCGTTGGAGATGATGTCCTGCCCAGCATAGGTGGTGTGGTTGACACCATAGACGAACATCGGGGTCGCATCCTTGGAAGGAGCGGACATGACAACCTTCTTGGCGCCAGCGGTGATGTGCTTGCGGGCAGCCTCGTCGGTCAGGAAGAAACCAGTGGACTCGACGACGACTTCGGCGCCGACTTCATTCCACTTTAGGTTCGCGGGATCCATCTCGGCGGTCAGGCGAATCTTGTTGCCATTGACGATCATATAGTTGCCTTCGACGGCGACGTCGCCCTTGAAGGGGCCGTGGACGGAGTCATACTTCAGCATGTAGGCCAGGTAATCGGGATCCAACAGATCGTTGATGCCGACAACCACGATGTCGTTTGCGAAGTTTTCAACAGCGGCACGGAAAACCATGCGCCCGATACGGCCAAAACCATTGATACCAACTTTAATCATTGTCTTTTGCTCCTTGGTTGTTCAGAGTTTCATGCGACTCACGATAGTCACTATATTCCAAAAATCAAACGTTAATAATATAATTGTTCAACAAACAAATTTCAAGGCGTTGAATCACAATCTGTGTTCTTTGCGATTGAAAAGGTAATCGTACAAAATGATGAAAAAAAGGGAATTAAATACTTAAATTGCCTGGATGACACTGTCCTTCACTGTTCGCTGGTCGTTTTTTAGTCTCGCAATTGGACACAACGGCAAATAATGCTAGATTAAGCGGTGATTCTGTAATTAACTCTACGGAAGACCTCTTTCCACGATAAGACATGAACAAATACGACTATTTGAATGGCACGCAGGATTTAAGCCTTTCGGACTGGGGACCATACGCACGTGATTTCTTCACGCTCTCGCACATCGGCGATGTGAAGAAGGGAATGCGAATGGACTTTCTCATGGTGCCTGGCATCTGCCGACGCAAGTTCTGCCCGCCTGAGACGCTCCGCGAATGCGACTACTCCCCCTGGGAGGCCAGCGGCGACTTCAGCTTCTTCAGCTGCCGTCAGCAGATGGTGGACCATGATGTCTTCTATGCCGAAACCGCCTACTGCAAGCTAAGCGATAATTTCCGCCTTGGACGCCTTGCATTTGTCAACAACACGGACGGCATCCAGAACGCCTGTCTTATGGTCTATGGGCGCTTCGCCCCGCGCGACGAGGTCTCCGTCGAGCTGCCAAACGGCGCTCTCTGGTTGGATGCGTTGGAGCATCTGGACGTACAATACGCCTACAAACGATGCGACCGAAACCTCGTCTGGAACGGCGGACGACGTGGCGAAGAGCAGAATTTCCCTGGCACTGTTGGAAACCGCTGCTTGGGCCACTCCTATAACAACGCAGGACTCCCCTGCTTCGGGGCCGTCGCTGGCGACCGCGCATGCTACCGCCATGCCTTTAAAAGCTCCAACGGAAAAATCTACATGCGTGCGCACTTACCAATGGGCAAGAGCCTCGAATGCACCCTGGAGCTCCAGGGAAAACCGTACAACACGAAGCTGGAGGGTGCCGACTGCTTCAAACTCTACGAGCTCTACAGCGGCCCCATCGAGCCAGGCACAATGGACTTCATCTCACGCACGAACGGCGTGAAGGTCCGCGTGGATGGATTTGTGTTCCTGAATGAGGGAAACGCCATCGCCGACATCTGCTTCCCGCCCATCAGCCACGCCTGGAAACCCAGTGCGATGGCAGGCCCCGTCGCCAACCAGAGCACGACCATCCGCCTCAACGGCTTTGAGCAGGCCTACACGATTTGGTGGGACCGCCCGAACTGCACGGAGCGCGAGTACTGGGTCGATGATTTGGCGAAACTCCTGAACTACTCGTATGGGATTCGCCAGCCCTACTACAACCCCAACAACTTCTTCGGGCCCGAGGTGAAGCGTAACGTCTATTGCAAGGAGACCTACATGCTTCCCATCCTCATCCAGCCGCACTCGACAGTGGTCATCCACACCCTCTACGGCGTCGGAATAGATGGTGATGTGCAAAAAGAGCTGCTGGCCATCGACAAGAGCTCTGACGCGTTGGAGGCCGTCTATGAAAAGGCACACAAGGGGGCGTTCCAGCTGAATGTCACGCCCGAAGGGCAGAAATACAACTTCAGCCAGCAGCTGATGAGCGCGGCACTGATGACCAACATCGCGTTCCCGATTCAGGCGAAGGGGCAGAATATTCGCCACCACTCGCCCGACAAGTACTACTATACGCTCTACAGCTGGGATTCAGGCTTCATCGGCCTCGGACTCTCCGAGCTCGACAAGCTGCGCGCCATCGAAAACCTCAACGCCTACGTGACTCCTCCCGAGGACGAAGAATGCGCCTTCATCCTGCACGGCACCCCCGTTCCCGTGCAGGCTTATCTTTTTGCCGAACTCTGGAACCGCCATCAGGACCGCGAGATGCTGGAGCGCTTCTACCCGCGCGTCAAGCACTTCTATGACTTCCTCGCGGGCCACATCGAATCCTCCACCTTCCGCACCAGCTCCAACCTCATCAAAGGGTGGGACTATTTTTACAATTCAGGCGGCTGGGACGACTATCCGCCGCAATGGCAGGTCCACACGGACCACCTCACCAACATCGCCCCCACCATCCTCACCTCCCACACCATCCGCGCCGCGAAATTCCTCATCCAGGCCGCCCGCGAGCTCGGTGGACACGAGGCAGACATCCTCGGCTTCGAGGCGGACATTGCCGCCCTCGGCGACGCCCTGCAGAAATACTCCTGGTCCGAAGCAGACAAGGTGTTCAGCTATGTGGAGCTGGACGCCAACGGTGCCCCGACTGGTCACTTCAAGCACCCGCAAAGCGGCGTCAACTACAACTTCGGCCTGGACGGCATCTCGCCGCTCCTGGCGGGCGAATGCACCCGTGCGCAGGAGGAGGCGATGTTCGCACGACTGACCGCTCCAGGCAAGCTGTGGTCCCCTTGCGGCATCTCGACCGTCGATATGAGCGCACCCTACTTCCGCACGGACGGCTACTGGAACGGCTGCGTCTGGATGCCCCAGCAATGGTTCTTCTGGAAGGCATGCCTCGACTACAACCAAGGCGGATTCGCCCGTAAAATCGCCAAGACCGCGCTGGACGTCTGGAAGAACGAAGTTGACCAGAGCTACTACTGTTTCGAGCACTTCTCACTCCAAAACGGGCGCGGCTGTGGCTGCCACCACTTTGGCGGCCTCTCTTCCCCCGTTCTCTGCTGGCACCACGCCTACTATGAGCTAGGACGGCTCACCTGCGGCTTCGACACCTGGGTGAAAAAGAAATCCTGCGAAGACAACGGCAACTTGACGGTGGAACTAGCCATCAGCGGCGAGCCTGGGCGCATCACCACCCTCCTATACGTCTGTGGCAAAGGCAACTGGACGGCTTCCTTCAACGGCCAGACGGTGCCCGTCGCCCTCCACGAAGGCTGCCTGGAGATTCAACTTCCCAAAGCAACAAATGGCAAACTGATTGTCAGCAAGAAATAACAACCCAAAAAGGAGCAAACAATGGACAAGATTAGAATTGGCGTCGTTGGTCTGGGGCATCGTGGCCGCTACATGTGCCACCTGATTATGGAGAGCTTCGACTGCAACACCCTCGTGGCAACCTGCGACATTGACCCCGAGCTCTGGAGCAAGACGCAGTGGCATGAGAGCAAGTCTATGGCGGAAATCTTCCCAGAAACCAAGTTCTACGAGGACTACACGAAGATGCTGGACGAGAATAAGCTCGACATCGTCTTCGTCGAGACGGGCGCCGACGTCCATGCCAACTTCTGCATCCAGGCTCTTGGCAGGGACTACAGCGTCTTCTCCGACATCCCATCCGTCGCCACGCTTGAGGAGGCAGACAAGCTCTGGAAGGCGAAAGCAGCCTCCAAGGGAAGTTTCATGACAGGCGCCAATCCCAATTACTGGGGCTTCATCGCCGCATTGGTGGATTTGTACAAGAAGGGCATCCTGGGCGAGCCATACTACATGGAAGCCGAATACATCCATGCGACGCGCCCTGGCTCGGAGGAATCCGTGGAGCTGGTCAAACACAGCCCCTGGCGCAAGACCCTACCCCCCATCCGCTACTGCACGCACTCCCTCGGACCACTGCTTCGCATCATGAGTGAAGACCTGCGCTACACTGCTTGCTTCGGTACAGGCCCGCACATCATTCCAGATGGCTTGAAAGACGACATGATGTCCGCCCTGTTCCGCACGGAATCAGGCGTGACCATCCGCATCCTGCGCAACGGCCCCTGCCGCGCCTTCTTCGGGCACCACTCCTTCAGGGTGTTTGCCACAAAGGGCTACTTCGAGCGCATCGACCAACGCGGTAGCACGCCGCCTGTCACCCGATTCAGCTCCATGGAACTATACGGCGCTCCCTCGCTGACGGAACTCCCCGTGAACACCATGCCCGTGGAGTGCATCGGCAATCCGAAGGCCGTCGGCCATGGCGGCGTTGACTACGCCATGCTCAATGACATGTTCACCGCCTTCCAGAACAACGCCCCCGACTTCCCCATCACTCTCCGCGAAGGCCTCCGCATGACCCTGCCAGGCATCTATGCCGCAGAATCCGCCAGGCGCGGCGGCACCCTCATCCGCATGACCTACCCCTGGGACAGCGATTGGTCAACAGAGATTAAGTAGAAAATACAAAAATGAGGTAGAGAGGATGCCCTAAACATCCTCTCACCTTTATTCATCCCTTTTATCCCTTGTTATCCTTTCAGGCCGTTAATGACCTGGCTACTTCAGCCATGATCAAGAAAATCCACCTCATCCACCATACGCACTTTGACATCGGCTACACGGACCTCCCCGAGGAGGTCATCTCGCAGCAGATGCGTCATCTGGACCAGGCTGTTGCCCTGGGAAAGGCCAACCCGTCTTTCCACTGGACACTGGAAAGCAGCTCGCTTTTGGAGTTCTACCTGAAGCGACGCTCGCCCGCCATGGGGCAAAGCCTGCTTTCGCTGCTCCAGAGCGGACAGTTCGAGTGTGGTGCATTCTACATGCAGATGCTGACGGACACCGCCTCTGCACCCGAACTCGTGCAGAATGTCTCCAAATCAACGGAGATGGCGAAGAAGTATGGTTTCCAGGTGAACACGGCGATATTGGACGACATCGGCGGCTGGTCGCGCTATGTCCCAAACATCCTGAGCGAGTACGGAGTGCGCTACTTCATCGCGGGCGTCGGAGCCTGCCAGGCCTACCTGCCCTGGGCAGATTTGCCGCATCTCTTCTATCACAAGACCCCTGATGGCAGCAAAACACTGGTATGGAACCTGGGCATTGACAGGATACTTCTGCCCGAAAAGGCACATAACTTGGCCGTCTATGGCATGGGAATCAGCTACCTCATCTTTCCATACCTTCGCGCACCTGAAGGCATTGATCCGCTGGACAACGTTGAGCGGTGCCTGAAGATGCTTTTCGATCGCCTCGAACGCGAGCATTACCCCTACGAGGAGTTACTGCTTCAGGTGGGCATGGACAACTACGGGCCATGCCCGCAAATCACGCAGGTGGTGGAGGCTTTGAACGCCTCGGGACGCTTCCCCGCCATCGAGCTGGGTACCTCTGCCTCTTTCTTTGAAAACATGGAGGCAAAATACGGGAAAAACATTCCCGAGGTCGAAGGCGTTGTCACAGACCCGTGGATTATCCGCCTCCTGCATGCGCCTTCCACGTGCAAGGCGCACCGCCAAGCGCAACGACTCTACCAAGAGATTCTGCTTCAGGGCGGCGAAGACAATGGCATTCTACGGGATTTGCAAATGACCGCCGACCACACGGTCGGCAACTCCAACTGGAAGTGGCAATACCGTTATCGGGCAAACAACGGCAAAGGCAGCGGCGAGGGGCTCTCCGCCAGCGTCTTCGACCGTCTGCGCAAAAGCTGGGAGACAAAGGCTTCGTACCCCATCAATTCGCGCCGCCAGGCAGGCTACCTGCTGGAGGAGCTGCATGGACAGAAATTCCTTCCTGGCGAGCCTGTTTTCGCAGTACACAATGCCTCTCCGCATCCCGTCAGCGGCTATGTAACCTGCTATGCCAACCGCGACACGGCGCAGTTCGCCTCCATCACAGACGAGAACGGACAGGAGATTCCTTTTGTCAAGCTCGCCAGCAGCACCTATCTCTTCCACGCCCAGGATGTACCTCCGCTGGGCACACGCAACTATACGCCGCATGTCGGAAAACTGCCTGTACCCGACTTCAAACCTGTCTCCGTGCCAGAGGTCATTGAAACCGATGCGCTGCGGCTGTGCTTCTCGCAAGGCCGCCTCACTGCCATCCACGACCGCGCAGGGCACTGTTTTGCAACGGCCCCTGAAGAGCTTCACATCGGCGGTGTCTGCGGCGAGGAGCTGCTGAACTGCCCAGTACAAAACGAACTTGCCAGCATGATGGAGGTCACCAACCGCAGGCGCTTCAAGGAAGAACACTTCATCGCACGCCTTGTGACGGACAATGAGCTTTTCTGCCAGGTGCAAGGCAACTCGCACGTTGGCAGTGCCGCCGTAGAGAGCCGCATCACCATCTGGAAACACGAGCCGCGCCTCGACTTTTCTGTGCGTCTGAACAAACCTGAATCGCCCTGGAAGGAGACCTACTACGCGGCCTTCCCGCTGTCAGGACGCAGAGATGGCCTCCATTATGACCAGAACATCGGCACAGTCACCCCCACCAAAGAACTCCTTCCTGGCTCCTTATTCGACGTGGTCTTCTGCTCGCGCTATGCCGCCGTCGAGGGTGATGGCTTCCATTCCGTTCTTGTCTGCAAGGATGCGCCAGGCCTCAGCTTCGGCGGCATGAACGTGGGGCGCTGGTACCGCCAGCTCCCAGAAGGCTACGACAATGGCCACATCTACGGCCTGCTCTACAACAACATCTGCAACACCGATGCCTGGGCCTGGAGTCCTGTCCTGGATTCCTTTGAATACTCCCTCTTCCTGAACAGCGGCGGCTACAGTGCAACCCAGGCACAACACTGCGCCGAAGAAGCCCTCTCCCTTTCCTGCGCGTACGAGCCACCCTCCCCACCCCCTGAAACCATGAACGTCCCCAAGGAGCTTCGCCTGCATCCAGTGCATGCCGATGAACTTTGGCTGGAAAACCTGGCAAACGCCCCAGTCGATTATGATTTCACGCTCCAGGAACACCGCTACCACGGACGCCTTTCGCCTTTGGCCGTAGTCAAAGCTTGAAACCCCCAAATTTTTTAAACCTATGGAGGTTTTATGTCAGATTTTTCTTTCCAGCGCGTCGGCGTCATCAACTGGGATTGCAGTCTGCCGTCGGAGACAACCTTTTTCGGCCATTATGCAACGCAGTCCCTGAGCCCAAGTGTATTCCGCGACCGAACCCCCTACTATGCCATTGAGACGGCCCCCGACAAGATTCAGTACCGCACCCGCACCGTCACCGACTATGAGACCGAGCTGCAGCACGCCATTGCAGCTGGCATCGACTACTTCGCCTACTGCTGGTATGACCGCAAGCCGCATACGGACCATTATGTGACGGGGCAAAAAGCCTCCGTTGACGACAAGGTGTGCGAACTGGTCGATGCGCGTTTCAAACACCTGGCAAGCCCTCTTCGCAACAAACTGGGGCTATGCGCCATCCTCATCACCCCCCATCCCTATTCGACTGAGGAGCTTGAAGACCTCGCCAAGACAATGCAGGACCCTTATTACGAGAAAATCGACGGCAGACCGCTCGTCTATCTGTTCCGTTCACCCGTCTGGCAGGAGATACTCGGGCGACTGCGAGCCTGCTGCGCGAAAGCAGGCATGCCTGACCCTTACGCGGTGCTGATGACGAACAATGTGTCACCCGACGATGCCTCCAACGTGCAGGCTCTCAGTTCATATGCAGGTGCTTCCGTACAGGCGCAAACATGGGATGAGTTTTTTGAGCAGGAAATGACTCGCAACGAGTTGCGCAGCCAGAATGGCCTGCCCGTGATACCGCACTTTTCGATGGGCTGGAACCCCACACCGCGCATCCTACATCCCGTGCCTTGGATAACTTATCCCAACGGCACCTATACGTCACCCGCCACCCCCGACCAACTCCTTAATGCGGCAAAACGCCTGAAGGCGTGGGTGGAAGCGCACCGCAACCTCTGCCCGACGGGCCACGTCCTCACATTCGCCTGGAACGAATTCGAGGAAGGAGCCTGGATTTGCCCAACCATCGGCCAGACCCCCGATACCCCCGACACGCGCTACCGTGATGTTTTCGCGAAGATAAGCAACTTCTGGAAGTCAAAGTAAATTTTCCCTTCGTTCGCTTGCGAAAACAATTAACCGTATTAAAGTGTTATTGTGTTTTTGTTTTTCAATAAAACCACCACAGAAGTAATTTCAAAAAGGAAAAGAATCATGGCCAAGAAGAAGATTAAAGTCGGTTTCATCGGATGCGGCGGCATCGCCCAGTTCCACTTCGGTCATTACGACAAGCTCAAGGAGAAGGCCCAGATTGTCGCAGCGTGCGACCTGCGCCCCGAGCGTACTCAAGCCACAGCGGATCGTTTCGGCTGCCGCCAGTATCAGGACTACAACGAGATGTTCGCAAAGGAAAAGCTGGATGCCTGCTATGTCTGCGTGCAGCCAGGCGCCCATGATGGCATGGAGTTCGCAGCCATCGAGAAAGGCATCAATCTCTTTGTGCAGAAGCCGATGTCACTTGACCTGAAATACGCGAAGAAGGTTCTGGCAGGCATCAAGAAGCAGAAACTGATCGGCGCGGTTGGCCTACAATGCCGCTACTCCGCTTCTTTGCCCCTCGTGAAGAACTGGATCAACCACAAGAAAATCGCCATGATCAGCGCGCATCGCCTGGGCGGCTTCCCAATGGTATGGTGGTGGAGAATCAAGAAGGAATCAGGTGGACAGGCCATCGAGCAGACCATCCACGACTTCGACATCTGCCGCTACCTTTTCGGTGACGTGGTCCTCGTGCAGTCCGCCTGCCGCAGAGGCATCATCACCAACATCGAGAACAACGACGTCGAGGACTGCTCCTCCACCATCCTCACCTTCGCCGACGGCAAAATCGGCACCTTCAACACGGGCTGCTTTGGCCCTGGTGAAAATGGCATCAACGCCTACGCGCAGAACGGCTGCAAGATCAACTACTCCATCGGCGGCAACTACACCATCACCGAACCCAACATGACCATTACAGGCAAGGCAGGCAACGACTATGGCATGGAGTGCGACGAGACATTCGTGGATGTCGTGCGCGGCGCGCTTCCCCAGGAAGAGCTCATCAATCCATACTCCGACGCCATCAAGTCCCTTGCACTTGTCTTCGCCATCGACAAATCCATGCACAATGGCGGAATGCCTGTGAAACCCGAACTTTAATCGCTGCACATCATCCCCCACCTATGTCAAAGCTGATTATACTGGAAGGGCCCGACGCAGGGGCAAAATTCTCGTTTGACAGCGGGCGCCTTCTCATCGGGCGCGGTGACGAGTGCCAGATCCGTATCAACCAGGGAAGCATCTCGCGCCACCATGCGGCTTTGACATTCATGGGGGACTGCTGGCAAATAGAGGACCTGAACAGTCAGAACGGCGTCTTCATCGACGGCGTCCAAATCAGCCGCCAGCGCCTCACAAGCAGCACCAGGCTCCGCCTTGGCACTATCAACGTGCAGTTCGAGGCGGGGCCAGAACTGCAACAACAGGCCGTATCCGCCTCCCAGGAAGCTGTACGCTCCGCAGGAGCCGTTTCCATGGATGACATCGGGGCCATCGGCTCTATGACAACCTCCATCCTCGACGAATTCGGGCGCGTCATCATCGGTCAGAAGCAGGTGGCGGAGGAACTGCTCATCGCCATCGCCGCAGGCGGCCATTGCCTGATGATAGGTCTGCCTGGCCTCGCCAAGACACTCATGGTCAGCACGCTGGCGCAGATTCTTCAGCTCCAGTTCAAGCGAGTGCAGTTCACCCCCGACCTGATGCCTTCCGACATCATCGGCACCGATGTCCTTGACATCGACGAACAAACGGGACGCAAGAACTTTCGCTTCATCAAGGGACCGATCTTCACAAACATGCTTCTGGCGGATGAAATCAACCGCACGCCGCCCAAGACACAGGCCGCGCTGCTGGAGGCAATGCAGGAGAAGCAGGTCACCGCATCCAACCAGATGTTTAAGCTGCCGCCTCCCTTCTTCGTGCTGGCCACGCAGAACCCGCTGGAGCAGGAGGGCACCTACCCGCTGCCCGAAGCGCAGTTAGACCGCTTCATGTTCAATATCCTAGTTGACTATCCCGCCGCCGAGGAGGAGGAGGCCATCGTCATGGCCACCACCAGCCGACGCGACATAAAACTCCGCCAAGTCCTTGGCGCTGAGGAGCTGGTCAGGTTGCAGGCCGTCGTGCGGGACCTGCCTGTGAGTCCTCATGTGGTCAAGTACGCAACGCGCCTGGTGCGCATGACACGGCCAGGGGACGCGGAGGCCCCCGATTTCATCCGCACGAACATCCATTGCGGAGCGGGTCCCCGTGCCGCGCAATGCCTCGTGCTGGGAGCCAAGGCACGAGCGGTGCTGCATGGCCGCCTGAACGTCAGCTGCTCGGATGTCCGTGCACTGGCGTTGCCAGTGTTGCGTCACCGCATTTTCACCAATTTCTCCGCTGATTCGGAGGGAATCACGGCGGACACGCTGGTCAACAGGCTTCTGGAAGCCGTGCCTGAACCAGACGCAAAAGACTATTAGAGAGGAACCAGACTATTATGACCCATCATGTTGCCATTGCCTTGGGAGGAAATATAGGCAACACAGAGGAATACTTTCGCAAGGCAATTGTCCTGCTTTCACAAAAACTCTGCGACATCAAATCTGCACGCATCTACACCACCAAGCCAGTTGATTGCGTGCCAGGTACCCCTGACTTCAAGAACACGGCCCTCACCGCCACATTCGATGGTACCCCGCTGGAGCTTCTGGAGTTCTGCCAAGGTATTGAAAGACAACTTGGCCGTCCTGCCATTCACAGCAGCCGTGAAAGCCGTCCCATTGATCTGGATATCCTGCTCTTCGACAATCAGCAGATTTCCCTTCCCAATCTCACCATCCCCCACCCGAGGATGCACCAGCGCCTCTTTGTCCTGGAGCCTCTGAGCGAGTTACTGCCAAGCGACACCCTTATACCTGGCTTTAAAAGCACGTTGAATCAGTTCATAAGACAGCTTAAAACCAAACAGACGTTGGAAGAGTTGAAGCAGAAAAACGGGGTGAACGTCTTTAATCTTTGGAACAGTAATCCAGGGAAATCATGCCTTGTTCAAGATGAAGACAAGAAACCAGAGCCTCTCCCACTCTATATGCTTCCCCCCTTTCCCGCCTTCATTGAACTGGCCGCCGACAAGCTGAAAAGCGAATGGGAATACATCGTCCATTACGGCAACTTGAAACGATACGAGGCGCAGAAAGTTCTACAACCCAGCATTGACTTTGCCGAAAGCAAGACCAAGCACGGATGGTATTCGCCGACGCAAAACAGAATCACCATCAGTTATGAGTTAATAACGGAGCATCCGTGGTATGCGGTTCTCGATGTCTTCTACCATGAGGTTGCACACCAGCTCGTCCATTTCCTCTGCCCTGAGGCCGATGGTGAGATGCCGCACGGCAAGACCTTCCACGAAATGTGCCGACGTATCGGCGCGAATCCCTCTGCGGGGGATAACTACCAAACGCTGGACGCATGCCTCGGAATGGAACAGGATGAAAAGACGGACCCACTTATTGAGCGAGTCCGCAAGCTACTGGTGCTGGCGGAGAAAGGCGATGAACACGAGGCGGAGGTGGCTCTCTCCAAAGCTGTCGATATCATGGCAAAGTACGGTATCAGCGAGGAGAATCTGAATCAGAAGGAACAGTACGTTACGGTTGGCCTGGGGCAGCCTAGGGGCACCATCCAGTTGGATGAGCGGATGATGGCGCATTTTCTGCGCGAGATGTTTTCCATCACCACCATTATGGTCAATGTCCCCGCTATCACGACAAAACGCTACGGCCACAAGACAGCCTCCGAATGCAGGCAGTTCTTTATGTGCGGAACCGTCCGCAATGTAAAGATTGCGCAGTACGTGCGCGATAGCATACTCATGCACATTGAGTTGGAGTGGGGCAAATTCTGCCAGAAAAACCACATCTCCTCCACACTTCAGCGTCGCAAACGGGATTTTGCCTACGGGGTCATCTCAGCCCTGCTGAAAAAGATGCAGGGTTCCCTTGAAGAGGAGACAAAAGCAATTATATTGGCAGGAAGTCAGGAGCTCAACAGCTACTACAACACTAGATTCCCGCACACACGGAATATCTCACATGGGCGTGTGAACTTGGATTCTAATGCATACGAGGCTGGAAAGAGAATCGGCTCTGACCTCACCATCAACCCAGGCATCGAAAAACCAGAAGGACCAAAACTTTTGTCCTAGAGGTGATTGCACACATCAGTGCAGTGTAGCCTCGTCATTGGAGAAAACCATGAAGATTCTACTTATCGGCGGTACAGGATTCGTAAGCGGCACATTGGCAAAAGTGGCGTTGGAAGCAGGACATGACGTGACTGTCGTCACACGTGGCATTAAACCCATCCCCGCTGGCCTGAAACAGATTACGGCGGATCGTTTCACCCCTGGCTCGCTGGAAGCCGCCATCGCCAATGCAGGCTGCTTCGACTTCATCGTGGATTGCTTCGGCTTCAAGCGACCCGACGCCATGCAGGATGTCTTCGCCCTCGCGCCAAGATGCGCCCGTTTCGCCTTCATCTCGACGGACTTCGTCTATGACCCTGCGTTCCGCCAGTTCCCGCAGCCCGAAACCAATATGCATTTTCTGACGGATGACAGTTACGGTGCGAACAAGCGCCGCTGCGAAGAGGTGTTCCTGAACGCCGCGCAGAACGGCGGCTTCTCCCACTGGACCATTTTCCGTCCATGCCACATCTACGGTCCAAACTCGAAGCTGGGCTGCCTGCCCAACCACGGACGCGACCCCGAGCTGATTGCCCGTATCCTACGCGGCGAGCCGTTGGAGCTGGCGGCGGCGGGAACGCTGCTCCAACAGCCCATCTACGCGGAGGATTTGGCAAAGGTCATCTTGAGTTGCGTCGATGTTCCCAAGTCCTGCTGCCAGTTCTACAACTGCGCGGGTCCTGAAATCGCCGAATCCGCCACCTACTATAAAATTATCGCGGACTATCTGAATCGCCCGCTAAAAATCAAGGAGCTTCCCATCCAGGAGTACAAGGCGCAGCATCCTGAAAACATCTCCTTCCTATGCCACCGCGTCTATGACCTGGCCAAACTGAAGGCCGACGGCCTCTACATGCCGCAGATGCCATTGGCTGAAGGCCTGAGAATCCATACCGCCTCCCTTCTTCATTGATAACAAACTGCAATACCATGTCCACGCAAATCCAGCTTCCAAAACTATATGAAAACATGGACGAGGCCACCATCGGCCCCTGGTCTGTCTCCGTCGGGCAGAAAGTCAGACAAGGTGACATCCTTGTGCAGCTTATCTCCGACAAGGTCGTGGAGGAGTTCGAGGCTCCCTGCGACGGAATCATCCTAGGCATCTTTGCTCAGGAAAAAAGCACCGTCCCGCTCGGTTACGTGATTTGCGCCATCGGTGCAGAGGGCGAGGCCGCCCCTGATGTAACCGCTTCCAACGAGGAGCTGATGCGCAGCCACTTGCAGTCAAATGCGCTCTCCATCGACCTGTCGGGCATCGTCCCAGAGGTCGCACCACAGAAGCCCGCCTACAAGGTCGCCCCCGCCGCAAAGGCCTTTGCCAAGCAGAACAACATCTCGCTGGACGAGGTCGCCGCCTTTTGCAAGCGCGACACCGTCCACCGCAAGGATGTTGAGGAGTTCATCGCCTCCAAGCAAGGTACAACGATTACACCAGCACCAACCACGTCTCCTGCCCCAGCAGTGGCCACTCCAGTCGTTCCAAAGCCCACACAGGTTGCCGCGCCTGTAACGGCCATCGGACAGCGTGTTGCGTTGATAACGGGGGCTTCGGGTGCGATAGGCTCCGCCATTGCCCGTGCGCTATCTGCCAAGGGCATTGCCGTGGCGCTTCATAGCAATAGCAACACCGCCAAGGCGGAGGCACTGGCGCAAGAACTTGCACCTGCGCTGGCTGCTGTGTTCACAGCCGACCTCGCCTCACCCGAACAATGCAAAAAGCTTGTACAGAATGTTCTTGCCAAGTGGGGGCGCATTGACATTCTAGTCAACAACGCGGGGCGGCTGAACGATGCCACCGTTTCCTTTATGACCGATGAGCAGTGGGCCTCCTCCATTGAGTTGAACCTGAACGCCCCCTTCCGTCTCATGCGGGAAGTCTCCATGCCGATGGCGCGACAGCGCTGGGGGCGCATTGTCTCGCTTGCCTCGGACGCGGGTCGCATGGGCTCTGCCAACCGTGCCAACTATGCCGCCGCCAAGGAAGGACTTGTAGGGTTGACACGCTCTGCCGCCCGAGAGATGGCGGGGCTTGGCATCCGTGTAAACGCCGTCAGCCCAGGCTTCATTGAATCCCCCATGACAGCCAATATCCCGCCTGTCAAGATGAAGGATATCCTGCGTGAAATCCCCACACGCCGCCTTGGCAAACCGCAGGACGTCGCCGCCCTAGTCGCCTTCCTCTGCTCAGACGAGGCCGACTACATAACAGGCCAAGTCATCTCCATTGACGGCGGTCTTTTCATGGGGTAATTTCCCACATATAATAGTTTTCATTCACCCTTGGATAAATAACAAAGAAAACCATGAAAAAACTCAAACGAATACTCTTGCTGGCACTCTGCACCAGCCTGACTCCGCTCTCCGCTTTTTGTGCAGAAGAAGCAAAACCCATTGACGAGGCAAAGGTGATGGCGACAAAAGCCTTATACACAACCGCGACGCTCCGTGAAATCGGCTGCAAGGATACTGCGGGAGCCGTCAAGACGTTTTTCAGTCCGCGCGCGGAAATCCGTTGGAAACGGCTGGCAACAGAGTACGCCGAAGAGCAGCTCAATGATTTTTTCACGGGTTCCATGGTTTTGGGAGACAGCAACCTCAACTACTCGGCTCTCTACAATCCCTTCTGGGATACCATCTTACTGCTGAACTCCACAGGTCTGCCCGAAGTCCCAAAGATCGAGAATTTCGCCTTTGTCAGCGGATGCAAGTTCCGCGGTGAACCATACGCGGCGAATCCCGCCGATGTGGAAGGGACGGTACCAAAGGCCAACCCGTATGCCGTTGACCTTTGGAATGTCACCTCACGCACAACCAAGCATTACAAGACCGTCTATGCGCCAAAGGCACAAGCAGAGCTGACCCGCCTAATGCTAAACGACCCCAAGGACACCGAGCGCATCCAAATCCGATCGGCCGTCCGCCTCAAGCTGCTATTGAAGTTTCTGCAAAACAAGCCAATGAAACGTGAGGCGCAACGCATGTCACTCTTCCTGACTGGAGGACATGAGGAGAAGATGATGCACTATTTCAAAGATGGCGGTGCAGGCTTCGTGCCGCAGTTTGCCCAACTCAACCCAAAGTTGCGCGAGAACTTCATTCCTTATTGCTACTTCCCTGGAAAAGAGGCGACTCTGTTCGTTTTCTTCAATTCCGCCATGCCGCGTATCATCGTCACGGTGACCTATCTGCGCAAAGGCATCTCCCGTATTATGGAGTGGTATGACCTGATGGCCTCCGACGAACTTATGGCAATCTGGAATAAAAGCAAGGAGGAGAAGAAATGAACAAGTTTTTACGCATATTTTTGGCGGCTTTGCTTTCGTTCCAACTGGTTGTGCCTGCTGACAGCCTATTAGGGGATTTGTGGAATGATTTCAAGTCGGAAGTTTCCAACACGACTTCGGAGGTAAAGAGTGGCGTCGGCGAAATTGGGGAGAAAGTCGTCGATGCTGCAGGCAATGTGGTTGGTTACATTGCAGACAAGGCGGGAACGGTCGTGGATCAATATGGCAACGTGATTGGAAAAGTCACAGATACCGCTGGAAAAGTGGTTGACACCCTTGGCAATGTCATTGGAACTGTCTGGAACTTCGTGGTTGGCAGCGGTCAAGACATGGAGAACAAAGGAGGAGCAGGACAGCTTATGGAAGGGAAAGGGAAAGAACCTGAAGCAGACGAGCCCAAAGCAGACCAACCAAAGCAGGATGAGCCGAAAGTCGATGAGCCGAAAAAAGACGAGCCAAAAGGGGATGAGCCCAAGGGGAATGAGCCCAAAGGCGATGATAAGAAGAAGGACGATGGTCCGAGCGTCTTTGACAAGCTGAAAGACCTCATCACGGGTATTGCCGCTCTCTTCGCAGCCGACAAGCTCAATGACCTCCTGAATATCATAAGCAAGCTCAAGAAGCTCTATGACCTCTATGACAAAGCCTCCGACCTTAAGGACAAGTACGATGACATCAAGGACATGATTGAGGATTTGCTTGATGAGTTCAAGGACGAGGTTGAGGATTCCGACCTGCCCGACGAAGACAAGAAGGCTCTCATGACCTGCGCTGAGGAAATGAAGGGCGCCATTGATAAAGGCGGTGACAACGTTGACAAGGAGTTGGACAAGGCCGTTGATAAAACCGAAGACAAGGTCACCAAAGATACGGTGAAAGATACCGTCAAAGATACTTCCGACAATTATAACGATACCCGCGATGATCACATCGACAACCTACTTGACACCGTCAACGATGAATCCAAGCCCAAGGAGGAGCGCGAGGAGGCTGCTCGCGAACTCGCCAAGGAGCTGGAGGAGGAAGGTTATGACCAAGAGGTCGTTGATGAGGCCAACGAGCTGGCCGACAAGATCGCCGCAGGTCTCACCAACGTTGCCAATGAGCTCCTCGACCTTGCAAAAGACATCGCGATCTCCAAAGCGGAAGAGCAGCTCGAAAAATATATCGGCAAAGAGGCTGCGCAAGCCATTGAAGATTATGCACAGAAAATCGCCGATGGCGAGATGACCCTCGAAGAGGCGCTTGAAGACGGTCTGAACAAGATTATCGACGAGTACCTGCCCCCTGGGACCGCCGATGCCGCAAAGGAGTTTTTGACCTCCATTGCCGAGGGCGAGGGTGTGAATGCCATCACCGATGGTCTTGAAGACCTGGTTACAAACGCCGCCAAGGATGGCATCGCCAGCCTACTGGAGCAGACCGACCTCACCGACGAACAAAAGCAGGAGGTCATGGAAGCCATCGAGTCAGCCGTCAACGGTGACTGGGAAGCAGCATGGGACACCGCCAAGGGCGGAGCCGCCGATTTTGTCGGCAATATCGTTAGTGAGAAGTTCGGAAAGGAGGCAGGAGACAAAGCGAAAGAGGCCATAGCCGCCCTCCTTGACGGCGATGCAAGCAACTTCCTCGACAATCTTGTCAATGCAGGTACCACCATTGCCACGGACGAACTGGAGAAGAAGATTGACGGGCTCTTGAACTCCCTTGCACAAAAATACCCTATTCTGGAACAGGTTTTCGATGCACTCGGCCTGAACGGCGGAGGCATCATGGATGCCTTGACCAACTGCTGGAATGCCCTCAAGGATGGCGATTTTGCCAATGCCATGCAGGATCTCATCTCCAAAATCACCGACACACTCAACAATCTTGCCCAAAAACTGATGGACTTCGCCAAGAACTTCATGTCCAACTTGATGAACACGATTACGGATTTCTTCAACGACATTCTGAATGAGGTGTTCGATGCCCTGTCCAGCGCCGTCAAGGCTGCCCTCGACAGCTTCGTCAACGCCATCAACGCCTTGAAGGAAAAACTCGCAAATGCCTCCAGTTACTTCCTGGGCAATGAAAAAAACAGCGATGCAATCCTTATAGAGATGAAGAACCAGATCAACAACATTCTCCAGAAGAATGTCTTCAAGGCTGGCGAATCAGCAAAATGAGGGAGTGAGATTATGAGGTAATTTTCAAAACAAGCACGGAATGCGCTAAGAGATGGGCGCAGTGGCTAAGGCGACGGCTCGAAGCCGCACTTTCGTGCGGCGAGAGGCGTTGCCAACGCCAATGAGTTCATATCAATGCGCATTCCGATGGTAGTTTTTTACCTCATTATAGCAGAACTGACCCTACTTTTCTCCCCTTATCAGCACTGCCTGATAGGGGGGCAGTGTCAGTTCCTGTTCTGAAGCAAAAGGCGTCTCGCCGCCGTCAAGCGGATTCAACAGAAATATCTTTCCGCTCTTTTCTGGCAGGTTGACTCTGACAGTTTTTGTCTCCTTTGTGGAGTTAAGCACAGTCGCCAGAAAACCTCTTTCGTTCTTCCAATAGCTGATTGGAACAGTCGCATCATTCGTGGTGGTTTCGTCTGGATTACTCTTCCAATACGGGAAGAAGCTGGCGTTCTCCAGACCGAAGCCATACAGCCAGCAAATCATGCGCTTGCAGACATCACCATTGATGAAACTTGGATAGAGCATGCAATTGTGCAGGAAAGCCAACCCAACCGCATGGACTGCGATTTCAGGGGAGGCTATTTTGTCTGGCTGGCGATACTGCGGCAGGAACATCCTGTCAGGTCCGATGCGAACTGCGTTTTCATACCTGAACTGGTTGAGCGTGAGAAACTCAAGATAGTAGTTGTGAAGCATGCAGGAAGCCCTGTACTGCTCTCCCATCAGGGTTACATCCGTGAATCCAGCGGAGGTGCATGCCTGCTGCCCACCTGCGTGGGTGAATGTGAAGAATCCTGGGTGAACCAGGTTGGTAGTGAGGTAGATTCTCTCGTGGAACTGGCGCGTCTCAAATGTCGGGTGAAACTGCTCGCCGTTTACGGTCAGCAAATCCGAGCCATAGCAATCATAGTAGAATCCTCGCCAAGGGAACTTCTTCAGATACTCCACGCACATGTAACAGTACAAATCCTGCCAGAGACGATTCCGCGTATCACATTTGCGCATCTTGGCGTTCTTGCCGAAGTTCTTCAGCACATAATACCGTGCAGGGTAACCCTGCCATTCAGATTCAAAATAGCGGTATTCAGGCATTGTGTCCGTTATGTAGAATGGAATCTGGTAAAGGGTTCCCACCGCACCTGGTTCCTGAAGCCTCATGGCGTGTTCCATTGTTTCATTGTCATTTTTGCTGGCGGGAAGTCCTACGTATTTCATTGGCTTCATGCTGCTCATCATATTGAAATTAGTGTAATTGTATGCACGGAAGCGTAGATGTTTCCAGTGTTCGGCAGAAGGTCGGAATGGCCAGGGCATGACGGCAAACTCCAGTTTGTACGGTTTGCCAGTCGTTGCATCAAGGGGGGCGTTCACTAAGCGAACCCTGAAGGAGCCATCGACATCCGCAACCGTGACGGCATGGTCAAAATCACTGACGGCGGGATATGATTTCGGGGAATACCAGGCAATCCCCCTTTCCACATTCCCCAGCATCATCTCGTGGTAGCGACGCTTTGTCTCCCAATGCTTGTCTGCCTCCAAATCAATGGCTCCAATCTGGCTCCAGGTGCCATCCGACCTGTGGATAAATTCCACATCGTTGACAGCGTATGCCACACTCACGTCGTCAATACCTTGTGCTGATACGTTGATATCAAGAGCATAGCGCACAAAGCCCATATAGTCCATCGTCATCGCAAGGCTTCCCTGCAGACCATTCTCCGTTGCCACAGGTACTTTTCCGACTATCCTTGAATGCCCGTCCTTCCAGACAATATCACCAGCCGCCGAAAGGCGCTGTCCAGCCGCAGTGACGGCTATTCCGCGCTTCAGCAGTGCAGTTCCGCCCTTCTCTGTCATCTGCTCCAATTCCAGCTCATTTCCGAAACGGTATGTACCATTCCAGGCAGTGATGATATTTCCATTGCGGGTAAGATTGCACCACGGGGCTGGCGCCTCCGCCTCATCAGCAAGCATGCCCAGCTCATTTTTCCAGTAAGGATCCTTATATACGCCGAAATGACGTGGTTCCGCTTCCATTGTGTTGCCGTCTGAAAGGGCAATCTTGGCGTGAAGCATATACTCGCCGTCAGGATAATCGTCCAACTTGACTTTCAAAGTTTCGTTTGCGGCGCTTTCCAACTTGCGGAAAAGGTGGCCTTTCATATCGACCACCTCATAGGTGTTGTGCACAGCGGAAACCTCTCCCAGATTGCCCAACACAGGACAGAAAATGGACATCGTCTTTTCAGCTGGCACGAAGTTCTGGCGGAGGTCAGGTCCCACTGTGCCCTCCTCGAACTTAAGCTGGTCAATGCGGATGACGGCATCTGCGGGAAACATCCTCATGTTGAACATGATGTCCAGTAGCGTGGCATTGGCAGGCGTCTTGAAATCAAATACCAGCTCTTTCCATTCGCCATCGGTGGCCTTCACCGCAACACGCGGCTGATCAAGGTGCCTGCGGTTATCGTCCATGCACTCGAACATGAACAGCTTGATGCCTGCACTAAAGTGTTTTGAGGCATTGTACCAGCAGGAAAAACGGTAATTGCGATCGGGTGCCACAGCCAGATTGTAGATGATAAGCGGATACTGCATCTTGGAGCCGTCGCCATGTATTTCCAAAAAGGATTCACCAGCCTTGGCCTGCTTCCAATCCATGACCACAGCCGCGCCTGGCCCGAGGGAATAATGCTCGAAATGCTGCTGTCCAAGAAACGTCCAATTGTCAAAGATTGTATCAAGGAAACGCGCCTTGAAGAAAGAGGCGGATTTTTCATTGGATATATTTGCTGCACGCAGGTTGTCCACCAGCAAAAAACTGTCAGCAGGGACATGGTCAAGCCTTATTGTCGCCTCGCAACGGTCAAATCCCTCTGGCACCGTAAAAATGACCTGCTTGTGAAGCCAACGTCCCTTGCTGATGGGCACACTGCGGTGCAATGCCTTGGTCGCATCAAAACTCCAATTGCCACTTGCAAAGTTTACAACGACCATTGCGCTTCCCTGGAAGTTATCGGCTGGCAAATACGCAAAACTGATGCCGTACTGCTGTCCAGATTCCGCTTTTTCCCAGCGGTAGGAATAACCATACTGCGCCGCCTTGTCACCCCCAGAAATCTTCAACGCGCCACTGCCATCCTGCCCCCCTGCGGGCACCAGCTCTGCCCCTTCCCGCAAATTGCCTTGCACAGGTGATTTGTCAAACAACTCAAAGGCTCCAAAGGAGGAGAAACAAACGAGAACAAGACAAAGAAAAAACAATTGCTTCATAATTCTCCCATCCCGCAAAAGCATTAGAATCTAGACAATCTAGTCTATCTAGACAATCTAGGTTTACAACTTGCGCAACTGCGCCTCTGAATGCGCCTTCACCTGCTGGTGGAGGCTGGCGCCTGTGGCATCCATGGTCACAACGGCGGGGAAATCGATGACATCAAACTGCCAAATCGCCTCCGGGGCACCGAACTCCTCCAGCATACTGACGCTTGGTACCTCCTTTACACAGGAGGCAAGCACCTGGGCGGCACCGCCAACAGCGTGCAAATAGACGCAACCAAAGCGGCGGCAGGCGTCCGCCGTGGCTGGCCCCATGCCGCCTTTGCCGATGATGGCGCGGATGCCGTACTTTTCGATGATAGCGGCCATATAGGGCTCCTCACGAATGGAGGTGGTGGGACCTGCGGCGGTCACGACATAACGGCCTTCTCGTTTAATTATCACGGGCCCACAGTGGTAGAGCACTGCGCCTCGGATGTCGGGTATGCGCGAGAAATCAGGGTTTTCGACGAGGTACTTGTGGGCGGCGTCGCGTGCGGTGAAGATGCTGCCAGTCAAGGAGACGGCATCGCCAAGCGCTAATCCGCGCACATCTTCTTCAGTCAAGGGCAATTGCAGGTTTTTCATCGTGTCGCACTCCCTGCGGTTTCGTTGTCTCGCAGCTCGAATTCCAGCTTCCAGCGGCCATCGCCGCCGATTTCCTCGCACCAGAGCTGCAGGGTGCCGATGTCGGTGAGAACCGTTCGCAACGTGACGGGGACAAGCGAACCAGGACGCTGCCCCTTTTCATCGCTGACAGGCAGCGAAACAGTCAGCGGCGGCAGTTCCACAAGCTCGCCTTCGCTCCATTTACTGATGCGCTTGCCAATCTTGTCCTCAGGGCGCGTGGTGCTTGTGAAGAGCCTGAAGTCGGAAGGTTCGCCGATGACGAGTGCCATGCCGCCCTCGCGTATCAGCGCCTCGGTACCCTCCTCCATACCATGGTTGACGACGCACAACGCGTCAAATGGCGGCGTGAAGCCAGGTATGGCGGGCATGGGCGATTCGATGCCGATGTAGTATGAGCGTGCACTGCCCGCCTTGATGCGGATGCCTCCGCACTGCACAACATGACCAAACCAGGCCGCGCCATTTGCGACGGACAAGTCGGGGTTCTCCTGCTGCAAGACCGTGCAAGGACCGTACTCCTCGCCCCGCCATTGGCGCAGCAGCTCCAGCAGGCGGTCGCTGAACAGCGGTGCCTTCGTTACGCCACCATTGAAAAGTACGGTACCAGGCAGAATAGGCTTGCCATCGCCGTCCTTGAAGCTGTGGCATTCCAAAAAATACGCCAGATGGCGGGTGAATGCGGGATCGGAGGCGTAATCCAACGCAAACGAGCGAAGACCGCCGCGGCGACCTGCCATCAGCGGTGCGTCAATAGGACAGAGCGGGAAGAAACCATCCAGCAGAGCCGCCCGTAAATCCTCCTCACTGATGGTCGTGGAGATGGTGCTTGCCATCAGGCTGGACCCACGCCCCAAAATAGTCAGCGGCTGCGGCCCCGTGGCTCCGCCGCCAATGGCCTCCTTGGCACGGCGGCAGGCATGCGTCAGGGCGGTCAGTTGATAGGGAGTCAGGCGTATCTTCTTCTCAGCCTCCAGTTTTGCTGCGACGGACATGGCAAGCGTGATATCCATGTTGTCACCGCCCAGCAGGGTGTGGTTGCCGACAGCTAGTCGCTGTAGCTCCAGTTCGCCCCCGTTGTCCGTCACGGCAATCAAGCTGAAGTCCGTGGTGCCACCACCAATGTCACAGACGAGGATGACGTCGCCGTTGGCGACGAAATCACGCCAGTCCTTGTCATGAAGCGCCAACCATGAGTAGAAGGCGGCCTGAGGCTCCTCAAGCAGCGTGAAGGTCAGGCCAGCGGCCTGAGCTGCCTCGACGGTCAGCTCGCGCGCCACGGCATCGAAGGATGCAGGCACGGTGATGACCAGCGACTGCTTCTCCAGGCGTAAAGATGCATCGTCAGAAGCCATAATGCTGTTCCAGGCATCACGCAGATGCGAGAGGATGGCGCAAGAGGCTTCGACTGGCGAGATGCGCTTCACCTCTACCCCATCGCCCGTGTCGAGTGGCAGACAAGGCGAATGGCGGTCGATGCGCTCGTTGCAGAGCCAGGACTTTGCGGAAAAGACCACGCGCGACGGGGCCTCTGCCGCACGTGCCTGTGCCATGGTGCCGACGACCATCTCAGGGTCGCCCTTCTGCCAGGGAAGCGTGAAAAGTCCCTTGGTTTTTTCAGCCTCCATCGGCATGTAGATGAACGACGGGAGGATGGGCAGCGCCTGCACTTCGCCAGGAGCAACAACCTGCGGCACCAGGAGGGTCTGCGGGCGCAGTTCCTTTGCCTCGTGGTCAACATACGAGAGCACGCTGTTGGTCGTACCCAGGTCGATTCCTACGGTGTATCTTGCTTTTTTGGTTTTGGCCATTTTTTTCTTTTTCCTTTACGAACAACGGGGGGCTGCGCCCCCCCGAACCCCCTTGCTAGGGCGACGACGAGGCCGTCGTCGTTACCCCCTCATTTCACCACAATGACGGGGCAGTCGGCCTCGTCGAGGAGCAGCTGGAATTCGACACTAGAGGTGTCCTTGCGCGTGGAGCCGTTGTGCCAGCCAGCAATGACGAGCAGGTCAGCCTTGAGTTCGCGGACGGCCTGCATGACGATGGAGGTCACGCGGCCTTTCAGCAGAAAGGTGTCGATGTCGATTTTGTACTTCTGGCCTTCATTACGGACGTATTCCAAAGTGCGGCGGCCCTTGGTCTCCAATTCCGCCTCGAAGTTGGCACGCTCCTCCTTGACGAAGATATGCATCTGCATCAACGAGTCCAGGCTGGCCACGTCGATGACAAAGGCGGCACAAAGCTCACAACCAGGGAGGTGCGAGGCCAGGGAGATGGCGTAGTTGGCAGCATCGTAGGCCCGCTTGGAGCCATCAACGACAACCAGAATTTTCTTGGCAAACGGTGGCAGCTCGGGCTTGTTCTCCTCTTCAACTGGTTGTTCTGAAGTCGGCTGCGCCGCTTCCTGCTTTTTGCCGAACATATCAAAAATGCTCATAATTCCTCGCCTCCTTTTCCTTTGTCGTCTTCAGAGGAATCACTGTTTTCAAGGCGTTTTTTCACCATCTTCATTGTGAAGAAGGAGTCTAGTTCCTTGCCTTCAAGAGATTCGCCGATAAAGTGCAGGGTGTCCTTGTAGTTTGGAATGAAAATGTGTTCCAGGGCGTTGACGCGCCGCTGGGTCTTCTTGAGCTCCCTGGCCAGCAGCCAGACACCTGTCTCCAACTCGGCGAGGCGTGCGGCGGCCTCCGTCAACTTCAGAAAGTCCTCCATCGTCTGATCAACGAGGGAGTCCGTGCCAACGAAGCCGAACTGGGAGTGGAACTCGCTCTGAGTAACCTTCAGGCTGGGGTAGCGCACACCTGCGGAGACGCGCGTACCATCCTTGAACGTCCGCTCGTAGTGGATACCGCTGGCGATGTTCCGCAGATGGTGGTAGCCATTGTAGGAGAGGGCTTGGCGGAGCGTAGCGTACGCCTTGTCGCTGCGTGTCTTGATCTCCTGCTGCACCTGCTTGACACGGTCGAGCATGCGCATAAGCTCCATCACAAGGATTTCCCGT
Organism: Victivallales bacterium; assembly: GCA_017535315.1. Classification (GTDB taxonomy): domain Bacteria; phylum Verrucomicrobiota; class Lentisphaeria; order Oligosphaerales; family Oligosphaeraceae; genus RGIG3456. The sequence goes on along the minus strand of JAFXUD010000062.1, from coordinate 167,051 downwards.
TTCTGTTCAAGAAGCGAGAAGCCCTGCGTCGCCATCCTCAGGTCACGCTTGAGCGCAATCTGGTTGCTTTTGGTGGGAGCTATATTCAGACGGGCCATTAGTTCGTCTTCTCCATTGATTGCTTCTGGTCGTAGTAGGTCGAAAGCTCCTCTTCGGAGAGGCGTAGCAGCTCGCCACGTGGCAGAATCTTCAGCACTTCCCAGGCGATGTCCAACGACTGGAAGATGGTGCGATCCTCCGTCTCGCCTTGCGAAATGATGCGCTTTTCGAACTCCTGGCCGAATTTGATGTAGAGCTTGTCGATAGGGCTGAGCTCCTCTTCGCCAATGACGGCAGCAAGGGAGCGAATCTCCTTGACCTTCGAGTAGGCGGCGAAGAGCTGTGATGCGACATGCGGGTGGTCGGGACGCGTGCGTCCCTCGCCGATACCGTCCTTCATCAAACGCGAAAGAGAAGGCAGGCCCGCCACTGGTGGGTAGATACCGCGCTGGAACAGCTCGCGCTCCAGCACAATCTGCCCTTCGGTGATGTAGCCCGTCAGGTCGGGGATCGGGTGGGAGATATCGTCATTCGGCATCGTGAGAATCGGCATTTGCGTGATGCTTCCCTCGCAGCCCGCGATTCGTCCTGCGCGCTCGTACATGGATGCGAGGTCGCTGTAGAGGTAGCCAGGGTAGCCCTTGCGGCTGGGAATCTCGCCGCGAGCTGTCGCGATTTCACGCAGAGCCTCGCAGTAGTTCGCCATGTCCGTGATGATGACAAGCACGTGCATCCCCTCGTCAAAGGCAAGATGCTCTGCCAGCGTCAAGGCAGAGCGCGGGGTAATGAGGCGCTCCACGGAGGGGTCGTCCGCCAGGCTCAGGAACATGGCGACTTTATTGAGGACGCCGCTGCGCTCAAAGGAGTCGATGAAGAAGCGCGCCACGTCGTTCTTCACGCCCATGGCGGCAAAAACGATGGCGAAATCGACTTTTTCGTTGAGCAGCTTCGCCTGGCGTGCAATCTGCGCCGCCATACGGTTGTGCGGGAGACCGTTGCCCGAGAAGATGGGCAGCTTCTGTCCACGCACCAGCGTGTTCATCAGGTCGATGGAGCTGATACCTGTCTGGATGAAGTCACGGGGGTATTCGCGGGCATATGGGTTGATGGGGAGGCCGTTGACGTCGCGCCAGTCCTTGCAAAGGGGTGCGGGCAAACCATCCTTCGGGCGGCCAAGACCATCGAAGACGCGTCCCATCATCTCCTTGGAGACGGGAACGTGGAGCGGCGTGCCAAGAAAGCGGACACGTGTGTCGGCGGGTGAGAGGGAGTCCGTGCCGCCGAAAATCTGCACGACGGCGCTGGTGGCGGTGACGTCCAGCACCTGCCCCAGGCGCTCCTCGCCAGAGGGCGTGGTCACCGAAACTAGCTCGTCGTAGGCAACATCGGAAATGTTGTTGATGAAGACAAGGGGGCCGTCGATGTTCTTGACGCCCTTGTATATAAGTCCAGGCATTTTCATCTGCCGAACCTCCTTTCGAGGCTATCCAGCTCGGAGTTGACAGCCTGCTCCATGGCAGCCATCTTTCTGAGGTCGCCGTTATCTATTTCGCTCTTCATGCGGAGAATACGGGGCAGACAGCGCATGGTGGAGATATCCGCCAGCGTGGCGCCCTTCTTGATAATGCCCCTGGCGCGCTTTGTGAAGGTCACGAGCAGTTTCATCATCCAGGACTGCTTTTCAGGCGAGCAATACATATCGATCTTGTCGAAGGAGTTCTGCTGCAAGAAGGCGTTTTTGATGTATTCCGCAACCATCAGGGTGAGCCGCTGCGAATCGGGAAGCGCATCGGGGCCGACGAGCTTCGCAATATGCTGCAAGCTATTTTCCTCCTGTAGGATGTCCATCAGGACGTTGCGGTTTTCCTTCCAGTCGTGGTCCTTGTCCTTCCACCACACAGCCACCTCCTGCAAGTACTCGCTGTAGGAAGTGAGCCAACTGATGGCGGGGTAGTGGCGCGCATTCGCCAAATCGCGGTCCAGTGCCCAGAAGCAGCGGATGAAGCGGCTCGTGTGCTGCGTGACAGGCTCCGAGAAGTCGCCTCCAGGCGGGGAGACGGCGCCGATGACGGAAACGGAGCCCGTCTTGCCTTCAAGGGTTTTCACCTTGCCAGCACGCTCATAGAAGCCCGCCAGCTTGGCAGGTAGGTAAGCGGGGAAGCCCTCGTCCGCAGGCATCTCCTCCAGGCGGCCCGAAAGCTCGCGGAGGGCCTCCGCCCAGCGGGAGGTGGAGTCCGCCATGACAGCCACATCATATCCCATGTCGCGGTAGTATTCCGCAAGGGTGATGCCCGTGTAGATGCTGACTTCACGCGCCGCCACAGGCATGTTCGAGGTGTTTGCGATGAGGATGGTGCGCTCCATCAGAGAGCGTCCGCTTCTGGGGTCGATGAGCTCGGGGAATTCGCGGAGCACCTCCGTCATCTCATTGCCACGTTCGCCGCAGCCGATATAGACGATGATCTTGGCGTCGCACCACTTGGCGACGGCTTGCTGCGTCATGGTTTTTCCCGTGCCGAATCCACCAGGGATGGCGGCGGCCCCGCCCTTTGCGATGGGGAAGAAGGCATCGACGACACGGAGGCCGCAGAGCAGCGGTTCATCCAGCGGCAGACGCGCCGCCGTGGGACGTCCACGCCTCACGGGCCAGTAGTGATACATTGTCAGTTCGCGGAGGATACCATCCGCCTGTTTGACCTTGCAGAGGGTGGTCTTGCCGTCATATCTACCTGCAGGGACAATCTCTTCAATGCGGCCCTCAACGTCAGGGGGACACATCACGCGATGGAGGACGCTCTCCGTCTCCTGTACTTCACCGAAGGGGATGCCGCCTGAAATATCGTCACCAGCCTTCAGGACAGGCGTAAAATCCCATTTGCGAGAGAGATTCAGTGCGTCAGTCTTTTCGCCACGCTTCAGCATGGAGCCGCTGATTTGGGCGATGCGCTCCAGCGGGCGCTGGATGCCGTCGTAGATGGTGCCGAGCAGGCCAGGCCCCAGCAACACGGAGAGGGGACGTCCCGTGCAATAGACGGGTTCGCCAGGCTTCAGGCCGCTGGTGTTCTCATAGACCTGGATGGTGGCCTCACCGTTCTTGACCTTGATGACCTCGCCAAGAAGGCGCAGGCCACCAACCTCCACGACCTCCTGCATACCCGCGTGCTCCATCTGGCAGGCCTCAACAATCGGCCCGTTCACGCGGGTTATTTTTCCTATGTTCTCGTTTGACATGGTGATGTTTTTATCTATCTCGATCTATCGTCCTGCGTATTTTCCCCGCCGCAGAAGCGGCGAGCATATGACAGGTTATGACAGTGTAATGCGCAGGGTGTCCTTCATGTGGCGAAGCCTTGCGGCATATGAATTGTCGAAGGTGCGTGCACCGTCGATGGTGGCGAAAGCAATGCCAGCGGGCGTGTCGTCACCAGGCTCTAGGGTGAAGGTGATCTGGGCGGTCTTTTCGCCAAAGAGCTTCTCCGCGATGGCACGTAGCCAAGGTTCGGTGATGATGGCAGCATCCTTGGAGTTGAAAATAACGCGCATGTCGGCGGCACCGATGGCAGACAGTGCCTCCTCTGCAAGTTGTTGCAGGGATTTCTTGTGTGCCTCGCCCGTTGTCTCGGAAGCCTGTTTCACGGCCTCTTGAAACATGTCGTCAATGCACTGTTCGCGCTGCAGAAGCCAGTGGCGCATGCTTTCACGCTGCACATCCAGCATAATGGAATGGCATTTGGCTTCGGTGTCCTCGTTTGCCTCACTGAGGCGCTCAGCACGCTTCTGATCCACCTCCGCCTGCGCGGCATCGATGGTCTTCTGCGCCTCGTTTTTTGCACGCGCAACAATACGTTCCGCGTTCAGCTTCGCGTCGCCCAGGATTTCCTGCCGCAGTTTTTCTTCCTGATTCTTCTCTGGCATTTTCGCACCTACTTGTCCGATTCGACTATTTTGATGCCGACGGCCTCACTAATCATCTCCTGCAGGGACCTACGTTTCTGGCCATTTCCCCAGATATCGGGGATGACGGCAAGATACGGCGGGGTGGCTTCGAGTCGGTGGGCTGTGACCTCCGCCTCCAGCATGTCCTCCACGGGGCGTGTGATGAGGAGGACGCCTGGCTCGTGGGATTCAATCGCCTTGGCAAAGGCCGTACGCGCTTGCTCAACATCCTCCACAACATCGCCCGTGACTCCCGCGAAGCGGAAACCAAGCACCGTATCGGCGTCACCTATGATGTGATAGGCCATCGCAAACCACCTGTCTATCAGATTTTGAAGACCAGGAAGAGGCTGATGAGGAAGCCGAACAGCGCAATGCCTTCGCCCAAGCCGACGAACGCGATGGCTTTGCCGAGCAACTCAGGCTTCTCGGCGGCAGCCCCCATGGCGGCGGCGCCAATCTTGCCGACGGCCATACTGGCGGCGATACTGCCAATACCCATGATGGTGGCGATGGCATAGAAAATGGCGGGGTTCACAGCCGTCTTCACGGCAGTTTCGGCCGCTGCCGCATCGCCTTCCGCCGCAAATGCGCAGACGCAAGCCAGCACCATAAACACTGCGGATTTGACAATCGACACTTTTGATGAAATCATCTTAACGTTCTCCTTTGTTTTCGTTGTTGGTAGTAGTATCATTTGTATTGTTATTGTCAATTTGGAATGGCTTGTATTCAATGCCGCCGCCCGAGAAGTACCTGCTGAAGAGTTCATAGTATTCGAGACGAACGCCTTGTATCATGGCGACCATCCCCTCGAACGCAATGACGAGAATGTTGCCCAGGATGATGACAATGGCAGAGACGATGAACCCGCCACGCATGTTGCTTGTGTGTATCATCTTCACGATGGAGAAGACCGCCAGGCAGAGGGCCGCGTGGCTGATGGCGAAGGCTCCGACACGAACGAAGGAGACCGTTCCGCTGATGTAACCCGTGAAGGTCTCCATCAGCTCAATGCAGGATTCCAGGAAGACGTTAAAGAAGCTCTCCTGCTCGCCTTTACCATGGTGGCGACATTTCTCTGCAAAGTGCTTTATGGGACCGCCTAGGAAGAGCAGCAACAGCGGTATGCCGACAAGTACACCTGCCCAGATGGGGAAGTTCTTTGTCTTGATGACCCAGATGCCTGCTCCGAGCGCAAACCAGTAAAAGAGGAGCCCCAGAAGGCCGAAACGTTCGAAGACACCCTCGTAGTACTTCTTCGCGATGAAATGGTTGATGATATTGATGATGATGGCCACGCTGGAGAAGATGATTCCCACGCCGACCGCCGTCAGAAGAAGCTTTCCGATGTCATTCTGGTCCAGGGGGCTAAGCCAGATTGGCTTCAGGAATGCATGGTTCTCGTAGCCGAAGAAGCTGCCATAGAGGAAGCCGAAGACCACGGCAGAGGTGCCGCATGCGGTCAGTAGCACGCCAGCGTCATGCATCGTGTCATCCAGCTTCGGACTCTTGGAGAGCTTGAGCCAGAGGCCAAGCAAGGCAAGCACCAGCCCCTGGCCAATGTCACCGAACATGAAGCCGAAGAGCAGGACAAAGGTGATGCCGACGAAGATGGTGGGATCCAGCTCATTGTAGAGTGGTGTGCCAAAGTTCGTGATAATCATCTGGAAGGGGCGCAGCAGGGTGCCCCCCTTGAACTTCACGGGTACAGTCTCAAGCCCTGCCTTCACCAGGGCATCGTCATCCGCCTCAATTACCTCCACAAGGCCTGTGCCACCTGTGGTCTCCTTTACGATGTCGCGGATGGTATCGACCTCGCTGGAGGGTGTCCAGCCCGAAATGCAATAGAGATTTGCCACCTTGCCAAAATGTTTCTGCGCCTGGCGAACGGCAATAAGCCCTTTCAACTGGGAGTGCATCATCAGCAAGACACCTCCGTACTCCTCGCTAAGCTTCAGCACGTTGAAGCGGCATTCGTTCAACTGCGAATGCAATTTGCCAAGCTCGTCGTCTCGCTCGTGGACAGCCTCCTCTGCGCTGCCCGAAACCTGCTCGGGCGCCTCCGCCGCCACGAAGCCGAATCTCTGGAGGTCGTCCATCACCGCCCAGTGGTTCTTGTTGGAGCAAAGCACCAGCACATTGCCCTCGCGACCGTCGGCTGGCACCACAACTGCACGTTCGCCCAGTTCCATCGTCACGCGCGGTATGATCGAGGAGGCGAGGCGCCCCGTCACCATGAAAAAGTGAGAGAGGTTGCGCAAGGCATCAAGGCTAACCTGCTGCAAGGGGAAAGCTGCGATAGCAGAGCGTTCCTTGTCCAGCACGCCCGTCTCGCGCAGGATCTTGTCGATGGTCTCCTCCTGTTCGTGGAACTTGGTGTAGATACGCATGATCATGGCGGAGATGTCTTCGAGGGACATGGATTCCTGCCTATCGGGAAGCTCTGCGCTCTGGTCAACCCCCAGCCCTTCCATCAGGCGTTCACAGCGCGAGAGGGCGTTGTAGATGGCTTTTTCGTCCTGTTCCTGGTCCACCTCGGAGAGCAGTCTGCCCCCCGACTGGTTGACGGCATCCACCAGGTGAATCAGCCCTCTTTGCCCGAGGACGCGCGTAATCTCGGTGACATGCTTGCTCATCAGCAAGATATTCACCTTTGCCATTTTGACTGGTCTGAACATAATTTAGGCCCCAATCATCATATCCTGCATATCTCGGGTTGGGATGCCGAAGTGGACGGCCTCGTAAACCCGACCGATATTCAACGTCTCAAAATGCACGAGGAACGGGAAGGCGGCGATAGAAAGGGCTTCGTTGTCGAAGTCCCTGAATGCCTTTGCAGCCAAGCCGTACAAGTGGTTCCAAAGCCGATTTTCACTATGGAACAACGCCGTCTCCTTCAGGGGGTCCAGCATGTTTCCATAAAGTCTTGGAAGGAGTGACACCGCCTTTGGGACGGATTCCGATGTGGCAAGCTGCGAAAGCAGCTCGGGAGATAGCAGCGCGCCGCCCTGGAGCCAGAGGCGCTCCAGGCGCTTTCCGTCCAGCTTGTATGTCTTGACGTTGCGCAGCAGCATGCTAATGTTAGTAATATCGATTTCACATTCAACCAGCTCCTTGCAGGTGGCACGCATGTCCAAAGGAGTAGCAGCGGCGTGGGCAAGGATATTGGCGTAGCACATTCTGTCCAGCGCGCACTCCGCCACCATGATATCCTTGTCCTTCTCCAGTGCGAAGATGATGTTGGAAAGAGCCTCGGCAGTTATGCCGCTGGAAAGCGGCAACTGCGCAATGAAGGCCTTCGTGCCGACAGCCTCCAGCAATTGATCCGCATTGAAGGAGGGCAAATCAGGCGCGTCAATCAACAGCCAGGAGACATCCCCTTCACGCTCGGGGAAAAACCTGTAGTGCAGCATGGTCTTGAGGTTGCTGTAGTAGGTCTTCGCGATGAGGGAGCGGTAGAACTCCGCCGCGGCTTCATCCAGAAGACGTGCCGTACGGTCGAGAAATCCGATTTCCCGTGCCATCAGCTCCTTGTTGAACTCCTCGCGCGACGGCATATCCAGCCCAAAGGCATGCAGATTTCTCTGCAATGCTTCGGGGGTGCCGCTACGGAGCAGCTTGTCCAGCACATCGCCCTTCACGGCATTCGCCCATAGCCCATGCAGCTTGGCAAAGATGAAATCGTGGCTTGCGTTTGTATTGGAAACTGGCATAGTACTACAAAAATGCACAGCATGGGTAAACGTATAGCATAATCAAGGTGCTGGGAAGAGGAGGACCTGCACGATTTCCTGCAAGTGGGAATTGACCGCTTTTTTAAATTCTGCAACCTTCTCAACCATTTTTCTGTCGGCCTCCTCCAAGCTGGCTGCCTTGTTGTTTTCAGCGGCAGCTAGCTTCTCTTTCACGAAAGTCTCGACCTCTCTCGCCAGAGCAACCTGCGCATCCGCGAGAAGCTCATTTGCCTTGCGACGCGCTTCCTCAAGTATGACTTTGGCTTCAAGACGCGAGGATGAGACGATATTGTCGGCCTCCCGCTCCACAGCCAACATTCTTTTCAGGATGTCATCCATAGCCGCTACGCTTCCTCTGGAAGCTCTTCTTTCTTGATGATGCGAATGATCTCCTCGGCAGAAGCAGCTTCCTTGATGCTCTCCAGCAAACCAGGTATCTCAATCAGCCTGCTGATTTCCGAAAGCGCCTCGATGTGGGGGCCTGGATTTCCAACTTCAGAGAAGAGGGTCAAGACGACGTGGACGGGCTCGTCGTCAAGCGAATCAAAGTCCATTCCATCGCGGATGATGCCCAGAGCCATGACGACCCCCTTGATGCCCATGATTTTGCCATGTGGAAGAGCAAAGTCTGGGGCGATGCCCGTGGACATCTTCTGCTCGCGCTCAATCAGCGCCATCACCGCCGCCTCGCGGTCCGCGATGATTCCAGCGCTGACAAAAAGCTGCACCATCTCCTCAAAAAGCTCCTCCTTCGTCTTAGCTTCAACATTCAGCTTTATGAGAGAGGGAGTTAGAACTTCCGATATTAACATAATATCCTCACCGATTTCCCATTGAAATTTCCCGTGGAGAAAAATACAATAGGGGGCATCACGGGATGCCCCCCTTTTACACTAGCAACTAAGCCATCTCATTATTCCCAGGAAAGGACGAGTTTGGCGAAATAGGTCGTGTCAAGACGTTTTGTTTCCGGAGCAACCTGGCTGTGGTAGTCATTGGTGACACCAATCTTAAGCACCCAGAATTTGGAGCCGCCCAAAGGCATGGAAAGCGAACTTTCATGCAGGATACGGTAGTCATCCATGTCCTCAAAGGAGGGGGTGTAGGTGACATCGGTGACAAGGGTACCCAGCTTCTTGAAAAGCAGGAACTCATCAATCTTGATTTCATGGTGGTAATTGGCCTCTGCACCTACGCTGCTGTCGGTATCACGATCGCTCGCATAGTGTTTGTAAATATGGGAGAGACCAAGGCGGAACCGAACTTTCAGGTCATCCTTGTCAACAACATACCAGCCATAACCAGCGGCACTGGTGATGCTGGGGTCAAGGTCATTGATTTTGTCGTACTCATATTCGCTGCGAACATACCAGGTGTGGGAGGATTCGGCAATGCGGTGCTCGTAGTCAGCCCCAAAGATGAACTCCTTTTCCGTAGTTTCGTGGTTTTCACGAGTGTGGGCGCCGTTGACATAGAGCAGGAGCCTATCGACGGGACCTGTCATTGTGGCCTTGAAACCAGCACCCTGGGAGGCCCTTTCGGTGTTGCCTGTTTTGCCCGTGATATCAATGCTGGCCTCATACTTCCACTTGCGGCCTTCGGGAGGCTTGGGAAGGGTGGGATCTGCGGCACCCATCGGCCAAAGAGCGGTGACGCCAGCCACAGGAGTCGCCTCTGTGATTTTGCCCTGAGATTTGCCACTGGCGGTAGCCATGTTCACATTCGCATCGGTTTTGATGGACTCAATTTTAGCCTGATCAATGGTCAAATCACCCGCAAAGTCGGTCTTGATTTTGACTTTGCCTTCAAAAATCTGCTCAATGGTACCGACAATGACGGAACCATTGGCGAGCTTAAGCTGGTCGGCAGTGGCCGTAAAACCAAGGCCACACGCCATTAGAATGGCTGCAAATCTTCCAAAACGCATACTGCTGTCTCCTCTTGTTTAATGGTTGAAAACAATTTCAGTAAAAAACATATACGTTAATATAACACAAATCGCTTGACTTTCCAGTAGGCAAGGGCTTCGAGAGTTCCTCTAGTGGCGAGCGGTTAGTAGTTAGTGAATAAATACCGTGAGCTATGTTATTGCTCGCTTACAACCCTAAACCCTAATCCCTAATCACTAACCACTAATTGCTTTTGTTCATGCTCCCAGCGCTCTTGGCTCCAAATCTCAAACCACTTTTCCGCGCCGACAAGCACAACCATGCTATCCTTTTTCAGGGAGGCAGCCTCCATCAGGTGCTCTGGCAACTGCAAACGTCCTTGGCTGCTGATTTCGCCAGGAAATGACCTTGCGCCCACCAACCGCTCATGACGGCGATACGCAAGCTCCTGAAGTTCATTGAGTTGTGAAGGATGTTGGCGATACTCCTGCCATTGGGAGAGCGGAAAGACCGCCAGACATCCCTCAGGCAGGCAATAGAGCATCACTTCGGATTTGCCTATTTCCGAGAAGGCCCCTTGCACCCAGAGCGGGAGCTTGATACGTCCGCCCTGGTCAAGTTCAGATGATGTGCAGCCGTAGAAATGCATCAGATGTTCAGGTTGGTGTGAATGGCGTCCATCTTCGCACTGAAGGCAACAGGGCCATTCTCGGTAATTTCATAGCCTGTCTCGATGCGCGAGCCGTTGAATTCTGGATGCCCAAAGAAGGAGACATCGACGCAGACGGTCATGCCTGGCTTCAGGACGTCGGTGCTGTTGGGACCGAAGAAGGGAGCCTCCGCCTCCAGCAGGCCGATGGTATGCACGAATGGGCAGACGAGGTAGTTGGAGAAGCCGAGCTTGCTGAAGTACTTGCGGGCGGGCGCATCAATCTCCTTGCCGACCAAGCCAGGCTTCAGCATCTCCTTGGTGAGGCAGAAAGCCTCGCGGAGATACTTTAGGCACTCCTTCTGCCTGGCGGTATATTCGCCGTTGACGGGGAGGTAGTCCCCCATAACGCCCGCATAGCCGTTCACCTTGGGAGCCATGCCAATCATCACGGTCTCGCCGTCAGGCATGATCTTCGTGGTGGCGGTGGGGACGACGGCGTTGGAGCGGATACCGCTACCGACGATGGCGGAGAAGCCGAAGCCCGTTGCGCCCTTGCTGCGCGCCGCGTATTCGCCCGCCGCGGCAACCTGGATTTCAGAGGCTCCTGGCTTGATGGCCGCCTTCATGGCATCATAGCAGGCATCCGCCAGCAGGAACGCGGAGCGTATCTGCTTGATTTCCCATGGGGACTTGTGATAGCGCAAATTGAGGAAGGCCTCGGTGATATCGACCAGCTGGCAGCCTTTGAAACCCTGCTCGATGCCAACATAGCACTCGTGCGGCATGCGCCCTGCCCCGACCAGGCCGATGCGCCTGATGTCGCCGACGCTCACCTTCAGCTCGGCAAAGAGTTTCGGGAAGTCGATGATGGTGGCGGCGGGATACTCCTCATCTGGCACCATGAAAACGGGGAAGTTGCGTGTCTCGCTGATGGCGCTGTCCTGTTTGGCGAAAGGCTCGCTTTCGGGACCGCCCAGCAGCATCGGGGCACCCTTGCGCGGAATCAGAACGGCGCCGCTCTCAAACTGAGGGCACCAGCCCGTAAGATACCAGCCATTACCGATGTTCGATTCATCATAGTAAATCAACGTGATGTCCAACGACTCTTTCTCCATGATTTCACGGACTTTCGCGAGTCTGGCTTCTGCTTCACTGGCTATAAGATACCCCATAATGCTCTCCTTAATTTGCAGGTGGTTGTTAAAAACAAATATCCATGTTAAAAACAAATATCCAATGGTTATTATATCATAAGAATAACAAATGACAACTGCGTTGATGATATTACTTTTCCCTTTTCTCTAGATTCTCAAGACAGGAGGTTGCTGAACGGAACAATCGCATCAAAATAGCCATCGGCAGCAACGGTGGCGGAAAGATGGCCGTCATATACAAGTGCTGTGCGAATCGACACACCCTGGGGGCGTGACAATGCGCTGACTTTTGCATCAACTTCGTCAATGACCTCGCGTCCAATCTCTTTGCGTCGTTTGACTTCAACAATATAAATGGTGCGTCTGGTCTGTATGAGAAGATCAATCTGGCATCCTTTCCTTCCTCGTTTCCCATTGGTGGCTTTTCGGCGGTAAGGCGAGGCGGACGTGATAATTGTTCCCTTGAGGTTAAGTGTTGGAATCAGCTCTCGGTAATTGTTGATTACCATATTCTCAAAGGCAAGGCCCATCACCGAGTCAATTCCCTCAAGGGCTTCCAAGGTCACCAAGTCAAACGTCCCAGCGTCAATGATGCTTTTCATAGGCTCGATGTACCGAAGATAAAAGCGGGAATAGTTGTCCTTCAGTCTGTATCGCACCTCACGTGCCTTTTTCCCCGTCTCTGGATTCAGGGAATCATCCGCCGCCACCAGACCAGCTTCCACCAGTCTGTCAAGGACAGCGGAAACGCGTCCCCCCTTCGCCTGTTTGAGTTCCTGCGCAATTTCAGTCCCTGTCCTGGAGCCTTCTGCAAGAACCCGCAGAACACTTCCAGTAAAATTCTGTTCCAACGCTATCACATCCTGGAACATCTCATCAAAATCAGTTCGCAATACACTGTTTGGACGAAAACAAAGGCGGCGTATGTTCTCCTCGGCGGAACAAGAGGGGTCAATCTCTTCAAGATACCGTGGAATGCCACCTGTAACCGACAGCACGTCAATGATTTCACGAGAATCAATGCGCAAAGCTGTCTTGCCCCAAAATTTTACGCAATCTTTTAGGGGTAGCTCCTTGACGACAATGTCCAACGAACGGCGTCCCATAAAGGCCCCATTATCGATGATGTTGTCCCGCAACCAACTTGACACGCTGCCGCACAGGACAAGCATCAGTCGATTATGCTTTTTGAAGAGGTTGTCCCAGGCAATCTTCAGGTCATCGGCAAAGCATTTGTCATAATGTGCCAGCCAGGAGACTTCATCAAGCAAAACTACCGTATATTTATCGTTGTGAAGCTGCGCGTTCAACCGTCGGAACGCATCCATCCAACTGGCTGGGGGAGTGTTTTCTGCTTCCGTCTGGTCGGCCAACTGCTGCGCGAACGTTACAAGCTCATCTTCGTTCGACAAGCTTTTAAATGGACGACGCCCTTCGATTTTGATGAATCGGCATCCTGAACGCTCGGCAAAAACCTCTATGAGCGTGCTTTTGCCTATGCGCCGACGCCCTCTGCACGTTACAAGCGAGGCATTCTGTTTGCACATAAGGTTTTGCAGTTGTTCAATTTGCTCTTCTCTGCCAAAAAACATAACACCCTCTAGCTCAAAAGAAAATGCTAATTATTTGTAATTGTGCCCCAAACTATGATTTCCCCTAAAGTGTATTCTTCAATTTAGGGGAAATAAAAACAATCTGTAAAAATCTTTCCCCTAATCTGCGTTTTGCTATTTAGGGGAAGTAATTGACAATGCATATTATAATCGAATATGGCAGATAATCAAGAGGCAAAAAACAAAATAGCTATGTTACGCATGGTTGCGCACAGCGTGCGCAACCGCTTTGCGGCTTCCGCAAACTCCCCTTGGAAAGTAAAGCGTTGAATTAAAAGGAATCTACTTGACAAGCTCCTCAAAATAGGCTAAATTTGCCCCAAGCCATAACGGGGAGATCTCATTCTTCAACTGACTATACTCTTATTCCTTCCAATGAGGCACTCTATATGAAAGCAACACTAGGCAAGCACTTTTTTTTGCTTCTTTTGGCTTGTATGTCCGCCTTGGCGGATCTAGGTCGATATGATTCCGCCACCAAACACTGGGAGGTTGACACGGGGGTGTTGAAATGCACCTTCTTCCAGGGGTGCATGTTTCCCGTTTGGTTCAAAAGTGCAGACGATGCTGAGTTTCCGTTCTTCGTCTTTGCAGACAGCATCGTCCATGACAAGATGACAGCCTATTTAAGGGAGGAGCGATGGGCGACGTTCAGAGTAATTGAAAACAATGCCTTGCGATTCATCATCGAATGTCAGGGAAATTTCTGCTATGGCAAATCACCGTTCAACAAGCCTGATGACAATGTCGAGGCCATTTACCGCTATGAACTTGAGCGTGGCAGCGGCGAGATTGACATCACGGTGCTGCTCCGCAAAAAAAGCGGTATCACCTATGATGTCGAACTTTGCTCCCTCCGATGGCGTTATCTTCCCTTTGAGCGATATGGCAAAGTAGAGCTGAAAACCGCCCTCCGATACAACGAGGACTTAAAGCAAGAGCCAGCCCATCTGCATCATTCCTCCATGGATTTGCGGCTGGGTGACCATCCTGTGTTTCTTCGCAGGGAGCCAGCCGAAAACACTTTTCTGTATCTCAAAGATGCAATAGGGCAGCAAAAATGGTCTGCCGACTCCACGGAACTGCGATTCGAGACACGGCTCTGCTTTGACAAAACAGCACAGGAGGTAAACAAATGAGAAGCATACTTGCATTTATCGTTGCCTCCATTTTCTGCATAGCGGCAGAGCCTTTGATGCGCTTTGATTTTTCCAAGGCGGAAAATGGAAGGGTGCCCAATTTGGGGACGGACAGTCAGTATGCGGCGCAAATTCAGGGTAAGGTTGAAACCAGTGGCGAAATCCTGAAGATGGACGGGCGTACCAGCAAGGTTATCGTGGAGGGTACTGAGGACTTTGACGTTAGCAAAAACTACACCTTCATGCTACTCTACAGACGTGAGGACCTGCCTGGAAACGACGATACCAACGTGCTTATGGATTCTTTTTTCGCCAAACCAGGGGTCTTTGTCATGAGCAAGTATAAAAACACTTTCTATGCAAATGGCAAGGTTGACGGGAAATGGGCCGTTGATGCACGGGCACCTGATGTTTTCAAGCAGGATGACGCAGAATGGCATCATGTCGCCATGTCCCTGGAATACCGTTTGAACTGGAACGACGCCGAGGAATGGGTCGAATACGTCTTTTATAAAGACGGCGTTAGCTGCGGCAAGTACCAGTTCAAGAATGTGAGGCTGGACAAGGGGAAATCGCTTTTGGAGATAGGCTTCAACAGTGTCATGGGGCCACCGTGGAGTCTTGGAGGCGAAATAGCGGATGCTCGTGTCTATGAGGGCGTTCTCAGTCTGGCCGAAATACGGGAAATCGTTCTCGCGCAGAAGTTGGCCAAGCCAGCCTTCACAGTTGAATACAAGTTGACCGAAGACGAGGAACGTCAGCTTTCCGCAAAGGGACTTGCGCCTGAAATACAAAGCGCAATACGGAATCTGGCCATCGTCGTGACCCCGCACTACGACTGGCGCGCCATCATGGCAGACGCACCAAAGGCACTGCAGGTTCTGGATGGAGGGGAATCTTGCCTGGTTCTGGTGAATGTCGATGGTCATGTCGGCATCTGCTCCTGGTACGACAGAAAAGCCAAACGTGAACTGCTGAAGGGAAACAACGCCTTTGTCAATTGGACGTTGGAGCATTGGAAGAAAGCGGGGGATGGAACCATGAAGAGCAGCCATCTGGAATTGTTCGAGGCAATTGACGGACGGGTCTCCTCCCGACTTGAGGAACCTCCCAAACGGGATGCCTCTGGCAAATGGCACTTCGACATACAATACGACAGCGATTCACTCGCCCTGAGTGCCAGAAGCTCGTTTGCGTTCGACGGTAAGCGGCTTGAGTTCACCCACAAGGCAGCCTCCCTAAAGGCAGGCCAGACGCTGCATTCCGTCCTCTATCCCAAATGTTCGTTGCGCCAGCTCGGCGAAAACGATGCCTTGGTCGTGCCAGAAGGTTCTGGAGTCGTCTATGAAAATCCTTGTGTGAACAACGTGCGCTATGCGACCTACTACCCGCGCTCCGTCTGCTCCATGCAGTTCTGCTCCTATTACGACCAGGCGGGAGGAGTTTACATTGCGACGCAGGACCCCTGGGCACGGCGCAAGGAGATGCTCTTCATCGGCGCGCCAGGACGGCTGGACGGCTCCATTGCCTGGCGTGTTCCATACGACAATCCAGGGCAACCCAACGAGTTTGACACAAGCACTTCTGCCGTGCTGGAGCTGTTTCGCGGAGACTGGTATGACGCAGGGCTCATCTACAAGGCGGATGTCGCCGCCATGAAGGCGGACTGGTGGATTCCCAAACTCCCGAAAACCACTTCCCGCAAGGATATCATGGGGAACTGCATCTGGGTGAATGCAAACTATTCGGGAAAGATTCCTGATGAACTCTTCGCTCTGAAAGACTACCTCGGACAGAACTTCTACGTGGGGGATGTTTGGTATTGGTGGGAACAGGGCATCGGGACGCATCTCTCGCCAACCATGCGCGCCA
This sequence comes from Victivallales bacterium, assembly GCA_017535315.1. Taxonomy (GTDB): domain Bacteria; phylum Verrucomicrobiota; class Lentisphaeria; order Oligosphaerales; family Oligosphaeraceae; genus RGIG3456. Next base: position 151,020 of record JAFXUD010000062.1, on the reverse strand, counting down.
CGCCTGAGTGGATTGAATACGTCAAGGTCCTGAAGGAGCATGGATTATGCACAATGCCATATATGGACGGACGCCTTTGGGCGGAAAAGGACAGGCGCGGCGAAGACTGGATGTACTCCAAATTCGGCCATCGGATGAACATCGTCAGCGACGGGAAACCCGTCCGCGAAATGTACAAAAACCCCTGCGACACGCTTTGCCCTGCAACCCCTGAATACCAGGAGCATTTCTTCGAGTTCATCCGCACCATCACGATGCAGGGACTGAACGGACTCTACATCGACCAGCTTGGAGCAGGTCTCCCGCCGCCATGCCACGTCGCAAGCCACGGCCACCGCTATGCGGAGTGGTTTTCCAGCTACCGCGATGGCTATGCCAAACTGTTGCGTCGTCTCCGCGACTATTGGTCATCACAGGGCAAGGAGATGGTGCTCTCCACAGAGGATGCCGTCGAGCAGTTCTGCACGCTGCTGGACATCTATCAGCCATATCGTTGGATACATGAAAACCAGGTGCCGCTTTTCCCTCTGGTCTATTCAGGACGTATCCAGTTCTACAACCGCCACGCCATGACGACAGGGGCCCGTTTCCAGACGACGGCTGAACAGCTCCTCAACTCCGAGCAGCCAGGAATCTTCATGCCCACGGAGCTTCTGGCTCCTCCGAATCATGAACTGCGGCGCTATGCGAAACGTCTAGCCTGGACCCGTCATGCCTTGCTTGATTTTTTCAATGCAGGCCAGATGGCGCGTCAACCCGTGATGCTACGGGAGATGCCGCGAATCAGGCGTTTTTGGGACAAGTTCGGCACGCATTTTGTCACCAAGCCGCAGGTTCAATGCGCTGCCTGGGACTATGGCGAGACACGGATCGTGATTCTAATCAACACGGAGGCAACGCCCCATTCAAACGTGGTGCGCTTTGAGTTGCCTTCCAAGCAGTGCAAGATTGAGATACTCTCCTGCGATGCAGCCACCTCCAGCATCACAATCATCAGTGACATGGCTGAACTGGAATTCACCCTGAACCCGAGGATGCTGATGCTGATGGTGGCATATCCAGAGTCAAAGCGTCCCCAAGCCCTTATGGCGAAGATTGAGGAGGACTTTGTCAAAGTCCGCGAAACGTTATCGGAGCCAGACCCATTCGTGAAGCATGATTGGCCTGACACAGAGCCGATCGACGCAACCAAAGGTGCCAATTTCATTGATTCGGCCTTCATCCAGGGATGCCGCGCAAGCAGGGAACTAGGCAGGATTGACTTTGTTTCATACGCGACGCTCTGCCCTGGAACGGTTGATTTCGGGGATAGTCCCAAGAAAGAGCTGGTCGTGGAGGTTGCCTGCGGTGAACCGAAAGGCGGCGAACTGAAACTCTTCCTGGATGGAGTCGATGCGGAGAACCTATATGGTGAACTGGAAATCGACAGGAACTTCAAAACCGCCACATGGAATGCATTTGAGGAACGTCGCATCGTATTCCGCAAACCTGTTTCTGGGCAGCACAAGTTGATTCTCTTCGTCCCTGGCAAGGGCTTCTGCAACCTGCGTTCATGGCGTGCAGAGTAGATTTACAAAAAATAAGAAAAAAGCTTCATTACAGCTTCATTTGGATTATCAACTTACCAGAAGAAGGCAGGTTGAAAAGAAGACAACAGTCGTCAACTTTGTAATTGAGGTAGGTGTTGTTGTGTGCGATAACCACCTGCTCTAGCGGTTTTGCAAAGCAAAGGCACGCTTCGGGTTGCTTGTATCGCGCATTGATTATGAAGCGGACATATTTCCCTTCACCTGCTGAGGTGACGTCGAAGGCGCCAATGTTAGAATCAACGAGTTGTTGACCTTCCGCATGATTGACAACCAGCAGACGACTACCATGTGCAACGACGGGGATGGAAGCACTTTGATCAAATGCAAAAAACTCTCCTGTCCAGACATCGGTAAGCATATAGCCGTCACAACTCTTTGGCAACTTGAAGTCCTTGGGACGGATGGTGATGATCTTATCGTTTTCTTCGATGTTGAAAAGTCCAATAGTGCAAAGCGGCACGGCATCGCCAGATGCCTTCAGCGCGAAGAAGGGGGTGTTGAAGTAAAGGACTTCAGGAATCTGGTGCTGGTGGTCCCTGTAGTCATAGTTCGCCAAGAAGACATCGGCACCGTTGTTAGGGCAGCAGACGGCTTTCTTAAGAGCCTTGAGCCGCGACGAATCAGGCGCCTGGCTGAGTTTGCCCGCGATTTCAACCATGGAGTGCGTCATAAGGCAGTAGTTAAGGCAGAACATCGCCTCGGTGTCGTTGAGGCCAGGGAAGAGGCCCACACTGTCGCTGTTCGGCACAAAGAGGTCGTTTGTATGCGTTGCGAAGCATGCGACACCCCACAGGAAGTTGGTCTTGACGTAGTCCCAGTTGCCCGAGCCGATGTCGATGCCATAGCGGTAGTTGCTGTAGAACTCGCCCAGGAAGGGGTTGCCCATGGCGATGTCGCAGCCCGACTGGAAATGCGCGTATGCGGGCAGACGCTTGCGGAACTCCTTGAGCCACCAGTCGCGGTATTCGTAGCCTGAATGGTCGCGAGGGCCGTTGAAGAGGTCGTGGCTGTCCTCGAAGGCATAGCTCCAGAAATCCTGCTTGACGCCATCGAAGCCGTATTCGAGGATAAGCGTGTCGAGAGCGCTGGTCATGTACTTGCGGGCATCGGGGAGGGTGGGGTCAAGCGGCGCATTGTTCGGCACCCTGTAGTCGTAGTCGATAAACCAGTCGGGGTGTTCCTTGTAGATTGGGGTTTTCTTGGGGCAGAAGCCGCCTATCCAGATGGCTGGTTTAAGGCCGATTTTCCGTACCTCGTCCGTGAAATGGCGCATGCCGTTGGGGAACTTGTTCTTGTCGATGCCGTTGTCGCCCTCATAGGGGACTCCTAGTCCATGCGCGGGCGGGACGTTGACGGCATAGCCGTCGTCAACCTGTATCCACTCCACCATCGGGAAGTGCTTCTTAAGGTGCCTTGCCTCCTGAAGGAGCATCTTCTCGGAGATGTCCCTGTAGATACCGTCGTTCCACGAGCCCCATACCATTGAGAGGCGGTTGACGTCGGTGGCGCCGTGCATAGGTGGCAGGAACTTGCGGAGAATGGCCGTGTAGTTGTCAAAGAGGTGGTCAAGGTCGTCGGCGTGCTCCGTGGAGCCGAGGTACCATTCATCCGTGATAATGCGTCCTGGGGCCATTGTGAGTGTCTTTGTGCCCTTGAAGCGGGAAAAGACTGTGAGCTTGACGGCATCGTTGTCGTGTGCGACGAGATAGCAGTGGTAGCAGACCTTTTGGCTGAGCGTGCCATGGACGAGGCCATGCCTAGTCTTGTAGTTGCCCAGCAATATTGCAGGGAATGGCTGGTAGATAGAGGCGCCGATGAGGTCGCCGCAGGTGCCTGGATCCGCCCAGCGGTTGCCTGCCACGAAGTCGAAGCCCGTGTCCTTGGCATCCGTCGCTGAACGCTTGTAATCGACGGGGAAGGTCATCACCTCGTAGATACGTGGGTTCTCGTTGTGATAGAAAAAGTCGTCTCTGGGGGAAAGACCGAACGTAATGCCGTTGAACTCTACGACCATCTCGTCGAGCTTCTGGCTTTGCTGCGAGGTATTCTGGAGCACTCGCTTCCCGATGATATCCGTACCTGTTTCCTTGAGATAGATATCGTCTTGGAAGTCATCATAACGCATGGAAAGCTGCGCAAAATGATTCTTCTTGTCATAGAAAACATCGCATTTCTTTGAAATCTGCGGTTTTCCGTTGACGGTGATGTGTGCGACCATGCCCATTGGGCCGCATTTCAGTTTCTTGAATAATGTGTTGTATTCCATGTTTATATGAATAATTCCAAAATCAGAATTATTGGGAAAGCAGAGGATGCCACAATGTAACGAACATAATATATGTTCAAAACCGAAGCCTTCAAATCATCGCTCCAATTTAGTGTTTTCTGGTAGAAAAAGGGGGCGATAATGCTAAATTATTAAGAAAAGAGGCTATTTCAAAAGCATACCAGGCATAAGAAGCTAAAGGAACAAAGTTGTCTGAGACGGAGATAATAAACGCACTAAAGCATTTCTTCGGGTATGATGAGTTTCGCCATGCCCAGGAGGAGGTTGTGGCGCGTCTGCTTGGCAGGGAGGATTTGTGCGTAGTAATGCCGACAGGTGCGGGGAAATCGCTGTGCTATCAGCTGCCCATCCTGATGCGCCCAGGCTATGGTCTGGTGGTATCGCCTCTGATTTCACTGATGAAGGACCAGGTGGATGCTTTGAATACAAAGAATCTGAGCGCAGCCTGCATCAACAGTGCGATCCCCTTCTCCGAACAGCAAAGGGCGCTGACGGCTGCTGCCAATGGTCTCGTCAAGTTTCTTTATGTCGCTCCAGAGCGCTTCCGCTCAAGCGCGTTCCGAAATCTGCTTCTGAACGTACCGCCCTCGATAGTAGTCATTGATGAAGCGCATTGCATCAGCCAATGGGGGCACGATTTCCGCCCCGACTACAGACGCATCTGGCAGAACACCCCTGAATTGCAGAACTGCCAGTATGCGGCCTTCACGGCGACAGCCACCCCTGCCGTGCGGGAAGACATCAAGCTTCAACTGCAGCGCGAGAACATGCAGGACATCGTCTCGGGGTTCAAGCGTCCAAACCTCTCGTTTGAGGTGTTGAACTGCTCCTCGGATTACGACAAGCGTTCGTGCATCAAACAGATGCTCCGCAAGAAGGAACCCACTATCATCTACACCCCGACGCGCAAGGACGCGGACAGCCTCGCGGAGGATTTTGGATGCGTCGCCTACCATGCGGGGCTGAAGGACAGCGAGCGCAAACAGGCACAGGACTACTTCATGAATGACCCATGCCCCATCCTTGCCGCGACAAACGCCTTCGGCATGGGCATCGACAGGCCTGACATACGGCGCGTCATCCACTACGGCATCCCGAAGAGCCTGGAGGCCTACTATCAGGAAGCGGGACGCGCGGGGCGCGACGGAAACCCCGCCACCTGCACCGTCCTTTTCTCCTACAAGGACATAAAGATCCAAGAGTATCTGCTGGACCAGAACAATCCGCCGCCAGCACTTTTCACGGAACTTCATCGGCGTCTGCTTGTGCATAACGCGCGTTTTCCTGGCAAGCCCATTCACCCAGAGGATGTGGAGAACGCATTGACGGGCTATAATGAGCGGATGATACAGACGGCCCTTGGTATCCTGGAGCTGCACGGCATCATCGAGCGCACGACGCTTTCATACGGAGCAGAGGGGGTATTGTCTTTCACGCAAGCCCCATCGACCATTTCGCTGAATCCGTCTCCTTTGACACAGCGCTCGCTTTTCCTCGCGAAAATGGCGCAGTTTTTTCTAGCGAACAACCTAAGCTCCTATTCGACCACCCTCGATGGTCTTGCAGGTCTGACGGGGCTCTCCATGCCGCAAGTGGAGCGGGTGCTTCAGGCCCTCAACAACACCGTCATTACCTGGTTTGAAACCGCGCCAGACGAGTGCATCCAATTGACGGAACTGGGGCAGAACCCCACGCTCCAACTGGATATGAAAGACTTGAATGCCAAGCGTGACAGGGACACGGAACGCCTGGAGACCATCCGCAAGTACTGCCAGACTTCTCTCTGTCGGCAGGCTTTCATCATCCGCTACTTCGGCGAGAAAATCGGTAAATGGAAGTGCGAGATCTGCGACAACTGTCGCAGCCAGAAGAAGACATCAAAATCGTTTGACAGAAATTCGGCAATCGTCCTTCAAGCAGTCGAATCCATCGACGGACAGTTTGGGCGCAAGCGCATCGTCTCCATGCTGCATGGTGAGGATGATGCGAGTGCGGTGCTTACGTCTAACCCCTATCATGGGGCTTTGTCTCGCATGGACACCAATGCCATCAATCGCCTTGTGAGCGTTCTCATCGAACAGGAATTGCTTGTCGTGCTAGACACTCGCGGCTACCCTTGCATCTATGTAAAGAGGTAATGAAATTATGCAATCACCCTCACAGACATTTTTGAAGCGTGATGACATACGCGGACTTTACCCCACGCAGTTGAACAGTAAGGTCGCAGAAGCTCTGGGGCAGGCTGTCGTGGAACGGCTAATTACCTTAGGCGAGGCTTCGCCGTGTATCGCGATAGGCCACGACTGCCGTCACGGCAATACGGAGATAGCCCAGGGATTGATGCTGGGTATCGTGAAGGCAGGAGGACGCTATAAAGATTTGGGCCTTGTCTCGACAGAACACGTCTATTATGTCTGCGGTCAGATGGCAGACGAGTTTGCGGCGGGCGCGATGGTCACCGCCTCCCACAACCCCAAAGAGTACAACGGCGTCAAGTTCATCCATAGGCACTGCATCCCATTCGGACAAGAGGACTTGGCCTATCTCGGGAAACGGGCTGATGAATTGCTGGCCACTCAACAGGTCACAATGGATTTTGATGCGTATGCGGAACATCTGTTGGCGTTTTCAGGGCTGAATAAGCGTCCTGACAGTAACAAGCCCCTCTTCAAGGTGGTTGTTCTAGCTGGAAACGGCATGGGTGGCGTCGCCTTTGCCCCTCTGGCAGCTCTACTGGAGCGAAAAGGGCTGCAAACCATCATCTTGGAAGGCGAACCAAATGGCGATTTTCCGCAAGGTGTACCTAACCCGCTTTTGCCAGATTTCATGCAGCGCCTCAGCAGACTCACACTTAAAAACAAAGCGGATTTGGGCATTGGCTTCGATGGCGACGCCGACCGCGCTGGCTTCGTTGATTCCACAGGTAAGGAGATCATCCCCTCGCAGGTACTGGCGCTCATCGCGCAAGCGAAGCTGAAACGGTATTCGATTCGACGACAAAACGTCGTCGTTACCCCCGCTGTCATCATGAGAAACCTCTGCTGCTCTCACTTGCTGAAGACGCTCTTCGGCGACCGCTCCGATGTCACGTTGGTTGACACGCCAGTCGGCCATGGGCGCATCAAACAGCTCATGCGCTCCCCAAAATACAAGGAGGCCACGCTTTTCGCTGGCGAGCATTCGGGGCATTACTTCTACCCCGAGTTCTCGTATGTTGACAGCGGGGTACTAACAAGCCTCAACATGATTTCGCTTGCCTGGGAACTTCGCGAACAAGGCGAGAAGCTGGCAGATTTGCTGGCAGGCTGGCGCAAGGAGTACGTTTGGTCTGGCGAAATCAACTATAACCTGCCCAGCAAGAAGGCCATTTCCCAGGTACTCCGTGCGGCGGCAAACGCCTTCCCTGGCGCACAACGTTATGAATGCAGGGTAGATACGGAGTGCAGTGCCCAGCGGGTATTTGAGGCGCAAGGGGAGTATCGCCCCGAGGAGCTGCCCGCACCTGACTTGAAGCTCGTGCAGGATGATGGCGAAAGCGGCTGGTGGTTTGTGCTGCGCCCGTCGGGCAATGAACCCAAGCTCCGCTTGAATGTGGAAGCGTGGGGGAAAAACGCATCCATTGATTGCCAGAAAATGGTACAGACGGTGGATGCAATTATCCTACAGTCTGGGGGCTTTCATGCATGAAAGTGACGGACTGCCATGCGCATCTGGCGGATGCTCGCATCTGGGAGGCACGCGTGTCGTGGATGGCGGATTGCCGTCGTAACGGTCTCGTCGGTGCACTGGCAAATGCCGCGCAGTTTGACGAATGGCCACGCGTGATGCAACTGGCGCAGGAAGCCCCTGAAATACAGCCTGCGCTTGGCATCCACCCCTTCTGGCCTGAACAATGGACGGCGGAAGCAAAGGCGCAGTTGGAGCAACACCTGAAGGCCAACGAGATTACCGCCGTTGGCGAAATCGGGCTGGACTTCTGGAACGGACGCGAAAACCAGGCTCTTCAGGAGCGGGCCTTTGCAGAGCAACTGCAACTAGCCGTGCAATATGGTCTGCCAGCCTGCATCCACAACCGCAAGTCCTGGCAGGAGTTCTTCGGAATCCTCAAGGAGCTGCGCATCAATGAACTGTGCGGTTATTGCCACAACTTCACAGGTAGCAAGGAAACGGCAAAGCAGATTCTCGACAGAGGGCTGCACATTTCCTTCTGTTCCCCAGTCACCTATCCTGAAGCCGAGCGGCTGCGCCGAGTTTCTGCGTATGTTCCCGCCGAACGGCTGCTGGTCGAAACGGATGCGCCCGACCTGCCGCAAATACCTTATCGTGGAGCATTCAGTTATCCCTGGCAGACCGTTGGCGTCGTAAAAGCACTTGCTAAAACTCGAAGAATTGCACTAGAAGCCCTTGCAGAGCAGATTTTCAACAACTATATTACTTTATTTTCAACTAGCTTCCAAAAGAGGTAATGGCAAATGGAATTTCAGACAGCAAAGGATTTGACGAAGGCAGAATTTGGCGACTACTGCCGCCGCTACTGGCAACCAAGGCTTGAAAAAAAGCCCGTTGAATGGAATGATGAACGAAAAAAAGCAACCGAAAAGTATCTTGAGATTGTGCAGAGATATGCTCCCAATTGGCTGGAGGAGTTTGACATCTGCGACAAGGCCATGGGGCTTGAATCTGGTACATTCGCCTATTGCGAGCTAGGCAGGGATGTCTGCAAGCCGAAGCCACCACACGAGTGTACCAGTTGGCTTGTCAACCCGCAGATCAGCGCAAGCGGACGGCGAATCCTGCACAAGGTGCGCGATGCTACTTGCCACGAGATTACCATCAAACGACTACGCACAGAATGCAGCAGCAAAGCCCATCGCTGGATTGGATTGGGGGACATTGGACGAATGGCACCATGCATGGGCATGAATGAATACGGTCTGGCCATCATTATGAACAGCGGTGAGCCAACAACGGAAAACAACTTCCCTGGCCTGCCCACTCCGAACATGGCGCGTTGCATGCTGGAGCGGTGCGCCTCCATTGAGGAGGCTCTGGAGCTTTACAAGGACATCATTGATAATGGCTGCTATTCACATGGAGGGAGAGGCTCCATTTTCATGATGGCCGATACCCGTCGCGGATTGATTGCAGAGAATACGGCCACCTACTATGCAACTGCATTTATGGAGGACAAGTTCCTCATCCGCGCGAATGCGTGGCGTCTGCCAACAATGGAGTGCCACTCTATCATCAACTACCGCGAAATTGTAGGCAACACGCAGCGCGAGTGCCAGGTGCGCGAAGGGATTCGCAACGCGCTGAAGGAGAAGGGCAAGGTTTCGCTTGAAGATGTCTGGGCGATAGCACGCAGCCGCGAGGGCACGGTCGATAGGATGAACCGCGCCGTCTGCACGGATTTCTCCAACTCCTCCTCCACGTTTGAAATCGACAGTGAATACCCCTTCCTGAGCACTGCGTACCTGGCGATTGGCCCCCAGGACCAAACGGTCTTCATGCCTATACCGATGTGCGTGTCGCAGTACCCTGTCCAGATGGTCGATGGCAGTTGGTCGGACGCAGCTTTCGAAAGTCAGAAGGAGTTTGGCATTAACTCCGATTTGAGCAAGTTCACAGAGCTGGAGGCGCGCATGATGGCGGTCTATCGTCCCGCGCAGGAGAAGGCACATGCCCTTGCGGCAACATCCCCCAAAGGTGCGCAGGCCATTCTGCAAGCCGCCTTTGAGGAATGCTGCAAACTGCGCGCATAGCTAATGGATTTCCAGTCTCTCCCCATATATGCCGTCAGAGAGGAGATACTCTCTGCACTGTCAAGCGGACGTGTGGTGATTACGGCACCGACGGGGTCAGGCAAATCGACGCAGGTGCCCAAGTTCGTGCTGGAGACGCTGCCCGCGAACGAGTGTGTTCTGGTATTGCAGCCGCGACGTTTGGCGGCACGGATGCTCGCAGAGCGCGTGGCCGCCGAAATGGGCTGCAAGCTAGGCGAGCTGGTAGGTTTCCAGACACGCTATGAAAAGGCGATTTCGTCCTCCTCCCGCATCGTCTTCATTACCGAGGGGATTCTGACGCGGATGCTGGTGGCGGAGCCCTCCCTGCCAGGCGTGGGAGCCGTGGTTTTCGATGAATTCCATGAACGTAGCCTGAACACGGACTTGGGACTTGCAATGGCGTGGCATTCACGCCAGGCCCTGCGCCCCGACTTGAAAGTTCTCGTGATGTCCGCCACCATGGATGCGCGTCCCGTCTGCGCCTATCTGGACGACGCGCCAGAAGTCAAGTCCGACGGACGCCTCTACAACGTGGAGATTTCATACTGCAATCGGGAACGCCAGCAGTTGGGGACTGCGAAAGCGGCGGCGCAGGCACTAGCAGAGCTACTGGATTCAGGCGTTGCAGGCGATGTGCTGGTCTTCATGCCTGGTGGATATGAGATACGCAAGACCATCGAGGCTTTTTCCCATCTGCGCAATGCGGAGAAGCTAGAGATACTGCCCCTTTACGGCGACCTGCCACCCAACGAGCAGCGACGCGTAATGGAGCCTTCGGCAAAGCGCAAGGTGATTGTCGCCACGAACATTGCGGAGACGTCGCTGACCATTCCAGGCGTGCGCCATGTCATCGACAGCGGTTATGCACGCATCAATCGCTATGACCCTGTACGCGGCGTGGATTCCCTCGACACCGTGCCGATTGCTAGAGATTCAGCTGACCAACGTGCAGGACGCGCAGGGCGCGAGGGTCCAGGCACCTGCTGTCGGCTTTGGACGTGGATTGACCATAGCGCGAAAAACTCGCGCACGCTGCCTGAAATCCAGCGTGTGGATTTGGCGGATGCGATTCTAGCAGTCAGCGCCTTTGGCTACAACCGTCCTGCGGAGTTCCCGTGGTTCGAGGCCCCGCCACAGAAGATGTTGGAAGGGGCGGTGGCCATGCTGGAGAAACTGGGCTACTTGAAGCCGCAGATTGGCGGGCTGACCGAGTTGGGCCGTAAGCTGCACGCCTTCCCAGCGCATCCACGATTGACGCTTTTAATGTGGATGGGTGCAGAAAGCGGATGCTTTCATCTTTGCGCCTGGGCGGCGGCCATCCTTTCCGAGCGCACACTTGTCACGGCGGGCAGCAGCCCGAGGGCAGTCAACCGTGAGCGCAGATATGCCGCAAAGAAGAAGGCGAAAGAGGATAAGCTGCTTCCATCTGATTTCCTGAGTTACATCGACTTGGCAAAAGAGGCGCGTTCACAACATTTTGATGCAGACTATTGCCGCACACTGGGCGTGAATCCAGGCGCCGCGCGTGATGTCTGCCGTGCAGCAGAGGACTACTGCTCGCTAGGCCGACGCTATGGATGGGAAAAGGACAATGCAGAGACTCCCGAGGGGAATTTACTCAAGTGCCTCCTGCGTGCTTTTCCAGACCGCATTGCGCGACGTCGGGACGAGGGAACGCTGGTCTGTTTCCTGCCGAATGGCAAGCGCGGTGAACTGGCCACCGAGAGCGTCGTGCGCAGCGAGCCGCTTTTCATTGCAGGCGAGATACGTGAAGTAGCTGGGAGTGGCGTGCAGTCCAGCAAGCTGGTGCTGTCGCTGGCCAGTGCGGTCAAGGAAGATTGGCTGTTCGAATTCTTCCCCGATGCCTGGGAAGATATTGATGAGGTCTTCTGGGACGATGCAAAACAGCAAGTGATGCGGCGACGAGCTCTAAATTGTCTGGGCCTGTGCCTTGAGGAGAAAATCCGCAACGATGCCGACCCCGAAAAGGCGGCAGATATTCTGGCGGCGCAAATATTCAATGGGGAAATCACAAAGCCGAATCTGCCCAAATGGGACGCGGATGTGGAGCGTTGGATTGAGCGCGTCAATTGGGTGGCCTCCGTGTTTCCAGAGGAGAATCTGCCTGTCTATGACTCCGCTGGCATCCAGAAGGTACTCCATTTCATCTGCGAGGGAGAGTACGCCATCCGTGCGTTGAAAAACAAGGAGTGCCTGCCTTTTGTCAAGCAGCTTTTGACCTACGAACAGCAGCAGTTTGTCGATAAAATGGCTCCCGCGTTCCTCCACTTTCCCAATGGACACCGCATGAAGATTGAATATGCTGTCGGTCAAGCCCCACGGGGGCGCGGCAAAATCCAGGATTTCTACGATGTGAAAGAAAGTCCCGTGATAGCGGCTGGCCGTGTCAAAATCCTGTTTGACATCCTTGCCCCCAATTTCCGCACAGTCCAGATTACCGATGACCTCGCCAACTTCTGGAATGTTCTCTATCCCAAAATACGCACGGAATTAGCCCGCCGCTATCCGAAACACAAGTGGATTTGAGGTTTGCCTTTCTTCAAGCCTTGTCTTATTCCCGTTTGAGGTCTCCGTGGACGGGCTTGCCATCACGCAGTTCATAGATAAGGGCCTTTCCGCTGTAGTCGCCTCTCGTGCCAACAATGCGTGCTGCGAGGAAGAGTTTCCGTCCATCGGCCAATTCAGGTGGAATCTCAGCAAAACCAACGTTAAGTGAAAGAGAGAAGGACTCGGCTGCCTTCAGGTCTGGCAGCTCCAGAAAGACGGTATTGCCGTCTTTGGCATAGAAGGAGGCGAGGATCTTCCCCTCGAACGCATTAAGCGTTTGCGCGCCGTATTGGGTTGGTTTACCGATGTCGATGGTAACTTTCCGTTCAAATTTCAACTCCTTGTCATAGATACTGATAGTGTTGAGGGGATGCGGTTCCTTTCCGAATTCATCCCCCGCAATATAGAACTTGTCGTTCAAGAAGGTGATGCCGTCTGGCCGCGGGGTATCAGGCAAGGCGACCTTTTGCAGAAACTTCAGTTCGCGATCGTATATATAAATCCAGCCGCTGCCCCCCTCGTCAGCAACCATTTTGGAATCATAGTAGCAGACAGAGACATAAACCTTCCCGTTTGCTGCGCAAAGGTCGCCCGAATGGCGAGGTATTTTAACCAAGACCAAGGTTTTACCTGCATAGTCCGTCTTGACGATAGTGTCATAGTACGACCAGTAAATCCCCGTTGCGTCTGCAGAAATCCCCTGGAGGTGCCCAGCAAAGCCGCCTGCCTCGCAGAGAATCTCGCCTGCCTGTACCCCCATCATCCAAAACATGGCGGCTACGGTTAACAAAAGGAAAAGACGTTTTTTCATAAAACCACCTTAGCTTTCATCTAGACTATCGAGGTAATTTCAAAACTAGCGCGATGTCATCGCGCTAGTTTTGAAATTACCTCGAACTAAAAACCTATTTTACTCTGCAAGCTCGCGTCTGTTCTCCGAAAGCTTGTGGATGACCTTGGAGAAGATTTCGACATTGTCCAAGTTATACATCTGGCGATGTCCAAGATTGAAGGCACATTGTTTCAGCATATCAACCGTGGGGCAGCCGTCATTGCGGAAGTGTTCAGGTGCGAGGTTGAAGAGAGTATGTTCATAAACGGGGCCGTAGGTAAGTTGCAATGGCATGCCCTCCGCCACAAGTGCCTGAGACATCCGCGCCTTTGGCACATTCCCCCAGGAATCCTTCTCGAAGACGCAGCCCATGGCGTAATATCCCTGGCGGGTTGCCAGGCGTCCCTGCGCTTGCAGATAGAAACCTTCCACGTCTGCCACCGCCTCCTTCAGCGTAAAGTAGAACTGGTTGTAGCGTTCAAGTATGGCGTCCAGCCCAGGCAACTGTTCTAGAAGGATAAGTGCAGGAAAGGCAAGTCCGCGGTAGTTGTGGCAGTAGAGTCCTGCATCGGGGTGTGCGTCAGCATTTCCCTGCTGGCTGCTGGGCGAGTAGCCGATGTGCTTGGCACGGTAGATGCGAAGAGCCAGTTTTTCATCGTTTGTAATGCAGATGCCGCCCTCGCCGCAGGAAAGGGTCTTGCTCTGTTGGAAGCTGAAAGAACCGACGTCGCCCCAGCTGCCAGCCCCCTTGCCAGCCCACTTGCCACCCTGCATGTGTGCACAATCCTCAATGATGGCGATGCCGTGCTTTTTGGCAATGGCCAGTAGCTTCTCCAAATCGGCCATGGAGCCATAGAGATGCACGGGAATGATCGCTTTGGTGCGTTCCGTGATGCGCTCATCGACAGAGCTCGGGTCCAAGCAGAGTGTATCGGGCTCCACATCGGCGAAGACAACCGTGGCTCCGACATAATGTACGGCCATGGCTGTGGCCATCCAGGTCAGCCCAGGGACAATGACCTCATCACCAGGCCCGACACCTAGAGCCAGCAGTGCACACTCCAGCGTGACTGTACCATTGGTCATGAATACACCAAACCTGGCATCTTGATAGGCGGCATACGCCTTCTCGAAATCCTGTTCTGTTTGGCTGTTGAAGGACCAGGCACGCGATAGATAAAGCTCGCGAAGATGGTCGGCTGTGACATCGCTCACAGGCGGCCAGGGAATTGTCTTCATGCATCCAAGTTCATAGAGCGGAGTTCCGCCGTTTACGGCTAATATTGACATGGCTTTTATCCTTTTGTGTTTATGGGGGTGTTAATGGGGAACTTCATTGTTTTCAATCCCTCGCCTTTTGGACGAGGAACTGCGTGGTTGAATCCAGGCCCGTGGCAACATCGATCAATGTCGCAGAATAGTAGCCGTGCGGTGCATTGAGGTCAAAGGCCAGAAATGGCAGGTTTTCTGGACGGTCGAATACCGCTGTTCTCACAATGGCACCTGATGGGTCAGTTATTTGGAGGCGATAGATTCTTCCAGGCGACAACGCAGGCGGAGTGAAGGATAGTGGCTCCCCAAGAAAGCTATCCGCAAGCTCAAATTTAGGAGGTGTCTGCACCGAGTTGAACACGGCAAATAGTTGGAGTGGTCCATCTTCGAATGAAACATAAAGCTTGTCACTCAAAAAACATGCCTTCCCTTTTTCACCTTGGTAGGCGTAGCCAAAATCAGGCAGCGTTATAGTCAGGCGCCGTTCTGGGTCACCAACCTTATATACTTTCTGGAACATCTTGGGAATACGCTTGAAATCATTGACTGCAAGAATGCCATATAACGTGAAATCGGGGTTTTCCCGCACGCGAATCATTATATCCTTGAGAGGTTCCGATGACTGAAACAGGGGCTTCACAGGAACAATCCTGTCCAGCATCGCGTCAAAGGGGGTATCTTCGTCAGCGTTCAACTGAGCATCCGCCAGCGCGAAGTTCAGGAGAACGGCCTTGCCCTTGCCATACGAGCGTATCTGGAAGGGAGCTTCTCGCATATAGACATTCTTCGCCTTGAACCCCTCCGTATCCAGGTCTTTTCTTTTGGGAGCCTCAACGCCCGTAAAGGAACTCTCCCCGAACAGTTCTGGCAAGACCCCGACTTTTCTTGGCGACAGGTGCTCATTCAGCAGACCAGGCGTGAAGTCGGCGATAATCGTGCCGCCGTCGAATACAAACTGGCGTATTGCCGCTGCCTCCTTGTTGCTTAATGCTGCAATGCTGCAGAGAAAAAGCACGCGGCATTCGTTAAGACGTTCTATAGTTCGTGCGGATATGAACTCAATCCCCTCACCCCGATGGTATGCCCATTCCAGCACAGGCGTGATAGACTGCGGATCCCAGAAACTGTGGGACCACTCATTCATATCAAGCGTCTCATCCTGCAGTCCCCACATACGGGATTTCGCAGCGGGGTCCCCGCAGCGGGGGTCTAGCAACAAAGCCGTCTGGGACTTGGGGCTCCAGTAAATCATCACTCCGCGCTGTAGAAGTTTGTTGCGAACCATGAGCTGGGCTTGTCCCTCATTCAACTGCTTCATTGTCTCTGCTTGCGAGATGCCGAATTCAGCGATTCTACCATCAGAGGCGAGAATGGAATGATTGTGTCCTGGCCAGGCAAGATAGTAGGAGTTGGTATTGATGGAGCCCTTTAGAAGCCCTTCCAGCAGAATCAGCGGGTAGCGGATTCGCCCGCCGTGCGTGTTGTTGGGGTAACCGCCATGCCAAGTGGTACGTATGGCAGCTTTCCCGAAGCTGCGCATCACTTCATCGTGGACGCAATGCGAATAGGGGCCGTAGTATTCGAGTTGCCCCATGGTCAACTCAATATCCCCGCAGGCGCTTCCCTCCATACCCACGTAGGCACCTGGGTCAAGTTTTTGGATTTCCCTGCGCAAAAAAGCAAGTCCGTCGGCGTACATCTTTTCCATATAGGCGCGATGGTCACCCCAGGCGGCAAAGTTTTTGGGATTCCGTCCCTCAGTCACAGGGATAGCCTCAAAACTGGGATATGAAGTTTTCCAGTTGGCGTTCAACTCCTGGATGGTTCCATATTCCTGCTGGAGAAACTGGCGGAAATAAAAGTTGTCGTACTTGCTGTAGCCCGCCTGGTAGCTGAAGCGCAGTTCGTCACCCAAATCGTAAAGGGCTGGCTTGAGTTCGCGAATCATCTCGCCTGCCTTTCCCTTCCAGTATTCCTGCACGTTGGGACGATAGAAGCAGTAATCTCCATCGGGTACCAGCGGTGAAGGCTTCACATTCGGTGGAAGAACTACTCGTCCGTTTTCATCGGCACAAAGACTGTAGCGGATACCGCTCGTATAAGTGACAAGCCGCTGATTGAACTTGGCGGTGCGCGTCACATAACTTTCATTTCCTGCGCTCACTCCCATACGGAAGCCAAGTTTATCGACCACCTGCTGTGCAATGGATTCACTGCGTGCAACGCTCCACATCAACTGCTCATAGTCCATATAGTTTCTGCTCGGGAAAAAGAGTTCCTTCTCCGTTATGACGACAGGATGATGGTTGAGGGGATGATGGACCGTTACACGGAAGTAACCCGCCAGCGTGGGGAGACAATGCTTCTCAACTGTGAACTTCACTTCTTTTTGCTTTGCCTCTATGGGGATATTTTTCTGAAACCAAATCCGTCCGTATGGCGAATCCACTAATTCAATCACAGCTTTTGTCGCATCATCAAATGGTTGTTCAAGAAAGAAACGTCCAGAAAAGCCCTCGTATGGTTCAACAATACGGGGAATATCAAAGGTGATATCGCCGATAGGCGAAGGAACAGTAACTTGTTTGATAGAAAAAGCTCCGTTTCCACCCAGTGAATCCTGATAGTAGATACCCCCAGGCAGATCCTCGCCCTGCAGCACATTGTTCCAGCGGTCGCGTATGCGGTGCACAAAATCTTTTGGTTCTACGGGAAAGCCCGCCGCATATCGAATGAACTGCCCGACTCCCGCAAGTTGTGTATGGTATTGGCTCCGCCAAGAGAGGTCGTATTCAGGGGGTGAGACCAGCGAAAACGGCTCATTAGCGGGTTGGCTCTTTCTCCATTTCAGCATTACCACCCTGCCTGAGCCGTGCGTCCAGGTAGTTGCATCGGCCTCAATCCAACTCTCGATGGAGGCTGGTTTTCTTTCGCCAGGTGGCAACATCTCTTCCCGTGGCTCGTCTGTTGAGAGATTGACCAGCAACAGTCCAGTTCCTCGATAGACTCTTGCAAGCAGTTTTCGGCGCGATTGCTCTGGAAGAATACCCAAATCATGAGAACCGATGACAACTACATCCCAAGACTTGGCCAGTTTGTCATGGAGCTCCTGCTCCTTGGAGGCCAAATCAGTGCCCGTCATATAGGCTTCATATTGATTTTTATAGACTATCTCCGTTCTGCTGCCGCAGAGTACTGCGTCGTATTCAGCAGGCATCAGCTGAAGCAATTCCACTGCATCACGTGCCCCGATACGGGCAAGAATAAACAGTATTTTAGGCTGAAGCTCCGCCAATTCTGCCAAAGGGTGACAAGGGGTCTTAAACTCCATTGTCACCTCGTTCAAGTACCCACCATCATGCCATGGCGCAGCGTTCACCGAAACAACAGTGAAGACAACATACAAGAAAAAGAACTTGAAGAAAGTAGATAAGCGCAACATTTCTTCCTCTCCTAAATCTCCCCAAAAAGCAAATCTCAAACAAAAAACAGAACTATGACCTTTCTCAATAACATAATACCACAAAGAGCAATACGCAACCACTTCTATTGCTTAAATATATTAAATTTGACTTTTTAGGTAGAATATCTTAAATTGCCCAGAACGCAATATACGAGAGCCAATTTCAAAACTAACGCGAAATGCGCCCATCTCTTAGCGCATTTCGCGTTAGTTTTGAAATTACCTCCAGAGGTAAAAAAACGGGGGATTTCTCCCCCCTACCCCTGCACCCTGCGTACACTGGACACGCAGGGCGGACAGGCGGTGATTATGCCATATAGGTATTGGCGGTTGTGCTGCCGCCGTGGCCAGTCCAGTTGGTGTGGAAGAACTCGCCGCGTGGCTTGTCAACTCTCTCATAAGTGTGCGCACCGAAGTAGTCGCGCTGTGCCTGGAGGAGGTTGGCGGGGAGACGCTCCGCACGGTAGCCGTCAAAGTAGCTCAACGCCGAGGTGATGCAGGGCATCGGGACGCCAATCTTGATGGCGGTGATGGCGACGTTGCGCCAGGCAGCCTGCGAACGGTCCATGACATCCTTGAAGAAGGGGTCAAGAAGCAGATTCTTGAGCTCGGGATCTTTGTCGAACGCCTCTTTGATTTTGCCGAGGAAGCGGGAACGGATGATGCAGCCGCCGCGCCACATGAGGGCGATGCCGCCGTAGTTCAGCTTCCAGCCGTACTCCTTGGCGGCGGCCATCATCAGCTGATAGCCCTGCGCATAGGAGACGATTTTCGCGGCGTAGAGGGCCTGGCGGAGGTCGTCAATGAGTTTCGCCTTGTCACCGTCGAATTTGGAGACCACGCCCTTGAGGACCTTGGAGGCGGCGACGCGCTCCTCCTTGATGGCAGAGAGGCAGCGTGCGAAGACGGCCTCGCCGATGAGGGTGAGAGGCATGCCAGCGTCGAGGGCGGCAATGGCCGTCCACTTGCCTGTGCCCTTCTGACCTGCGGTATCGAGGATGAGGTCAACGACGGCCTGGCCTTCCTCGTTCTTGTAGGCGAGGATGTCGCGTGTGATTTCGATGAGGTAGGAGTTGAGCTCGCCCTCGTACCAGTCGCTGAAGACCTTGTGCATCTCAGCATTGGAGAGGCCGATGGCCTTCATCATGTCGTACGTCTCGCAGATGAGCTGCATGTCGCCGTATTCGATGCCATTGTGGACCATCTTGACGAAGTGGCCTGCGCCGTTTTCGCCGACCCAGTCACAGCAGGGTTCGCCCGCGTCAGTGTGTGCGCAGATCTTCTGGAAGATATCTTTGACATGCGGCCATGCGGCGGGGGAGCCGCCAGGCATCATGCTGGGGCCAGTGAGTGCGCCTTCTTCGCCGCCTGACACGCCAGTGCCGATGTAGAGTAGGCCTTTGGATTCAAGATACTGGGTGCGGCGCGTGGTGTCGGGGAAGTGGCTGTTGCCGCCGTCGATGATGATGTCGCCAGGCTCCAGGCAGGGGATGAGCTTCTCGATGAAGTCATCGACAGCCTGTCCCGCCTTGACCATGAGCATGATCTTGTGGGGACGCTTGAGGGAGGCGACGAGTTCTTCGACGGAATGTGCGCCGATGATGTTCTTGCCCTTGGCGCGTCCGTTAATGAAGTCATCGACTTTGCTGACGGTTCTGTTGAAGCAGGCGACGGTGAAGCCCTTGCTTTCCATGTTGAGGATGAGGTTTTCGCCCATGACGGCGAGGCCGATAAGGCCGATGTCTGCCAATGCCATTCTGTTGTTCCTTGTTTTTGAGTTGCGATTAGTAACTTAGTAAAAAAGACAAAAAATAAACACTATTCTACTAGATAAATATACGTTATCGTATAAATTATTCAAGTTGATATTCCAATTTGCCCGAAAACATTTGGAATTTCCTGAATCATTGAGTATAATTTAAAGGGGTTTTGTTGCCTCTGTTCATTCCAAATTATAACCACCATCAACCCAATCAACCCAAAAGAGAAAAGAGAAATGAAGAAAAGCGTATTTGTTCTGATTGCACTTCTGGTTGCTTCCTTTGCGGCGTTTGTCGGCTGCTTTGGTTCTGGCAAGCCGACTCTGCATCTGTACTGCTGGGCGGACTACATCTCTCCCGAGTTGATAGAGGCCTTTGAGAAGGAGAACAAGTGCCGTGTCGTCTATGACACGTTCGACTCCAACGAGGCGTTGCTTGCCAAATTGCAGGCGGGGGCCACAGGCTATGACCTGATTTTCCCGAGCCATTATGTCGTCAGCACCCTCTCCTCCAGTGGCAAGTTGATGAAGCTCGACCATTCCAAACTGACCATCCTGAACCATCTGGACCAGGAGGTCTGCAACCATCTTCCCGACAGCAAGTGCGAGTACGTCATCCCCTATATGATGAGCTACACAGGCATTGGCTACAACAAGGAGGTCATCAAGGATTTTGAACCCTCCTGGACGATGTTCGATCGCACCGACCTTCAGAAGCGCGCCACCCTGCTGGATGATAAGCGCGAGGTGATTGGCGCCGCTCTCCTCACCCTTGGGCTGGATCCCAACACCCTGGATCCCGACGACCTGGCAAAGGCCAAGGTTGTCATCAAGAAGTGGCTGGCGAACGTCTCCAAGCTGGAGAACGAGCAGTACAAGAACGGCATTGCCTCCAAGGAGTTTTCCCTGGTCATGGGCTATTCAGGCGACATGGTGCAGGTTGTCGATGAAAATCCGCATGTTGCCTTTGTGATTCCCAGGGAAGGTGCTCTGATGAGCTGCGACGTACTGGCCATTCCCTCGACTGCAAAGAACGCCGATCTGGCCTACAAGTTCATCAATTTCATCCACACGCCCGAAAATGCGGCAGCCAACACGGAGTATGTCTTCTATCTCTGCCCGAACAAGGATGCCTATCCGTTGCTTTCCGATGAAATCAAGAACAATCCCGCTGTCTTCATCGACAAGGCTGTCTTTGCCAAGTCCCGTTTCACCATTGACCATGGCGAAAAGGAGGCTATCTTGAACAAGCTCTGGGAAGAACTCAAGGCTAATAGGTAAGCTAGATGCACACGAAATGTGCAGCTAGTGCGCGTTAAGGGTGCGCAAATTACCTCTGAAAATAAGGAAAAGACAAAACACCATGCTGACAGCAGAAAGCAACTACGGTTTCCGCCGCCGTCTCAATCAGGTCCATAAGCAGAATCGCTATGACAAGTCGATTCTGCTTGCCCCAGGGGAAGTTCGCCTGGACGATGGGTGGGGGATTGTCATTCCCGCCGAGGCCAGTGATTTCCTGTTCCGCCTTGCACAGGATTTGCAGGATTACTTGGCGGTCAGCATGGGTATCAATGTGGCGATTCGCCGCGGCGGTGTGCGGGGACGTGTGCAGACTAATTCGGGGTCTCCCGCAATTGTGTTGGCGACGCAGAATGACTTGCCGAAAAACTATGCTCCAGAACTGACGAAGCCCCGCGGCTACAAACTGGTCGTCGAGCAGTCGCTTGTCGTTGTCTGTGGATATGATGAACGCGGTACCGCACAGGGAAGCTATCGGCTGGAGGACATCATGAACCTCCGCCAGGCCCCCTTCATCAAGCTCCAAAGTTCCGTGCGGGAACCCATCTTCACGCCGCGCATGGTCCATTCGGGCTGGGGCATCGACAACTTCCCCGACCAGCACCTGAACGAGATTGCCCACGCTGGCATCGACGCCATCCTGGTCTTCACCTGTGGCATTAACATGACGAACACAGGGCATCTGGACTTCAATAACCTCATCGACCGCGCTGCCGCATATGGACTGGACGTCTATCTCTACAGCTATCTGAAGAGCCGCCGACACCCAGACGACCCTGATGCCGAGGAGTTCTACGAAAAGCTCTACGGTAATCTCATCAAGACCTTCCCACGTGTGAAGGGCGTGGTTTTCGTGGGTGAATCCTGCGAAATACCCTCCAAGGACGAACACACAAAGGGGCGTCTGCGCCTCGACCCGTGCCCGCCTGGACAGGAGGGGGACAAACGCCCCTCGCCAGGCTGGTGGCCCTGCCGCGACTATCCGCAGTGGTTGCGCCTTGTCAAGCGCATCATGCGCAAATACAATCCCAACCTGGACGTGGTCTTCTGGACCTACAACTGGGGGCGGCAGCCGCTTGAACCGCGCCTGGCCCTCATTCGCCGTCTGCCAAAGGACATTTCGCTGGAGGTGACCTTTGAGATGTTCGAGAACATCGAAAAGGACGGTGTCCCGACGCGCTGCGTCGATTACACCGCCTCCTTTGCTGGCCCAGGCTACTACTTCCGCACAGAGGCGGAGGAGGCAAAGAGACTGGGCATCCCGCTTTACGCGATGGCAAACACAGGCGGTCTTTCCTGGGACATTGGCGTGATTCCCTACGAACCCATCCCCTACCAATGGAAAAACCGCTGGGATGCCATCAACAAGGCAAACAGGGACTGGGGGCTCGTCGGCCTCATGGAGTGCCATCACTACGGCTGGTGGCCATCCTTTATCTCCGAACTCAGCAAGGAGGAGTACTGGACCAACGGCGACGACTTCGATACGCACATAGGGCAGATTGCCGCACGCGATTTCGGCGAGGCTGGCGCGAAGAAGTGTCTGGAGGCATGGAAACTCTGGAGCAGCGCCTTCCGCGACTACCCACCGACCAACGAGGACCAGTACGGCCCCTTCCGCGTCGGCCCCTCCTATCCGCTGCTCTATAAAGACGAGACGGTGAAGTTT
This sequence comes from Victivallales bacterium, assembly GCA_017535315.1. Taxonomy (GTDB): domain Bacteria; phylum Verrucomicrobiota; class Lentisphaeria; order Oligosphaerales; family Oligosphaeraceae; genus RGIG3456. The sequence continues at coordinate 128,496 of JAFXUD010000062.1, read as the reverse complement.
CCCGATGTACCCTACGCGCACTTTGGAGCCAGAATCATGAAGACCACCTACCGTTCTCACGCCCCCGAAATACTGCCAGGCGAAATACGTTTGCTGGAGAGCATGGAACGCAAGATGCTCCAGGGTCTGGAACTGCTGAAAGAGGCTCGCAAGAGCACGCCTGCCCTACGTGAGGACGAGGCTGACCGAATGATACTCCTTGGCGACTTCATCAGCCGAGCAGTCCACACCACCATCAACACCAAGAAGTGGTGCATCCTCAACAACCGTCTGCTGGCTGGTGTTCCTGAAGGCGAACTCAAGGGAATTCACGCCGAAATGGCGGCTATCGCCCGCGATGAAATCGAAAACGCAAAAAATACCATTCCCGACGTGTTGGCGGATTCCCGCCTCGGCTGGGAGCCTAGCATGGAATACATGTGCGACCCTGAACACCTGGAGTGGAAAATCGCCCTGCTCGAAAAGACGCTAGCAAAACTGGTTTGAAGCATGAAGACGCGGTGGCCCTGTCGCCGCGAAGAAGAGGTGCAAAGAATGCTAATACGTGAACTGACAGAACAATACAAGGCTGCTGGACGGCGCTACCATATCGTCGGCGACGAGCAAAACGGTGTCGTCATCGCATTGGATGTGGAAGGAAGAATCTTCGCCTTCAAGGATGGAGTGGTGCTCAACCGCGTCAACGAAGAGGCCATTGCGGGCATCAGTACACGCGACAACTACATCAATCCAGGCGGTGACGGCTTCTGGCCCGCGCCCGAAGGCTCCTGCCTCGGCTATGAATACCCCACGGGAAACTGGCGCGTCCCGCCGTCCTTGACGAACGCGCGCTACCTTGTGAAGAAATCCACGCCGAACACCGCTCTCGCGGAAGCAGAGGTGGATTTGGTCAATGCCTCTGGCGTCGGAATGCCCTTCCTTTTCTCGCGGGACATCACGGTCTCATCGGGTCTTAAGGAACTCACGGTCTCCATCACGGAGGGGATTGAGTACATCGGAACGCGCGAGATTGCACAGAGCGAAGCGGTCATCGCCCCCTGGTCCCTCTGCCAGTTCGATTGCGGGGCAGACTGCACGCTCACCCTGCCGAAGCTCTCTGCCGAGGATGTCCGTGACCTCTACCCCTGGGACAGCAGTTGCCATCGCAAGGAGACCGAAAACGGCATCGAGGTGGAGATGGTCACCGAATTCCGCTTCCAGCTCGGCATCTCTCCCAAGGCGAATTGGCTGCTCTTCACGGACAAAGGGCGCGGCTTCTGCGTCCGCAGAAGCGCGGCAGTTCTGGTGGATGGGCTGGAATACATCGCCATCGATGACGGCGACCCCGACAAGCCCAACTGCGACCGCAAGCCCAGCCGCTTCTCAGCCTACTGCGACCCCTCTGGATTTATGGAAATCGAGGCTGCGGGAGGTACGCCTGCCGTTCTCAAACCTGGCGTGAAAACCACCTTGCTTGTAACAAACCAATATAAACTACTGTAAAACTAGATAGCCTAGATTGTCTAGATAGCCTAGATACCTTAGATTGTCTAGATACCCTAAATTGTTTAATCTACACCCCAAACATAGCACTAAAACCGAGGTAAACAATGAAACGAATCATTCAATTCACGTTGATTGAGCTTCTGGTCGTCATCGCCATCATCGCGATTCTGGCGGCGATGCTGCTGCCTGCTCTGGCGAAAGCACGCGAGAAGGCACGTGCCGTCTCCTGCACCAGCAACGCCAAGCAACTGGCCCTGGGACTTCAAATCTATGTCCAGGAGAACGAGGATTCCCTGGTCTTCGGAGCCTATTTTGCCAGTGACAATGCAACAGCATTGTCTGTCCCCTCCTCCTGGAACAATCCAACAGGATTTACGGGAAGCAACTGGTATGCCTACCTTTATCCCCATGTTGGAGATGTGAAGGCCTTCACATGTCCATCTCATGCATCCGATACACTTGGAATTGATTATGGGGTGGCATACAACTGGACATACGCGATGCCCTATCAGACCAAATTGGCGGGAAGCCGTGCGCGTGCGCCAATCCATACCCACAAGACCCCTTCCCAGACCTTCTATGCCGCATGTCGCATGATTGGCACGATGAGTTCCCCTCAAATCTTGAAAGGCTGGACTTATTCCCCATACGAATCCACCCCGAAGTGGGATCTTCCCAACAAAATCTATGGCGGCGTTGGCGACCTTCACGCTGGCAATTCCAACCTGATCATGCTCGATGGCCATGTCGAGGCACGAAAAGCTTCTGCCATGTTCCAAAAAGACGCTGAAAATGCACGCCTCTGGGCACAATACGACCCTGGTAAATAATCCCCTATCTGCGGCGCATTATTATGCGCTGAAAACTATGGAGTTAAAAAATGATAAAAGCATTGAAATTTACGTTAATTGAGCTTCTAGTCGTCATCGCCATCATCGCGATTCTGGCGGCGATGCTACTGCCCGCCTTGGCAAAGGCGCGCGAGAAGGCACGCGCCGTCTCCTGCACCAGCAACGCCAAACAAATGGGGCTGGGTCTGCTGCTCTATGTCCAGGAAAACGATGATTCACTTGTATATGGACAATACTATGTGCCAGGCACAACTACAGCCATGAGTGTACCCACCGCCTGGGGAAATCCCTCTGGATTCACAGACAGCTTGTGGTATAGCTATCTTTATCCTCTGGTAGGGGATGTGAAAGCCTTCAAATGCCCTTCAAAGCCATCCTATACATTTGCTACACACTTTGGCTTCTCCTACAACTGGACATACGCCATGCCTTACCAGACCAAACTGGCGGGCAGCGTCAACCGTGCCCCCATCCACACCCACATCACTCCGTCCAAAACCTTCTACGCAGCATGCCGCATGGAAGGCCAGGATGATACTCTATCGGTTTGGAAGCAATGGGTCTATTCAGCATACGAAGCTACTCCGAAGTGGGATTTCGCCAGGAAAGTCTATGGCGGGGTCGGCGACCTCCATGCTGGCAATACTAACCTGATCATGCTGGATGGCCATGTCGAGGCCCGCAAGCCTACCGCCATGTTCCAGAAAGACGCTGAAAACGCACGCCTCTGGGCACAATACGACCCTGGGAAATAACAGGCTGCCTCTAAGCAACCTGCCACTAAGACGCGCGAAGCGCGCCAAAACTGTCTTGTACACCGCGTTCAAGCGCGGTGTAAATCCCTTTCCCGAAAATGACCACTGCGATTCTATTTGCTCTGCTCAGTCTTTTCCTGACCGCCCTGAATGATTTTGTTTTCAAGCTGTTTGCGGACAAAATGCGCTCTAGAGGAGGCTTTGTCGCCCTAGTCGGGCTTTTCTGGCTGATAGCTCAGCTATTTTTCCCCTGCACAACAGAAAATTTTCGGACGACGCTTTTCTGGGGGATTGTTTCTGGTTTCATGTCGGTGGCTGGAAATATCCTCCTTATCGAGGCGATGGGGGTACAAAGCGCAGGGCTGTGCTCCACGATTTATCGCATGAATATGGTGTTTGTGGTGTTGGGAGGCTACTTTTTGCTGGGTGAGCAGATTTCTCCGATGCATTGGTGCGGCATTGTGCTGGCCCTTTTTGCCATCATAGCGTTTCTGCCGCATTCATCAGTTGTGGGCTTCAGCCGCCTAGGTTTTGGACTTGCGGTGCTGGCGGCAGTGCTTCGCTCCATCATGGGCCTCTCCTATCGATATGGCTTTGAACATGGGGCGGACAAAAACACCGTCGTGATGATTAACTGCATGATGTGGATTGTCGGGGGATTCTTGTATTCCATTTTCCGTGAGCGTAGTCTGAAATGGCTGAAAGATCCTGCCATATACAAGTACAGCGCCATCTCTGGGGTGTTGGTCGGCGGTATCGTTTTTGGCATGGCGGGCTCCCTGAAGTTGGGAAACGCCAGCCGTGTGCTTCCCATTGCCCAGATGAGTTTCATTCTCACTTTCATCCTGAGTGTCATCTTCCTGAAGGAAAAATGCGATATGCGTAAGATTCTGGCGATGGCAAGCGGCGTAGGTGCTGTCGTGCTGTTGGCTTTTTAGAGAGGTAATTTCAAAACTAGCGCGAAATACACTAAGAGAGAAACGCAGTGGCTAAGGCAACGCCAATGTGTTCATATCGACGCGTATTTCGATGATAGTTTTGAAATTACCTCTAGAGATTAGACGATGAAACTATCAGTTATCATACCTGTTTACAATGAAGAGGAGACCGTTCTGGAGATTATCTCCCAAGTGCGGAACTGTGGTGTCAAGGATCTGGAAATCATCGTGGTGAACGACTGCTCCACGGACGGCACCGAGGCGAAATTGGCAACCCTTCCGCCAGCCGCCGATTTGAAGATACTCAAGCATGAGGTGAACAAGGGAAAAGGGGCCGCCATTCGCACGGCGCAGGCCAATGTGACGGGGGATGCTGTCATCATCCAGGATGCCGACCTGGAGTATTCGCCCACGGAGTTTCCACACCTGATTCGACCAATGGAAGCAGGCGAGGCGGATGCCGTCTATGGTAGCCGTTACTCAGGGCGTGAAATCCTCGTGGATACCTTCTGGCACTACACGGGCAACAAAATTCTTACCACTATCTCAAACATCTGCTCCAATCTGCATCTGACGGATATGGAGACCTGCTATAAGATGATTCGGGCAGATATCTTCAAGGAAATGACACTGGAATGCAACCGATTCGGCTTCGAGCCTGAAATCACCGCCAAGCTCTCCAAGAAGCGCTGCCGCATCTACGAGATGCCCATCGCCTATCATGCACGCTCCTTCGACAGTGGCAAGAAAATCGGCTGGAAGGACGGCGTGGCCGCCATCTGGTATATCCTGAAGTACAATTGGTTTTGCTAGGTTTTGCTAGGTTTTGCAGTGCACACTCCGTGTGCACCATAAATATAAAAAATGAACGATACAAAAGCACCGTTTTTAGCCATGGAAAGCTATGCCTATCCACGGCACTATTCGCCTAAAGACAGGCAGTGGCCCACGCGAAGGCTGACTAAATCCCCCGCGTGGTGCGCCGTTGATTTGCGGGATGGCAACCAAGCCTTGCCAAAGCCGATGGACCCCTATCAGAAGGAGAGCTACTTCAAACTTCTCACCGACGTTGGTTTCAAGGAGATCGAAATCGGCTTTCCCGCCGCATCCATGGACGAGTGGACCTTCTGCCGCGATCTCATCGAGCGCTCGTTGATTCCAACTGACGTAACGGTTTCCGTGCTGACGCAGGCACGGGAACATATCATCAAGCGCACTATGAACGCTCTGAAAGGGATTCACAAAGCGGTCTGTCATGTCTATATCCCCATCTCGGAGCTTCACTACCGTTATGTCCTGGGGGAAACGCGTAAGGAATTGGTTCAACGTACGCTTGAAAGCGTAAGGCTTGTGCGGAAAATGGCCGATGATGAGTTGAATGGCAGCAAAATCGGCTTGGAGTTCTCCCCAGAGGAGTTCACCGATGCCGACCTAGACTTTGCCGTGGAGCTTTGCGATGACGTTGTCGAAGCCTGGGGGCCTAGGCCAGGTGAAAAGGTAATCATCAATCTTCCCTGCACAGTGGAGCGTGCCCTGCCAACCTTCTACCCAGACAGAATTGAAGCCTTCATAGAGAAAAGCTCACAACGCTCCAAAAGCATCATTTCACTCCACGCCCACAACGATATGGGCGGCGCCGTCGCCTCGACGGAACTGGCGCTTCTGGCAGGTGGCGAGCGAGTTGAGGGCACGCTTTTCGGCAACGGCGAACGCTCGGGCAACTTGGACCTTGTCACCTTTGCCATGAACCTGCAATATCTCGGAATCGACACGGGATTGGACTTCAGCGAACTTGAGGAATTGGCAACCAAGGTCTCGGAACTGACCTCCATGCCCATTCCGCCGCGTCAGCCATACGCAGGCGAACTGGTCTTCACGGCCTTTTCAGGCTCCCATCAGGATGCCATCCACAAGGGGCTTGACAGGGTTGAGGAGATTCGCAAGCATTTCAACGGCTGGAAGATACCCTATCTTCATATCAATCCTGCCACGATTGGACGCAGTTACGCAGGTGCAATACGGATAAACAGCCAGTCGGGCAGGGGCGGCATCGCGCACGTTCTGGCCGAATCGTACGGCATCCAACTCCCCAAGGAGCTGCTCACCGAACTTGCAAACCATGTCCAGAGGCGCACAGAGGAAGCAGCACGCGAACTTCGTCCCGATGAAATCTGGGACCTTTTCCTGCATGAATTCGCCAGGCAGGATACCCCTCTTCGGCTCATCAACTACTGGCCACGCCCCGATGTCACCAATCCGTCCAAAATCTATTCCGAAGTGCATTTGGAGATGCATGGCAAAGGGTTTGTCCTTCACGATGTGGGCGACGGCCCTGTGTCGGCCTTTGCCAATGCGATGCGTCAGTTGAACTTACCCGTCTTCAAGTTATTGAACTACGAGGAACGCTCCATCGGCTCGACGGTCGATGCCGAATCCATCACCATCGTATCCCTTGAAAAGCTTCCAGAAGGCAAGACCTTCTACGGCGTTGGCTTCGGCGCCAATATTGTACAGGGCGCCGTAAGTGCCATTGTCTCCTCCCTCAATCGCATGATGAGGGGATAACGGCCCAAAGTGTGGCTACAACAGCGGTCTTGCCGTCATATTTGAAGAGGTAGCATTCCGCCATCTGACCAACGCACTATCTTTAGTGTGCAGGACAGATGACCGAATACAAATGACCTCTGAAAAGATTGCCGATGAAGCTTGGCCTCGTGTGCACTTTCGTCTCAACGACTATGAGGCTATAGCAGATCAATCTCAGCCCAAATCACCTTGGTGGTTTGGGCTTTTTTCACCAGGAGTTGGATGGCATTTTCGCCATCATGCAGCACCCCTGCTGGAATCTGGAAGCACCTGCAAGCGACAACATAATCAGGCATGGCCAGGAGATTATCTTGCAGAGAAGCCGTTTTGTCAGTTCTTGACATGGTTTCCATGTCCAGAGTTCCTTTTCCTCGCACGACTCTTGGTGGCGGCTCGGTCTCCTCACAAGGCACGCCGTTAAGCCTGATGTCAAGCGGGGGCTTGCCATCGTTTTCCTGGAATCCCAGCAGGATTGTGGCATTGCGTCCAGCGGTTCCGCCACCGACGTGGATGCGGATTTGAGCGTATGAGTAGTCGTCAATATCCAGCGGAAGTACGGCTTTGGTGTCTATGGTCACATAGTTGGTCGTGCAGTAGGAGACGACATGTCGGCGCTTCATGGAGTAGGCGGTTTGGGTGTCGCCTGCAACTGAAAGAAGCTGCTGGAGCGCCGCATCGTCCTGGATTCCCGTCAAGCCACGCATGAAATTAAACAGGTAGATTGCATCCGCTCCCCGATGAAGATATTCGCAGGCGTATCCCAGGGAGGTCTCAAGCGTACCAAGCATGAATGGCGAATGATTATTGGTGCGCAAGCCCAATTCCAGCCCTGCATCCAGTTCAATCTCTTTCCCGAGGATTTCCCGCCACAATTCCATCGGCATGTCGTGGTCTGTATTGGGGAAGAAATTGGTGACGACCACGACATCCGCCAGATGTTCGTCTCGCAAAACGCCGAGTTCAAAACCATGGCGTCTCGCCAGTTCTGGACGGCTCGGCAGACGTACTCCGATTCGAATCGGATGACCGCGCCTTCGGGCGGCTTCGCCAATCAATGCTTTGACTTTGCGCATGAAATCGGTGAGGAAATGGGCGTCCAGAAGTTCAAATCCAGCGCGGAGATGTTGGGTGAAGCGTGACCAGTCCAGTTCAACGCCGTCCGAATCATAGCGTTCAAGAATCTCTTGGAGCACTGCCAGCTGATACTCGCGGACCTCGGGATGCGCATAGTCATACCCCTGCCCAGGCCACGACGTTATATCGTATGTCGAAATGCGGAATTCCCTGTGATAGCGCCAGAAGCTATCATGCATAATGCTGTTCTCGTCCCGTGCAGCGTGCATATCATTCATGCGAATAGAGACCCAGGCTTCACGCTTAAGGCGGCGTGTCTCCTCCAAACAGATCGCATAGGGGTCGATCCCCTGGTCAAACATCAGCTTTAGGTGTTTGACCGTTGAGACCATGGAATCAGGAGCCAGAGGCTTGCCCTCATAGGTGACCGTGCCATCCTCGTGGAACACAGCGCCCTTCCAGATTGGCTCCATAGTCGTTGACGGAAAGCAGGCGCGCTGCGCGTTCACATTGAAGAGCACGCGCGAAACCTGTCCTGTCGCATAGGCCTGTGCTTGTTTCTTCAGTCCCTCCACGGTCATTTCAGAAGTTGGGAATGAACACACGAAATTGTTGCTGTCTTCATTGAGGCAAATGGTGGTCATCGTTTTCTTAATCCTTTTAGGTGAAAATCGGAATTAGGGAAATAGTCTTCTATGGCTTGATTTTACATAAATAATTGTCTTTTTTTGCTAGTATAATTTATAGTTAAACTTTATATTAATTTATTGAAAAAACAAAGAATGCCATTTGAATTTGTCTTTTTTCTTATGAGGTAATTTCAAAGCTAGCGCGAAATTACCTCATATGAAAAGGCTCTGGTCTTTCTTAGAATTGCTTGGAGAGCAGGATGCTTCAAAAGGAGGCGGTTTCAAGGGTATGCTTGGTTATTCAAAAGGGAAGAATGTGAGCAGAGCCGCAATGTGCGGCCCTAAAGGAATCGCATCAAATGGAAACAAAGCTCATTCATGCCGCGAAAAGGCCTAACGGAGCAAGAACCCTGTTTTTTACTCTGCTGATGGCTGCCGCCATCCATGGTGGGAACACCAGGGCGCAGAATGCCGCCACCCAGCCCGTTGGACAGGAGAGAAATTCAGCGCCAAAAGCCCTGACCGTGCTTGAAAAGCAGGCCATCTTGAGAGGAAATGCCGCCTTGTCTGCCCAAAAGATTCTCATCTCCCCCGTAGGAATCACCTCAGACTTTGCGCTTCCCTGGTTGCCTGATGAGGCCTTGACTCCAGTGAACAGGCTGTCCATCAGGGCAGCAGTTAACGAGTGGAAGCCATTGGCTTTGGCCGTTACCAACAACACGGACGAATACCAGGAAACCCGCGTGGTCATTGAGGCTGAAGGGCCGCGTTGGCTTTCCCATGCCCCCGTATTGGGCCTGGAAAATTTCACCACCATTGTTATGCGGCAAGGAAGCATGATGCGGGAGACATCCGATGGACGCTATGCGTTGATTGATTCTCTGCCCTGCATGAATGAGAGCCATTCCATTTTGATTCCGCCTCACCAATCCTCTCTGGTCTGGATTGATTTTAACACGGAGGGGATGAAACCAGGGAAATATACTGGCCGTCTTCTGGCGATACCTCTCTGTGGAGCTGGCGAGTTCAAAGGCAAGGGAAATAATCTTGAATACACAGGGGATGCCTGCGTTTTGCCTATTGAATTTGTGATTGACGACATTGAACTACCAAGGGAACCCGTCAAGGGGCTGATTATGGATAGTTCCGTGCCATTGCCGAATGCCGTCAGACTCTATAATGAGCTGGGGTGCCGTTGGTATTGCATCAGTATCTGGTGCTTTGCCGAGGCGAAAAACGACCAAGGGGACTTTGCCTTCAAGGCGCCTGTTGCGGAGAGGGACATACGCTTTTACCAGCAGGAAGCCGCAAAATATGGTTTTCGTCCCAAATTCCAAGTCATGTACAGTGCCTGGTCCTTTGCCACCAGAATGCTAAAGGACAATAAGGAGGACTTTCAGAAATGGCTGAAAGCTCTTTCAGCATTTATGCAGGCGCATGATGTGAGGCCTGACGAGTGGTATCTGGAAATACAGGACGAGCCTTGGGCGAATGAACTGCCTGCTGTGCTTGAATACGCCAAACTTGCCAAGGCGGCGGCTCCCGAAGTCCGTCTTCTGCTGACCGTCGTGGCAGGGCGCATAAAGGATGCCTCGCTTCTGGAGGATTTTGTTCCCTACATTGATGTCTGGACTTTCCATCGCACAGACTGGCAAAAGGGAAAGGAATGGCTGGCGTTCATCGAGCGCGTCAAACATGCCAGTCCTGACAACAACATCTATACCTGCGAGACAGAGATGTTCTCCCTCCTTCATCAAAACTATCGGACGCTTCCCTGGTTTGTGGAATGTCAGGATTTCCCTGCGGTTTCCGTTTATCAGGGCTTCCGTTATACTTATAATCAGTGTCAATATGACTTCAAAGGCGGAACAAACGGCACGTTGAACCTGGTCAGTTTTCAGGATGCCATCCCCACCTTGCGTGGCATGGCGGTTCGACAGGGCATGACGGACTTGAAATATCTGGCCGTCCTGAAACAAATGTCGCCTCGTCATCCAAAGGCGCGGGAGTTTTTGGAGACGGCGGCATCGCGCGTCATCCAGAACCTGGAGGACCGCAATATGCCTGACAAAGTCCGCGAGGAGGCTGCCAGCCTGATATTGCGGTTGAAACAGGAAGAGTAGTCGGCAAAGGAGGTACGGAAAATGAAAACAACGCTTGTCCTTGTGTTTTTTGCCTTTTTCGGCTTCATCGGATTGAATGCCCAGGAACTGAATATGCTGAATAATCCCAGTTTTTTGCCTGGTCCTTACGGTGAAAAGGTGGATGGCTGGAGCGGCAGTGGGAAATTCAGTGTGCTGCCAAAGGCGGGGCCCGATGGTGAAAACGTCCTTCGACTGGAGGAACGCAAAGGAACATTCCGCCAGAGTTCGATTCGCCTGCTGGAAGGGGAGGAATATAGAATTGGCGCCTGGATTCGAACAACCGATTTTAATTCAGAATGGGCTGTGTTTGGTTTTTGGAACTATGGGTGGACAAAGGCCGCCTACACGCCTGTCCTAACGGATACCCATGGGGAATGGATGAAAATCGAGGCCGTGGTAAAGGCACCCTGGTCGCGCAATAAACACTACGAGTTTGGCTTTCATTCGTCGGCTTGGGAGGGGACACTGGAGATTGCATCGCCGTTTTTGATTCCTGAATCCGAGCGGGCAAAGGCCGAGCAGCAAGCCTTGAATACCCCCGTCTCTCTTGATTTCATTCCAATGATTCAGGTTGCGCACACGACTATTGTCGATACGCCTCCCGTGCTGGACGGTGTGCTTGATGATGAAGTCTGGCAAAAGGCTTTTTCCATGGACGATTTCGCAGTGTTTAAAACGGGAAAAGCACCTGTTGCGAAGACGGAGGTGAAGCTTCTCTCCGATGCCAACGCCATTTACCTGGGCATCTCCTGCCATGAGCCTGATTCGATTTGTGACCCTGGCGAAACCGAAGGTTCAAAAGTCTGGAAAGCCGACCTGGTGGAGATCTTCTTTGGAGCCAAAAGCCCCGAAAGACGCCATTCTCAATTCGTCGTCGGGGTGAATGAATGCACCTACACAGGGGATGGCAAGGATACTGCCACGACGCTAAACGGCAGGAAGCATATAAACAACTTGGGCCCATGGAAGGCAAAGGTTTCCCAAAAAGAGGGTTACTGGTTCGCGGAGGTGCGTATCCCCTTTGAGACTCTGGGATGGCAGACACATGGCATAGGGGCGGCAATTCCCTTTAACGTCTGTCGTCAGCGGGTCACTGGCAAAGAGGTGGTGACCTGGTCGCGCCGCATCATGCGGAAGTTCAACGAGACAACTCATTTCGGGAGATTGGTGCTGGGCAGTTATGGCGAGGCCTTCCAGTTGAAATACCATAGGCCATTGTCTGCTGAGAGTCGGGAGGTATTCGAACAGGAGGCGAAGCGGGAGGAAGAGGCTTTGACAAGAGCCACACTGGATAGTTTTGGGAAAAAGGTCCTGTTAGCGCCTGTTAGCGCCACGGATGATTTCCATCTGCCCTATTTTCCGAAAGAGCTTTTGTCTCCGCCTAAAATGATTGCGCTCAAGGCGGCGATAAATGAATGGAAGGCCTTGCCATTGGCCATATTCAACAACACGGACAAGCCCCAGGAGTACCGTGTCGTGGTGGAGGCGGGTGACACGCGCTGGCTCTCCCATCAGCTTGCAGAGGGCCTGGTGGACTTTCCCAAGGTGACCATGAGGGAAGCCATCCCATTTCGTTTGGACCAAAACGGGGGAAGGACCATTCTGGACCCCCTGCCCAAGATGAATGAACTGCACAGCATCCTGGTGCCGCCTCGCCAGACGGGAGTGGTATGGATTGACTTCGACACCAGCGATGTTGCGCCTGGAAACTACACGGGGCGCATCCTTGCCATTCCCTTGGCGGGCGAGGGCCGCTTTAAGCCAGGAACGATGCTCAACAATCCTTACAAGGGGGATATTGTGGCTGTTCCCGTCGAATTGACGGTTCAGGACATCACCTTGCCCAAAAATCCCCCTTATGAAATGAGCCTGTATAGTGGCATTCCACTGGAGCTGTCGGCCTTGGAGCAATTTGAGGCAATGGGATGCCACTCCTTCAACATCAGCATCTGGTATTTAATCTTTCCGAAGGACGACAATGGGCATTTCAAGTTGGAGGCGAAAAAGGCTGAAGAGATGATAACCTTCATTCAGCGTGAATGCGACCGTCGTGGGTACCGCCCCCATTTTCCCATCACCTACTCCGCCATAAGCTTCTTCGAGAGGATGTATGGCGAAAACCACCTTGAGCTCTGGAAGGAATGGGTTCGGACAGTGGATGCCTTTATGGCAAAAATGAATGTGAAAAAGGGCGAATGGTGGATTGAGTTGCTGGATGAACCCTGGGCAAAGGAAATGGAGAAGGTGAACATCTACGCCAAAGCCGCAAGAGAGGCCGTGCCTGATTTCCCTCTGGCAATGACCACGGTGGCGGGTCGGCTCACTTCGCCCAAAGACCTGGAAACGGTCTTTCCCTATATTTCCACCTGGATTTTTCATCGGGGGGATTTCAATGCGGGCCAGGAATGGTTTGAATTCATCCAAAAGACACGCAAGTCAGGCATCAATGTGGGGCATTATACGTGTGATGTGGAGATGGATTCCTCGCTGGCGGAGAACTACCGCCGCACCGCCTGGTTCACGGAGTTCGAGAATCTTCCCTCGCATCACCTTTATCAGGGATTCCGCTATAACTATGAACAATGCGGAAGGGATTTCAAGATCGCGCAATATGGGACTCTGTTCTACATGAGTTTCCATAACGCCATTCCGTCGCTTCGGTCGATGGCGGTGCGGCAGGGAGTCATGGATATGAAATACCTTGCGGTGCTGCGGGAGCTCGCACCGACCCATCCCGAGGTGGCGGAATTCCTTAAGAAGGCAGTACAGCGGGTGGTCATTGATTTCCCCCATGACCATACTATGCCAGACATCGTCCGCGAGGAGACCGCCGAGTTGATTCTGAAATTCAGGTTATAGCCTTTTCAATCTTTTACTTATTTGGAATAAGCTGGTGCACAACGGAGGCGGTCTTTTTTACAACAAAAGTGTGCCATGGGCATCGGTAAGGTTTCGCCAGCCGCGCTGGCGAATATTGTAGTTCCAGATATAGTGGAGGTTACTGCCTGACTTGAGGGGGAAGGTCCAGGAAGCGTTGAACAGTTTGCTGGGTGTTTTCCCGCCAATTGCATGCCAGGGGATGGTGACAGTAACCTTTTTTCCATCCCACTGAGCGGAACCGCAGGCACCGTCCTGCTTGAAGAGATCGCCGTTGCCATCATTCTCCTCGTTGGTTTTTTCGCGCTTGTATCGGGCGCATGAGCCGTTTTTTGCCCGTAGATTGATGCGGTAAAACTCTTGTTCAGAGCCGATGAAGATGGAAAGAGAGGTGTTTTTCACCTCCTCCTGCTGGCTGTCAGGAAGTTCAAAAACGACCGTCAGATTTGTATCGTCATCCTGCACGGAAAGTTTGCAGGGGAACTCCATAAACTCTGGAGGCTGGGGTGCATAAAGCAGTTTCCACTGCAAATTCTGTGGCGGCTGACCTGGTCGGATAGTGCGCGAACAGGCGTTCTCAATGCCGACCTTCTGCATCCAGACGGCATCGGCATTGAAGGGCCAGCCAAGCGGACCGCGAAGACGCCCGCCTTCGCGCAGCACGGACATCTCCGCAGAGCCAAACAGGCTTATCCCCATAACATCCGCGCAGTGCGGCGTTCCAGATTTGACAAGGGGAAGGCTGTCCAGAAACTGGCTTCGCGCCACTACGGCATCCATTAGCGTTGCATAATTCTCCTGGGTCATGACTGCACGATACTTCCAGAGGGCGTTGCAGGCGCTGGCAGTCAACTTCAGATAGTCGAATTCATAGCGCGCAAAAACCATCGGCGCGGTTTTTGTCCCGTTCTCAGCTTCCGCTTGTTTCAGCAGGGTTTCTACCTGTTCCAGTACCTCGGTTGGATAACGGAGAGCCATCAGGGCGGAAGGGCGAGCAAAGCGGTCGTCCGCATCGGTCTTCATCACCGCCTCATTCCAGTCGTCCTGCCCGTATTTGCCTAGAGCAAGGCGCGAATCAAGCAAATCGTGGAATTTTAACATGGTTTCCTGTGCATTGCCGTAGGCGAGGCAGTACTCACGGCGGAGTGCAGCTGTGTCTCGCGTGGCATCTTCCAGCTGCCGTCCCCACTGGTAATAGTAGGGGCCTTCAAGGGCATGAAGCGTACCATAGCCGCATTTGTAGAGGCTGTGGAAACCGTCGCGCCAAAAGTCACGCGCCTGGATAGCCAGCTTGGCGGAGTCGCTGACGGGCGTGAAGCCTTCTGCGTGGTACCAACCCCAATTATAGAGGTAGGCGGCGTAGCCGCATTGAACCTGGATGTTTTTCCACTCCTGGAAAAGCGCAGGCGAATAGGGGGCCAGCTCGATGATGACATTCGGAGGGAACTCCTGGAAGGTCTTGGGTGGATGAAGTGTCGGCCCGTATGCAAGAATCTGCAGTTTTTTGCCTGGACGGTCCTTCAGGAAGCGTTCCGCATATCCCCTGTGGAGTATCCATAGCTTCTCTCCTGGGTCATCAATGCCGAACATGGCAGCACACGCCTCACACTCGCAGGGATTGTAGCCGTCGCTCTGACCGAGCTGCACAATCTCAAAGCCCTTATCGACATGCGACAGCAGCTCCTGATAGATAATCTCCTGCACCTCGGGATTGGAGAGGCAGTATTGCTGGCAGCTGGTGCGGATGGGTCGTTTTCCCTGCTTCAGTGCCGCATATTCAGGGTGCTCCTTCAGCATGGATAGTGGAATCGCCTTGTCATGTGAATGGCCCCCGTATGTGCCATACCAGTGACAGTAGTAGTTGTTTGTAGCCAGGTCGAAGAAAAGCTCTTGCGAGCGGCTGGAACACCCAGTGACAAAGGGCTTGCGAATCAAATGCGTTTCCATTGGGATGGTTATGCGGGCATTCTTTTTCCAAATCCTGCCATCCTTGCCAGGAAAGACAAAGTGCGCGCCCAGGAACTCCTCCAGAAAGAAAAGAGCAGCCTTGACGGAGCCAAGTTCGCAGTAGCTGGTGTATTGCTTGGCATTGGGGTAGGTGTCGCAGTCGCGTCCATAGAGGAGAATGTCGGTTCCGCGCACTTCGACATGGTGTTCCCAGTGGGCGAAATCGCCCTGTACGCCACCAACCACGATGGCAGGTCTGCCAGGCGTGCGTTTGGAAACGGGGACGACCTCCAGCGTCACATCGGCGGTCTGCTGGAAGGCCTCGTGCAGAAGATCGCCTGTCTGCAGGAAGGCGGCACTCATGGCGGTTTGGCGCTGCCTGGAACCGTCCTTGCGGAGTTCAGGTTCTGGGATGACAATCTGATAGGCTGATTTTCCCCCTTCCACCAGCACGAGTTCTCCTGCCGACAGCGTGGCGAAGCAGACCAAAGCCAAAAGAATGGTTGAACGGAACATTTTTTTCTCCGATAGTTGACGTGATAAATACTATATTGAAATAATAATTGAAATAATATGTGCTGTGTTTTTTAGGAATCAAGGGAATATATTGCTTTTTTGTGCCTCTAGAAGGGGAAAACTACACCGCAAACAACCTATTCTTTTGTGCCATACCGTGCAACAAATTGGATCGGCAAAACACAAGGAGAACTGACTGTTTTTATCAGAGAGCCATAGAGGCTCATCAACATAAAAACTTCATTGAAAAAACATTGATTTGATATATATTTAATTTTTCAATGAATGTTCTATTTGCCATGAGGGTAGTTTCTTCTAAAAACTCTAGTTTTTTTAGATTGTCTAGTTTACCTAGACACAACCTACCCTTTTGCAGAACATAGCGTTAAAGAAAACTCAATCAGGAAAGCATTATGAAGAAAACGATTCTGTTTCTTGCCCTTTTTTGGGCGTTTGGCTTGTTTGGTCACGAGAGCTGGACAACCCTTCAAGAGAATTCGGATGTAGTGCTGCGCCGAAAGGCCTTCAAGAAACTGCTTTATTCAGCGGAGACATTCGAGAAGGCCGTCGCTTTTGGTCTAAAGGACAGGGATGCCCAGATTCGCAGAATAGCCATTTACGAGCTGTTTATGCATGACAGGAAGCGTGCGCTTCCTGTCATGCACAAAATGGTGGCAGATGATTCCCCCGAGGTCTGCATCATGGTGGTGGAATTGGCACGTGCCCTGGAGGACAAGGGAGAAAGGGAAGCCATTGCAGAAAAGGTGCTTGCGGCATCGAAGGTATCCGAGGTGCGCAAGGCGGCTTCCAGAGCTCTTGGTTTTGACTTTTTCAGAGAGGTCACGCTCTACTCCAGCAACCCCGCCAATGACCATGAGGTGGTTACTTTAAAGGCTATCGAATTGCCAAAGAACGGCTGGCTCTTCAAGACAGACGAGAGCGAGATGGGACATCGGGGCGAAAAGCCCTTCTTCTTGGAGACATTAGACGATTCGGAGTGGCGCCCCATCTCCATCGGACTCTCCTGGGAGCGGCAGGGCATTCCCTACGATGGCATTGCCTGGTATCGCCTGAAACTAAAACTGCCTGAAAAACCAGAGGGCGCACAGGCTTCCGAACTCCATTTCCTTGGAGTTGACGAGGCGGCTTGGGTCTGGGTCAACGGCACCTTTGTTGGACAACACAACTTGGGAACCAGGGGGTGGAACATCCCGTTCAAGGTGGATTGTACAAAAGAGCTTCGTTGGGGCGCAGAAAACAGCATTGTCGTGCGGGTCGAGGATGCTGAACAGGCCGGCGGTATCTACAAGGGTATCATATTGGAGGTGCTGAAATGAAAAAGGAACTTTGCATACTGTTTGGATTCATCTTCTGCCTTTCACTGCAGAGCGCTCCTATCGTCTGGGACTTCACGACTAGTCAGGCAACTACCACGGATGGACGCTTCCCGCTCACCATGCAGGGCACCAGCCAGATTGGCTCCGATGGCCTTGTCGTCACAGAAACGCTGTTCGACAAGCCCGAAGGCGCCGTCACGAAAAAGATGATTTACCCCGAGCTTTCGCCACAGGCGTTCCGTTTGACGGTCGATTTCAAGTTTTCGGAGAAGGCCTTCTCCCGTGAAAACCGCAGTTTTGCGCTCTACGACAACAAACTCTCCTTCTACAATCCAACCCCTTCCCCGACGGCGAGCCACAAGGGCATCTTCATTCTGCTGGAACGCGGCAAAAACAATGCCTTCACGGTGAAAGCACACCTGGGCTATGGCGACAAAACTGGCCTCTACTCGTCTAAGGCCTATAAGCTGGAGGCTGGAAAAGCACATACATTGGTTGCCGAATATGATGGCGCGGGAATTATGAAGTTCGAGATGGATGGTGTGCCAAGCGTCCACGAATCCACGGATACACTGCCTGTTGCGCCCGCCACGCACACGCTGGTCATCGGTGACCGCGGCACCTCGCTGCACAAGCCCTTTGAGGGCAGCATCCAGAAGGTCGCCCTGGAGGCACTGGAACCCGTCAAGGTGCGCGTCATCCCCAAAGGCCGCATGGCCTTCGTGCGCGATGAGGAGAAGGCCGTCGCCACCCTGCGGGTCTGGGTGTGGAATCCCGAAAAATATGCTGGCGCAGTGGTAACGACAACATCCCCGTCGTCGGAAATCACCAGTGGTCAATTCCCCTTTGCCACCGAGCCAGGAACGCAAGAGATGCTCGTCACCTTGCCCGTGAACACCTCCCTGCGTTGTGGACAATACTCTTGCAAGCTTAGGCTGTCGGGCGGCCAAGAGGAGGCGTATGAATATGGGTTCACGCTGGACATCTGCCCCAAAAAATACGACAACGACCAGATTCGCGGCATGTCTGAGGACAAGTTGTTCTACGATGACATCAAGACTGTCGGCTTCACAAACCTCTCCATCAACAGTTGGTATGGCTACTACATGCAGCAGCAGGTGCCCCCAGAAACCGTTACTCAGCCCCTCTATGAGCGGCTGGACCAGTATCTGCGGGATGGTCTCCGCGGCACCGCCTGGTGCATGCAGGGCAGTTCCTTCAGAAAACTCTACTCCAAATTCCCCGTTGAGCAGAAGAACGGGACCAAGAACGTTAAAATACTGGAGGCCTCAAACCCGCAACTCAAGGAAGAACTCGTGCCTGGCGCGATGAACTACGGTTCCGTGGTCGGCAGGCATCCTGCCTGCAACCTTGTCTCCACTACCTCCGAGGTGCGCGATGGCTCCTATCCCAACTTCTCCGCACTCGCACGCGAGGCATACAGGCGGGATACGGGCAAGGAGATTCCACCTGAGGTGGATGATTCGCGCACGGGGCCGCACTACAACACCCTGCCGCATTTCCCTGTCAGCCGCGTGGTTCCCTCCAATCATCCAATTCTCGAGTACTACCGCTGGTTCTGGCGGGACGGCGACGGCTGGAACCCCCTGCAAGGTTATGTGGCGGAGGCGTTCTGCAAGGGCGCAGGGCATTCCGTCCGTTCCTTCTTTGCGCCCGCCGTGCGCGTTCCGCCCCTGTTCGGCAGCGGCGGCCCCGTCACCCTAAACCGCCAATGGACATACGTCTATCCAGAGCCCTACAACATCAACTACGTCATCTCCGAGCAGCAGAACATGGCTGCAGGCACCAAGGGGCAGGAGGGCATCATCACGAGCATCCAGTGCATCAGCTACCGCAGCAAACTGGCCCCCATCGGCAAGGAGGTGCCGAACCCGCCCGCCTGGGTTTCCGACCGCCCCAACACGGCCTATTTCACCACGCCGCCTGACCTGGTGCGTGAAGCGCTTTGGACCTGCTTTGCACGCCGTCTGGACGGCATCGACGTCTATCCGCTCCGCACTCTCTACGACAATGCAAAGATGGGTCAGAGCAAGCTGGGCGAGGGCTACCAGTTTACGAATGGAAGTACCATTGAGGTGATACGCAATTTGTACCAGAGGGTTGCCGTTCCGCTGGGTCCGCTCTTCAGGCGCGTGCCTGAACGTGTGCCAGAAGTCGCCGTCCTGGAAAGCTTTGCTGCCACGATATTCGCGGGACGCGGTACCTGGGGATGGCATGGCAAAATCTACGACTACGGTACGCTGGCCACGCTGGCAAACCTGAACCCCAAAGTCCTGTATGAGGAGGATATCGAAAAGGGCGTTCCACCTGAAACCAAAGTGATTCTCATGCCTGAATGCGACGTACTGACCGAGGAGAGTTTTGCTGCCCTGCGCGAGTTTGACAGGCGCGGCGGGCTGATTGTAGGTGACGCGAACCTGGTGCCTGGCATCTTGGCCGATTTCCAGTTGCCCGAATTCAATCGGAAGAACTTGGCGGTGGATGACGATGCTGCCATCCGCAAAGCGGCGCAGAAACTTCACAACGACCTTGCTGGCTATTATCAGCCCTACTCTGATTCAGACAAGGCGGACATCTTCACGCTGGTGCGTTCGTGGAAGCAGGCGGACTACCTTTTCGTGATAAACGACAGGCGTCAAGCGGGGGATTACGTGGGGCAGTATGGTCTGGTGTTTGAAAAGGGAATACCAAACCAGGGCAACGCCATTCTGCGCCGCAAGGCGGGTGCCGTCTATGACCTAGTTGAGCACAAAAGCGTGCCGTACACCTGCGATGGCAACAAGACCACCATCCCTGTTCAATACGAAACCAACGACGGCAGGGTATTTCTGGTGACGGAGAAGCCGCTTTCAGCGCTTGCCATGCGGCTGCCTGATTCCGCCAAGCGCGGCTCCCGTTTCCAGTTGGCTGTAACATCCCCTGACAAAGATGTGCTGATCCCCGTGAAGATTGCCATTCAGGGAGCCGATGATTATGTAGCCGATGAATCAGGCTATGCGGTGGCCGAGGATGGGGTTTTCACCCGTGAAATCCATATTCCTACCAACGCCCCCACTGGCAATTGGAGCTTCACCGTTACAAACTTGGCGGATGGCTCTCAAATTACCCAGAAAGTGGTGGTGAAATAGCCCACTTCCCTGGCGCTTAAGCGCCAGGGACAGAACAGGAAACAAGCGTGGCGGGAGCGCCGATCCTGGGCGGCGCGCTTCAACGTGGCAGTTACAGGCAGCGCATAGCGACTTGCGCACGCTTTTGGCGGACAAATCGCTCGAAGGAGATTTTAGCGGCCAGCAGTTGTTCAAGGGTATTTTCCTCGGCACGCCGCTTGGCAAGATATTTGCGCGCCTCGGCGGCGATGGAGGAGATCTCAGGGAGAATGTCCAAAGCATGGAGTTCGGCCAGTTGTGTGACATCCAGGTTTTGGGAAAGAAAGTCGTCGTGGATGAGCCTCATCAGCTGCTTGTAGCGCTTGGCTATTTCATAGCTAAGAATCTGCGGCCGGCGGTAGCTGGCGTAGAAGACGGAGAGCATTTCGCACACCTTGTCCCGCTGCCAGGTGGAATCGAATTTTTCCGTCAGCAAATCCAATTCAGCGTATGCCTTTCGGTAAGCCTCGTTGTCGCCGAAGGTGAGTCGGCGAATGGTATCGACAGGCTTGCGTCCACTCTTCAAATCAAGCAAGAAGGAGAGATGGACGGCTCGATAGGCATATTTCTGGAGGGCTTCCTCCCATTTTTCGCGCGTCTCCCCCGCAAGTCCCATGAAGGCCATGGCCAGCTGGTCCGTGCCGTCTGGCAAGTCCAGTATTTGATCGGAAGTCAGAAGAACAGGAACATAGAGGGCGGCAATGCGCCGCAGTTCGGAAACCAGCGCGGCGCTCCGCCATTTGGCTTCCAGACCCGATTTCTCCAGGGACATGAATCGCTGAACACAGCCACCAATCTCCTCCAAGGCACGCTTGTTCCACGCCATCATCGTATCGTCGTCATGCTGTCCGATACGCGAGTAGAGCCGCAATTGTGAAAGCAGGGCATTGCGCGGCTTATTGACTTCAAACCAGTTGACGAGGGAGTTGCGGCAGATGACGCGGTCTGCAAAGCGGACGACATTCGGCCAGTACTCCAGAAGATTGTTGTCCGATGCAAAGCGTATCACCCATTCCATGAACTCCTTGGAGAGATGATAGTCGGAGGCGAGGGCGGTGGATAGGGTATCCCGAACAATGTCAGGGTCCAAGTTACCGTCGTGCTTTTTGTAGAGCTCGATTATCCAACTTTCTGTGCGTTCAGGACTGATTTTCCATAGTGCTTTCAACGCAATTTCAAAGACGGTTGAGACAACCTGATTACGGCGGCGGAACGCATCCGCCGCCTTGACAAGCGGCTTTGGAACGCTGGTGCGGTTGAGAATCTTACAGAAATCCAGGGCTTCAGTTTGCTCAACGGGTACCAACGCCATGCTGAAGGTAGTGGGATGAAACCCTGCGGAAGGGAGCATGATTTCGCCTGCGTCCTGAAGGAGCTTGGCGCCTTTGTCCAGCTCATTGAAGTAATCCCGCATGATAGTCTCCCCAATCACCTTGACATCGGACTTCAGATACATCTTCCCCAAGCGTGCAGTCTGCTCCGCAACAGAGGCAAAAGCATCCTCGCCCGCCTGCGAGGCAAGCGAAAGCAGCTCGTGCATCTCGTTGGCGGTGATGTCTGGATTCAGATTCTCCAGCTTGGACAGCCGTTTTTGCAGCTCCTGGAGAGGATTGTTGGCTTCAGGGGACATGGGTGTGGTTAGTGATTAGCGATTAGTGGTTAGTGATAAGTGATTAGGAGATGGGGCGGAAAATATGGCTTAGGGGCTAGGAACTAATGATTAGCACTCTCCATCATGCACATGATACTAACCACTAATAACTAACCACTACAATTTTCTTGCGGATATCCTCAGCCACGCTTGGCTCAAAGAGGGAGGGGGTGTCGGTCAGACAGGAGGCGGATGCGCAGGAAAGGGCCTCAGCAAAAGCATCAGCCAGGTCGTTCTTCTTGAGCCCCTCTGCGAGGCGGCGGGTGAGAATGGCAGCGGTGCAGTCTCCTCCGCCGATGGCACTGACGACATGTGGCAGAGGCGGTATAGTGATTTTGTGGGATGAGCCACGCGTAAAGAGCCAAGCGGGCGCGGCACCGTCGGTTACCGCAAGCGCCCCAAGGCGCGGATAGCGGGTAAGCAGGGCATTCGCCGCCTCTGACAAGGCTTCAATCCCTGCAATCTGGCGAAGCTCGGAGGCGTTGATTTTCAGCAGAATGACACCCGCACCCCACGTGCCTGTAGTAGTTGGCACGTTCGACGGCGAGGATGCCGTCGTTACCCCTGTGCCTGCTTCCAAGGTTGGTTCTATGTTGTTGACGGCATCCAGCACAAAGGGAATCCCCTGTCGGATGGCCGCTTCTGCAACGCTTGCGTAGAAGGAGGACGGAACACCTGGCGGGACGGTGCCCGAACAGACCACCGCCCCAAATTCCGAGATGCGGCTTTTAATCAGCGTAAGCAGAGCTTCCTGCTCTGCGTCGCTGACGTTTCCCGAAGGCTCGATGAGTTCCGTGACCTCCGCGTTCTCTTCGCTAATGACCGTCGTGCAGCAACGGGTCGCAGAGGCTGTATCAACGATAAGGGAGAACGCGCCAGAACCGACGATTTCGCCTTTGAGTTTTTCACCTGTGTCGCCGCCAGCAAAGCCCGCCAGCGCGATGGGCAGGCCTAGCATGCGGAAGACGCGCACGACATTCACGCCCTTGCCCCCGCCGCACTGCTTCACCAGATAAGCACGGTTTACCTGTCCGTGAGTCACCTTTTTGAAGAGAAGCGTCTTCTGCCAGGCGGGGTTCAGGCAGATTGCGAGAACTGGTTTTGGTTCGGTGTTCAGTTTCATCAGTAGTCCAGAGTCTTTTTGACGGCTTTGACAACATCGTCAGGCTGCGGCAATATCATCTTCTCCATCGCAAGCGAGGAGGGTATGGGCAGGTCCTTTGCGGCAACGCGGGCAATTGGTG
Organism: Victivallales bacterium; assembly: GCA_017535315.1. Lineage (GTDB taxonomy): Bacteria > Verrucomicrobiota > Lentisphaeria > Oligosphaerales > Oligosphaeraceae > RGIG3456. The sequence continues at coordinate 105,295 of JAFXUD010000062.1, read as the reverse complement.
CCTCCAGTGCATCCAGGCAATGCTCTGCGATCAATGCGGAAAGCTCGGCGCCAACGCCGCCTGTCAGACAGGCTTCCTCGGCGATGACGATGCGTCCCGTCTTGCGCAGACTCGCAAAGACGGTCGCCGTGTCCAGTGGCTGCAAGCTGACCAAATCCACCACCTCGATGCCAATGCCAGCCTTCTCGAAAGCCTGCTGCACTGCCAGGCAAACAGGTGTCATGGAGGAATAGCTCGCTAGCGTCAGCGTCGGCGCCAGCTTGCTGGAAAAGACCACCGCCTTGTCCAAGGGCAGCGTGTAGTCACCGTCAGGCACGATGCCCTTCTGGGGGTAAAGGCGCTTGTTCTCAATAACAACCACGGGGTTGTCATCGCGTATGGCAGCCTTCAGGATACCCTTGACCTGCATGGCATTAGAGGGGGCTACCACTTTAATGCCAGGCACACCTACCAGCAGGTTGCTCAGCATCTGCGAGTGGCTGGGGCCATATCCGCCCTTGGCGCCGCCAGGGGTGCGCATGACCAGCGGAACGTTGACTTGCCCACCGTACATGTAGTGCAGCTTGCCTGCGCTATTGAGGAGCTGGTCCAACGCCAGCGCGATGAAGTCCATGAACATTATTTCCACGACAGGGCGAAGCCCCATCATGGCGGCTCCGACCGCCAGCCCCGTGAAGCTGTTTTCGGAGATGGGGGTCTCCCAGAGCCGCTCTGCGCCGAATTTTTCAAAGAGGCCGCGCGTTGCTCCGAAGGCGCCGCCATAGATGCCGATGTCCTCGCCCATGAGAATCACGTTTTTATCACGCGCAAGCTCTTCGTCAAGAGCCTCGTTGACTGCTTTTGAGTAGTATAGTTCTGGCATGGTGCTTCTCCTGTGGAATCAGTTTGCAAAGAGGTCGGATGTGGCGTCCTGCAGGCCGCCTGTCGGTGCGTTCATCGCCTCTTCGGCGGCTGCCGCGATGGTGGCTCTGGCAGCATTGGCGGCGGCCTCCACCGCCTCTGGCGCAAGTCCCCGCTGCACAAGCAGCGCTGCGGTGCAGGCGATGCTGTCCCGCTTCGCCATCTCTGCCTCTTCTTCGCGCGTGCGATAGACGCGCGGATCGTTCTTGGAGTGACCGCATTGGCGGTAGGTCATCACTTCCAACAGTTCGGGGCCATTTCCCGCACGGACGCGCTCAATTGCCGCTTGCGCGGTGAAATATACCGTCTCCAAATCAAGCCCGTCGCAGGCACTTCCGTGCATGTTGTAGGCGGCGGCGCGCGGTGCGATGGAGCCGCTGGCGCAGGAGTGTGCGATGGGCGTACTCATGCCATAAAGGTTGTTTTCGCAGAGGAAGAGGATGGGCAGCTTCCAGAGGGAGGCCATGTTCAGCGTCTCATGGAAGGTGCCCTGGTTGCTGGCGCCATCGCCGAAGAAGCAAATAGCTATCTCATCCTTGTGCTGATACTTGAGTGCAAAGGCAGCTCCTGCGGCAATGGGAATCCCGCCGCCCGTGATGCCATTCGTGCCGAGGAAATGGCGGTCCATGGCGGAGAGGTGCTGCGAGCCGCCACGCCCGCGACAATAGCCCGTGAGCTTGCCCATGAGCTCGCCCATTACGCGGCGAGGTTCCAGACCACGCGCCAGAAGATGTCCGTGCCCGCGGTGGTTTGAGATGAGCCAGTCGGTGTCGCGAGCAGCGGAGATGACGCCCACGGCGCTGGCCTCCTCGCCGATGCACAAGTGGGAGGTTCCCCCCAGCGCACCCTTGGCGAAAAGCTCGCCCAACGTTTCCTCGAATGTGCGTATCAGCACCATCCGCTGGTACATCTCAAGCAATTGCTCGTTCGGTATCTGCATAATATCTTCCTTTGGTTTAATAAGTGTTTTCATTGTAAAAAACGTTCACGTATCAAGGGATAATTGCACTGATAGCAAATATAGTTGAGAAAGGAGCAGTGTGTTTTGTCAGATATAACTGACACAAATCGCATTTTGTTTATTCTTGTCAGTTATAACTTACAGTTTTCTGTTTTTAAGCTTTCCTCCAGCTGCTTGAGGTCTTTCATGTCTTCCGCATCTAGTAGAGGCGATTTGGCTTAGGTGAGTTTTGAATTCAAAAAAGCCGACTTGACAAGCTCCCTAAAACTGGCTACATTAGACCCCAAGCTTAAAGGGCGGGTCCCACTTTTTTGGGGGCTGGCAGTAAACACTTCATACCCCATAACAGGAAACACTTCATAACCCATAATCAGGAGAAAGAACAGATGAATACATGCAAGGTAGGCGAGTACGACAACTGTGTGGAGCTGGTCAGCGGCGATTTCCGCATTGCAGTTACGCAGGACTTTGGTCCTCGCGTGATAGGCGGGTTCATTGGTGGGGGGAAGAATATCTTTGTGGTTATGCCAAATAAGCCGATGAAAAACATCGACACGGGCTTCAAGCTGCGGGGTGGACACCGCCTGTGGCATTCCCCCGAGGCGGCTCCGCGCAGTTATGCACCCGACAACGTGCCAGTCAAGGTAACCAGCACCGATGAGGGCATCGTCTTCGACTGCGAGCCCGAAGCCCTCACAGGCATCAAGAAGACCATCACCATCAGCCAGGGGGATGAAAACTGCTTTGTGCTGAACCACAAGCTCACCAATTGCGGCCTTTGGGATGTGACACTGGCGCCGTGGGCGCTCTCCATGATGGCACCTGGCGGAATGGCCGTCATCCCGCAGGGACGGGATACCACCCGCAACCCCTACGCCATGGACCGTGCGCTCACCCTGTGGCCCTATTCCAAGTTCAACGACTATCGTTTGCAATATGAGGACGACTACATTTTCCTGAAGCAGGATACCAAGGCAAAATCCCCCATCAAAATCGGCTTCTACGCCAGCGACGGATGGATTGCCTACGTTCTGAACGGCACCGCCTTCGTGAAGATCATCGAGTTCTATGACCAAAACGAGGTCAACTACCCCGACAATGGCTGCAATCTTGAAAGCTACTCCTGCAAAGAATTCTGCGAAATCGAAACGCTGGCGCCCTTATTCCAGCTTGCACCGCAGGAATCATGCGAGCACGTCGAAATCTGGCAGGCCATCAATGGCATCCCTGATATCAAAACAGGCGCTGATTTCGACAAATACGTTCTACCGAAAATCAAGGCCTAAAGAACGCGGGACTTGGGACGACGGACGCGGGACTTGGGACGACGGACGCGGGACTTGGGACGACGGACGCGGGACTTGGGACGACAATTCATGTCCCCCGTCCCCCTCTATTGTCCTCCGTCCCAAGTTCGTCAGACCTCTTGAGACACCAGATCATCCTCTGGTTCTTCAATGAACTTGGGGTTGTTGCCTGCTATGACGATGACGGCTTCCCCCTTGACCTTTCTATCTTTGTAGGCTGCGGCAAGTTCAAGGAGTGGTGCGCGGTCGCATCGCTCGAACTGCTTGGTTAGTTCCAGACAGACTGCCGCCTGTCTGTTGCCATAAACCTCGGCTGCCTCTTCCAAAAGTTTGCCGATACGGAAAGGGGATTCATAGAAGACCAGCGTGTGGGGCATCTCCGTTTCCATCTCCAGAAAGGCGCGTCTGGCACCTGGTTTGCGCGGTGCGAAGCCCTTGAAGGTGTAGCTGCTGGTGGGAAGCCCCGAGATGATGAGCGCCAATGGTACGGCGCTGGCTCCTGGTATGGGCACAATGGTGTGTCCCGCCTCTATTGCGGCGCGCACGGCTGGGTAGCCTGGGTCGCTTATCAATGGATAGCCTGCATCGCTGCAGATGCCCACCTTTTTGCCCTCGTTCAGCAGACCGACGATTCTTGACGCTGTCTGCTTTTCATTGAACTCGTGGTTGGAGAAGACCAGCGGTGGGCGCTCGATTCCCAGCAGATGTAGCAGGTTGCCCGTGTGCCGCGTATCCTCGCAGGCAAGGGCATCCAGGGACTTGATGGTTTCAATGACCCGCTGGCTAACATCGGAGAGATTGCCGATGGGGGTCGCGATGATGTAGAGTTCTGACATGGCTAAACGGTGGGTTCCATCGCATTATTAAGCGCGACGCAGAGGCTAGTGGCAAACTGCAGGACCTGTTCTGTGTTGCAGACTCAAGTCTGCAGGGCTTTTGCCACGTTAAAAACGCAATGCACAACACCAGCTATTTGCGCCGATTGTTCTTGTATCGTGGGCAGCGTTTGCTGGCAGTGCTTCTGGCTTTTGGCCTTGGAGCTTCAGCAAGCGATTCCAAAGGTGGGGCGGGGGGCTCCATCGGCGGCGGTGGAGGCGGTATTTCCTCTTCAGACGACTCCGCATCGGAAGAGGACTCGGAGGAGACAGCCTTCATCAAAATTGCATCGGGATTGAGGTTGGAGGAAATCAGGGCGGCCATAATGCCGACCTCGGACGGTGAAAGCCCCTTGTCCCAGTCTTTGACCAGTTGCTCCGACTGCTGGATGGCAATGGTCAAGGCTGTGATGGAGTTGGTGATGAACTGCCGTTTCAGCAATTCGCGGTCATCGGGAGTCGCCTCGGTTCTGGATGGATGACCGACACATTCCGCGATGCCCTGCCATCCCAGTTTTTGCAGAGTGGCCAGAAGCTGGACGGTATTGGCGATGTTTTCAGTCCATCCCTGGCTGCCGATCGCTCCAAAGGGTACATATGAAAGTGCATCGCATTGGGCAATGACCGCAAACGTGGAAATGTCATCCAGGTTGTCGTTTTCCAGACAGATTCTCCAGGACTTGCAGGCGTCGATTTGACTTAGGACAAGCAGGGCCTGTGCAGGAGTGGAGAGAAAAAGATGACGACGGAGCTTGCGTGTGTATCCAAGAAGCAGCTCGATGTTTTTGATGGAACGATTTCGCAGGGCGGCATTGACGCTCTTCAAGCCTTCAATAAGGTGCGTAAAAGAGGTTCCCCATGCGACATTCAGTGGTTCCTCGAAACCCTCCCGCCCGATGAAGATTCTGAAGGATTCCGCGTTGAGTGCACTGGCGATGAAGACAGCCCGCTCAAGTTTGCGCCATGCAAGCATACGAATGTTTTCAGAAGGGTTGGTAAGGGCTCCGTTGGCGAAGACAGCCTCTCGGGCAAGGTCACAGCCGAAGGAGGTCAGACGGATGTCGTTGTCCTCCATGAAGTCTTGTATTTCAGAGATCAGCAATTGGTCCTGCTGATCCACGACGCGTCCTCTGGAATCGGCTGACCAGGGCATGATGTCGTCATCCCACGCGGAAAAGCCCTCTATGAGATGTTCGTTGGCGGCCCAGCCGAGGGTATTAAGCGTGTCGTGGATGGATTCAACGGGGTAGATAGCCTCACCATAGGCATCGCTCATTCGTTTGTTCAGCGCACCAAAGGGGATGCATCGGCATACAATCGGAGCCGATACCTCGTTTTCTTCTGTTTTTCTGCGCCTTGTCTGCTTGTTCATCGTGGTATCTTTTTGCTTTTTTGTCAATTGAAGCGTTGCCATTAATTATAATATCATTGAGCCATTTCGCAAGTGGATGAAATAAAGAGATTGGGTGGAGAGTTTGTTTTTCTGGGGTTATATTATTCTTGAAAACCGTTGACGTAAAAAAACAATAACAGGAGACGTGATTTTATGGAGAACAATTGGGAAAACCAAGCTGTGACCAATGTCAACCGCCTTGAGGCACGAAGCATCTTGACACCATATCCTAGCCAGGAGGAGGCATTGGCGGACATCAAAGCGCTGTCCCCCCTCTACAAGAGCCTCGACGGAACCTGGAAATTCTGTCTCTTCAAAAGCCCCTTCATCCATGACTGCTGCTGCGAGGACGACGATTGCGAGCACGACTTGTTCGACCATTGCATCGAGGAGGGCGACGACATTATGGTGCCCTCGATGTGGCAAATGGAAGGGTATGGCAAGCCGCAGTACGCCAATGTCATCTACCCAATCCCAGCAGACCCGCCCTTTGTCCCAGACGAGAACCAGACCGCCCTATACGCCAGAAGCTTTGACGTGCCAAAATCATGGAAAGGCAAACGCGTCATCCTGACCCTGCGCGGGGCGGATTCCTACTTTGAAGTCACCCTGAATGGCACCTTCATCGGCATGAGCAAGGGTAGCCGCGTCATCTCCGAGTTCGACGTGACGGATGCCCTTCAGCTTGAGGACAATCGCCTACTGGTGAAGGTGCTGCAATGGAGCGACGCCACCTACATCGAGGACCAGGACATGTGGCGCCTCAGCGGCCTCTTCCGCGAAATCTCCCTGATGGCTCTGCCGAAGGTCTCCCTGTATGACGTGGTTATAAACGCCTCGCTCAAGGGTTCTGCGAAGGGCCTCCTTTCTGTGAAGACGTTGCTGGAAAACACCAGCGGAAAGGCCAGCGGCCCTCTGAAGGTCACAGCGCAGCTCTATGACTGCAATGGTACGCCATTCGGCAAGGAACTGACTGCCGACGTCTCGTTTGCGGGCAGACAGGGCGAAGTGACCCTCACGACTGAATACCCCAAGGTGCAATCGTGGACAGCGGAGACACCGCACCTTTACACCCTCGTCCTTACCCTGTGGAAGGGCAAGGAGCTACTGGAGAGCAAGTCCCTGAAAATAGGCTTCCGCAACGTGGAAATCAAGAAGGGGCAACTGCTTGTCAATGGTGTGCCCATCCTTATCAAGGGCGTCAACCGCCACGAGTTCAACACGGAGCTGGGGCGTGCCGTCACTTACGAGGACATGCTGAAAGACATTCTGCTGATGAAGCAGCACAACATCAACGCCGTGCGCACGTCGCACTACACGAACGAGCCGCGTTTCTACGAACTGTGCGACGAATATGGCCTGTTTGTCTTTGCCGAGGCGGATTTCGAGTCCCACGGCTTCGGCTACCTGGAGGGCAAGAACCCGTCGATGTGGCCCAGCTGGGAAAAGGCGATTGTGGAACGTGGCACGCGCATGGTCAAGTCCTTCCGCAACCACCCGAGCATCATCGTCTGGTCGATGGGCAATGAAGGTGGTTGGGGCTGCAACGTGGCCGCCATGATGCGCGAGGTGCGCAAGCTGGACAGCCGCCCCATCCATTATGAGCGTGACCAGGAGATGGAGAGCTCCGACATCTGGAGCGCGATGTACCGCACCCCCGAAAATTGGACGGAAACCTCCGACAAGCACAAGGGCAAGCACCCCGCCATCATGTGCGAGTTCGCCCATGCCATGGGCAACGGCCCTGGCGGCCTGGAGGACTACATGCAGCTTTTCTTTGCGCACGACAACATGCAGGGCGGTTTCATCTGGGAGTGGTGTGACCACGGCATCCGCACGACCGACGACGATGGCAACGAGTACTTTGCCTATGGCGGCGACTTCGGCGACTATCCCAACGACGGCAACTTTGTCGCCGATGGACTCGTCTTCCCCGACAAAAAGCCCTCTCCAGGACTCGTCGAATACAAGAAGGTTCTTGAACCCGTCAGAGTGCAGGCGGTGGATTTGAAGAAGGGTGTGTTCACCATCACCAACCACTATGACTTCCGTACGCTGGAGCATCTGGCAGGCTGCTGGTCCATTGCGGAAAATGGCCGCGTCATCGTTTCGGGCGCTTTTGCATTGCCTCAGGTTGCCGCACACGAAAGCGGCAAGGTCACTGTCCCCTACAAGCTGCCTACCGGGAAGCCAGGCGCAGAGTATTACCTCACTCTCTCCTTCAAGTCGCAGGAGACAACACCTTGGTCGGAGAGTGGCACGGAGGTCGCGTGGGCGCAGTTCAAGCTGCCCGTCACGGTGCCTGCCGTCAAGCGGGCAATGCCCGCGCCAGCCTTCATACTGGACGAAGCGGACGGCGCGCTGGCCATCGGCGTCAACGACCACCTCTTCCAGTTCGACATGGAGCGCGGGGCGCTTGAAACGTGGGAGTATGCAGGAACGCCTCTGCTGGCGCAGGGCCCCATCCTCAACATCTGGCGCGCTCCTACGGACAACGACAAGAACATCCGTCACGACTGGCAGAGGTACGGCTACAACTCCATGCGCCAACGCTGTGTCTCTGCTACGTACAAAAAGAACAAGGACACTATTGAGGTGCGCATCGCTTCGCGCCTCCTGCCGCTCGGCGCCAACTCCTCGCAGTGCGCGGCGACGATGTGGGGCTACGATGTCGATTACCGCTACACAATCTTAGCGGACGCCTCACTAAAGCTGGATGTGGCCGCCGCTTTGACCGTCTGGGACGGCGAAAAGAAACTACATGTTACCGACAAGAACCGCGAGGGGACGTTGGCTGCCTCGCTCCCCTATCTGCCACGCATGGGCATCGCCTTCAAGATGCCTGAATCCTTCACGAACGCCGCATGGTATGGCCTGGGGCCAGGCGAGGCCTATCAGGACTCCCATAAGGCGCAGCACGTGGGCTACTTCAAGATGCCTGTCGAGCAGATGTTCACCAACTACGTGCGTCCGCAAGAAAACGGCAACCGTCACCAGGTCCAACGCATGGCCCTCTATGACAAATACCATGGCGGGCTGCTCGTCAAGGGATTTCCGCTCTTCGACTTCAGTGCGCGTAACTACACCACCGAGGCGCTTGACAAGGCACAGCATCCGCATGAGCTGGTCAGGGACGATGCGCTGAATGTCTATCTCGACTATGCGCAGAGCGGGCTTGGCTCCAACTCCTGCGGGCCACTGCCGCTAGAGCGCTACCGCCTGCAGCCAGGCGACTATGCCTTCAGCTTCCACTTCCGTGGCTTTGCGCCAGGCGAGATGTCCGACAACGCCTTCTTCGCGCTATGAGCAACGCCCAGACACAGGAAAACGGGCTCCCTGAAGAGGCCCTGCTCCAGCAGGCTGCCTCGGGCGAGCTGGAAGCGTTGGTGCAACTAGATTCCATGGGATTCATCATGGGGCCCAAGGAGACACCCGAGGCCTTTGCCGCCCGTATACGTACGCTGAAAGCCAACATCGCCAAGATGGACAAGAGCCTCGCCGACACAGGCAAATATGAAGTCGAGGGCGTTACCGTTTCCAGCAAGGACCGCATCTCACGGAAGCTATTCGACGAGGCCGCCAAATTGGACCGCTCCCTGTATGGCTTTGCCATCGACTGGGTGCCTGGCTTCTTCATCGACCCCTTCTTCTTGTTCGGTGGATGCGCCTTCGCCTTCTTCCCCGAGTTCTTCGCCATGTTCATCATACGGCGCAGTTTCCGCAAGCAAAGCAAATGGTTCATCTACAAGCGGCAGGAGCTGCTGGCGCACGAGTTGTGCCACATTGCCCGCATTGCGTTGGATTCCACGCTCTACGAGGAGACCTTCGCCTACCAGGTCTCGCCAAGTACCCTGCGTCGTCTGCTCGGGGGACTGTTTTTGCGCGCCACCGATTCGTATATGTTCCTAGGCGTGACCTTCCTGCTACTGTTCGCGCAGCTTCTGCGTGTCTATTGGCTACCAGAGCTACCTATAGCCCCCTTCTGGTGGCTCATTACCCTCACCTTCTCCTGGCTGGCCTTGCGCTATGCCTGGCTCATGGGCACATTATCGCGCGCACGCAAAAACGCGGCTCGGCTGTTTGGCGAGAACGCAGGTAAAATCCTCTTCCACTGCACAGATGACGAAGTAAAAGCCTGGTCAAAACTAGAAACAAAGGGAAAGGCAGAACAGTGGATAAACCAGCAGGAAGGAGTGCGCTGGAAGGTGATTATACGAACGACGGGGGGCTGACGCCCCCGAACCCCCTGCTAGTCTTCGGTAATCTCCATCATCTTGTCGTGAATGAGCTGCTGCGCATCTTCAAGGCTCATCTCCTTTGGAATGCTGAAGGGAGAACCGAATACAAGAGAAACAGTGGAAAAAGGAACGGGAATCTGCGTGTTGTCCCAGCTTTTCGCCTGCCAGTAGTGTTTTGCGTTCACGGAGACAGGAATGATGGCAAGGCCGTTTTTCTGCGCAAGAATCACGGCACCAGGATGCACTGTATATTTTGGGCCGCGCGGACCATCGACCGTCAGAATGACGGAACGTTCATCCTTGATTTCATGGTTCAGCTCCAGCAGCGCATGAACACCACCTCGACTGGAGGAGCCGCGCACTACGCCTAGCCCAAAAAAGCGGATGAAGGCAGAGACATACTCGCCATCTCGTGAGGCACTGATGAGCACAGACATTCTTTCCAAAAGACTTCGCCTGACCAGGCAAGCGATGAAGAGAATGCGGTTGTGCCAAAGGGATACGACAACAGGCCAAGCGTCCTGTTGTTCATACCACCCTTCTTTATCCACAACCTTGACACGATAGGTTAGGGAGATGAGTTTTACGAAAAACGCAAGAATACCTGCCAGCCAGGTCGGCATGTGGCGCTTGTTCTTCAGCGTGAAGAAACGCCGCTTTTTTTTGTGCTCTGATGCCTGGTCCGTCATTTTGCTGGTTCCTGGGCGTTGCTTCGTGGGATGAAGTGGACAGGTCTGCCATCGGCGACAGTGACAGCCACGCTTGTTACAGCGTTGGCAAGCATCTCGTGGTTCGCAAGGTCGAAGAGAATCTCCAGATGGTCGCCCTTGTCTCCGATGTCTGCGTGGCACCATTTGGTTTGCCGTGCAAGGATGGCGTTTTCCATATAGCCAAGGGAATGAATGCGCCTGTATGCAAGGACGGCTTTGTAAATAAACACTTCTGGGGCAGTTGGTGAGCGGCTTTCAGCGGCGACCAGTTGTGCCTCTGCGTCATCCAACTTTCCTGTCGCCAAGGCAGCGGCGGTTGCATACAAATAGGATGTGGAACGGGTAGGGATGGTTTTCTGCAAATGCATCGCCTCCTGATAGGCGCCTTCCCAGTTGCCCGAGGCGGCGATGATGTCGTAGAGCATTTTTTGGGGGGCTGCGTATGCAGGAAGTTTTGCACTGCATTGCCTATAGAGGGGAATGGCATCCGATGGACTTTTTGCCGCCACCAATTCTGCCTGGCGCAGAAGGTGTTCGCCTGGCACCCGCAGCAGCGATGCAAAGCATAGCACGGAGACTACCACTGCAACGATTCTCCACTTCGGGGAGGCTGTTTTTTCCTCCTGGCTAGAGGGTAGAAGAAACAGGCAACTGGCGGAAGCCGTATAGGCGCAAGCAGGAATGATTTCGTTGAACTGCATCATGCAGTGGAAAAACCAGCCTGCAGTGGCTGCAACAGCCGCAATGAATAGCGGCGTGCGACGTGTTTTGGCAAAGGTGGCAACACACCATGGAAACAGAAAGAGCGCCAGTGCAACCAAACCGCCTAGGAGGCCTGCCTGCACGAGGAAGGAGAAAAAGATGTTATGGGGGTCACGAGCAATCTCTGCTTCCACTGGCTTCAACCGCATATAGGCTGAAAGAAACTCACCCAGTCCTGCACCTGCCACAGGATGCTCCTTGAATATTTCCAGAGATGTCTGATAGTATATCAGACGCGCAGAAGCGGAGGCGAGTCCATCGCGGGACTTTATGAAACATATGGCAGTCAGTAGGGCGGTGAAAAGCAGAATGGCCACCACGGGTAGCGCCCATCTCCATTTCCATTGCTGGAGTTGCGGAAGCGCCCAGATACTGGCAGCAATGGCGGCGGCCAGGGCTAAAATACCTCCGCGGCTGCCCGTCCAGACAATCGCGCAGAGATAGAGGATTGCACCAATGGAGGTTGCTGTGATGGCTCCTGCCTTTGGATTGCCCTCATAGCAGCACCCAAATTGGTATAGGCCATAGAGGGCAAAAGGCATTGTCAATACAAGAAAGGAGGCATAAACATTAGGGTCGATGAAGAAACTGTAGATGCGTGTCTGCTCCATCTTCGCCAATACGACACCCGTCATGTTCAGCCCCTGTTCAGCGGCGTGTTGCAGGGCATATTCTCTGCTGGCCTCCAGCCCGATGAAATGTTGATACCAGCCGTGGCAGACCAGTAGAAGCCCCACGATGGCAATGATGTGGGAGAGAGCTGGCAGCATTCTGTCGTCATTGCAGGAAATCCACCAAATGCCAGTGCTAAGCGCAAATGCACCTAGGAAATGAAGCATCCACTGGCCTGCATAATCTGTTTCTGTGGTGTTGATGCATCCAATGAAACCGATGACGAGTGGAAGGCACCACAGAAGCGGGGGAATAGTGCTTGAACCGCCACGGGGCTTCGGGTAGGCAACCGCCGCCATCAGGAGCACGAAACCACCAATCGCGGATGCAAGGTAAGTGGGCCAGCCAGTGAAAAAAAACCACTCCCAGCCGTCCATTGGGAAGTTGGCCTGCTCGCCGTTGCCGATGTAGCAGCCGAATTTCAACGCCAGCAGGGCGACTGCGAGGCAGGCGAATATGCGAATAACCTTCTGTCGGTTCATGGCAGGATTTCAAGCAGGACTATTTGTCATTTCCAGGCTGGGGTGGCTGCTTGATGATGCGTGGCGGTTTCGGTGCTTGGGAGTTCGGATTCCCCTTGTTGGAGCGTCTTTGCTGATTGTCGCCGTGCCCCTGGGCATTCCTTTGCTGCCAATTTTGGCGGCGACGCTGCTCCTCCTCGCCCAATGGGAGATTGCTGTCATTGCTATGAGGGGGACGCAGTCCTTGCTGCGGATTGCGTGGCATGCCGTCCCGTGACCTGTTTTCGCGTGGCTGTACATCCCGTGGTTTGTTATCGCGGGGCTGTACGTCGCGCTGGGGTATCTCCCTGCGTGGGCGGTCTGCTTTCCCGCCGTCGCGGTTGTTTCGACCGTCCCGATTATCACGGCGTGGACGCTGGCGCTCCTCATTGGAAGCGGAATCGGCAGATTCGCGCTCATCCATCTTCTCAAGCTCCTTCTCGTCCATTTCATCATCGACCTTCAGGTGCTTGTCCTTGGCGGTAATGGGCACGTCCTTGTAGGCATCCGCCTCATAGTAGAGGCAGCATTTCAGCCGTCCGCAGCAACCTGAGATGTTTTGGGGGTTGAGGGAGATTCCCTGTTGTTTCGCCATTTTGACATTGATGCTGTTGAAGGTATGCAGGAAGCGCGAGCAGCAGAATGGCCGTCCACAGATGCCGATTCCGCCCAGCACGGCTGCCTCATCGCGCACGCCGATTTGGCGGAGTTCCACGCGCATCCTGAACAGGGTTGTCAAATCGCGTAGCAGTTCACGGAAATCGATTCGTCCGTCAGCAGAGAACTGAAAGAGAATGAGCTTGTTATCTAACGAAATGTGCGTGTGGATGAGTTTCATCTCCAAACCATGGGCCTGGATGCGCTCCCTGGTTTGCCGATGGGAGGTTTCGGCGCGCTGCTTGTTCGCTTCCGCCTTCGCCAGATCCTCTGGGGTGACTTTTCGGATAATTAAAGGGGTGAGAGAACCTTCCACATGGCGTCCCTTGCTGTTCAAGCTTCGCTGGCGCTCGAATTCCGCCACATCCACAATGGGTTCTCCGACTTTTCCAGTGATGGTTGCGCAGTCCGAGTAATGCTCGCACTTGACCACGACCATGTCGCCGTCTTTGAGGCCCAATTCCTCATCGCCCAGGCATTCGTATGATATGCCATTGATGATTAGTGCTGTATATAATTGCTTCATGTTGCATGTTCCAATATAGTCCACGTTTTTCCCTTTAAAATAATATAATAACTGAAAAATACAATCCAACGTTCTTTAAGTCAGCAATCATCATGCAAGGTTTGAGATGATAAACTTGACATGGTTCGGCAAAAGCATTATATTTTTTTGATCTGTTCCCCAAGGGTAGATTACGGCAATGTTTTTTTGTTGCGCCCTAACGAGCGTTGCCGCTCCGCGGCTTCCAAAAACTACCCTCTTAGGGAACAGAGCGTTTTTTAGATTTACTGGCAGGTTGATTAGTGTTGAGGATGGTATGGCAAAAATAGGGTTACTCATTCCCACGGACATGGAGGCTGTCGGTGTACCAGAATGCTGCATGGTTGCAGCGGGATTCGGTCCAGGCAAATCCTCCTCCTGCGCGGCGGCAGCCGATCTCATCTTCAAAAAGCACTGCGATACAGTGGTCATCTGGGGCACGGCTGGCAGCCTTTCGCCTGAACTCCACGCAGGGGATATCGTTGTGGCGGGGCGAACTGCACACAAGGACTTCAGTCTGACGCCGCTTCCTGGCGCACGGGGCCTGGGCGACGTCCCCGATTTTTCAGAGGCAGATTTCTGGCATACGCTGGACAGCTCCCTGGCGGAGTTGCTTTTGCAGGCAGTTCAAACTGTGTTTCCCGAGCATCGTGCTGTCATCGGTCCTGTCTGCTCAGGGGATATCTTCGACCCTGCACAAGCACGCGGAAATCCCATTGAGGCGCAGGCATACGCTGTGGATATGGAAACATCCGCCGTAGCGGAATTCTGCTATAGGCTGCGTGAAAAAAGCGGCATTGCCGTGCGCTTCGGCACGATTCGCGTCATCTCCAACAACGCAGCTACCTCGGATTCCTCGCTTGCCTGTGATGATTTCACGACATTCCTAAAGCTGTTTGCGCAGATGAATGCCCGATTGCCTCGTTTGTTGGAATATCTTAAAATAAGCAATTAGCAATTAGCAATTTACAATTGGAATTATTCACCTATGGAGAACAGCATTCACTCCCTTGTTTCTGCTCAATTGCTAATTGCTAATTGCTAATTCAAATTGCAAGATTCTGTCCGTTTTGTTGTCGTCTCTTGCTTTACCCTATTTGGGGTATTATATTAAAGTGCTTGTAGTTTTTCCTCTTATCCATAAATGTAACTCAACAACAGGAAGATTACCGTGAAAGTTCTGGTCATCAATTCGGGCAGCTCATCGTTAAAGTTCACATTGTTCGATATGGACACCAAGGAATCCCTTTGCAAGGGTCTGGTGGAACGTATCGGTATGGACAATCCAAAGCTGATCTACCAGCGTGGTAGCGAGGGCAAGCTGGAGGAGATGCTCACCATCACCAAGCACGCCGAGGCACTGCGCGCCGTCTGCGAGAAACTGGTTGACGCAAAAGTCGGCGTTTTGAAGAGCCTGTCGGAAGTGGATGCCATTGGTCATCGCGTTCTCCATGGTGGCTCCACCTACACGCAGCCCATCATTGTTGATGCTGCCGTGAAAGAAGGCATCCGCAAGTGCATCGTTCTTGGACCTCTGCACAACCCTGCCAATCTGGGCGGCATTGAAGCCTGCGAAGAGGTGTTTCCTGGCGTTCCCAACGTGGCCGTCTTCGACACGGCTTTCCATCAGACCATGGAGCCCGAGGCCTACCTCTATGCCATTCCGCAGGAATACTACAAGAAATATGACATCCGCAAGTACGGCTTCCACGGAACTAGCCACAAATATGTCTATTTCAAAACCTGCGAATTCCTAGGACTCGACCCCAAGAGCGCGAAGGTCATCACCTGCCATCTAGGCAACGGCAGCAGCCTGGCTGCCGTAAACGGCGGCAAGGTGCTGGACACCAGCATGGGCCTCACCCCGCTGATGGGACTGGTCATGGGCACGCGCTGCGGTGACATGGATCCCGCCGTCGTCCCCTTTATCATGAAGCAGACTGGCTGCACCGCCGATGAAATCGACACCATCATGAACAAGAAGAGCGGCCTCCTGGGCGTCTCTGGCCTTTCCAGCGACATGCGCGACATCGAGGCCGCCCGCGATGCAGGCAACAAGGATGCTGCAATCGCCTACAAGATGTTCTTGCACCGCCTCATCCACTACATCGGCGGCTACTTCCTGCTGCTCAAGGGATGCGATGCCATCGCCTTCACTGGCGGCATTGGTGAAAATGGCATCTCTACACGCGCCAAAGTGATGGACTACCTCAAGCTCTACGGATGCGAACTGGATGCCGAGGCCAACAACTGCCGTGGCAAACAGGTCATCATCAGCAAGCCTGGTTCCAAGGTGACGGTCTGCGTGACCCCCACCAACGAGGAACTGATGATTGCCATGGAGACCGTCGCACTTGTTCCGAGCTGCAAGGCATAGTCTCCCGACTCCTGTCCTGTGCGCCGCGCTTATAGCGCGGTGAAACAAAAATATTCCCCAAAAAACTAAGGAAAAAGTACAATGGCTAATCTGATGCAGAAACTCTTCCCCAAGGCAACCGCAGCATATAAGACGCTCGTCCTCCCCGAAGGCAACGACCCCCGCGTGATGAAGGCTGCCAAAATCATCGCCGACAAGAAAATGGCCGCGCTGAAGATTCTCGCGACTCCCGAAGAGGCCGCAAAGGCCGCTGAAGGTATCTGCTTCTGCGGACAGGATGTGGAAATCATCGACTGGACCAAGACACCCTACTACAATGAACTGGCTGGCATCCTTTATGAGCGCCGCAAGGCCAAGGGCATGACAGAAGAAGAGGCTCAAAAGAAGGTTGCAAACCGCCTCTTCTTCGGCAATTTGATGGTCAATTCTGGCCGTGCCGACGGCATGGTCGCCGGCTCCATTGCCTCCACGGGCGACATGCTCCGCTCCGCCTTCAACTGCATCGGCACCGCCAAAGGCATCAAGATGGCCTCTTCCTGCTTCCTGATGGACCTTGCTTCACCCTCGCCCGCTGGCGATGAGACGCTCATCTTCGCAGACTGCGGCGTCAACCCCAACCCCGATTCCGACGGTCTTGTCGATATCGCCATCGCCACCATCAAGACCCATCAGGCCCTAATTGGCACGCAGCCCCGCCTGGCGTTCCTCTGCTACTCCACCAAGGGCAGCGCCGCTGGTGATATGGTTGACAAGATGGTCCAGGCCACCGAAAAGACAAAGGCCCGCATAGCTGAACTGGGCATCGACGCCATCGTTGATGGCGAACTCCAGGCTGATGCAGCCCTGGTTCCCTCGGTTGGCGCCTCCAAGGCTCCAGGCAGCCCCGTTGCTGGCAAGGCCAACATCCTTATCTTCCCTGACCTGAACTGCGGCAACATCTGCTACAAGATGACGCAGCGTCTCGCACACGCAGAGGCCTACGGCCCCATCCTCCAGGGCGTTGCAAAACCCGTCAACGACCTCTCCCGCGGATGCTCCGCCGAAGACATCGCTGGCGTGGCGGCCATCACTGCCTGCCAGGCAATTCTCGCGTAAAAACGCTTCATGGGACGGGAGGGACAGGAGCGACGGGAGGGACGGGAACGACAAAAAAGAATATCTAGCGATATTTTGCTGTCGCTCCCGTCCCTCCCGTCGCTCCTGTCCCTTTTAAGTTAGAATTATTAGCCCTGTCCTGTTCCCTGCGCAAATCGCAGGGAACAGGACAGGTGACCATGGCCTAGCAAGAAAGAGGGCTGTCGCAAAATTCGACAGCCCTCTTTCTTATACCATTCTAGATTCACCAAAAATAGCTTCCTATGCCAACCTACCCGCAATTAGACGATAAAAGCTGGAACGCAGTCGTTTCCGCTACGGAATTTGAAGCACACCTGCCATATTCCGTCCACGCACCCATCAACTTCCCTGGCTCCGAAAAACTGACCTTTTGCGATTGCGCGATGAATGTTTACAGCCTGGAAACTCCCTCATTGAATACTTCGGTCGAGGCGGACCACGCCATCGCTGCAAACCTGCACGTTGACCTGCTTTCGTTTGCATTTGGAGACGTACCCTTCGTGCCTGAGTTCCGCCAGGTCCAGATGTCCCGAAAATTCGGCGGACTGCCCATTATGCGGGCGGACTTCACCGCCTGGGACCTCGTCTATCTCACGGACTACTGCATGGGGACAGATGGCACGCTGCACGTCAAGATGACTGTCCGCAACGAGAGTTTTGCGGCGAAGAAAGCCACCGTGTGGGTGCGTCCCACGAAGCCGCTTGAATCGAAGGTTTTCGACTACCATTACATCAGTTTCACCTGGGACGCGCGACGCTGGTTGCCCGACGATGCCTTCACCTTCCGCAACAATGCCTTTCACACGGCGCAAGGTCTTTGCGGTCTCCTGACACCCAACCGCTTCACACCTGAATGGGTCGAGGAGGCCGATTTCACGGGGCAGAATCCCAATGCAAGTTTTCTTTGGGGCACGCCTTACCGTGTCTTCCCCGAATACCAGCTGGAGCACGTCAGCCATGCACTGAAGCTGAAAATACAACTGAAACCCCAGCAGGAGGAGTCCTTTGAGCTGGCCTTTGATTTCAACAAATCCCCCGCCAACCAGAAAGAGTCGCGCACTCCATACGAAAAAGTGGAAAAGGCCGCCGTGAAGAAATGGTATGCCCTCCTGAAAGGCAAGCCTGTCTTACAAACTGGCGATAAGCGTGAGGAAGCCACCATCGAGGCGATTCGCCTGAACGATCTGCAGTTGCTTATGCAGATGCCTGACGGTACGCTGCGCCCCTGCCAGGGCGGCAGTTCCGAACGCTTCTACGTGTGGGTGTGGGAAGCGATGTGCGCCGTCAGGCCCCTCATCTGGCTAGGCCATTTCGAGGAGGCGCGGCGCGTCATCGAGTTCATCTTCTCCCTACAGGATGGTGGCTGCCCGCCGTCAGGAGAGTTCACCACCACCAGCGGCGCCGTCGGCACCAGCGGTCCCAAGTGGGCGAACACCACAGGAGCCGCCCTGATTCTGGCGGGCGAATATCTGAGATGTGCACAGGACGAAACCTTCAAGGAGTGTTTCCTAGAGAAAATGCTGCAAGCAGGCCATTGGATTTTAGGGGAGATTCGTGCAACACGGCGTCCCGATGCCCCCAACTACGGCGTGATGCCACCCGCCTGTGCCTCCGATGGCGACTTTGGGCAGCTCGTCTTCACCGATGCCTGGTCGCTCGCGGGTCTTATGGCACTCCGCGACGCTCTCCAGGCCATCAGACACCCCGAATATGAGACCTTCAAGCAGGAATGCAACATCTACAAGCAATGCCTTGACAAGGCCCTCGACAGCCACCGTCAGCCAGACGGCTTCCTTAACCGCTCGTATGGCGACAACGCGCATGTCTGCCACGAATTCCGCTTCACGGACACACCGTTTGACTGCTGCACGGCAAATGTCTCCACGGCGACCGAACCGCGCATGACGGGTTTCCTGCACTGGATGGAAGAGCGTGCCTTCCGCGGACTCTTCTGCTCCGAGGTGACACACGGCATCTATTACATTGGCAACAACGAGCTGGCGATTACACGGATGTACTTGGAACTTGGAAAATGGAAGCGTGCCTGGGCGGCCTCCAAGGTCTTCAGGCGCTTCGCCATCACGCCAGACCTTTTCCTCACGCAGGAGCGCTTCTCTGCGACAGACGCGGGCTTTACTGCCTGGCAGCCCAATGCCAGCAACGACGGACGCTACCTAGAACTTCAGATTTGCCGCATGTTCCATTGCGTGCCTGGCAAGGTGATTCTCTTCGGTGCCTACGCCCCCTTCGAACTGGAGCGCAATCCCTCCATGCACGGCGTCTATACACGCTATGGCAAGACGGACTTGTCCTACCGCGACGGCACCATCACGCTCCACACCGAACTCCCCATCCCCAAGGGCACCGTCATCCAGACGCAGAACAGTGAAACTACGCTCGACCAGCCTGCCACCCAACTGGGGCTGGATGTGTGCTAAAATTGGTGATGGCCAAACTACTCGCAAAACCCGTGTTTTTATCTTTTCTGTTACCACATTTCCATAAGGTAATTCCCATGGAACAGAAAATTAAGGTTTTAAACAACTGATTGGACAGATTAAGACTTCGTTATCATAATAGGCAAAACTGCCTGTTGCCGTCAGCACCATCTTGAACGACGGCATGGGAACACCTTTGCCCTTTATTAGCGTCTCCAGTTTTCCAATCGTTCTAATCCCCTCACTAATCAGCGTCTCACCTCCCAATTTGATTTCAACAAGTGCGTATTTACCATCGGGCGTATGAAGAACCGCGTCACACTCCAAGCCTGTTTTGTCATGGTATTTTTCAACTTGTCCACGAAGTGCGTCCATAAAAATCCTTAAGTCACGGATGGCCAAAGCCTCGAAGAAAAAACCAAAAGTTCTTAGGTCATTGACAAGATTGCCTGGACCAATACCCATTACGGCTGCAGCAATGGATGGATCCACGAAATAACGGGTATCTGTCGTCCGTATTGCTCCTTTTGCACGCAAACTTGGACACCATGAGGATAAATCCTCTATGACAAATATCTTCTTAAGAGCATTTATATATGAATTGATGGTTTCCTCGTCAATCAAGCTTATATCATTTGTTGACAAGTCCTTGCGAATTGCGGCAATATTTGCCTGCGTTCCCTGCAAACGAGCACACGAACGAAGAATACGACGTACGCGGTCAGGATTGCGTGAAACATTGTCTGCTCGTGAAATGTCACTTTCGATAACGCCCTCTACATATTCCTGTGCTGTAACGAGAGCACGTTCACCTATACGTCCTATGGTTTGCGGCCATCCGCCACGACAAATAATGAACGCCATTTCATCTAAGGACACCCCCCGTGCAGAGGCAGAGGTCAATGCCTTGCCTGAGAATAATGATGACAACGATATTTCTCCAGTGGATTCACCTGATTCCCAAAGACTCATCGGGCGCATCTTGATTCGTGCAAAACGTCCAGTTCCCGAGTGTGAAATCTTATCGGCATCAGGTGGAACCGCACTTCCTGTAAGAATGAACTGTCCGTCACCACCTCCATGATCAACAAAAAACCTTATTGCGTCCCAAAACTGCGGTACATCCTGCCATTCATCGATTAGTCTTGGCTTTGCACCTGTCAGCAAACGCCCAATATCCATCTCCGCCAGTTGTAAATACTCCTTGCGTTTATCTGGTGCTGCCATATACAGTACACTTTTGGCCTGCTGTTCACATGTGGTCGTCTTTCCACACCATTTAGCACCTTCTACTAGTACTGCTCCCATTGCAGACAATTTGAGTTTTAGTAACTCATCTGCTATTCTTGGACGATATTTGAGTCTATTCTGGGCCATTGACTTGAAATCCTTTTATAAGACGTAATTTCAAAACAACTTTTCGGTGATTTTTCCAAGAAAAATTCGGTGATTTTTCCAAGAAAAATTCGGTGATTTTTCCAAAATAACAATATATCATTGATATATTGATTTACCATTCGTACTATAAAACAATGGCCATTTAACTCAATATCTCCAGTATGATATACTGAAAAGGCCATTGAAAAATGGCGTGTTTTACGAGGTAATTTCAAAGCTAGCACGAAATTACCTCTTACGTCACTTAACAATGACCTCTAAAAAAGTGTTTCAAGCCAATGCCTGACGTGAAGAGCTAGACAAATAGGAGTTACTTCACCTCTTCAGCGATTTTCGCCAGCATCTCGGGAATCTGTATTTTCTGTGGGCAGTGCTGGACGCAGCGGCGGCAGCCCACACATGAGTCGGCACGTCCGCTCTTCGGTAGGGAGTTGTAGTGGCTGTTGAACTGCCACCTGTTGCCAGAGGCCTTGTACTGGTTGTAGATGCCGAAGATGCGAGGAATCTGCACGCCAAACGGGCATGGCATGCAATAGCGGCAGGCGGTACAAGGTACCGCAAGCTTTTTCCTATACGCCAGCAAGGCTTCGTCCAGTACCTTGCGTTCGTCGTCGGTAAGGGGCTTAAGGGGCGAGAAGGTCTTGATATTGTCCTCCAGATGCTCTGGGCGCGTCATGCCAGACAGGATGCACATCACATTGGGCAAGCTTCCCACGAAGCGGAAGGCCCAGGAGGCTGCGCTGGCATCGGGCGCGGCCTTCTTCAGGATTTCGGTGGCGTCAGGTGACAGCGAGGCCAATACACCGCCGCGTAGCGGTTCCATGATGACCAGCGGTACGCCCGCCTCGGCGGCAACTTCGTACTGTTCGCGGGAACGGTACAGTTCCCAGTCCAGGTAGTTCAACTGAATCTGGCAGAAGTCCCACTCGTGACTTTGTATGATGGTCTTCAGGACTTCAGGCGTGTCATGGAAGGAGAAACCCAAACGGCGAATTTTCCCCTCTTTCTTCATGCGGGAAAGAAACTCGTACGCCTTGTATTTCTGGGCAAGTTCCCAGTTGGACTTGTTGAGGGAGTGAACCAGGTAGAAATCAAAGTATTCGGTCTGGCAGCGCTCCAGTTGCTCCTTGAAGATTCTCTCGATGTCATCGGCTTCTTTTGCAAACCAGACAGGCATCTTGTCGGTCAGGTAGAAGGAATCGCGTGGGTAGGCCTTCAGCACCTCGCCCATGCATCGCTCGCTCTCGCCACCATGGTACATATAGGCTGTATCGAAGTAGTTGCAACCCGCCTTCATCGCGCGTTCCACCATCTTGCGGACAGTTTCGATGTCGATTTTGCCGCCATCCAAAGTGGGGAGCCTCATGCAGCCGAAGCCCAACAAGGGAACGGTCTGCGCCGTATTGCGGAAGGGCCTGCGGGTGACTTGCAGCCCCTCGGTGATGTCGGAACTCTTGTCGCCATCGGCACCTGCCTTGGCGGCAATGCGCGTCACAGGAGCAAGCGCGGCCAGCGCCACGAGGTCTTTGATGAATTGCCTTCTGTCCATACTCTTTTCCTTATGTGTTGGTATAATGTGGATTAGGTTCTCCCCATCCTCTAATGTAACCAGTCTTTTTGCTTTGTCAAGATTTATTCGGCCTCGCGCGCCTAGACAATTCATCAATCTCATTCAAAACATCATTACGATGGATGCGCTGTTTGAGTAAGTGTGCGCACTTCGTGCGCACCAGGTTAGCGGGCGCAGAATTCGGGGTCGGTCTTTAGGAGGTTGCTGAAGTAGTCGATAGTCTTGGCAAGGCCTTCACGGAGCTGCGTGGTGGGCTGCCATTTGAGGATTTCGCGAGCCTTTGTGATGTCGGGACGGCGTTGCTTGGGGTCGTCCGCTGGCAACGGCATCTTGATGATTTTGGAGTTGGAGTTGGTCAGTTCGATGACCATCTCCGCCAGTTGCAGGATAGTGAATTCGCCTGGATTGCCGATGTTGATGGGTCCCGTCACTTCAGGGCCTGTGGCCATCATGCGGATAATGGCCTCGATGAGGTCGTCGCAATAGCAGAAACTACGGGTCTGGCTGCCCTCACCGTAGATGGTAATGTCCTTGTTCTGCAGGGCCTGCAGGATGAAGTTGCTGACGACACGCCCGTCGTTCGGGTGCATCCGAGGACCATACGTATTGAAGATGCGGACGATTTTGATGGGGAGCTTGCTCTGAAGCCAGTAGGCGTGGAAGAGGGTTTCCGCACAGCGTTTTCCCTCGTCATAGCATGAGCGGAGTCCGATGGGATTGACATGTCCCCAGTACTCCTCAACCTGGGGATGGACGAGCGGGTCACCATAGACCTCGGAGGTAGAGGTCTGTAGGATTTTGGCGCCAATGCGCTTGGCCAGGCCCAGCATGTTGATGGCACCATGCACGCAGGTTTTCACCGTCTGCACGGGATCCTTCTGGTAGTGGATAGGGGAGGCGGGACAGGCAAGGTTGTAGATTTCATCCACTTCCACGTAAAGCGGGAAGGTGACATCATGGCGCATCAGTTCGAAACGCGGGTTGGAAAGCAGGTGGTAGATGTTACGCTTGCTGCCTGTGAAAAAGTTATCGACGCAGATGACTTCGTCGCCATTTGCCAGCAGCCGTTCGCAGAGATGGGAGCCCAGGAAGCCGCTTCCGCCCGTGACAAGTATTCGCTTTCCGCTCATTGGAGTTCTCCTATTTTTACATGTTCTGTGCTATCAGTTTGCCGAATTCGGAGCACGCAACCTTTGTCGCACCAGGCATCAACCGCTCGAAGTCATACGTGACGGTCTTATTGGCGATGGTACGGTCGATGCCGCGGAGGATGGCGTCGGCTGCTTCGTTCCAGCCCAGGTAGCGCAGCATCATCTCGGCGGAGAGGATGAGGGAACCTGGGTTCACCATGTCCTTGTTGGCATATTTTGGAGCGGTGCCGTGGGTAGCCTCGAAGACGGCGCAGCCCGTCGTGTAGTTGATGTTTCCTCCAGGGGCGATACCGATGCCACCGACGCAGGCCGCCAACGCATCGGAGATGTAATCGCCGTTCAAGTTCAGCGTCGCGATGACGCTGTACTCGGCGGGGCGAGTGAGAATCTGCTGCAGGAACGCATCGGCGATGCAGTCCTTGACGATGATTTCCTTGCCGTTCTTCGGATTTTTCATCGTCATCCAGGGACCTTTATCAATAACGGTTGCTCCGAACTCCTCCTTGGCGAGGGCATAACCCCAATCACGGAATGCACCTTCTGTGTATTTCATGATGTTTCCCTTGTGGACGAGTGTCACATTGGGCTTGTCGTTGTCAATGGCGTATTGGATGGCGGAGCGGACAAGGCGCTGGGTTCCCTCCTTGGAGACGGGCTTGATGCCGATGCCGCAATCCTGCGGGAAGCGTATCTTCGCGAACTGCTTCGGGAAGGTGGTTTTCAGGTACTCCTCCAGTGCGGCAACCTCGGGGGTGCCTGCCGCGAACTCAATGCCCGCGTAGATGTCCTCCGTGTTTTCGCGGAAAATGACCATATCGACCAGCTCGGGCTTCTTGACAGGAGAAGGCACGCCCGTGAACCAGCGCACGGGACGCAGGCAGACATAGAGGTCGCACTGCTGGCGAATGGTTACGTTCAGGCTGCGCATGCCGCCGCCAATGGGGGTGGTCAGCGGTCCCTTGATACCGACGAGGTATTTTTTAAAAGCCTCAAGCGTGGCCTCGGGAAGCCACTCGCCCGTCTTGTTGAAGGCCTTTTCGCCCGCAAGTACTTCCATCCACTGGATTCTGCGCTTGCCACCGTAGGATTTTTCCACGGCCGCATCCACGGCAATCTGCGTGGCTCGCCAGATGTCGGGGCCTGTGCCGTCGCCTTCGATGTAGGGGATGATGGGTGTGTCGCTAACGTTCAGGCCATTGGGCCCCATTGAGATGATGTCAGACATGGTGTTCCTTTGGAGTTATGATTTTTGGTATGAAAAGCTATTATGGCGCAGGGACAGGCCTTGCCCTGTTGGGGAGAGGACGCAGAGGGCGCGGGGGAATCGGCGCGCGTCGGTTTCCCTGGCCTCCTGTCCTTTCGTATTGTCGGAGATAGTTGTTGACACGATTGATGGTTAGCTGGTTTTTCAGCGAGGGCAGAGCCTTCTTCAGCGGTTCGATGATTTTGGCATGAAAGACCAACGGTGGCTGGCAGACAGCAGTGGCGGCGGCCTCGCGTATATCCAAGTCCTCGTCCTCCAGCGAAGCGGCAATCAGTTCCTCCCATCCCAGGGGCCGCACGGTGGCGAGGAGGCGAATGGCGGCCTTGCGGATGGCGGCGTCATCGTCCAGCACGGCATCTTGAATCAAATCTACGCAGGACCTCTGCACGGTTGGCAGACTCATCAGGTTGACGGCCAGCAGGCGGACATTGGCGTGTCGTGAAGCAAAAAGCTTTTCGATAGTCGCCTTCGCAGGTGGCGGATTCCGCAACCTCGCCTGGAGAATCCTCAAAGCTTGACTACGTATCTCCTCATTCTTCTCGTCCGCCAAGGAGAGAAAATAGTCTATCGGCAATTCGCCAAAGGCGTTGGAGGAGAAAAGCGGCAAAACTGCCGCGCGAATGGCGTTATGAGGACTATCCAGCAGAGATTTTGCAAACTCGGCAGCCTGCTGGCGGAAGTAGCGTAGGTTGCTGCATAGCTTGGCACGTTGCGCCATTGGAAGCGTGTCATCCAGGATGGCCGCCTTGAGCACGCTGTAGGAGTCGGGCTGAAATTGCAGGGTGTATTTGTTAAGCGCCTCGAAGCGCACGTTTGAATCCGTGTCCGCAAAGAGTTTTTTCAGAATAGGAGCCCCGTACTCGCCAAGCGAGGCGGCAGTTGTCACAAGAATCGTGCGTACCTGGGGAACAGGGTCATCAACCAAGTGCATAATTGCCGCTGCGCGTTCGGCCTCGTGCCCGATGGTACGCGTATAGGCCAGCAGAGCCAGACTGCGCACCTCTTTGTCATCATCTCGCAGAAACCGCTCCAGCCCCTTCTGCGAGAGGGGCACGGGAAAATATCTGGCGGCAGCAAGGACGTTGCGGCGCACAGAGGGGTCGCTGTCGTAGAGGGCCTTGTTCATGGCCGTCAATACCTGTTCGTTTTCAACGTCTGTGCGATTTCCCCTCGCATGCACCTGCACGCTGGGATTCACATTGGAAAAACGTGAATACGCACCCCCCAGCGCTTCAGGCAACATGGACGAGGCCAGACGGCGTATGTGGACATTCTCATCCTCCAGCAACCGGAATACATACATCCTCGCCTCGCTTGGCAGATAGTTCTGCTCGCTCAAGGAGACAAGTGCGCTTTGGCGCACTTGCGCATCGGTATCCATCAGACAGCGTATGACCGCCTCCGTCGCCGCAGGCGTGTCGTATTTTCCGATAAGCATGGCGGCGCGGCGTCTGTGGGCGACATCCTGGCTTTTCAAGTCATCCAGGCATTTTGCGATAGTTTCCTCCTCCGTGTCATGCCCAGGTTGCACGGTACGCTGAGATGTAGGGGAATTCAGTCGATTGACTTGAAGCTCGTTTGGTATTACAATAGTCTCTTTATCCTGCATACGTGCGGCCTGTGCGACTACCACAGATGAGGTGACAGCCACAAGTGCACATATTGTCAGGAGGAGGAGCATATTTTTCAGGAGTGTTTAGTGAAGAAAGCTTTTGCCTTGTCCATGAATGAACGCCAGAAAGGATGGGAGGTTTCGTTGCAGGAGGCTGCGAACTTGGTTAACAGTTCCTTCTGTTCATTGGTAAGATTCACGGGAACCTCAATCTGGACACTGACATAGAGGTCGCCTTTGCGGTTGCCTCGGGGCGATTGGACACCTTTGCCCGCAACCCTGAACTCCTTGCCGTTCTGCGTTCCTGCGGGAACCTTGAAGGTGGTTGGGCCATAGATGGTGGGCACCGTGATCTCTCCGCCAAGCGCGGCTGTGGTAAATGATATAGGAACCTGGCAATACAGGTTCAAGTCGTTTCGCTTGAAGATGTTGTGTTCCCGAACCTGTATCTCGATGTACAGGTCGCCAGCGGGGCCACCCATGCGTCCAGAAAGACCTTTGCCTGGGACGCGGATGCGCGAACCGTTGTCAACACCCGCAGGAATGTGGAAAGAGACCTTTTTGGAGGTGCGCTTTTGGGTTGAACCATGGCACTCCGTGCAGACATGGTCAAGGGTATATCCCGTTCCATGGCAGGTGGGGCAAGTCGTGGACATCTGGAAAAAGCCTCTTGATGTCATCACCTGGCCTCTGCCATGGCAGGTGGGGCAGGTCTGGCGCTTGGAGCCTGGCTCGCCGCCAGACCCCTGGCAGCGCGGGCAGGTATCGTCAACGGTAAACGAGATGTTTGCCTCTTTCCCGTAAACAGCCTCTTCAAAAGTAATAGTCAGTGTATATTGCAGGTCTTCGCCTTTGACGGGGGCGTTTGGATCGCGCTGGCGCTGCCTGCGTCCGCCGCCGAAGAAGTCACCGAAGATGTCACCGATGTCCCCCATGTCCCCGAAATCAAAGTGGATTCCACCAGGACCACCAGGGCCGCCAGCGGCTCCGCCCGCCTGGGTATAGCGTTCATGACCGACCTGGTCATAGATACGCTTTTTCTCCTCGTCACCCAACACCTCGTAGGCGGTGCCGATCTGTTTGAATTTCTCTTCAGCGGCCTTGTCACCCTGGTTTCGGTCTGGATGGTATTTCATGGCGAGCCTTCTATAGGCCCGTTTGATGTCGTCCTGACTGGCGTTGCGGTCAACTTCCAATATCGAATAATAGTCTTCTGCCATAATATCTTCTAGTAGTTTGTATTAAGAGGTAATTACAGGGGTGTTACTTGCAGGAGAGATCAATTCTCTTTGTTTTCTTTGGCAGGCTGCTCTTCTAGTTTCTGCTCATCTACCTTGATGGACTTGGCTGGACCAGAACTGACCACAACCATTGCTGGACGGATAAGCCGCTCACCCATGGTATAGCCAGGCTTCCATTGGGAGATAATAGCTCCCTCGGGGATGGTATCGCTTGCCTCTGTTTTGGCGGCCTCGTGGAATCTTGGGTCAAAGGGTTTGCCTTCCGTAGCGATTTCCTTGATGGAGAGATTATCCAGGGCGCGTTTGAATTCATTGAGAATCATCTGCATTCCCTGCTTGATGGCGTTAAGGTCATCGGATGTCGCCGCATGTTTCATCGCCATATTATAGAAGTCATAGACAGGTAGAAATTCCGTGACGACGGCGATTTTGGAGCGTTCGCGCGTCTCATTCGCCTCCCTGGCCATGCGTTTGCGGTAGTTGTCGAAATCTGCGTGTAGCCTAAGAAGCTTGTCATTCAGTTCCGCGATGATTTCCTCAGGCGTGGGCTGCTTGGGCTCCTCTTGCTTGGCTTTTTCTTCGGCAGCTTGCTCCGCCTGCTTGACATCTGCTTGTTCTTCCTCTTTTTCAGCAGTCTCTTGCGCTGAGGTGGTTTCGTTTGTTTTTGCCTCGTTTATTTCCTTGTTTTCTTCATCGGGCATTTTCTTTCCTCCAAACATTCTCTTGATAGCTTTTAGCATCTGATGATAGTCCGCGAGAGGGTATAATTCTCGCGAGGAAATTTCAAAACTATCATCGAAATGCGCGTCAACAAGAACACATTGGCATTGGCATTGGCAACGCCTCTCGCCGCACGAAAGTGGTGCGGCTTCAAGCCGTTGCTTAGCCACTGCGCCCATCTCCTAGCGCATTTCGCGCTAGTTTTGAAATTACCTCTCGCGTTAAAAACAGACAGCTGCTTTCCCGTTTTGTTCCACAAGACTTTTACCTATTGAAAAAGCGGAAAAGCAGCTTATGAGATAATAACCAAAGGGGCGTCAAAGCTTGATGTTTCCGAAAATTTCGCCCATGTTGCCGAAACTCTCGCTGTCCTTGTCCTTGTAGTCGTTGATGGTATTCTTCTCCATCTCCTGCTCAAGAACTTCAGGAAGTGTCAAGGATATTTTGTTTCCATTGATTTCCTTGACGATGACATCAACCTTGGTGTGGGGCTGGAACCGCTTGTAAAGCTCATGCGTGCGGTCACGAACGTTTTCGTCGAAGCCACACTGGGAAATGTGAAGCAATCCTGTCTGGCCATTCGGCAGTTTGATGAAGGCACCGAAGGGCTTCAGGCTTTCGACTTCGCCTGTCAGGCGCTCGCCCATGGTTGCCGCGACAATTTCGACCTCCTGCTCATGGCTCAACTCGGCGGGTTTCTCGTCCTTCACCTTGGGGTCGCCGAAGCAGAGACTGATTCGCTTGTTGTCCAGGTCAATGCCAAGGATGGTGACTTCAACCATATCACCGATTTTGCAGACTTCGGATGGGTCTTCAATACGGTGGTCCTGACCCAGCTGGGAGATGTGCGCTAGACCATCCAGCCCAGACTCCAACTCCACAAATACACCGTATGTAGCCAGACGCACAACCTTGCCATTCAGCTTTGCGCCAACAACGTATTGGGATTCCCCTGCGGCGATGCGCTCCCATGGGCTCTTGGTGGCCTGCTTGATGCTCAGGGTGACGCGCTCCTTGCTGGTGCCATCGCCCCAGTCCAGCGCGATGATTTTCACCTGAACTTGCTGGCCTTCCGTGAGAGCCTCTTCAACCTTGATGCCACGCGTCCAGCTGATTTCGCTGGCAGGCACGAGACCTTCAATGCCGCCCAAATCGACAAATGCGCCAAAGGGCATCAGCCTTACGACAGTCGCATCGCGGATGTCGCCGACATTCAACATTCCCTTGAGGTATTCACGCATCTTCTGCACTTCCTCTTCGAGGACGCGTCTGCGTGAGAGGACGATATTCCCCTCCTCTTCCGAAAACTCGGTGATGAGGAACTGGTAGGTCTGGCCAATGTATTCGGCGGGCTCCTTCTTCACGCCGCGCAAATCCATCTGCGAGAAAGGGCAGAAGCCTTTGGATGAACCGACCTGGACGCCAAAGCCGCCTTTGCGCTCTTCAAGAACCTTCCCCTCAATTGGAATCTTCGCCTCGTATGCGTCCGAAACCGAGCTATCGACATCGATGGAATTGATTTTGACAGCCAGCTTGGTGTAGCCGTCCTGCAATCCCATGCAGGTAGCCTTGACCTGGTCGCCTTCCTTGTATTTCAGCTCGCCTTTGGAGTTGAGAAGATCTTTTTTGTCTATGATGCCCTCACTGCGACCACCCAGATCAACGAATACGTTGTCGCGCGTGATGCTGATGATGGTGCCTGTGACCTTCTTGCCCTCATAGAGTTGGGTGTTGAGGTTGTTTGCCGAAGCCTCAAACATTTTCGCGAAATCGCTGGACTCTGTCATAACCCGTTAAATACCTTATGTTGTGATGTGATGAATGGACATTCAAACATGCCCAAGACTATTGTCACTAATATAATATGAAATTATGCTAACTCAAGTTCATTATGCGTAATTCGTTGAATGACTCACGTAATGGGACGTGAGAGATAGGGCCAATGACAAGGGCAGGACTGGCCGATTGCCTACTCGCGATACAGCCAGTTGAGAATTGCCTTGCCGAGGGCGTCGCGCTGCTTTCGGTCGATGCAACCCATAAGGACGACGCAGGTGTGCTTTTCATTTCGTTCACAGGTGATGACAATGCAGAAGCCTGCGTTGTCAGTATAACCAGTCTTCATTCCATTGACACCTTGGACAACGCCCAGCAAAGAGTTGCTGGTTGAGAGCATGGTGGCCTGTCCCTTGTTCCGCTGCTTGAATGCCTCGTCGTTTTCACGGAGGTATTCAGTACGGACTCCCGTCCATTTCATGATTTGCGGAATATGGAGGAGAATGGAGGCAAGATAGGCGAGTTCTGCTGGGGAGCCTTTGTTTTCGTCCTTGTTGACCTTGTCGGTCAGACCATGTGAATTGATGAAGTGGAATTTAGAGCATCCCAGCTCCTTTCCTTGTCTGTTCATGTCCTGTATAAAGGAATTGACATCCCCATTGCCCATGAATTCGGCCAACAGATAGGCGCAGTCATTGGCGCTGTGGACGAGGACACACTTGAGGATTTCATCAAAGGTAAATGTTTCCTTTGGATCCAGCCAGACCTGGCGTCCGCCTATCTGGGATGACTCGCGTGTGACCTTGATGGGGGTTTCAAGTGTGATGCTCCCCTTAGAGCAAAGCATCTTGCGGACGGCAACCAGAGCCGTCATCATCTTCGTGACAGAGGCCATCGGATAGGCGGTATTCGGGTTCAATGACCAATAGACTTCGCGGGAGTCGAGGTTGACGGCGATTCCCGCCTTTACCTTGGAGGAGGCTACCAGCTTTTGGATATCGGCAGGAACTGTTTTACCTTGATAGGTGAAATATTCGTCAGAATAGGGTTCGACCCCATCCAAGGGGTCAGAGGAGAGTTCTTCAACGGTTTTTTGGTCGGGGACCTGCGTCTTCTCATCTTGTACCGTTGTTTCTTCACTCGGTTCTGTCGTCTGCTGTATGACAGGTTCTTCAGATGAGCGTTCCTTTTTGTCGCAGGATTTAAAGAAGCAGAGGAAGAGGATCAAGTAGATGAGGGTGACTGCGGCGGCACCTGTAAGAAGGGATTTGATGTTCATGGAGAGATGTTCTATTCGTTGCTTGTGGAAATATGGGGATTACCAGAATCGTGCTGGGTGTTGTCGTCAGGAGCAGATTGCTTTCTTTTCCTGGTTCGCCTGCGGCTTTGCTTACGCGGCGGTGACTTTGGCATGGACTGTTCAATTTCCTGTGTGGCCTGTTCCTGCCATTGTGAAACCTCACTGGGCAAAGGGAGTTCCGCGAAAGAGCCCGCCATCCAGCCATTTGCCATGGTCAGAATCCTGAATACCTCGTATGCAATGGGATATAGGGAGGTATTGCAGAGCTTGTCAAGATTATGGAGAGCAGCCATTTCTGGAAGCATCATGACAATGTCCCTGATGTCATATGTCAACTCCCGAGGCATGCCAAACGTAGAGAAAAACCTGTGGATGGCATCAAGACATAGCGCCTGGTTGGCAGCAACATTCACATGGCGGCTGGCATCGTCCAGATTGATTTCACTGAGCAGATATGGCAGGGACATAAGCGACATGGGGAGGGACTTTTCCTTGAAGTAGCTTGTCTCATGGTCAATACAGTCATCATGCTGCTTGAGCAGTGCGCGGATCAGACTGCCGCCTTGCGTCTCCCAAAGCGAAGAAAGCATGGGACAGAAATACTTCAAAAAACCATATTTCTGGCAAGCTGAAAAGATAGGCAGCTTGGCATCCGTGTTTAATATTTTCTGAAGTTCTTCAAAGAGCCTGGCAGGAGAGGCCTCCTGAATCAAGGAAGCCTTCTCCGCAATGGCCTTGCAGACATTTTCCCGCATGGTGAACTGGTGCTGACCAACTAGCTTCAAAGCTCGGAGCATACGGACGGGATCTTCCATGAAACGCTTGGAAGGAACGCCGATACTGCGGACGACATGCGCCTTAATGTCATCTAACCCATTGACCATATCGATGATTTCATCGGTGTTCACATCGTAGTAAAGGGCATTGACGGTGAAATCGCGTCTGCGAACATCATCTTCCAAGGTGCCGAACACGTTGTCGTTCCAGATCATTTCCCCCCTGTCGGTGGGTCTTCCGCGTCGTTCAAGGTGATTGGGTTCCTTGCGAAAGGTACTGACCTCGTATGTCTCCCCTGCCTGGAAAACCAATGCCAGGCGGAAACGCCTGCCTATCAGACGGCATCTGCGCCTGCCGAAAACACGCCTAATCTCCTCAGGCGTGGCATTCGTCGTGATGTCATAGTCCTTGGGTTGCTTGTCCAGCATCATGTCACGGACAGCTCCACCGACTATGTAGGCTTCATAGCCGTTATGTACAAGCTGCTGCACGATGGCAACAGGGGCATCATGGAATCTCATCGTTTAGTATATTGGCAACTCAAGCTGTGTTGGAGTAGGATTCAAAATAGCCCTCACGGGTGCAAACGTCTGCCTGTGGTCGGGGCAAGGGCCATATTTGCGCAGTGCCTCAAGGTGTTCACGCGTCCCGTAGCCTTTGTGGGATGCAAAACCGTATTGTGGATATTTTTCATCCAGTTCGTTTAAGATGCTGTCTCTGGTTGTCTTGGCAATGATGCTGGCAGCGGCGATGGAGGCGGAGGTGGCGTCTCCTTTGACCACAAACCGTGCGGGTATGGGGAAACGCGGCACTTTCAGACCATCGACCAGCGCAAAGGAGGCATTAAGCTCCCTTGCGACACGGCGCATTCCCTCATGGGTCGCTTGAAGAATGTTGATTTCATCGATGCGCTGCGCGGATATGACGGCAACGGCGATTTGCACCTCCGAACACGCCTTCAACTGTGCGGCAAGCTCATCACGGCGGGCTTCCGTGAGAGCCTTTGAATCGAAAACCTGGAATGGTTCCGAGGTTTCCAATGGCAGAATCACGCCCGCAACCACGACAGGACCAGCCAGTGGTCCGCGGCCCGCCTCGTCTATGCCGACAAGAGCGGTCGCACCTGTCTCTCTTTTTGCGGTGCGGTCATATTCGTATAGTGGTTCCACGGGGTGCATCGTTTTTTATGTGTGCGCTCACGTATAAGAAAAAAGGGAGCCACTTGAAGTGTCTCCCTTTCATCAGAGATTTATTATGGTCTGGCAATATCAAATCGCCACAAATTATTCCTGGCAGTCAGGAGACCTGCGACGATGTGAATGTCAACGCAGGAAAGCCATTTGCGAGGGAGTTATTTCTTTTCGCGCTTTTCTTTGATCTTGGCAGCGTTACCGACGGCCTCACGGATGTAGTAGAGTTTGGCACGCCTGACAGAGCCCTTGCGGATGATTTTGAATCCGTCAATCCTGGGGGAGTGAACGGGGAAGATACGCTCAACGCCCTGTCCATGTGAGACGCGGCGAATGGTGACTGTTTCGGCAATGCCAACGCCAGCCTTGGCAATGACAACGCCTTGGAAAGCCTGCACGCGCTCTTTGTCGCCTTCGATAATCTTCACATTGGCCTGGACCGTGTCACCGATTTCAATCTTTTGGCCTTCAGGAACGTTGTTACGCAGATTTTCCTGACGCAAGATTTCGATAACGGGAGTGTTCTTTTTGGATTCTTTGTTTTCAGTGTTTTCCATCGTTGTCACCTGTTTTCCATATATTGGCGCAGAATGTCGGGGCGTCGCGCCGCAGTTCTGATGAGGCGTTGCTCCCTTCGCCAGTTTTCCACCTCACCATGGTCACCTGACAGGAGCGTGTCGGGTGTCGCCATGCCTTTGTAAAGGGCAGGGCGAGTGTAGTGCGGATATTCCAACAAGGGCTCGCGCCCAAAGGACTCATCGACCGATGATTCGTCTTTTCCCAAGACTCCTGGCAGGAGTCGGATGATGGCGTCTGCCATGACAGAGGCAGCGATGACGCCATTGGTCAGGACGAAGTCACCCAGTGATAATTCGTCGTCAAAAAGGGTTTGCCGTGCCCTTTCGTCAACCCCCTCGTAATGGCCGCAGAACATGATGAGATGGTCGCATTCTGCGTATTGCGAGGCGATGGTCTGGTTGAACCGTCTGCCTTGGGGGCACATAAGCACCGTCTTGCAGGCGGGAGTTCGTAGATCTTCGAGGCACCTGAATATGACTTCAGGCATGAGGAGCATTCCTGCACCTCCCCCGAATGGAGAATCATCGACTGTCAACCGCTCATCCTGCGCATAGTCGCGAAGATTAACATGGTTGATTTCAACCAGCTTTCTCCGTTGCGCGCGTCCGATGATGGATTCACCCAGAACCGCGCTACTGATATGCGGGAAAAGGCTGACGATGTCCAGCTTCATGCGTTGCCGAACCTCTTATTCATCGATGTCAGCTGTCGCCTTCAAGCCAATTTTGCTAGCCGCGCCGCTGACAAGGATGCGTATTGCCGCAATGATCTTGCCGCTTTTGCCGATGATTTTGCCAGTGTCCTTCTTGGCGCACGAGATGATGATGGCACTTCCATTGTCCCTGTGGACAATTTGAGTGGCAACTTCTTCTGGTGAGTCAACAAGGGATTTGGCAGTAAAGAGCACGAACTCCTCAAGTTTCGCCATCAGTCTTTCGACCTCTTCAGGCTGTGGTTCAGGCTGCTCTTTGCTGCGTGATTCTCTTTCTTTTCGCTTGCCACCCTTTTGAGAGGCGTGCCGAGACTGCCTGGCAGGCTTTACCTGGACTTCGTCCTGGATGCCTTCAGACTGTTCATCAATGAGCTCCTGTGCAGGTATCTTTTCCTGTTCAGGCTTCTCCTTGACCTTTTCGTCACCAGCTTTCGGAGGGTTGGAAAAGAGATTCTTGAAGAAAGAAAAATCCATTACATCAATCCGAATTATGCTTCTGTTGCGGGGGCAGCAGGTGCAGCGGCTGCTTTTTCAGCGCGCTTGATGATGCTCTTAACGGTATCGCTGGGCTGTGCGCCCTGGCTAATCCAGTAATTTGCCCTTTCCAGGTCAATTTTTTCATCATTGTGGCGTGGATCGTAGTAGCCAATATTCTCAATGAAGCGGCCGTCACGCGGACTGCGTGCGTCTGCAACAACGATACGATGGCAAACTGCGTTCAGCTTACCAGTGCTGCGAAGTCTGATTTTTACCGACATGAGTATTTCCTTAGATTCGACACTATGCCATTTGTTGATGGCTGCTGTAAAATTGAAGTGTCTAATATATATCCAAAAATGATTTATGCAAATCAGCCTGTCAAAATTAGCTATTAGCAATTTCTAATTTCGAATTTATAATTGCTAATTGCTAATTTCTGTGTTATGCCATTCCCTTTTCCTTGAGTTTTTTTGAAAGCACAATCTGGAAAAGTGAGATGTCATCCTTGGTGGGTTCAGGGGACCCCTCTGCTAGTTCGTAATCCAGTTGACCGCCCGCGATAAACCATTCGCCTGTTGCGCCAGAGGCAAAGGTGACGGTTCCATTCAGGTCGCATCCAGGCTTGACCAGCGGATTGATCTCCACCTTCGTGCGGCCATCGAAAGCCTGCATCTGGAGTGCGTCACGTTTGGCCTGCATCATGGCCTGAAGTTCCTGCTGGAAAAGCATCAGATCCTCCTGAGAGGGCTTTTCGGAGCCCTCGTCCAGCTCTGCGAGGCCAAGTTGTCCCATGCGGTTGAAAACCCACTTTCCCGATGCACCAGAAGCAAAGACGACATGGCCTGACATGACGGCACCAGGGATGGGCACATCGTCCATCGTGACCTGAGTTCCGCCATCTTCGTTCGACTCGTCTTCCTCGTCCTCATCGTTGTCATCAAGAGGTCCAGGATCGGCGACAGCCTTGGGGGCTTCCTGTTGCGGCGGAGCCTGCTTGGGTGGCTCTGGGACAGATGATGGGGTGATGACAGGAGTGTGTTTCTTTTCCTGGTTACTCCAGTTGATATCCAAGGTGCTTACAATCATGCGCAACTCAAAGTATGTCATCTTCATGCCATATTCCGAGTCGAGCATTTTCTGGACATCCGACAGCGAAAGACCTTCATTCAGTTTTTCCCTGATTAAATTGTCACGTTCCTGGTTTGTCATGGTCAGAATCCTGATTATTCTATGCCCTCAGCAAAACCATGGCTTTGCTGAGGGTTTGTGGGTTTTATGCCAACGGCAGGGAAGCGGCTGCGGCAGCCTGGCCATGCCTCTTTTCGCGTTCATCGGGTTCGAAGAACTTGACGTCCTTGTATTCGGGGAATTCGGTGTCGAGTATCTGGCGTGCGTTGCGAAGGATGATGGAACCGCCTTCGCCAGTCATGACACGGCCAAGAACCTCAATGTGGCGGACATTCTTGTAGAAGTCGCAGTAATGCGCGACACTGTAGCCGAAGTAGGTGCCGATGGTCTCGTAGATTTTGCGGGCGCGCTCGTCGCCAGCCGCCATGAGTTCCTGCACGCGTTTGAGGCGCAGCGGGAAGGCGTCGGGGGCGATGTCAGGCATCTCGATGCCCGCTGCAGGAATAAGCCGTGCTACAGCCTGCTGCGAGAAGTAATTTGCGCCGACGCCGAAGTCGCGGGACCATTCGTCCACAGCGGCTCTCGGGTTGTAGTCAACAGGCGCGAACGCGAGTTCGTTCATCCAGCCCTTAATGGCCTTGTTTTCATCAACATAGCCACCAGCCAGCGAAGAACCCATGGCAAGCCCCAGAACAGCACCGTCGTTCAGGGAGATTGCGCCCGCCAAGGCGGTTACGTCACCGTCGTTCTCCAGGCGGAGCGGAATACCCCACGCTTTCTGAATTTCTTTGAAGATGGGGGCTGCCTCCGCGTCAAAGCGGCTGCGCGGAGTGATGCCGCGGAACAGGGAGGCCACACGCACACGGCCATCCACATAGACACCAGCGGAGCTGCCGCCGATGCCTTTGACAACTGCATTGGGGTCAACGGACTTGATGACGCGCTCCGCTTCCTTCAGAATCCACATGATCTGATCAAAGTGGTACTTGATGTCGGTCTGGGGCTTGGGATCCCAGACGTATTCTTCTGAGAGCAAAGGCTCGCCGTTTTCCTTGAGAGCCAACTTGCCGTCCTTTGCGATGGCAACCTTGCGGTCACTGGCTCCCAGGTCAAAACCGATGCGCCAGCCAGTCCAGTCCAGTTTGACAGCAGCGCTGTCGCCGTCGTATGCGGCAGGGACATCGGCGGGTGTCGGGGCATGAACGATTTCCATCTCGTGCTCGTATGTCTGGTCGCCCCAGAATTCCGCGTCGAAAGAGCGGATGCCTGTATCGGAGTAGCAGGCCTGCAGATACTGCACGATTTCCTTCGGCCCGTGGATGGTGACCTTCCAGCCGCCGAACTGCCATAGCAGGAATTTCACGACGCGCTCGACATAGAAGAAGTTGGCAGCGGCGCGTGGGTGGTTCATGTCAAAGACCTGGGTGTCGAAGCGGGAAACCCTGTGCTGATCACGTTCCACGGCGATGAGCAACGGGATTGCCGCGCCAGAGGCCTGCACTTCCTTGATGAACGCACGGTTCGCCAGCACTGGCGGCTTGAAATCAGGGTCCAAAACGGGAATGCTTTTCGGCGTGATGAGCTTGAACTGGGTCTTCATGATTGCTTCTCCTTAGGTTGAATATGTATTTTTTTGGTTGTTCAGTGTGCTGTGCAAAAGCCCTGGCGCTAAAGCGCGGGGCACAGGACAGGCGCCCTAGCCGTTGACGATGGCCTGCATTTTGTCCAGTTGTTCGTCCATTTGGCGTGTCATCTCGAACTGGGTGCGGCAGCGGTCCAGGTTATGGCCGTCGCGGTGTACCTTGAAGTAGATGTCGCCGTCAAGATAGTCGGTGAGGAAGCGCAAACCGATTTCAAAGGTGATAAGCGCACCAGATTCGGCCAGGTAGTTACGTTCTGCAGGAACCAGCATACCTTCGGTGGCCTGCAGGTAGCCTTTCACTAAAGCCTCAAAGAGGTCCAGTCTGAAATTGACCTTGGAGAGGTCGCGCTCGTCTTCGGCTGCTGTAGCTGTGGTGGTTCTCACCTCGTCACCGAAGTCATAGAGGACGGAGCCAGGCATTACGGTGTCCAGGTCGATGACGCAAATGCCAGCGCCTGTCGTGTCGTCCAAAAGGACATTGTTGATTTTGGTGTCATTGTGGGTGACGCGTGTAGGGATGGAGCCATCGGCGAGCCCCTTGACCACGGCGCCGATTTTATCCTGCCTGGCCAGGCAGAAATCAATCTCCTTTTTAGCGGAGGCGGCGCGGTTCAGCTTGTCCGCCTTGAGAGAGTTGAGGAAGTTCTCAAAACGCTTGGGGGTATTGTGGAAGTTTGGGATGGACTCAAATACAGGTCCGCCAGGGAGGTCTGCCAACTGTTTCTGAAAATTGCCGAAGGCACTTGCCGCCTCGAACGCCTGCTTGGTGTCTGAAACAAAGTCATAGGTGCGCGCACCATAGATGAAGATATAGGCGCGCCAGCAGCCGCCTTCCGCATCGCGGTAGAAGGTTTTTCCTTCCTTCGTCGGGATGAGCGTCAATGTTTCACGAGTGGGATTGCCGCCTCGCTCGATGATTTTTTTGCCCAGATGCGCCGTGACGCGCTGGATGTTCTCCATCAACTTCTCCACATTGGGGAAGACGTTCTGGTTGACCCTCTGGAGGATGTAGTTGACACTCAGCCCACCCTGGTCAATTACAACCTTGTAGGTGTCGTTGATGTGCCCAGAGCCGTAGGGCTCAGCCGATATCATGTTGCCGCGCAGGTCGAACGCTGCCGCGATTGCTTTCATGTTCACTGTCATTTTTGTGGTTAGTGATTAATGGTTAGGAGTAATTAGCAATTAGCAATTTGAAATAAGCAATTAGCAATTAGCAATTAGCAATTTGAAATTAGAAGTTAGGTAATGGCTAGCATGACTAAACACCTTATCTAATTGCTAATTGCTAATTCCAAAGTTTTTCAGGGTAGAGGCCTGACGCTGTCAGCTCTTTGACCTTGGCAACAACCTGCGCGCGGTCTTCGGCGTATGTCATGCCGAACCAACGCTCGGGGGTCTGGAGCATCTTGGCGCGCACTTCACCGCGCTTGATGAGCGTATCGACCACAGATGGAATGTAGTATTCCGACTTGAGTTCCTGCCCTTTCGCCTTGAGGAACTCCACAAACAGGGTTTCCAGCCGTGGGAAGAGGCTGGGAGTGAAACCCCAGAAGTTCATGGAGGCGGGTTCTAGTCCCGTAAGCGGCTTCCAGGAGCCGTCGTCGTCCTTGAATCGTGCGCCGTTTTCCGTGCCTTCAATGCTTGTGCGCTCAACGACGCTTGCCAGGAAGCCATGTCCATCGTCCGTGCAGATTCCTCTGGAGACAGAGCCGTTTTCAGAGAGGGTGTTGTTCAACTGGAAGGCGACCATCGCGTAGGTGTTAGCATCGCATTCGGGGCTGAGCAGGAAGTCGGCCAAAGCCTTGAAGGTCTTTGCACCGTAAAAGTCATCCGCATTGATGGCGGCGAAGGGGGTGTCGATGACATTTCTGGCAGTCCAGATGGCATGGCCTGTTCCCCAGGGCTTCTTGCGCTCTGCTGGAACGGTGAATCCACCTGGCAGGTCGTCTAGATGCTGTTTTACGTATGCGATTTCCAGTTTGCCGTCAAGTGCCTTGAAATGCTCTTTCAGGGGCTCTTCCAGCTCGTCGCGGATGACCAGGACCACCTTGTCAAAGCCTGCGCGGACGGCGTCGTACATGGAATAGTCCAGCACAAACTCACCATATGCACCGACGGGATCCATCTGCTTGATGCCACCATATCTGCTGCCCAGGCCTGCAGCCAGTACCAACAAAGTCGCTTTTGCCATAGTTGTTTCCTTGTCGTTATTGTTATTTGCTATTGAAATTAAGTCCCGTGGAAGACCCTGTCGCTGAAGCGTCGGGTACAGAACAGGACGTTAAGCCGCCGAGTTCGGCGTATGGCCACTGGGAGAGGTAGTGGCTGGTACCGTAGTGTTTCATGTCCTCCCAAAGGAGGAACATGGAGGCTTCACGCCAATGATGCCCTTTTGCCAGAAAATCAAGGATGAGGCGCTGCGGCGTGGTGTTGCGGGGCCAATCCTGGAAATCAGGTGCCCCTCTACGCAGGAAAATAAACCAGAGGCCGTTCCATGGTCCCGATGAAAGGGGGACGGCATAGAATTGCCTTTGGAATTGCACCACATTGCTGTCAGGTGGAAACACCTGGTGGAGCTGGTTGTTGAAGAGCCACGATTGGCTGACCATCGCCTTGGGATGAGCATCTGGAAAGTGCTTCGGGAAAAACTCAAGTGCAAGGCGAACGGATGCCGCACAGGCTTCAGGAGTCAAATGGCCGCCATTTGGAATATGGGTAGTTAGACAGAGGTCATCGGGCTGGAGAACTAGTTCCCATTCATTTTTCGGAAGCTCCACAACCCATCGTGTGCCTATGCCAAAGGGGGTGATGACATTGCCGATGAAAGATTCGGCCGTCTCGCGGTAATGGGAGAACCATTGCACCTGCTTTTCTTCCGCGAATATAGAGCCATCGCAGGAAAATGGGGTTTGGTCCAAGGCAAGTGCGACGGTTCGTCC
The DNA here is from genome assembly GCA_017535315.1 of Victivallales bacterium. Taxonomy (GTDB): domain Bacteria; phylum Verrucomicrobiota; class Lentisphaeria; order Oligosphaerales; family Oligosphaeraceae; genus RGIG3456. The sequence goes on along the minus strand of JAFXUD010000062.1, from coordinate 64,363 downwards.
TGTGCGACGATGACGGAACGCACGAGCCTTGCAGACTTTGTTCGGCTCCAGCCAGAACTCCAGTCGTCCCAACCTGAAATAGGGTTCATGCGTGTAGTGCGACAGCCACTCCAGTTGCGGATAATCCACGCCGAACTTGTTGTCATATTGTCCCGCATAATAGGGGATGGATTCGACACGTATCTGCTGGCAGGTGTCATGCGTTATATTTTCTGGTATCCCAAGGCGGCGATGATGCGCCCTTACCAGCGGGATGCCCCCAAGCCCAACCAGAAAATAGAACAGGCCAGAAAGGTCGCCGAGGTATTTTTCAAGTGTCGGCCAGTGCTTCAAGGTATGACTGTTCGAACAATAGGTGCGCCAATAGGCCTGCCAAGCGAGTCGCAGAAGGCAGGGATCGCGGCGGATGGTCTCCGCGACGATTGCAGCCTCCGCCGCATGGGTTTCATCGAATCCCGCATATTTCATGCTATCCTGCCATTGGCTATCCTGAAGAAAATCGGGGATGCCCGTCGGCATGGCACTGGAACCTTCGGTCCAGAGGGAGGCGTAGTCTGCCTGCTCCTCCAGCTGTTCGTCAATATGCTCCAGTATTTCAGATGGTGTCATGGTTACGTTTGCTCTTTGTTACTTCGCGTAATCAACGGCGCGTGTTTCGCGGATGATAGAAACACGGACCTGCCCAGGGTAACGCATCTCCTTTTCAATGCGCTCGGCCATGTCGTGCGCCAGAATGGCGGCACGGTCTTCAGAGATTTTCTCAGGCTGCACGATGACGCGAAGCTCACGCCCCGCCTGGATGGCAAAGCAGTTCTCCACGCCTTCAAAGGAGTTGCCGATGGTCTCCAGCTGCTCCAGTCGCTTGAGGTAGAGTTCCGTTGTCTCTGAACGGGCGCCAGGTCTGCTTGCGCTGAGAGTATCGCAAATCTGCACGAGAATTGCCATCAGGCTGGTCTTCTCGACCTCTTCATGGTGAGCGGCGACAGCGTTGACAATCTCTTCGTCCTCGCCAGCACGCTTAAGCAAGTCGGCGCCTATCAGGGCATGGGTGCCTTCCACTTCATGGTCAACCGCCTTACCGATGTCATGGAGCAGACCAGCGCGACGCGCCTTCCGTTCATCCAGCCCGACCGAGGCGGCAATCGCACCCATCATGTTGGCGACTTCAATGGAATGCATCAGCACATTCTGCGAGAAGCTGTAGCGGTATTTCAAGCGGCCAATGAGCGTGATCAGATTGGGACGCAAACGAGCAACTCCCAGCTGCTGGACGGTTTCCTGCCCCGTTTTCTGGATTTCCGCCTCCACGTCCTTCTTCATCTTGGCGACAATCTCCTCCACGCGTGAGGGATGGATTCGCCCGTCGGAAACCAGTCGCTCCATCGTGAGGCGCGCGATTTCGCGACGTACAGGGTCAAAGCAGGAAATGACGACCGCCTCTGGCGTGTCGTCAATCAGAATGTTGACGCCTGTGGCAGCCTCAATGGTACGAATGTTGCGTCCTTCGCGCCCGATGATACGCCCCTTCATTTCGTCATTGGGAAGCGGGATGGTGGAGGTGGTGCGTTCGTATGCGCAATCGCCTGCATACCGCTGCATGGCGTTTATCATGATTTCCTGGCCGTCCTGAATCAGCTTCTGGCGGTTTTCCTCCTGAAAACGCCTGATGAGGACTCCCCGTTCGCTTTCCAACGTCTCCTCCAGTTTTGCGAGGAGTTGTGCCTGCGCCTCTTCACGTGACAACCCTGCAATGCGTTCCAGTTCCACCAGCTGTATGGAGAGTTTCTCGTCCAGTTGCGCCTCTTTGGTTTTCAGGTGCTCAGCCTGCGCCTTGACCTCCTTTTCACGAATGTCCATTTCGGCGACTTTTGCGTCCAGCTGGTTCTGTTTTTTGTCCAGGTTTTCCTCTTTGGCGGAGATTCTGTTTTCGGCCTTCTGGATTTCCTTTCGGCGTTCGGCAGTGTCTTTTTCGAACTGGTCGCGTGTTCTGATGAGTTCTTCCTTGGCGCGGATTTTGGATTCCTTGACGATGTTTTCCGCTTCAAGATTTGCCTTCTGCCTGATGAGTTCGGCCTCTTCATTGGCCTTCGCGAGAAGCGCCTTGTCCGTGTCCTGGCGTGCTTTCTTGCTCGCGAACATCACGAGGAACGCAACAACTAATAAAATAATAATCCCTATTAAAGAGAAGGATAAGGCATCCAGTGATGCCAACGGCAACATGGTTATGAATCCAGACATTGTTTACCCTTTGAGGCAATATTTGACTTGCCTCTTTTTTGCAGGCAACTGGCAACTTGCCGCGCATTATCCGCAATAATCTAAAATTTTCCTCTCAAAAATGCGGAAATACCTGCGCTGCAAGCTACTAGCGGAGCTACTAGTTTGATGTGCATTTGGTTATGCAGCTCTCCGTCAGGGTATAGTCCATGACCACGTCTTGCCTTGTGGAGGGGATGCTTTCCGCCAGTTGGCAGGAGAAGCATACGCCTATTTTCACGCCAGTCGAGGCTGCCAGGAGGCGGTCATAGTAGCCGCCTCCACGTCCCAGCCTGAGGCCGTTTCGTGCGAAGGCAATTCCAGGAACCAGCCAGATGGCAGGCTTTGGAAATGTATAGGGGGGCAGTTGCCTAGGTATTTTCTCGCAGGGTTCCAAAATGCCGTATTTGCCCTTGATCAGATATTGTTCGCCAAAACCTCTGACCTCGGCCAATCCATAATTCCCCGTGCTTTGGACAAAAGATGGCAGAAGCAGTGTGCGACCGCTTTCAATCCAATGCGTAAGCAAAGGTAGTATGTTCGGCTCGCACTCCATAGGCATGAATCCTATGAGAATGGAAGCAGATGAATACAAATTGGAATCAAGCAGGTTGGAAACCAATGCCGAAGAAGCCTCTGACTTGCCGTTAAAACGCGATACAATCTGCATATACTCATGCCGCATTGCGCGCTTTAATGACTTTATATCAGATGGTTCGAGCATGGTTCAACTTTGAAAATATCCTGACAACGCGAGGCTCCTTGATGGATGCTGCGTTGTTTGGCGTTAAAAAAACGCCATCATAACATATAACTAAAAATGCATTTTTCAATGTGTGAAAAATGATTTTGTTAGAATTCAGGTCTGGAACAGTAATCGTTTAGTCCCCTATGTCGGGGCGGGGGACACGGGACTTGGGACATACCCCTGTCCCAAGTCCCCAAAAACGGAGATGAAAAACGCCCGCCGACATGAAAAGCCGACGGGCGTTTCTCATCAGACAGCCACTTGAAAAGTGGTTGTCTTTGCGGTTTTGGAATCAGCCGCCAAGTTTGTCAATCATCTTGACCAACGGCGCGAACATGGCGATAACGATACCACCGACGACGACGGCCAAGAAGGCAATCATTAACGGTTCGATCATGGAGGTCAAGGCTTCAACGGCACGGTCAACTTCTTCCTCATAGACGGCGGCAACACGGTTCAACATGTCGGGAAGAGCACCTGTCTCCTCACCAACCTCCACCATGGAGCAGAGCATCAACGGGAAGACGCCTGATTTTTCCAGCGGCTTTGTCATGCCTTCACCTTCCTTCACCGCATCATGCACTGACTGGATGGCCCGTGCAACCAACTCGTTTCCTGCAGTGTCCTTCACGATTTGGAGGGCCTGCAGGACTGCCACACCAGAGGCCATCAGCGTCCCGAGCGTTCGACAGAATCGCGCTGAAACGTTACGCACGACCAGCGCGCTGAACGGGGGCATCTTCAAGGCAAGAAAATCAAAACAGTACACCCCCACTTTGGTTTTTAGGAATATTTTGAAGAGAATGATGAAGACGACAAATCCCGCAAATACAGTCAGTGCGTGGTTGGCCATGGCGTTACTGCATCCGACAACGAAGTTGGTAATGGCGGGCATCGGCTCGCCAGGAAGCATTTCATCGAACATCTTTGAAAACTTAGGAACGATGAATATCATCAAACCAGCTGTGATGGTACCAGCAATGAACAAAACGGCGATAGGATACATCAAGGCCGACTTGACCTTACCAGCAATACGCGCCGCCTTCTCCATGAATTCGGCCAAACGTACCAGAACAACTTCCATAGCACCAGAAGCTTCACCTGCGCGCACCATACTGACATAAAGTTTGTTGAAGGACTTTGGATGCCCTGACAGGGCCTCAGAAAAAGTTGCACCGCCTTCGACCTGATCTGCAAGGTTGCCGAGCACCTTGTTCAGGGAGGGGTCGGAGCCCTTGGCCTGACGCTCAAGGGTACGGATTGCGCGAACCAGAGGAAGGCCAGCCTGGAGCAACGTCGCCAGCTGACGCGTGGTTGTCGTCAGAGCCTTGGTGGAGATTTTTGGGGCTGCAAGCCCAAAGCCCAGGCCAGCACCAGCACCGCCTTTTCCGCTGCTGGTCTTGGCTTGGACAACGCTTGTGGGAAACAGGCCTTGCTGTTTCAGTTGGGCGGTCGCGGCGACATCGGTATCGGCTTCAATAAAGCCTTTTTTCTCCTTGCCGTTGCCGTCCATTGCTGTGTATTGGAATCGTGGCATAGCGTTTTCCTTTGGTTTATCTTAAATTGTTGAATGAAATCGATTGGGTGACAGTGACTCGATGTGCTGTCGCTTTGTTTTTCCGACGACGGGTCGTTAAAAAACTCCCTGACTTAATCAGAGACTGGAGGGACGGGAGGGACATCGAAATGGCATCAGGTACTTCGTTATGTCGTTCCCGTCGCTCCCGTCTCATTTCTTTTGGCCGCCACCCTCCTGAATCTGCTGGCGAATGCTCTGGATAACACCTTCGGGGTCCTTGGCCTTTGTGATAAGGTCGCCATACATGATTTTACCATCGTTGTAGAGCTGGAGCAAGTGCGTATCAAGGGTGTTCATACCGTATTTAGCACCTGTCTGGATATCGGAGGTGATTCGGAAGGTCTTGCCATCGCGGATAAGTGCGGAGATGGATGGCGTGGTAATCATGATTTCGAACGCGGCCACGCGCCCCTTTTTGTCGATTCGCTTGAGGAGAACCTGGGAGATGACGCAGACCAGACAGGAAGCCAACTGCGTACGCACCTGAGCCTGCTGGGTTGTTGGGAAGGAGTCGATGATACGGTCAACCGTTTCAGCCGCACCCGTGGTATGCAAAGTACCAAAGACCAAGTGACCTGTTTCAGCGGCGGTGATGGCGGCACCGATGGTTTCGTTATCGCGCATTTCGCCGACGAGGATGATATCGGGGTCTTGGCGGAGGGCGCGTCGAATGGCATCGGCAAAGGTTGGCACGTCGCTGTGGACCTCACGCTGCGTAACAACGCTGGTTCGATGCTCGTGGTAGAACTCGATGGGGTCCTCGATGGTGATGATATGGTCATGCTTCTCCGAATTGATCGTGTCAATCATGGAAGCCAACGTCGTCGATTTGCCAGAACCAGTCGGTCCCGTGACAAGGATGAGGCCACGCGGGCGGAAGAGCACGTCCTTGATGGATGGCGGCAGACCAAGCTGCTCGATGGTGAGTTTGTCATTTGGGATGATACGCAACACCATAGCGATGTTGCCTTTTGCCTTAAAGGCGGAGACGCGGAAACGGCATTTGTCGCCATACGCGAAACCGAAGTCAACGGTGCCGTCCTGCTGAAGTTTCTGCTGGTTGGCTTCGGAGGTGATGGACTTCATCAGATATTCCGTGTCTTCAGGTCCCATCGGCTCCGTGTCCAGCGGGGTCATTTCGCCATGGAGGCGGAGCACAGGCGGCGAGAAACAGGGGAGATGAAGGTCACTGGCACCTTCTTCAATCATAAGGTCCAGCAAATCAGCCATTTCAAATTTAGCCATTTATCGGGTTCTCCTTTGTTTTTTCGCCGCGAAACGCGGTGCAGGTTGTAGCAAATCGTTAAAGAAACATTAAGAGGAGAGAGGAGGTTACATCGTGTATTGCAACACCTCTTTGGCAGTGGTGATACCGTCAAGAATCTGCTTGATACCGTCCTGTCTCATCGTGACCATGCCCTCCTTCATGGCCTGTTCCTTGATGAACTGGGTCGGCTTGCGCTGGTTCACAAGAGCTTGGATGGCTGGCGAGACGAGCAGAAGCTCGAAGATACCGACACGCCCCTTGTAGCCAGAGTTATTGCAGTATTCGCAACCACGTCCTTTGAAGAAGGGACGGTTGTTGATCTCTTCACGTGTAACACCCAGCATCTGGAGCTCTTCATCCGATGGAATGTATTCTTCACGGCACTTTGTGCAGACGCGGCGGATAAGTCGCTGTGCCAGAACCCCGATCATCGTGGAGCTGATAAGGAAGGGCTCAATACCCATATCAATCAGACGGGTGACGGCACCAGCTGCATCGTTGGTGTGGAGCGTGCTCAGGACAAGGTGTCCTGTCAGGGAGGCCTGGATAGCCATGCCCGCCGTCTCTACGTCGCGGATTTCACCGACCATGATACGGTCGGGGTCCTGTCGCAGGAAGGCACGGAGCGCCGCTGCAAATGTCATACCGACCTGCTCGCGGACGGGTACCTGCATGATGCCTTCAATGTCGTATTCGACAGGGTCTTCGGCGGTCAGCAGCTTATCTTCAACCACGTTGATTTCACGAAGTCCCGAGTAAAGTGTGGTGGTCTTGCCTGAGCCAGTAGGACCTGTGACGACGAAGATGCCGTTCGGGCGCTTCAACAACCTGCGGATGTTGGACTTGATGTAGTCGTTCATGCCCAGGCTGTCCAGACTCAGGTTGACTACCGAACGGTCGAGCACACGGAGAACCACGCTTTCGCCATAGCGTGTAGGAAGGGTGGAGACACGGAGGTCGATAGGCTTGCGGTTGACGCGCAGTTCGATACGTCCATCCTGTGGGACACGGCGCTCGGCAATGTTCAGACCGCTCATGACCTTGATTCGGCTGATGACGGGGATGGCCAGGTTCTTGGGCGGAGGCGCAATTTCGTAAAGGGCACCGTCAATGCGGTAGCGAATACGAAATTCGTCAGAGAACGGCTCGAAGTGAATGTCTGAGGCCTTGTCTTTGATGGCCTGCTGCATGATGAGGTTGACAAAGCGCACGATAGGCGCGTCGTTGGCCGCCTTCTCCAAGTCTTGGATGTTGTCCAGATCCAGTGTCTTTTCGTTGGAGGCGTCTATTTCCTTGATGATATCGGAGATGGTGGAACCGCCTTCTGGGTAGAACTGGTCGATCATTTCGTCGATTTCACCTGGATAACCAACGAGGATACGGATTTCACGGCCAAGGATGAAGGGGAGTTCGTCGGTCAGCTTATTGTTGAGCGGCTCCTTGGCGGCAAGGTAAAGGACACCATCCTCTTCCTTGACAGGAACGATACCGTAGAAGCGTGCAGTATCAGGAGGGACCAGATCGACAACAGTGACATCGGCCTCTTTGTGCTTGAAGGTATAGACCTCGGTACCCAAGTCCTCGGCAATGAGCTTGAGAAGATCGTCCTGAGAGATGATATTGTAGTTGTTGAGGAGCTGTGCGAAGGATTTGTTGAGGATTTGCGTGTCCTCGTATGTATCTTCCAGCTGCTCTTCGGTGGCGACGCCATGATCCAGCAGAAGGTGCCATATCATGCTTGCTTCGGGATCTACATCAACAGATGGCATATTTTAGGGTGTCCTTGCTTGGGTTGGGGGGTGGTTAGTGGTAATTGCAATTGCCTCGTTAGTTCTCGTCGGCGACAGTAAGTCGGATGACTTCGGAGATGGAGGTTATGCCTGCGCCAGCCTTGCGGATGCCATCCTGGCGTAGGGTACGCATACCGATTTCCATGGCGCGGCGCCTGATGACACCTGCGTCTGCCATTTGGTAAATGAGGTTGTGAATGCTTTCATCCAGAATGAAAATCTCGTAGATGCCCATACGGCCACGGTAGCCTTTCTTGCACTCCGAGCAGCCGTTGGGGTCTTTGAAGGACATTCCTTCCACATCCGCGGCGGTGATGCCGAGCTGTTCCAGTTCCGCCTCGGTGATGTCATGGGGTTTCGGGCAGCTTTTACAGAGCCTGCGGACAAGGCGCTGCGCCATGACCGCACGGAGCGAGGATGCCACCAGGAAGGGCTTGATGCCCATATCCATCAGACGGGTGATGGCGGAAGGAGCGTCGTTGGTGTGCAGTGTACTGAAGACCAAGTGCCCTGTCAGAGCCGCGTTGATGGCGATTTCGCCCGTCTCGTCATCGCGGATTTCACCAACCATGATGATGTTCGGTGCCTGGCGCAGCATGGCGCGCAGGGCGTTTGCGAATGTCATGCCGATATCCGTGTTGATCTGCACCTGGTTGATACCAGAAAGCTCGTATTCGACGGGGTCTTCAGCAGTAATAATTTTACTGACGGGCTGGTTGAGGGCATGCAGGAAGGAGTAAAGGGAGGTGGTCTTGCCAGAACCAGTAGGCCCCGTCACCAGGAAGATGCCGTCAGGGAAGTGGATGACGTTGTTGATGGTCTCCTGGTCGTCTGGGAAGAAGCCCAGTTCGGAGATGCCCAGCATGACGCCGCTTTTATCCAGAATACGCATGACGATAGATTCGCCCCAGGTGGTGGGGATGTCGGAGACACGCAAGTCCAGATCGCGTCCCATGGCAGAGAAGCGAATTCGCCCGTCCTGGGGGATTCGGTGCTCGGAAAGGTCCATGCCAGCCTGCAGCTTCAAGCGTGAAAGCACCTGGTTCTGCATGTGCTTGGGAGGACTCTCCACCTCGTTAAGCACGCCGTCGATTCTATAGCGGACGCGGAAGCGCTTCTCCATTGGCTCCATGTGGATATCGGATGCGCGTGTGCGAAACGCTTCCAGAATGAGGAGGGAGACCAGTCGGATGATGGGAGCCTCATCGTCCTCCTTTTCTGCGCCTTGAACATCGGCGGTGGTGTCCATCGTGTTTCCCTGGGTGACATCGATGGTGGTTTCCGTCATGTCGGTCAGTAGGGTGTCCAGGTTTTCACCAGACTGGTCGCTGTAGTTGAGGTCGATTTGCTTTTTGATCTGGCGTTTGGAGGCGACGACGCCTTCCACATCCATCTTGAGGAGGTAGCGGATGGCGTCGAGGGCCTCAAAATCTCCTGGGTCTGCCATGGCGACGCGCAGCACTCCATTGGTGAGACTGACGGGCATGACCTGATAGCGTTTGGCAATATTTCCAGGAATAACGTCCACAACTTCAGTGGGAATCATCTTGCCTGCCTTGTCGAAATCGTATGTGTCCATGCCATATTCGGCGGCCAGCATATCGATCACATCCTGCTCGGTGCAGGCTTTGCTTTCATAGAGGGCGTCAAGCAGCGAGGTCTCTTCCTCTCCAGACTCTTTCTGAGCCTGTTTTGCGGCTTCAACCTGTGCTTCCGATATAATCCCCTGTTGTAGAAGCAGGTCAATGATAAATTGGTCGTTATCCATAAAAAACGTTTATGCTATCAAAAAAAGGACAGAAAAAGAAGGATTGATTTTAGCAAATAAGTAAAATACAACATCATTTGCCAACTGTCAATCCCCAAAAACGAAAATAACTGTGACTTGCTCTCTCCCATTGCAAAAAAATATATCCCAAAAACCTAAACTCTCAAGAAAAAGTCACTAATTAATTGGGAAACTGGGAAAAAAGAGTTACATTAGAATAACGTTGAATGACGCGTTCTGTGCGCCAAAATAGACCTTTTTTAATCGGAAGTAGGTATGAAGAAAGTATTGATTCCAACAAAGCTCGACAAGATAGCGGGCGAGATTTTGACGAAACATGGGTTCCAGGTTGTTCAGGACAGCGAAACACCCCTTGCTGACCTGATTTCCGCAAACAGCGATGCAGATGCGCTGATAGTCCGCTCCGAGAAAATCACCCCCGAAATTATCGACGCGCTTCCCAAACTGCGCACCATCGTGCGTGCGGGAGCAGGATACAATACCATCGACATCAAGTATGCCCGCCACCGCAAAGTCGATGTGATGAATACCCCAGGCGCCAACTCCAATGGCGTCGCCGAAGAGGTTGTCGCCATGGCCCTGGCCGCTTACCGTCATCTTATCCCTGCGGACATCGACACCCGTGCTGGCGGTTGGGAAAAGAAGAAGTTCATGGGGCGCGAGTTGACGGGCAAGACCATCGGCATCGTCGGCCTTGGCAACATCGGCCAGCTTGTTGCGAAACGCCTTTCTGGCTTCGAGATGAAGGTTCTTGCCTACGACCCTGTCATTCCACGTGCTAAGGCGGATGATTTGGGCGTCAAGTTGCTTTCTATTGAGGAACTTTTCACGCAGGCAGACATCATTACCCTGCATATCCCCGAAAACGACGAGACGCGCGGCATGATAAACGCCCGCCTGCTGAAGCTGGTCAAGCCTGGCTGCCTGCTCATCAACTGCGCCCGCTCGGGCATCGTCAATGAAGAGGACATCCGCGCGGCGAAGGCCGAGAAGAAGCTGCTTTTCTGCACCGACGTCTATCCCGCCGACGCTCCTGGTCCCAAATCAGTCACGGACATCGCCGACATCATGCTGCCCCACCTGGGCGCCAATACTTTCGAGGCCAACTTCAATGCGGCCAAGCGCGCTGGCGAGCAGACGGTCGCCTACTTTGAGAACGGCGTGACCTCGTATGTCGTCAACAAGGAATTGCCAGACGGTCTGGACGAGCGCTACCAGCAGCTTGCCTGGCGTATCGCCGCCGTTGCAAGGGGATATATTGGCCGTGGCACCCCGATTCGCAAGATCCGTTGCAGTTTCTACGGCGAGCTGAGCAAGTTCTCCAACTGGTTCATTTCCCCGATTTGCGCCGCCCTCTCCGAGAACTTCGAATTTGAGCAAGATGTCGAGGAGGCAAAGAACATGCTTCAGGAAAAGGGCATTGAGCTTCTCCAGCGCGAAGCGGACGACAGTAAGAAGTACGGCAATTCCATCACCATCGACCTTGAGGGCGAAGCGAAGAGCTGCAGTGTGCGCGGTACCATCACGGAAAACCGTATCCTGATTTCCCGCGTCAACGATTTCAACGACCTCTACATCCGTCCGCTGGGTAATCAGCTTTTTGTGGAGTATCAAGACCGTCCAGGCGTATTGGCGCAGATTACGGGGGTTATCGCCAATGCGGGGCTGAACATCGAGGACATTCATGCCCCGAGGGATTCTGAAGGCACCAACTCCCTGGCGATCCTGATGGTCAACAACCCTGTTTCCGACCAGGTTATTGAAAGCATCAAGGCTCTGGTTCGCCCCACCGCGGTCTTCTTCGTGAAGATGCCCGAAGAGGCGTAAGAATTGACTCATATTGAGGTCTGCTAGTGCCACGCTAGCAGACGGGGGGATAGCAATGGGACGGACATATTATTTGGCGCCGCTGGCAGGTTACACCGATTTGCCGTATAGGCGCGCCTGCCGCTCGCAGGGGGCGCACTTCATGTTTACGGCGCTAATTGACGCTGGTGCGCTTGTCCACGGCAACCCCGAAAATGAACACATTCTGGAGCGTGGAGAAGAGGAGGATTGGCTTGGTGTGCAGCTGCTGGGGAGTATTCCCAATGATGTAGCGAAATCCGCCGAGATGCTCAATGAGATGAACTACGATGCCGTTGACTTCAACATGGGCTGCCCTATGGCGAAAGTGTTGAAGCGTCCTGCAGGCGCTGCCCTGCTCTACCCCGCCAATCATGCTTTGGCGTTCCAATGTGTCAGCATCATACGCGAGCGCGTGAAAGGCAAACCCTTCACCGTGAAGATGCGTATCCTGAATGAAAACGACCCAGAACCCACTATTGCCTTCTGCAAAAGGCTGGTGGAACTGGGCGTGGAGGGCATCACGATTCACGGGCGCCTTGCCAGCAAAATCTACTCTGGCCCTGTGGCGACGGAGGTCATCCACGTCGTGCGTGAAAGCGTCTCCGTGCCCGTGACCGCCAATGGCGGCATCTTCTCCATTGAAGATGCGAATGCCTTAGCCGAGGCGACTGGTTGTGACCGTCTGATGGTGGCGCGCGGTTCCCTAGGGAATCCATGGATTTTCCGCGAACTCATCTCTGGTGTACCCTATCGCCCAGGACATCTGGAGCTTTGCGAAGTACTTCAGAGGCATATCGTCGGCATGATTGAGATGTATGGCGAGCGTACCGGACTGCTCCTCGCTCGAAAAATCACCGTTGCCTACCTGCGCGGACGCGGCTATAGCAAGAAGTTCCGCGTGAAGGCAGGGTTTCTCTCCACACGCGAGGAGTTCGACACCTTCATGCAGGAACTCCGCGTCGAAGGCCCCGTCGGCGGAGTGTAAAGACTACGGCTCGATAAGATTCCTAGCTTAAAAGGGACGGGAGAGACGGGAGGAACAGTGAAATTGCGTTAGGTACTCTGCTCTGTCGCTCCCATCCCTCCTGTCGCTCCCATCTCTTTTCTCGTCGTAACTATCAGCGGCAATGTCTGACCGCAAGAAATGGTGAATGTGAGCGTGTTTCCAGTCAGGACGGCGTTACTGTCATTCATTATCTTGCCCGACTGAATAGGCAGTTCTGCAACAACCTTCTGCGTTTGCCTTGCCAACGAGGTGAACACTGCCAGAAGCAGATTATCGCCACAGAGCAGGGAGACAATGACATCATTCCCGCTGGCAATCCTGATTTCAGGCCGAATGTCGTTATCCACTGCAAAACCTGTAAGCAGAGACGCAAAGCAAGAATCGGGATTGACGGAGAGATAGGTGCCCCAGAGCTCTGCAACTCCTTTTCCATAGTGGTTTCTGACAGCTACAGGATACCCATTGCACTCTGCCAACGCCTCTGCACCTTCGTAAAGGGAAAGCCGCTGAATCTCCCTGCAAGGCTTTATAGTAGAACCATCCTTCAATTCCACCAGATCGTAGTCGCGCGGGGCAACCTCGTCGATTTCACGGCAACCGAATATCTTATCCAGCCCATTACAGGGGACAGTAGTGCGCAGGAACAACCCCTTGTCCAGAAAAGCGCAGCGTCCGTCTGCCCAGAGGCAACCACCGTTTCGCACAAATTTCTCGATGGCCGCCGCCGTGGCTGGCGCCATGATGCGCACATGTGGAAGAACCAACAGGCGGTAGTTGCCTAGAACACCTTTCCCCAATTGCTCTTCCGTCACAAAGTCAGTAACGATGCCCGCCTTTGCGAATGCCTGGTGGCAGGCGTAGGCGGCATTGAAATGACGCAGGAATGGGATGCCTCGCTGACAGTTTTCCTGCACGGTTTCTATGGCGAACTCATCCATTGAATGTAGGATGGTAACCTGGGGTTGAGGTTGCCCCAGCTTCTCCAGATAAGGCTGGTACTGCTTCAGGAACACTCCAAATTCGGCGGCGGCTTGGGAACGCTCGGTAGGCCCACCGTCAGAAGGATTGCGCAGGCTGAATTCGCCTGGCTCGAAGATACCCGAACGCCACGACTGCCACTCCCAGAAGAGAAGCCCCTTCAATCCCCTGGCAAGGGAATGGTAAAGCGTTGAGGAAATATCGGAGGCCATTGTGGTATAGGCATTTGGCTTCCAGAAGGTTGAGCCTCCCTGGTACTCTCCAATCCAGGCGTCGCGTCCAGCAGCCCAAGAACGTACCAGATCCATTACCGACAACATCGCCCATGGATAATCCTCTGGTTTACTCTCTAAACGGGATAGCATTCCGTGAGGGTGGATGGAGGCGCCTGTGCTGGTCTGTTCAGCAGCCAGTTTCCAGGGAGAGATGCCCTGCCAAAGGGGGTTGGAAACCGTGCAGTGAGGGTTAGAATGCAACTCGTGGTCAGGGTCGTATTTTCGTACCAGTCCAGCCAAGAAGGCCAGATGCTTTGCTGAATTTTCCTGTTGAAAATCTAACCAATCCAGGCGCAGTGCGGTGTCGCGTCCCCTGAGCGGCAGGGCAAGAACCTGTTTCAGCCAGTTGGCATCCAACTGCGCCATGGATTCGGGAAGCACGGGCTTGAACACAGAGTATTCTCCCGCCCAGGCTTGCGTCAACTCCTCCAGCGTGGAATATTTGCGCTTCAGCCAGAGAGCGTATTGTTCAAGAGAATGGGGACACTGGCAAAGAGGATCTGTGGGTTCATTCCAGATATTCCAGATTTTCAGCGCTGGGGAACGGCGATAGCGCTGTACTGTTTTGGAAAAGAAAAGTTCAATACCTTCCCTGATTTCAGGGCGATCCAGGCAGGGAAAGCGCCGTCCCGCATCACTGTTGCCATTCGCCTCCTGCTCAAGGAGGCGGTGCATCGGCAAATAGAACAACAGGGTCGGCATCAGGTCAATCCCAGCTTCCTCCGCTGCTTGGAAAAAGGTGTCGTAAATGGAAAAGTCAAACTGATTGCGCCTTGGCTCCACATACTCCCATTGAATAAAAATCCTCAGCATGGATAGATGGTTTTCTTTGACACGACGTAAATCCTTCCGAAAATCATCTAGGGAATACTTTGGGTTAATCCAATACATGGAACCTAAAACAAATGTGTTCATGACTCTGTTCCTTTATGGTTTTGCAGCAACCCCTCAATCATTCAAGTATAACGCGGATGATGATGAAATCATGCTTTTTCAGGGTGAACTTGACTTTGGAGTCAGTCACCTCAAGGGACTGGTCGGTTTCATCGTTTTTGGCTGTGGCAACAGGATTGCCGTACTCCATTTCCGCAGCGAAATCCTCTTCGGCGAAGCTGCCAACGAATGTGAGCAGCTCCTTGCCCAAGCGGTAGGTCACCTGCTTGAGGGCGTCATTGCTGCACTTTACGGGGGATTTCCCGTCCCAGAAGTTAAAGGTTACGCACTCGGGTTTCCAGGTGCCGAAGTCGTAGAACTTGTCCAGAACCGTGGTGATGAGCTTGAAGTTCGAGCCTCTAGGGCAGGTGGGCTGCACCTCGTGGGGCAGGAGAGAGGCCAGCATGGTGCGTGTCGCCCAGGTCTTCTCCTCTGGTGTCTTGGCTCCGATGATACCGTCCAGCACGGTTGGGAAGCAGCCCCCCTGGAGACCGCTGCACACGGCACGAATGTAGTCGGAGGTGAAGCGCTCCTGGAAGTCATTGACGCCGTACTTCCACTCCATCCCCATCGTGGTCGAACCAAGGCCGATGGTCGGGAGGATGTTCGTGTTGGTGTGGTGGAGGGTGAGCCAGGGCTTCACGCCTCTGTCCATCATAGTCACCACCTGGCGGCGGTTGTATTCACGGCAACGCCACAGCCCCAACGAGGGGTGAACGGTTCCCGTCTCGTCAATCCAGGCTCCGCCGTTCGCCCAGTGGTTGCTTGCAGAGAGGAAGACATTGTCGTTGTAGAGGCCCTTGAAGCCATGTTCCAGCATCTTGTCCAGATAGTAGATGGCATAATCGACGTAGGATTCATTGATTAGCAGGCCGCTTTGCCATTCGTCCCGCATGACGGAGCTCTCGGGCAGTTTGGCGGTTGACTCACCGTCGCAGGTGTAGCAATAGACGATGCTCTTGTCCTGGTAGTCGTGCAGACCAGCCATGATGTTGAACGCAGCTTTCGTGTGGTTGGAGATTAGGGAGCGGGCCGAATCGCGCGACTGAGAGTTCACCCAGGGGGTCTCGCCTGTGCCGTATGCGTTCATGACGCGCTCCACCCAGGAGTCCATATACTCCTTGTCAATGATGCCTGTGCGCTGGGTCTCGAAGAGCTTGTCCCAGTAGCCGTAGTCGCAGAATGCGGGGTATCTAGCTGTCCAGGTGTAGTAGGAACCCCAGTAGAGGTTTGCATACATGGCGCGTGAAATCTGCGTGGCTTTGGTGGTGAAGGCATCACGCCAGCCGCGCCAACCTTCAGGCATGGGCTTGACGGGGGAGGCCAGCAGGGCGAATGTGATGGTGTTGTCCTTCGCCAGCTTCTTGGGGGAGTTGAGCAGGTTGAGCCTGATGACGATTGTGCCGTCCTGTTCGCGGATTAGCTGCACGCCATCGCGTTCCTTGGAGTGGCACCAGCCCTTGTCCCAGTCCGCTGCATAGCAGAGGCCCCTGTATTCATTGCCAACCCAGATGTACGGCAGGAAGCTGTCGAAATGCGTCTGCGGTATGCTCCTGCTGGAGAAAATAAGCCCTTGGCCTTTGGGAACATAGCCTGCAGGATTGTGGCGGAGACCCTCGCCGACGGCGTGATAGAGCGTCGCCACTTCCTTGCGTATCGGGATATTGATATAGAGGCGTGTTGGGAGAGGTGCTTTGCCAGCAGCCAGCGTCCAATCATAGCGAATCAAGCCGTCCTGCTCCATGCGGAGCTTCGCCTGGATTTTGAGCGCATCACACTCAAGGCTGTTTTCGGCGGTGATAATCGTGTAGGACTCGCCCGTGAACGTCGGTGCTTGGAAATTCCACGGCAACGGCTTGCCATTTGCCTCGGCGACGATTTCCATGGGGCGCGCCAAAACGGCTTCGCCATTGGCGACGACGGCCTCTGGCAGGCCATTTGCACCAAGCGTCATCTCTTTCAGAACGGCGGAGAGCTTGTTGCCGTCGCGCTTCAACGGTGTGAAGCCAGCCATCAGCCTGTCCGTCTTGCCGATGGTGTTGTGCAGCCAGGGATACGCCTTGACCTGGAAGGCTCTTTCATACAGTGGAAACTCCGAGTTGGGCTTGGTGACAAAGAAGGAGTACTTGCCGTCCGCAAGCTTTTTGGACAACGGCACGGTAGCGTGCATGATGGCCATTTCATGACCGTTTATCACGTTGCTGTAGCCGTTGCTGAAATCCAGCAGGAAGCTCTCCACCACCTTGTCCGATTCGGTTCTGATTTGGAGCTGGAGCTTCTTCTCGGGAACTGACTTGCAGTCCAGCACCAAATCCACCACAGGCTTGTTCAGGCTCTGGTACCACGAGACGGTGCCCGTCAGTAGCTTGTCGCCCTGGGAAAGCCCTGTGATTTCACCAGCGGTGAGCGGACGCGAGTAAATGGCGAAGTCCGCGTAGCTGGCGTTTGCGAGCAGGGCACCGCCCGCCGCAGAAAGGTCCATCTTCAAATTGTGCTGCAAGATGGCGCGGCGTATGCCGTTCATATAGACTTCCATGGCCTCGGGCAGGAAATTGATTGCCACGTGCATCCATTGGCCAGGCTGGGGGCGACGCCCGATAAGCACGTTTTTCGGGGTCTGGTTGTCTGGCCCGAAGTACTGGCAGCCAACGAGGAAGCCGCCATCACGCTGTTCCTGGAAGTAGATGTAGCCAGTGTTTTTGAAGATTGTGCCGAAGAAACGGCGGTAGGTCTTGCCTTGCACCAGTGGCGCGGAGGCCCTCATCCAGAACGATACTGCGCCTGGCAAGGAAAGCTTTGATTTCGGAAACTCAATGGTACGCCCGCTTAAATCAAGCATGCTACGCGATGCTGTATAGCCTGTCACTGTGGCAAACTCGCCTTCGGCTGGTGTCATCTTCACTTCGGCAGAAGACGTCGCGTAATCGACGAAGTCCTTTTTGCCAGCGTCAAAACTGCAGAAAAGCGTCTGGTAGGATTCGGTGTTGCGCCAAATAGGCAGTTGCGGGGGAGTCCAGGTGACAACCCTGTTCCAGCCGTTCGCGGCGATGGTGATTTTGCATTTGCCGTCTTCTGCCGCGCACTCCTGCGTGAAATCATGCTCGACTACCTTGCCAGGGGCGACATCAAGCTTCTTGGAGACGGAAAGCTCCTTGCCGTCCGACAACGTTAGCGCAATATCCGCCGTGGCAGGTTTGAGGCCTGGGTTGGCGACACGGAAAAACAGGGGAAGCCTGGTGTCATAGACATGGGGCTGCTGCGCAGCAAGATTCTCTACATAGAGCTGCTGAACAGCCAGGCACTCTTTTGAAAAGTGGAAGACGGAGTAGGAGTTCGGGTCTTCGAAGCTGGCCACGTCTGTCATGGGCACCTGGCGCTTGGGTTCCGCGCCATGGTTGCGGCAGATCATAATGCGCCAGTCGCCTTCGGGGGAACCCTCCACGCCCATCGCCTTCAGCGGGAAGGCCATCTCCATCGTCCACAGCCCGTCTGCGACGGTCGATTTGATGGAGGCGTTGTGCTTCCACTCGCGAGCTGAAAGGCCGTAGCCAGGATTATGGTGCTGTGAAAAGGAGTTCTCCTCGAAGTTCACAATGGTCTGGAAGACGCCGAGTTTCAGTGATTCAATGGTGCGGAGCTCCTTCGGTGGCGCAAACCAGAGCTCCATGGAGTCATGGTGGTTGAACCACTTCGAGCCGCTGGCCATTCTGCCGCGTGGCGGCGTCTCCGCCTGTATGGCCATGTAGATGTTGTCGCGGTCATAGCCCATCCACACGGTGGTGCGGCGGGCATCCATGTTCTTTGCCGAGCCGCTGAAGGCAAAGGCGAAGTCCCACTCGCCTGCATCAAGGTGTCCGTCAATCGCAGGAGCCTTGTTCAGAAAAGGCACAGAAAAGTCAGCAGCCACGAGAAGCAAAGAAAAACTTGCAAAAAGTAGAAAAAAAGCCCTGCGCATGATGGTCAAACCTCCTAAAAAGAAAAAGTCTCACCGAAATGCGCCCATCATTGGTGCATTCCGATGAGGCTTCTGCAATCATCTCGTCACTTATTTCCAGCTGTAGCTGGTGTAGATACTGCCATAGTATGCCCAGAAGGGACTGATATAAGCAATGTAAGGAGGATTTCCATTTCCGTCAACAATCAGATGGGGGGCCATACGCTCGCTGCTTACATGTCCATCGACAAAAGCCACATTTGTGCAGGACAATCCATTGTGCGCGAAATCCAGACGCTTCATCGGGCCTCCACTTTCATTTGAGTAGATGTATGCCTGCCCAGTCGTGGAGGTTTGCTTCACATCTGCCAGGCTGCTGGTCTGGCTCGGATATTTCAATTGCATGACCAGCCTCAAGGTGGTGGGATTGGTGGTACAGGCCTTATGCACGAACGAGTTTGCGCCATACTGATACGAGTGGCCCGCATCCACGCGCGGGAACTTGTATTCCGTGGTGCCATTGAATGCACTCAAGCCCGCCTTTGCAGGGCATATGAACTCAGGTATCCTGGAAGATGCCGAGCCAGGCAAGAAGCCGTAAACTTGGAGATTATGTGCCCAGTATCTTCCGTGTGCAGAACTGGGCATCAGCACATCCTCATGGTCACTTTCATACATTGAGACATACAGCCTCAACTGCTTTATATTGTTGGTGCAGGAAATCTGGCGCGCCTTCTCGCGCGCCTTGCTCAACGCAGGTAGCAGCATTGCCGCCAGAATCGCGATGATGGCAATGACCACCAACAGCTCAATCAGGGTAAATGAACGTTTCATTTTCATGGTTCTCTCCTTTCATTTTTAAGTTATTTTTTTGAAAAATCAGTTGTTTTTCGTGTACTGCCTTTAATGAGCAAAATCGGTGTCGTAAAGCGAGCCTGCCTGGTCTTTTTGCCCTGAATCGCATCCAATATCACCTGGAAGAGCATCTGCGCCACATCCATGTAGTTTTCGACAAAGGTGGTCAGCGCGGGCATCAGGCATTTCCCGTAGTTCTCATTGTCACAACCTATCACCGCCAGGTCGTCGGGGATTCTGAGGTTGTGCTGGTGGGCGTAGGAATAGACTCCCACCGCCAGCATGTCGCACGAGGCGAACACACCCGTGATTTCAGGGTCCATTTTCATCAGTTTCTCCATCTGGTGGTAGCTGGCGTGCCCGTACATCTCCTGACTGGGCAGCTCCACCACGCTCAGCTTGATGTCGCGGTGCTCTGCCGCATACTTCATTGCGCCGTCATAGCGCTGGCGGAAACAGTATTTCTTGTATTGCAGCTGCGTGGCTATCATCCCGATGTGCCGATGCCCGCAGTCGTCCGCCAGATGCCGAATCGCCTCGTAGCCGACATAAATGTTGTCAGACTCTACAAATGAATAGTTGTTGGATATGTTATTCATGCGCACCACGGGACACTTGGGATATTTCTCCTTAAGCGTTTCCAACATCACCATAGAGGTGTTGCTGACCGCCAGGATGCAATCTGGCACAAAG
Source organism: Victivallales bacterium (assembly GCA_017535315.1). GTDB lineage: Bacteria > Verrucomicrobiota > Lentisphaeria > Oligosphaerales > Oligosphaeraceae > RGIG3456. The sequence goes on along the minus strand of JAFXUD010000062.1, from coordinate 44,412 downwards.
GTGTAACCCTCCAACTGCTCCTCAGTGAAGAAGATATGCGTCGTCATATAGAGTTTTGACAGCATGTTGGTCAACAACGTCAATGTCTCTTCAAAGTAGGGAAGCGATATCATATAAAGGCTTATCAGAATGACGATATTCTTGTGGAAGAAGGCGTTCCCCTCCGCCTTCGGGTTGATGCGCACGCACCGCCCATGCTCGCCACTGACCAAATCCCAGTCCTGCAGTTGCGCCAAAATCCGCTTCACCGTGGCAGGACACACGTCAAACTGCTCCGACAGACGGGCTATCGAGGGCAGCGTCTCCGTATAGACGCCGCTCTTGATCCCGTCCGCAATCGTTTTGGCTATGGTCTTGAAGTCACTAGGCATATATTGGTACTGTTTCTACAGAAAACACAACTTAGCTAACCAAGTTAAATTATACCAACATTTATGCTGTTGTCAAGTCAAAATCTGAAAAATGAAGAGGTAATTTCAAAACTAGCGGTAATCCCTCATCAATTAAATTAGCAATTAGCAATTAGCAATTAGAACTATTCACATATGGTGAACAGCATTCACTTCTTTTTTCCTGCTAAATTGCTAATTACTAATTGCTAATTGCCACTGAAGTTTTACTTGCCGCAGTATTTCCTGAACACCTCGAAATAGCCTGGTTCGATGATGCAGCGTCCATCGCAGACCATAAGGGTTCTGCCGCCAGCCGCCAGAATGACTTTGAGTTCCTGCTCCAACTCTTCTGGTGTCTTGAATCCCAAGCTACTGCTGGCATCTGTATTGAGTCCCACAAAGGGCACGCCTTCGGCAAAGGGATAGTAATCTTTGGCGTGTTCAGTCACATATTTGGTATATTGCTTGATTTTAGGAGACGGCCATTTGAAATACCATGCGACAGTCTGTCCGCAAAAATCGACCTTGGTTCTGTTTCCATACAGATGGTCGGGCCTAAAATCAGGGTAGAAGTGAGCGACTATCTTGAAATCAGGATGCTTGCTTTTGATATAGCCGATGATGCCTTCATAGTAGTCAAGCAGCTGTTGTGTATAGAACTCATCTTTGTTTTTCGAAGAGTCCTCTAGGTTGTGCTCTTTCAGGTAGTGCTTGTATCGTGCGATACACCCCTCGCAATAGCATCCGCGATGGTTCATATAACCGAAGAAGTCCAAGAACATGCCTTTGTTGTCAGGAGGCACGTCTTTCAGAAGATCGTTCAGTTTCTGCCTAGAAAGAGACAAGTCAGTGTCGCTGGCAAAGCATGGGATTCTTGTGTTGTTGAGCGTATCAAGCGGTGCCTCTTGTTCGCCGCCATATCGGTGCTTCAGCTCACGCCGCCTGCGATGGATTTCCTTCATTCTGTCAGGGGCCTTTTTGTCAATGTCCTGGCCATTGATATAGGCAAAATGCTTCTCTTCCTCGGAAGTCATCACCTGGGGATGCGGACCTGCTGGTATAAAGCATCGCCAATAGGGGGTCATACCATATTTTAATGCCAAATCGTATTGTCTCTGATTATGGACCACAATATCTGTCACGCCTGCCTGGGAACATCTTTCAAAATCCTCTTCATTTTTGGGTACGTTCCACGAAAACAGCCTATTAAATTTACATTCGTCGGGAGCACCCGCCATCCCCACTGCGCTTCGGCATCCTGCCAATAGCAAAAATAATCCCAAACAAAACAGAACTCTCATCAATGCCTCCATTTTCATTGTTTTCATGCAAAATATGTTATGTAAGAAATATACCACTAAAAACATAAAAAAGCAACGCTATGTTCCCCAGCTATGTTCCTCACGAGGGTAGGTAACGGCAATGTTTTTGTTGGGGAATTATTTACTTGAGTTTCCTGATGACATTATCCCTCACTGGTCGATGGCCAAGATGCGCCTTGCCGCTTCGCTGCGCTACGCGGCACGGCGCACAGGGTCGGGGTAGTCCTCTGACCGTGGGTTTCGCTTCGCCGCTGTCGCGGCTTCGCTTCACCCACGGCTATGTTCCTGATGCCGCTGTCGCGGCTCTTCTTTGTTGGTGAAGTCAAATGGCCAAGATACGCCTTGCCGCTTCGCTGCGCTACGCGGCACGGCGCACAGGGTCGGGGTAGTCCTCTGACCGTGGGTTTCGCTTCGCCGCTGTCGCGGCTTCGCTTCACCCACGGCTATACTCTTACCGCCGCTTACGCGGCTTCGCTCCTGCCACGGCTATGTTCCTGCTACGCGGCTTCGCTTCACCCACGGCTATGTTCCTGCCGCCGCTGTCGCGGCTCTTCTCTGTTGGTGAAGTCTAATCGGCAACTAAAGTACATAATTCCCTTTTGTTGCGCCCAAGACTGGCGCAGTTTCTTGTGGTGCAAGCCCTCTACAGACTATGCGCCCTTTCGGGCGCTTGCCAGTGGTTACGCATGGTCGCGCACTTACGTGCGCTGCCGCTTCGCGGCCTCCGCAAACTACTTTCTTGGGGAACAGAGCATAGCGGAAAAGTGTGGATTTTTCCCGTTTTCTACTGGAAAAGGGTGTAATCTGGCATATATTCAAAAAAACATTCTAATTCATCCATACGTTTTTTTGGGGAGAAGAACACAATGACGGTACTGTTTCAGGAGAGATTCGACTGCAGACATGGCGATTTGCCCTGCGGGTGGTTTGTGGAACGCAACAGCGATCTAACGGCCAGCGGCATACGGCGTGGCGAAGGGTGCATCGAGCTGTTGTCGGCAGGCAACAAGTTCATCCCAGTCATTCCTGATGTCCACGACTGCACTGTCGATTTCAAGGTCGGCATCAACTATTCGATGGGAAAAAGCTTCGGGTTTTACGTCTGCTTCCGCTATGATGCTCTCCTGCGCCGTGGGGAAGCCGTGCGCATCCGCTGTTCGGAGGAGGCGACAAAGCTGACCATCGAATACGGGAGATTTCTGGCGAATCGCTTCGAAGCGATTGAGTCGGGCGAGTTTCCAAGCCCCGATGCAAAGAAGCTGGACAAGCCGTTCAACGTGCGTATGGAAATCTCTGGCAAGTCGTTGCGCGTCTCCGTGGCGGAATGCACAGCGGATTTCGCGATTTCATCGGGCTTCGTCGGCAAGATTGCCTTGGCGCGTATGCACTTCTTCGATGTGATGAAGCTCCTCTCCTTCCGCATTACGACGGATGAGAAGCTTCCTGCCCTCAGCAGCCGCTCATTTACCGTGCCGATTGCGCAGCAGGCGACCATGTATCCGCTCTACTGCGATGTGAAGCTATTGGACTTTGGCGACTGCATGGAGGCGTGTCTCTCGTTTCGAGGCGGTGTGGCCGAGACCGAGCCAGGCGAAGGCAACTACCATGTCGCCCGTGCCGACCTCTTCAACCGCCCCTTCCTGAAGGTCATCACGGCCAATGCCACGGAGGAGTTTGTGGTCTATGACGAAGAGTTCGTTAACGTCGTCAAGCACCTAGTACCCGACTATTTCTACAAGATTCTGCACAAGCGCGCCCCGTGGCCGTTGAAGCGTTCCGTGCGCTTTATGAAGCCCAATGGCCTGTTTGATTTGGCGGTGGGCTTTGAATCCTTCTGCCACTCCACGATGCGGAACTATGCGCAGACGCCATCCGAGACCCAGTTCAACCTGAAGGGGGAGGTCATCTATTCAGGCGTCGGCATTTCAAGCGGAAAGACAGTGCTCTCCTTTCTCTCGAACCCGAAAAAGTGGTTTGCATCGCGTTTGTCAAAGAAAGACCCGCGCTTAAAACAGGCACAGGGGTTCCTGGCCGCCAACCACTTCTTTATGGAAGGGGAGACTGTTAATTTTAGAATCGACATCCACGGGAAGGATGTCCTCCCGATGGACTTCAACGTGATGTTGGCGGATGCTTGCCTCATCGTTTCCCGCTTTCTTAAATTCACGCAGGAGATGCAGGAGTGCAGCGTAGGTACCATGCATACGCAGAAAACCGTGCTGACCATCGAGCCATTGAAAAATCTGGAGCCTGGTATTTATCACCTTCGTGTGGAAAGCAAGGACCCGTCGGCTGCCCCGTTGAACGACTACTGCGCCTTCGAGGTAATGTCCAAGGAGGCGGGCAGCCCGCCGCCGCCCATTCTCTCAGGCCTGCCCTATCTCTACAACTCCCACACGGAGACGCGCGGGCTTCTCACCGACGGCTTTGACGTCTGGCAAGGTGCTAGCATGGACGAGCCCCACTACATCTCCTGCGCCAATTTCCTCCCTGCCGCCGCCCGCCAGTTCGATATCAGCCCCACCGTCCACGCCTACGGGCGGGAGTACTTCTGCTGGCTGGGTACGCGCTGCCTGGACAAGCACCTCGTGAAGGACAACCTCGACCTGCTACCCAAAGGAGATTACGTCAACTGCTTCGACGAGCTGGTTCAGCGCAACGTCACGTGGCGCCACGTCTATACGGGGTGGATACTGGAGACCTTCATTCGCTTCGCAAAGCAAACGAAAGACCCCGCCTACGACATACCTGCGCTGGAAACCCTGCTCAAGGAGGGGAAATACCTCGACAGCGAGACCTTCACCTACATGGCGGAGCACCATTGGGAGAAGTGGCTGGACGTCATCAACAAGGAACAGTGCAAGTGCGCTGCAAAACTGCTATCCAAGATGCGTCAGTACAATCCGCGCCTTCAGTACGCTACATACGGTCCTGCGCATATCTACGCAGGGCACTACAAGGGCCCCGAATTCATTCGGATGCTCCAATTGGAAAACGAGATGCTGGCACCAGACATGCTCGGCTTCATGCAGTTCGAGGACTATCCGTTTGCGTGCGACTACGGCCTGGAGCGCGGCGTCTATTTTCTGACGGCATGCCTGCTGGTTGCGCCAGAATCACGCATTTACCCTGAAATCTACACGCAAGGCGGCATCCAGGGGTGTCCCGACGGGGCGGTTTACTACGCCCATCCCCCCTTCGGGCAGCGCAACAGCAACGTACCTGTGCGCATGACGCGGCAGGTCTATGAGTTTGCGCTGGCATCTGCGTTCTACTCAAATGGAAGTGTCCGCTACTGGCACCGCTGCGGCTTCCAGGCTTGCGGCTTTACGCGCCCATGGTTCGAAGCACTGCTTAAGGGATGGCGTATCGTGCGGGACTATCCGCCTGCGAAACCGATGCGGAGCCCTGTCTTCATCAGCAGCCATGAATCCCGCCGTGCACACGAATCATACGTTGCGGAATCGCCCTACGACATCATCCCTGACGTGCGGAACACAGCTGCCGAAGTGGTGCCTTACGCCTATGAACATTGGCGCAGAAGCGGCGGCACGGCAGGTGCTCTTGCCTGGCTGGACGAGGTGGAAAACCTCTCCCCTGACGATGTCGATTTCCTCGTGCTGCCACCGTTGAAGGGCGTGCCGAAGAAGGCACTCGCCACCATACGCGCCCTGCATAAAAAGGGCGTGAACCTGTTGGCCTTCGAGGATGTCGATGGCCTGGAAGACCTCTTCGGCGTCCACGACACGGGAAAGGATTCTTCTGTCTTGAAAGTTTCCGCCGTTGGCGACTTTATGGCGGTTTTTGACGGTGAGCACATGGAACTCTGCACCGAACCACAATGCAAGGGGCATTACGATGCAGACGACTGCAAAGTCTTGCTGGAGGGAACAACCATTGATTCATGCATCCCCATCCTGACCGTCAAGAAGAATGGTGCGGCAAAGGCGGCGCTGTTCACGGTGCCGCCACAGCTCGTCCGTGCCGATGAGCTTCATGAACGCCTCGGCTATGGACGAGACAGCATCAGCCGCTTCATCGATGGCTCGGCGCAGACGGTCATGGGGATGCTTGCAAAGCCAGAGGTTACCGTGAATGGCGGCAGGCTGATCGCCTACCACTCCATAAACGGTTCCAATGTCATCATCGTGGAGAATCCAAACAAGACGGAGACGGTGACCATCGATGTTGCAATTTCAAAAAACGCCAGTCAGCACAAGAAGGTCTCCTGCGACCAGCCTTTGTTCGTGCTCGGCGAAGACAATCACACCCTGCGCCTACGCGTGAGGCTCCCCAAAGAGGAGTGCGCTGTCATCACTTTTGTGTAGTGGTACTTAAAAGGGACGGGAGAGACAGTGAAAAATGATGTTAAGGTACTCTGCTTTGTCCCTCCCGTCTCTCCCGTCCCTCTTGTCCCTTAATAATCCCTGTCTCATCACAGTCGGTGTTCATGTGCAAGCAAGGCTATTTTGTTGTGCAGGCCGCCACCATAGCCTGTCATCTTGCCCTGGGCACCGACCACCCGATGGCAGGGGATGATGATGCAGAGCGGATTCCAGCCAACAGCCCCTCCAATCGCCTGCGCGGACATTTTCGACATTCCTCTGCGGCAAGCAATTTTCGCCGCAAGGTCGCCGTATGTGGCCGTCTTGCCAAAGGGAATCTCCAGCATCAGTCTGGAGACCTCCAAGCGGAAATCGGTTGCTCCGTCAAGCCGATATGGCGGCAAAAAACCAGGTTCATGTCCGCCGAAGTAGATGTCCAGCCAGCGGCAACACTCCTGGAAGACAGGCAACTGAACCTGGGCACAGTAATATTCTCTCGCCTTCAACTTGCGGCTTCCGATGAAAGAAAGCCCCGTCAGAACCTCGCCGTCGCTGGTCATCATCAGGTCATCAAAACCATGCGGTGTCTTATATCTCAATGTGAAAGAACTAGTCTGCATATATCAAACTCTGTCATAACTATTCAAATAGGCACCGATTGCCAGACCTTCTGCGTCATGCCGCTCCGCTGTGCTTTGCGGCAAAGCGCAACGAATTAGCAATTAGCAATTAGCAATTGAGCAATTGAGCAGCAAAAAGGAGTGAATGCTGTTCTCCATAGGTTAATAACTCCAATTGTCAATTGCTAATTGCTAATTCAATCAGTGAGGCATTACAAAAATATAGCACCTGAATCTTGAAAATAATGATATTTTAATTGTTTTTTTCCATATTATACGTATATTAATCAAAAAATCGATACGTATAAAGGTGAAAAATATGACGACAAAACTCACATTGAGCGTAGATTCATCCATTGTTGAAAAGGCACGCAGGGTATCAAAACATCGCAAGACCAGTGTTTCAGCGATGTTCTCCAATTTTATTGCTTCGCTTGAAGAGGAAGAAGCTCCTCCTCTTTCGGAAGTGCCCCCCATAACAAAACGGATACTGGAAATGGGAGCCAAACTCCCCAAGATTCCAGTAGAGTGGGATTATCGCGACGAACTATCAGATATCATCGCCGAGCGACATGGTGTGAAATGAAAAAAGTGTTTTTGGATACCAATATTCTGTTGGATGTCATCCTGCGACGCGACGTATTCTTTGAACAATCCGTTGCGGTCTGGTCCGATTGTGAAAACCACAAAGTTCAGGGGTATATTTCAGCCATCAGCCTTAATAACATGCACTACATCATGCGGAAATTAGTTGCATCTGATGCTGCATTGGAGTATGTACGCCTTGTTCTTGACCTCTTTTCCATCGTGCCACTGGATGAATCCATCTTGCGCCTTGCTGTCAATCTTCCGAAACGGGATTTTGAGGATGCCATCCAGTTTTTTTCCGCCGTTAAAGTCAAAGCCAATTGTATCGTCACTCGTGACAAGTCGCATTTTCCAGACGATTTTATGCCTGTCGTCTCTCCAATTGAGTATCGGGAACTTTTTCGTTAGAGATAAGGCTTCTCTTTTCTATTATGCTTTTTTGATGGCGGTAATGGTGGCGGTGGTATCGTCGCCAGCCTGCCAGACAACCTCGTAGCCATGGATGAAAATGCCATAGACACGTCCAGCAATCTCCTGGTAGGCAGGTCGTGGGTTCTCGGCGACTAGCTTGCGCGCCAGTTCACGGAAACCGACGATGCCACGTTTTTCAATGGCAAGGCACTGCGCCTCGGCCTCAGACGTGAAAGTCACCTGGATGGCAGATGCATCAGGGGCAGCGTTCGCGAAACCGCCGACAGCATCGGGGAGGACATCGGCATATGGAATGTAAGGCTTCACGTCAAGCACGGGCGTGCCATCGACGATGTCCAGTCCGCTGACCTTCAGGGCAACCTTCGGCCCATGGCAAATCACCTCCTCCAGTTTGAGTACGGAAAGCCCTATGGGGCAGGGGCGGAAGGGAGAGCGAGAGGCAAAGACGCCGATGCGCTTGTCCCCGCCCAAACGTGGCGGACGCACCGTCGCCTTCCATTGCTCGCGTATGGAGAGGTGAAAGACAAACAGCACCCAGATGTGCGAAAACTCCTCCAGCCCGCGCACGGCATTCGGCTGGTTGTAGGGTGGCTGAAAGACTATCTCCCCCGTCGCCTCCGACACCAGGCCTGGCTGCCGCGGGATGCCAAACTTCGCCTTGAAGCAGCTGCGCACCACCGCCACAGGCGTAAAGGAATAGGGTTCTAGAGAAGAAATATCAGGCATTGTCGATGGCAGTGATGGTTCTATCGATGGCGCCACGATAGCGGTCAACCGTGGCGCGTGCGCGGTCACCCAACGCCTTCAGCTCGACGGGGTCAGCCAGCAGTTTGTCGAGCATCGGTGTGAAGCTGGCCTCATCGGGTATCTCCACGGAGGCATTGCGCTCCTTGAAGATGGCTGCGACTGCACGGAAGTTCTCCATGTGGGGGCCATGGATGATGGCCTTGCCGAAAATGGCGGGCTCGATGATGTTGTGGCCACCCTCCTGCCCCGCCATGCTCTTGCCGACGTAGGCGATGTCGGCGGCACCATAGTAGTTCATCAGCTCGCCTGTGGTGTTAACAAGCAACACATCGACGTTCGAGACGGGGGTTTCCTGGTTTTTCAGCAGCTTCCACGTCAGTCCCTTGGCGGTAAGCAACTGGCTCACCTCGCCCGCACGTTCGCAGTGGCGCGGCACCAGCACCATCTTCAACTGCGGATACTTCGGTTTCAGGGCGATGAAGGCATCCGCTACCAGTTCCTCCTCGCCTGGATGCGTGCTCCCGACGACAAAGGTCAGGCGCTGTCCTTTGCCAAACGCCTCGTCTAGCACGGTGGTGACATCGGCTGCGCCGACATCAGGCACCTGGTCAAACTTCATCGTGTCGCAAACATGGATGCGATCGCGGTTGCCCGTCACGCGCTCCACGCGCTTTGCGTCCTCCTCCGTTTGCACGCAGATGGCGCGGAAGCACGCGAAGATGGGCTTGAAGAAGCAACCCCATTTGGCATAGCCCTGGCTGGAGTTGTCGGACATGCGCCCGTTGACCAGACAGACTTTGATGCCGCGCTTGGCGGCCTGGCGGATGAGGTTCGGCCAGATTTCCACCTCGAAGATGATGAGCGTGTGGGGCGCAATCACCTTCAGGGCTGTACGCACGGCCCACCAGAAGTCGATGGGACAGTAGAGGGCCGTGACACCCTCCAGTTTCTTCTTGCAGATGGTGTCAAACGCAGTGGAGGTGGAGCAGGTGAAGACGATATTGTCCTCTGGATGCGCCTTCTGCCACGCGCGGATGAGCGTCACCGCCGCCACCGATTCGCCGACGCTGACGGCGTGTATCCACACTTTGTTCTCCAGTGCGGCCAACCGCTTGCGGGTTTCCTTGTCAAAGAAGCCAAAGCGCTGCCAATACTCCTTCGTCAGGCCGCCACGCTTGAATATATGCACAAGGTAGAACGGCAGATAGAAGAGGAACAGGATGGGAAACAACAGGTTGTAGAGTAGGTACATGGCTGTCTATTTGAGGGTGGCTTTTTGCCGTGCTGAAGCGCGGCGCAGGTGGGCACCTGTTCTGTGTCTGGCGCTTCAGCGCCAGGCGGGGGGTTACTCTTCAAAGACCACGACTGCGTAGCCCTTGATCTTGGGCACCATCACGCAGGCATAGCCGTCTTCGACGGTAAGCGGCAGGGGGGTACCACTGGGGGCGAGATAGGCGTGTTTGTAGCACTTGTCATCCATGCGCAGCATGATCTTCTGGTTTTCGACCAGCAGGGGCTCCTCGATCATATTGCAGCTGGCGCCGCGCTGTTCTGGCATATAGGCAAGGAAATAGACCATCCTGCGGTTTGGCTGTTCGGTGATGGTTGCACGTGTGAAGGATGGCGCGTCGGGGGTCTTGAGCAGCGGGCGCGGGAGGTACCTGTCCAACAGCCCCTTGACAATCTGGCGCAGCGGCAGGTAGCCATTGTTGTAGTAGGAGAAGAAGACGGGATGCGAGACATAGCCCACCTGCTCGGTGCAGGTGATGGCGGGCGCACCATTGTCCCTGTTAGGCGGCAGATAGACAAAGCCGTGCTCGTAGTCCCAGTGCCTGTTGTAGTAGGGTGGGCAGATGGTGCCAAGCACCTCCGTACCAGGAGCAGCCTTCACATCGACGCCCATTTCGTAGAAGTTCATCGGCATTTCGGGGAAATCCTTCGAGAAGGGGTAGGAGGGATTGAAGAAAGTGGGATTAAATGGGCAGTCACCCTGGTATTCAACGCCCCACTCCTTGAACTGGAACTGCTGCTTCGCCTCATCCAAGCCAGACCAGGCGGAGGCGATGATCTTGCCGCCCTTCGCGAGGTGTTTATGCACACGCTCCTTGGTCTCGTCATCCATCAGGATGAAATCGGGGAGAATTAGCAGGTCGTACTTGTCCCACGAGGCGAAATGCGAGGGGAGGTCGAACTGCTGCTTGAGTTCGCAGAGCATTCGCGTCACGCCCTTGATGGTGTTGAAGTGCTTGGCGTAGAGAGCGCGGTTGTTGGCCTCCATCATCTCATAGCCAGGGTAGGGGTAGATCATTGGAGCAGCGATTTCCGTGACGGGTTTTGCGTCGTCAATCCACGGGTCGAGCTTCTGAAGGCGCTTGTAGATGCGCGTATCAAGATCAGCAACGGCGCGGTTGATGTCGCCGCGCGGGTGGAAATGGTCGCCGATGGTAGTGCCGAGGCCGTTGGCGATTCCGTAGATGCAGTCATACTCCAAGCTGGGCTCTGTGCGGATGCCGCCGAAGTCGCCCCACGACTTGTGGAAGCGGCCCGTCATGTTGAGCACGGGTTTGCCGAGGGTGCGCAGGTGCCTGCAACCGAATGGGAGGCACTCGTAGCCCCAACCACCAGTCGGCAGGCACTCGAACTCCAGATAGGTGCCCAACTTGTTCTGCATTTCGTAGGAAATACCGTTGAAGTAAAGCATCGCATCGGGTTTGACCGCCTTCGCAGCATCGGATATGCGTTTTGCCATGTGCTCCATTTTGCGCAGGTTGAAGGCCTCCACCTCCTTATCGTCCTCGATGTTCACGCCTTCCTTTTTCATCGCCTCGATGCACTCCAGGCCATAGCAGGGCGGGGTGTGGAAGCAGTCCAAGAACATGCCATCAACCTTGCAATGCTCCATAATCTCCTTGGTCATCGCCACCAGATGGTCGCCATAGCCTGTGTTGTAGCAGGGTCTGCGGAAAAAGCTGGAGACGCGCTCCTTCAAATAGGATTCACCGCTCTTGTGGAGAAGCATCCACTCCCTGTGGCGAAGCGTTTCCTCATGGCTGATGCCCGCGTTCATATAGGCAGTGAACTTGATGCCTTTCTTGTGGCAGGACTCCACAAACATCGGCAACAAGTCATAGGTCAGCGCAGGGTGCTTGATGCCGATTTTCGTGTCATAGTAGGCCGTGCCGAGGTTACAACGAGCGGGGAAGACCACGTACTGCACGCCTGCCTCCGCAAAGCGGTCGGTAATCGCCTCAATGTCAAAGCCCTTGCCGACGTCAGGGTTCGCAGGCATTGTGTGGAAGTCAAAAAACAGGCACCATCTGGGGAAATTGCTCATTGTTGTTCTCCGTTGAGGGTTAAGGATTATTTGCAAATCTATTTTTCCAGAAATCAATCTGCTGGCGGACATTTTCAGGGGCGGTGCCGCCGATGGGCGTACGCGCCGCCACGCTGTGCTCGGGGTTGAAAATCGAAAGGCACTCGGGTTCGGCGGCGGGTATGCAGCTCTTCATCTGCTCCAGCGTCGCCTGGTCGAGAGGCATCTCATGGGCAGCGCAGAAGCCCACGAACTTGCCGACCTGCCGATGGGCCTCGCGGAAGGGAACGCCATGGCGCACGAGCCACTCTGCCAAATCCGTCGCCATAAGCGAGGGGTCGGAGGCGGCCTGGCGCATCCGTTCCACGCGGGGTTTCAGCGTGCCAAGCATCGCCGCCATAGTAGCCAAGGAAAGCTTGACAGTATCGATGGAATCAAACAACCCCTCCTTGTCCTCCTGCATATCGCGATTGTAGGTGAGTGGAAGCCCCTTCATCGTCGTGAGAATGGCCATCAGGTGACCATAGACGCGCCCCGTCTTTCCGCGTGCCAGCTCGGCGACATCGGGGTTCTTCTTCTGCGGCATCAAGCTGGAACCCGTCGTGAAGGCGTCGCCCAGCTCGATGAAGGCAAACTCCTGGCTAAACCAAATCACGAGGTCTTCCGCCAGGCGCGAGATGTGCATGGCAATGATGGCAAGGCAGGAGAGAAACTCGACGATGTAGTCGCGGTCCCCCACGGCATCCATGCTGTTACGTAAAACCTCGCTGAAACCCAGCTTCTCCGCCGTGAACTGCCTATCAAGAGGCAATGTGGAGCCTGCGATGGCCCCCGCCCCCAGCGGCAGACGGTTGAGACGGCGTGCGCAGTCTCCAATTCGCTCGCAGTCCCGCCCGAACATCTCGATGTAGGCTAACAGATGGTGCGCAAACAGAACAGGCTGCGCGTGCTGCGTGTGCGTGAAGCCAGGCATGATGACATCGGAATACTTGTCCGCAAGTGCCAACAATGCTTTCTGAAGAGCCTGCAACTGTTTTGTAATCTCCTGTGCCTCGTGACGCATGAAGAGCCGCTCGTCGGTTGCAATCTGGTCGTTTCGGCTGCGCCCCGTGTGGAGACGAGCGCCAGGCTGCCCGATAAGCTCCGTCAGCCTGGATTCGATGTTCATGTGGATGTCCTCAAGCTCCTCCTTGAAGGTGAAAGTGCCTGATTCAATCTCCGCGAGCACGGCGTCCAGTCCCTTGATGATGGCCTTGGCATCCTCCTGTGGGATGATGCCCTGCTTCGCCAGCATCTCCGCATGTGCCTTGCTGCCCGCTATGTCAAACGGATAGAGACGCCTGTCATACGAAATCGACTCCGTATAACGCGCCACAAGTTCATCTGTCTTCTCTGAAAATCTTCCGCTCCAAAGTGCCATGGTTGCTTTTTCCTTCCGTGGTTTTCGCTTCGCTCCACCCACGGCTATATTTCTATCGCCCCTACGGGGCTCATTTATGGGGTATCGTCTTCCCGTGGGATACGCTTCGCACTATCGCATCTTCGCTTTACCCACGGCTATGTTCCTATCGCCGCTAACGCGGCTCTACCACCGCCTGCCGCGACCGCCGCCAAAGCCAAAGCCGCCCTGCTGGGTGATGCGTTGCTGCTTGGGAGTCTCCAGTTGGAGGGCAAACCACTGGTCGCCAAGGCCAGCGTTGCTGAAACGCTTGATGCGTCCATTGACAAGGTGATCCCAGTTCTGTTTGAGGACATCGTTCTCCGCTCGGGTCTTGGCCTGCACAAGCACCTGAATGGCCTCGTCTATCTTGTTCTGCTGCACAAGAATCCACGAGTAAAGTGCATAGATGAGTACCCCTTTTTCATCCTTGAAGCGGCGCGTGCTCTTCTTGAAGCACTTCTCGACGTTCTTCATGTCGTCCTTTTTGTAGAAGCGTGTCATCTGCATAGCCATGGTCAGCGGATCCATAAGAAGGGCGTGCTTGAAGTACTCGTCGGCCTTGTCAAACTCCTTGAGCTGGAAGTGGAACTGTGCGCGAAGCGTATCGGTCTGCTTCTTGACCATAAAGTTCCATTTCTCGAAGGGCTTGAGACTGTCCAGCTGGCCAATGGCTTCACGGATGGCGTTTGCCTGGTCGTTCTCTATCTCCTTTTGGAATTTCGGGGTTGCACGCATGCCGATGGCGCGGATTTTGCGGTTGATGGTATCCTGAGCCGCCATGATCCTCTCCTGCACCACATTGAAAGCCGACTCCAACTTCTTCTTCAGGATGAGATTGATGATCAGCGTCACCACAAAGAAGGCGAGTATGCTGAAAATGGTTGTCCAGACGGGATGACCTGGCCATACCTTGACCAAGGTAACGCTTGTCACCAAGGCACCGATGAATGAAAAAATCCATGAAAGCACGTTTTTTTCTCCTATGTGTTAGATGTTGCGTGTTAAATTCTAAAAGTGACTGGCTTCATAAGCAGTTCGTTGCGCACGGTATCCATTTTGCTTGGGCGCGCAAAGATTGTGGAGCCGAAGCAATATGAACTGCGTCCGTCGGTGATTCTTGATGTCTTCGCATCATAGTGCCATCGATGCCCGAAAAGGTCCTCGATGGATATGAACGCCATCATCCCATATTCGGGAACGTACAGCGATAGACCACTTGGAATCGCCTTGAGCACCGTGCACTCCACGCTGAAGCCCGAATCCTGCTCTTGCCTCTCACGGATGAGCCGTAGCTTGAGACGGTCCTCCAGCGCGAAGTATGCCTGGTCGTTGTTCACCTCCAAGGCATTGCAGGAAAGCTCCTGCTCAGCAAGGAACTCCGTTGTCATAAGCGCGGCCCCTGTGTCCGCCGCAATCAACTGACGGTGGACCAGCAGGTCTGGGTAGCGGCGGATGGGACTCGTGAAGTGACAGTATATCTCCTTTCCAAGCCCAAAGTGTCCGTGGTTAACTACACCATACTGCGCACGGGGCATGCAACGCAACAGTAGCATATTCAGCACATCGCTGTACTCACTGTGGCGTATGGAATCCAAAAACGCGGCGATGTGATGGCGGCTTGTCAGGCGCACCTTCCGCCTGTGCAGCAGCTTCTCCGCCAGTTCTGTCGTTGTATGTAACTGTTCTCCCGAAGGGGCCAGGTGGTTGCGGTAAAGGCAGGGCAGATTCCGCCTCCTCATCTCTTTCGCAACCTCCACATTAGCCGCTAGCATCAGCTCTTCGACAAGCTCCGAGGCAGCGCCCTGCCTGATGTCCATAATGTCCGTCACCTGCGGGGGATTGCCAGTACAGAGCACCTTGCGTTCCAGTCCCTCGAATGGGATGAACTGCTCGCTCACAGCACGTTGTTCGCGCATTTTGTGCGTCACGTCTCCGAGAAGATTCAGCGTTTTCGCGAGCTTCGCGTCGATACCATCGACAACCTCCCCCTTCAAGACGTGCTCTACCTGCTCGTAGCAAAGACGATGACGGCTGCGGATGCGCGTATGCACGCGTCTGGATGATATCACCTCCCCGCTTGTAGCGTCAATGTGCAGAAAGACGGAGTGCGCCAACCGCTCCTCGCCTTCGCGCAGGCTACACAAGTCAGCAGAAAGCGCCAGCGGCAGCATACTGATGGTGCGGCCAGGCAGATAGCTGGTAAAGCCACGCCTGCGAGCCGCCCTGTCCAGCGGGGAGCCTGAATGCACATAGCAGGCGACATCAGCGATATGCACGCCCACCTCCAACATGCCTTTTGGCAACTTGCGCACGGAGATGGCATCGTCAAAGTCCCTGGCATCCATGGGATCGATGGTGAACGCCTCCAGCTCAAGGCAATCCTCGCGCGGGATCTCCTGCGGCTTGAGAGCCGCCGCCCTTTGTTCCGTTTCCCCGCTATAGAGAGAGGGCAGGCCATACTCTTCGCAGATGGCCCTGATGTCCCCCGTGATGGTCGCAGACTTGGCGAGGCGCTTGGCAATGGCGACGGTCAATGGCGCTCTCTCGTCCGTGCGCGGGACAAACGAGACTTTGACCCAGTCGCCTGGCTTCGCTCCATTCAACTCAGCCTTCAGGCCATTCTGAAAGAGCTTGACGAGCGGTGGGAGGTCACGACGCAGGGGACGCACCGCATAGCCGCCTTGTTGTTCTACGAGAGCCCCTACAAAGTCTTTACGAGCGTGCTCCAGTACCTTTACGATTCTGCCACAAGGGCGTTGTTCACCTTGCTCCACCACATATTGAACATGGTCCCCACTGATACCGCCCAGCAGGTTTTCTTGCGGAACAAAGATATCCGCCTTTCCATTATCAGGTTTGATGAAGCCAAAGCCACGTTGATTCAACGTGAGAACACCCCTGTAGAGTGAACGCGACCTTGCGGCCACATACCGCCCGCCACGTTTTTTCACGATGGTGCCGTCGGCGATTAGCCTGGCAAAGATGGTGCGGAAGTAGGAGGTGTCCACGTGCCCAAGGCGTTTCTGCACCTCATGGCGGCGCAGCCCCCCTATGGGTTCGCTCTCCAAGTGCCCTATGATTTCTCTTGTTATGTTTTTTACTGAGGTCATTGGTTTCCAAAGGACGGGGCAAGTCCCCCCGCGTCCCCCTTTATTTCTCCTTTCCCCAGAGAAGGGATTCGGGATTCTGCTGGATGGTATCGGCCATGGCACGGATTGAGGCGGCTGTCCGATTGATCTGCTCCATGAAATTCTGAATGGCAATGCGTTCCTGTGAATTGGGCTTCAGGCTGTTCTGAACTTCGACGATGGTGGTCTCCAGTTCTGCAAAGGTCTTCTGCATCTGGTTTGTCAACTCATGGATGTCCTGAAGCACCTTCGCACCTGGCCCTTTTTCAAGGTCGGCGTCGGTATTGAGCTTCTCGCAGAATTGGTTTACGCTGTCAATCACGACATCGATCTTTGCGCTCAACTCAGTAATGCGACTATTGACATTCGTGATGGTTTCATTCGCATTGACGAGTGTTCCCTTTGCGGTTGCAACTGCCTCCTTTGCATCTGCCAGAATCTCTGGTGCCGACTCGTTGAGCGTGACAAGGAAGCGGTTTGCGTTCATCAGCGTCTGACTCGCCTGCGAAAACACGGTTAAGACAGAAAAGCCTGTTTTGGTGGAGTTCTGCGTAAAGGAGGAGATAAGCCTGCTTCCCTCGCCTGTTATATTCTTCGCGTTTTCGGAGACAACAAAGAGGTTGTCGAGTGTCTCCCGTGCACGTCCACTGGAAACAAAGTCGCTAAGCTGGGTAATGGCGATATTGAAGGCTTCCATGCGGTCCTTCGACTTCAAGGTCTGGCTGATACGCTCAATAGTGGACATCCTGCTAGGTATGACCCCTTCCTTCAGCATCTTAATCTCATGTTTGGTCGGAGGATACTCAAGGTCGAAATCCAGTTCAATATAGAGTTGTCCTGTCAGCAGGCTTAGTGTCTGAAGCCAGGCGCAGAGCGAATTCTCGGCGACCATCGTCTCCATCCATTCCTTGACCAGCTTCTGGCCTTGAAAAAGCAGCAAGGCATTTCTAGCGGTGCTATCGACAAAACTGGAGCTGGAATAGGTGGCATCCTTTCCGACATCCAGCGAGGCGGGATCTAGCGCAATGATCACCTCAATGGGCCATGACACGCCACGACGCTTCTTCAGCTGTTTGGCAAACTGAATCGCCTCCACCTGTCCTACGCGCACACCACGGAACATCACAGGTGCCCCTATGTTCAACCCTTTCACCGACTTGTCAAAGTACAGGATGAAATTGACCTGCTTGGTGAAAATCTTCTGTCCGCCAATTGACAGGAGCAGGATGACAAGCACCAGCAATGCCCCCAATACGAATAAGCCTAAATAAAAAGCGTTCTTTTTCTGTTTCATACTATTTCTCCAAAATGGGCGCGCGAAGTGCGCCGATCAAGTCTCTCGGTTGAGGAATTTTCGCACCTTTTCCACAGGGCACTCCTCACGCAACTTGCGTGGATCACCCCGCGCAATCATGCGCTTGCTCTCCGCATCCAAATAGATGGAATCGGTTGCGATGGTGAAAATGCTTGCCAGCTCGTGGGTAATGATGACGACAGTCGCCCCGAGGGATTCGCGCAGTTCAAGAATCAGTTCATCCAGGCGCCGCGCGCTCAACGGGTCCAGCCCCGCCGACGGCTCGTCGAAAAAGAGCACGCTGGGATCCAGCGCCATCGCCCGCGCAAGCCCCGCCCGTTTGCGCATTCCACCGCTGATTTCGGAAGGGTAGAGCCCTCCGCACCCCGCCAGTCCAACCAGGGAGAGCTTGTATTCGCAAATCTCCTTGATGGCAGCATCGGAATAGTCTGTGAACTGCTGCAAAGGCAGTGCCACGTTCTCCGCCAGCGTCATGGAACTCCAGAGGGCCCCCGACTGGTAGAGGATGCCCGAGGAGCGTAGAATTTTGTCATGTTCTTCCTCGGTACAGTTCCACAAATCCACCCCATTTCGAAGCACCTGGCCAGAAGCAGGTGCATTCAAGCCGATGATGTGCCTGAGAAGCGTACTCTTCCCGCAGCCGCTTTCGCCCATCACCACCATGATTTCCCCCTTGGGCACATCAAAATCCAACTCCTGCTGAATCAATGTGCCGCCATACGCCATCGTCAAGTTTCGAACAGCCACTGGAACATTCTGCTTTGTCTCTTCCATGTCTGCCTCATATGTTGAGATTGACGGTGATGACCGTGATAATGGCGGTGGCAATGACAAGGCAGACAAGACTGCTGACCATCGCCGACGTAGTCGCCTGCCCCACTGAATCGGAGCTGCGCCCGCACCGAATGCCGCGAATGCAGCCGCAAAGGGCAATCAGCACGGCAAAGACAACGCTTGTGAATAGCCCCACCAGCAGGTCGTTGACACGAGTTGTATTCGACATCTGCTGCCAGTATTCAAGCGAACTCAGCCCCATGTAGAAAACCCCGACGACCATTCCACCAAGCACTCCGATGATGTCAGCAAACAGGCAGAGGAAGGGCATCATCAGCGTCAGCGCGATAACCCTCGGCAATACCAGGTACTCTATCGGAGAGATGCCCATGCTTTCCAGGGCGTCAATTTCCTCGTTGACCTGCATTGTGCCCAGCTCGGCTGCATACGCAGCCCCTGTTCGCCCCGCCATGACCGTGCCCGTCATCACCACCGCCATTAGGCGCAACATGCCGATACCAATCAAACTGGCCACATAGACCTCCGCACGAAACCACTTCAGCGGAATGGAACCGATGAACGCCAGAATCAACCCCATCAGAAAACCAATCAGAGAGACGATGAACAGCGCCTTCGGCCCCGCCTTGATGATTTCATTCCACACGTCAATCCACCGCATCCTGGCACGACCACGCAATAGATGGTAGAAGCTCAACAACAACTCTCCCACAAAACCAATACCCACCATGCAGGAGTCATATGTGCCTTTGGCTTTTTCCCCTAGAAGCTCAAAAAAATGCGGCACTTCAAGCGACTTGTGCAAATCCTTTGGTGGGGCTGCCTTGGAGAGCGCAACCAATTTGGCTGCGCCATGGGGCATCCCCTGCATCTCCAGCGTTATGGATTGCCTGTCGCACTCCTTTGAAAGATTGAACAAAAAGACTGCAAGCGCGGTATTCCATTCACGGATGCCAGCATCTTCGACACGGACGCCAGCATATTTCTCCTCCAATATTCCAGAGGGAAAGGCATTAGGCGAAGTCCAGTCTCCGCTCAAGGCAATAACCGCCCATCCGTCCTGGCTTTTTGTCAATTTCCATACTTGAAGGGTATCAGCCATAATCCACTAGTTTTTGTTGCCAGGCGTCAAGACTTCACTGAGGTATTCATTCAGCAGATTGCGCAGCAGCTCCAAATGAGTAACGGTGTTCTGAAGTCTGTCCAAAAGTTCGGGTACAGCCTCCATTTCACGGCGGAAAGCCATCAGGCATTGCTCAATGAGAACACACTTGTTGATGGAGAGCTGAATAAGCGCGCCAGTCCTTGAATCCCGAGGCATACGATTGGAACAAGAGGCAGAAAAGACATAGCATCCTACCTGCGATAACGCTTCCAGAACCGAGAGATTGAACTTAGAAACCAGAGCTGGCGTCTTGACCTTTAGACATTCCACCCAGCTGTTGATGATGTCGGTAATCCCTGTGTAGCAAGTTTCCCCCAGCTTGGTCTCTTTGTTTTCCGCTGAATCCTCCTCACCCTCTTCGGGGTCTTCCTCGGCCAGTTCAGGATGCTCTGCCCTATCCCACTCGTGCATGATATAGTTTGCAGGAGGCACAATAGCGTCAAAAGTCTCGTCAAGCGTCTGTTCACTGTATTTTTTTAGCAGTTCACGCTCAACTAGAAAATCCGCGGCGGGCAATCTATTGTATTTTCTCAAAAGATGAAGATAGTCTGCCATGACCTTTTCACGCAGGTTCAGGCAATCCATCCACTCCTTTGCGTTCCATTCTTCACTGTCGTTGTTCATATATGCCGTTGTTTCCTTATAGTTTTCCTATTGCTATAATATATAGTGTTTTTCAGAAAACAAACAACGACTAGGCTTTTTTTTCAGATTTCAAAGGGACTTGAGCGACGGGAGAGACGGAAATAGAAGAGGATTTTCAAGGGACTTGAGCGACGGGAGAGACGGGAGCGACGAGGAGGGCACGGAAATAGAAGAGGATTTTCAAGGGACTTGAGCGACGGGAGAGACAGGAGCGACGAGGAGGGCACGGACAAAGAAGAGGATTTCCAAGGGACTTGAGCGACGGGAGAGACAGGAGCGACGAGGAGGGCACGGACAAAGAAGAGGATTTCCAAGGGACTTGAGCGACGGGAGAGACGGGAGCGACGAGGAGGGCACGGAAATAGAAGAGGATTTTCAAGGGACTTGAGCGACGGGAGAGACGGGAGCGACGAGGAGGGCACGAAAATAGAAGAGGATTTTCAAGGGACTTGAGCGACGGGAGCGACGGGAGCGACAGAGCGGAGTACCTAACGCAATTGCGCTGTCTCTCCCGTCTCTCCCGTCCCTAATTAATGTCCTTGGTAAAAAAAACGCGGCACCGAAGTGCCGCACACAGAACAGGTGGGAGCAGGTTACGCCAATTGCGTTGCGCACTTTAGGCCATCGGCGATGGCACGCACGACAAGCGAGGGACCGTTGGCCGCATCGCCCACAAGCAACACATTCTCCTGGTCGGGCAAGCCCAAGCCCGCGAGAATCTCCTCACGCTTCTGGCGTAGGAAGCCCATGGCCAACACCACCAGGTCGCATGGGATTATGCGGGAGGGCCCAGAGACAGCGAATTTGGCAGGTTTGCCGTTTTCCGCGAATTCCCATTTGACTGGCACGACCTCCACCCCCGTAACCTGCCCTTTTTCCCCCAAGAAGCGCAGTGTGTTCAGAGACCAGAAGCGTTGCAAGCCCTCATCGACGGAGGAGGAGCCACGCAACTTGTAGGGCCACATCGGCCACGGCGTATGAACAGAACGTTCCAACGGCGGCTTCGGCATCAAATCAATGGACATCACGGAGGCTGCCCCCTGCCGTATGACGGTGCCGCCGCAGTCATTTCCCGTGTCGCCGCCACCGATAATCAGCACCTTCTTCCCGCAACCTGACACAGTTGTCTCCGTTGCTTCGCCTGTGTTCATGCGGTTCTGTCCGCCAAGCAGCTCCAAAGCCTGCACGATGCCGCCGAGTTCGCGTCCAGGCACCTTCAAATCACGCGGCACAGGGGTTCCCAATGCCACGACGACGGCATCAAAATGCTTCAGCAGGTATCCGCCTGAAACGTCCTTGCCCACCTCGGTCTTGCCGTGAAACTCAACGCCAGCCTCCTCCATCAGCCTCCAGCGCCGTTCGACAAGGGCCTTATCGAGCTTGAAGCACGGGATGCCATAGCGAAGCAGTCCGCCAGGCTGCTCATTACGGTCAAAGACGGCAACTTTCCACCCACTTGCATTCAGCTTGGCGGCTGCCGCCAGCCCCGATGGCCCGCCACCTATGACCGCCACACTTTTCCCGTTACGGCGCAATGGCTTCTGCGGCACAACCCATCCATTTGCAAAGGCGGTATCAACGATTTTCTTTTCAATCTGGCGGACATTTGTGGCGCCGAAGCCCTCCCCCTCCAGACAGCAGGAGGCCTCGCACAATGCGGGGCAGATACGGCTGGTGAACTCGGGGAACGGACTGGTTTCGGCAAGGCGTTCCCATGCATCGCGCCAGTTTCCCTGCATGACGGCGCGGTTGATGTCGGGGATGGCGTTCTGCAACGGGCACCCCATTGTATGGCAGTAGGGCAGTCCGCAATTCTGGCAACGGGAGGCCAGTTGTCGCACCTCGTCGCTCTCCAAAGGCGCCTCCACCTCCAACGTGTCCTGAATCCGCTCGCCGATTGGCCGATAGACGTGCTCCAGCCTGGAAATATCTATAAATGTTCTGCTCATTGTTGTTCACTCCGTATAATTCTCTTGTATTCGACAGGCATGACACAGACGAAGCGCCCGCGGTAGTCGTCCCAGTTCTGCAGAATGCGCTGCGCCTTGGCACTGCCCGTGGCGGATGCATGGCGTTCCAGCAGTTCCAGCAGTTCGCGTTCCTCGCGCGTTCCCGCACGGACGGATTCAAGGTCCACGGTGTCAAGGTTGCAGTACATGTCGAAGTCGCCGTCGCCGTCCAGGACGTATGCTATGCCTCCCGTCATTCCTGCGGCGAAGTTCACGCCTGTCTTGCCCAACACGACCACGCGCCCGCCCGTCATGTATTCGCAACCATGGTCGCCCACGCCCTCCACCACGGCCTTGAAACCGCTATTGCGGATGGCAAAGCGTTCGCCAGCCTGGCCGTTGATATAGATTTCACCTGAGGTTCCGCCATAGCCGATGACGTTTCCTGCGATGACGTTTTCATCTGCCATACAGGTAGCTTGTCGGTCGGGCACGATGATGATCTTGCCGCCCGAAATGCCCTTTGCGACATAGTCGTTCGCCTCGCCCTCCAAACGGAAGGTGATGCCTGGAGCCAAGAAGGCACCAAAACTCTGTCCCGCAACACCTTGAAAATCGAAGTGCCAGGTGTCGTCAGGCAGTCCCGTCTCGCCTTTGGTCAGTGTCAGATAGCTGGAGAGGCGCGTTCCAACCGACCTTTCCGAGTTTTTAATCGGCAGACTGACGGTAACAGCCTTAAAACTCTTAAGAGCCTTGCCAAGTTTTGGCATCAGTTCCCTGTCATCCAGCGTGCTTTGCGTATAGTGTTCTCCCTGCCAGCGGACAACCTCCCCCTCCACGCGGTGAAGCATAGCCGCGAAGTCCAGCGTCGCGGCCTTGCCCACCGCCAGCTGCGGGTTGATCTCCAGAAGGTCTGCCCGCCCGACGGCTTCATCCAAAGAGTGCAGCCCAAGTGTAGCCAATATGCAACGCGCCTCTTCGGCGATGAAACGCAGATAGTTGATGATATGCTCTGGCTTGCCCTTGAAGCGTTTGCGTATTTCTGGGTTCTGGGTTGTGATGCCAGCGGGGCAGGTGTTGTCCTGGCACTGGCGCAGCATCAGGCACCCCAGTGAAAGCAACAGCGAGGTCGCGAAGCCGAACTCCTCGGCACCAAGCAGCGCCGCGATGACGATGTCGCGCCCAGTGCGAAGCTGCCCATCGACCTGCAGTTTGACCTTGCCACGCAAGTTGTTCTTGACAAGCGTTTGATGTGCCTCGGCCAGGCCAATTTCCCAAGGCATCCCCGTGTGCTTGATGGAACTGAGCGGCGCAGCGCCCGTACCACCGTCGTGACCAGAGATGACCACCACATCGGCGTGTGCCTTGGCAACGCCCGCCGCCACTGTCCCAACCCCGCTTTCGGAGACGAGCTTCACGGAAATCCGCGCCTTGTCATTGGCTGCACGAAGGTCGTGAATCAGTTGGGCCAGGTCCTCAATGGAGTAGATGTCATGATGGGGCGGAGGCGAAATCAGCGTAACCTTCGGGGTCGAATGACGTGTACGCGCAATCTCCTCGTTGACCTTGTCGCCTGGTAGCTGGCCACCCTCGCCTGGTTTGGCCCCCTGCGCCATCTTAATCTGCAAATCCTTGGCGTGCGCCAGATAGCTGATGGTCACGCCAAAGCGTCCCGATGCCACCTGGCGGATACCGCTGGCTCGGCACTCGCCCGCCGCATTCGGCTGGTCGCGCTCAGGCCCCTCGCCACCTTCGCCCGAATTGCTCAGGCATCCGATGCGGTTCATCGCCACCGCAATCGCCTCATGCGCTTCGGGACTTAATGCACCCAGGCTCATCGCACCACCGACAAAATGGTGCAGCAGGCTCTCGACGGGTTCAACTTCCTCCACTGAAATCGACTGCGACGATTGGCGGAAACGCAGCAAATCGCGCAGGCGGATTGGCTGCGTCGGCTCGTTGATGACTTTGGCGAACGCGCGATACTGCTCGACATCGTTCTCTCGCACAGCACGGTGCAAGGCGCACACCGAGAGCGGCGTCACCAGATGTGGCTCGCCGACATTGCGCCAGCGATAGTTGCCCCCAACAGGAAGCGGGGTGGATTCGCCACATGCGCACGCCTTTTCGCAGCGTTCGCGCACCTCCGCCGCAATCTCCTTCAAACCGATGCCACCGACTGCGGATGGCGTGCCTGGGAAGAAACGCCGCACGAGCTCATCTCCCAAGCCGATTGCCTCGAACATCTGCGCGGAACGATAGCTACGCAGGGTTGCGATACCCATCTTGGACATGCATTTGAGCAATCCCTTATCGACGGCGGTAATGTAGTTTTCAGTGGCCTTGGCGGCGTCTCCGTCCTTGGCCAGGCTGCTGACGGTTTCCAACGCAAGGTACGGATGGACAACCGTCGCGCCATACCCCAGAAGTAATGCATAGTGCATGACCTCCCGCACCTCGCCCGACTCCACGACGATGCCGACGGGAGGCCTCAGCCCCGCCGCCGTCAAGGCGCGGTTGACGGCAGATACGGCCAGCAGGGAGGGTATCGGCAATTCACCCTCTGGCAACTCGCGGTCGCTCAGCACCAGAATAACGATACCCTCCTGCACGGCGGCGATGGCGCTCTTCTCCAGCTCCGTCAGCGCCTCCAGCAGGTCATTCCACCAGCCTATCGACAGCGTACGCACCTTTCCACGGGGCTTTTCCATGACCATCAAGCGTGCCAAATCCCCACCCGTGAGCACGGGGCGCGCCAAGCGGATGACGCTGGCGCGATGCGCCTCTTCGGAGAGAATGTTGCCGCTGTTGCCAATGTAGGTCGTCAGGCTCATCACCAGCTCCTCCCGTATCGAGTCGATGGGCGGATTGGTAACCTGAGCGAAGCGTTGTTTGAAGTAGTTGAAGAGCAACTGCGGTCGTGGCGAAAGGACTGCCAGCGCGGCATCGTTGCCCATGGAACCAACAGGCTCGTGGCCCGTCTCCACCATTGGCCGCACAAGCAGCTCGATGTCCTCCTGTGTCCAGCCAAACAGCCGCTGCTTTTCCCTAAGGTTGTCAGGCACTTTAGCGGCGGCGATGGTGTCGAACATGCCCGCCACGGGAATCTTGTTCTCGTGGGACCAGCGACGATAAGGGGACTGACGCGCAATGGTATTTTTCAGTTCCGCATCCAGCACGAGGCGGTGAGCACGTAGGTCGCACCATAGAATCTCCCCTGGCTTCAGGCGTCCACGCCGTATGATGTCGCCTTGTGGCAAATCAAGCACACCCGTCTCCGAGGCCAGCACAAACAAGCCGTCTTTTGTCAGTTCGTAACGTGCAGGGCGCAGTCCGTTTCTGTCAAGCATTGCGCCACATCCTATGCCATCGGTGAAGGCGACGGCGGCAGGACCATCCCACGGCTCCACCAGCGTGGAGTGATAGTCGAAAAAGCCACGTATGTCATTGGTGATATGATACTTTTCGCCCCACGCCTGAGGTATAAGCATCATCATCACATGTGGCAACCAACGGCCAGAGAGAAGCAGCAGCTCCGCCATGTTGTCCAGGCAGGCCGAATCGTTTTGCGTCTCGTCAATCAAAGGCAGCACCTTGCGGAGGTCATCGCCGATAAGCTCGCTCTGGAGAAAGGGCTCGCGCGTCCGTGCATGGTTAAGGTTGCCGCGCAGGGTGTTGATTTCGCCGTTGTGCGCCAGATAACGGAATGGATGGGCCAGCCTCCAAGTTGGAAAAGTGTTGGTACTGTACCGCTGGTGAACCAGCGCTATCGGCGAGGCAAAGGTTTCGTCCGCCAAATCCTTGTAGAAAGCCTCGATTTGCGTTGCCAGCATCAGCCCCTTATAGACTACGGTCCGCGTGCTGAAGCTGGGGAAATAGACGTCCAGCAGCTCGCGTTCCAGCCGTCTGCGAAGAACAAATACCTTGCGTTCAAGAGCGTCGTCACACTCCCCCTGGCTCGAGGAGACGAAAATCTGGCGAATGACAGGACAACTCAGGCGTGCCTGTTCACCAAGTTGCGCTGTATCAATCGGCACCTCGCGCCATGCCAGTACCTGGCATCCCTCCTCACGCACAATCGCCTCCAGTGCATCCTCCTGGCCGACACCATTGAACATCATGCCCAACGCATAGTGCCCTGGAGCGGGTAGGCCACCTACCTCGCGCTGGAAGAAATCATGCGGGATGACGCAAAGCAGTCCTGCCCCATCGCCTGAAAGCGCATCGCTACCTGCTGCACCACGGTGCAGCAGACGACATAATATGGTCAGCCCCTGCGTGACAATATCGTGCGTCGCATTGCCATTCAGGTTCGCGACCAGCCCCACGCCACAGGCATCGTGCTCATTGCTGAAATGGTACAGCCCCTCGTCCTGCGGCAATGCAAGACCTGGCTGTCGATAGGTGATTTGATCTTCCATAATCTATTTTCCATTTTGAAGTGAAATAAGCTTTTTACGGATTAGATGTTAGCAAAAAACGTGCCAAAATGGAAAACAAGGGTAGGTCTTCTAGGTTAGGTCTTCTAGGTCTTCTAGGGTAAGTCTGCTAGGTCTTCTAGGGTAAGTCTGCTAGGTCTTCTAAGTCTTCTAGGGAGTAAGTCTTATAGGTTTATACGTTAAGTTATGCTAGAGTATTAGTCTCCTAGAAGACTTACCATAGAAGACCTAGAAGACCTATCCTAGAGGACTTACCCTAGAAGACTTAACTCCTAGAAGACTTAGAGGTCCTAGCAGACTTACCCTAGAAGACTTAACTCCTAGAAAACTTAGAGGACCTAGCAGACTTACCCTAGAAAACCTATCCTAGAGGACTTACCCTAGAAGACTTAACTCCTAGAAAACTTAGAGGACCTAGAGGACTTACCCTAGAGGTCTTAACTCCTAGAAGACTTAACTCCTAGAAAACTTAGAGGACCTAGCAGACTTACCCTAGAAGACTTAACTCCTAGAAAACTTAGAGGACCTAGCAGACTTACCCTAGAAGACCTATCCTAGAGGACTTAACTCCTAGAAGACATAGAGGACCTAGCAGACCTATCCTAGAAGACCAACCCTAGAAGACATAATTTTACAATTCTTTGTATATATATTACATTTTTTGTAAAAAACCTAGTCCACGCGATGTGCATGACCGCCACAAAAATCAATCCAGCCTGGGGCCGAGCCAGGCGGAGCCACTGTGGAGCCAGGCGGGACCGCCTGCAGGTGCAGCGACGAGTTTCAGCACCTTCACGCCTGTCACCTTGAGTTCCAACGTCTCTTCAGGCTTCTTCCAGGTGACGGTCTTCTCGCCCAGCTTGCGATTGTCGCCAAAAACGGTGAACTTCACGGCCTCGCCGCGTTCGCGTATCTG
Source organism: Victivallales bacterium (assembly GCA_017535315.1). Taxonomy (GTDB): domain Bacteria; phylum Verrucomicrobiota; class Lentisphaeria; order Oligosphaerales; family Oligosphaeraceae; genus RGIG3456. The sequence continues at coordinate 16,883 of JAFXUD010000062.1, read as the reverse complement.
GCACATGTTGGTCTCGGGGGAATTAAGGAGGGCTACGCCTGTGGTGAACTTGGTGAAATGCCCGCCGATTTCATATTCGACAGTGCAGGGAGCGCGCATGCCCAGGCTGCCAGGCTCCTTCAGCTCCTCGCCAAAGAAACCGCGCCCGATGCCCAGTGCCCCCCGCATCTGGTCGATTTTCTTCGGCATCAACTCGGCCAGCAGAATGTGGTCAAGGCCATCATCTGAAATCTTGTCAATGGGCGGATAGCATTGTGGAGCAACCTTTTGGCGTAGTGTCTCATTGCCAGGAAAATAGGAGCCGTTATCGACGGTCCAGTCTGTGCCATACCAGCCGACAACCAAATAAGTCTCAGGAGAGACGCTGCGCGAATCAAACACCGCATAGTCAAAGTATTTCTTGCTGTCGAAAACACCCCAGTTGAACCAGTTTCCGAAGCGCCCCCATATTTGAAAGGCAGCCTCGGGAGAGTTTGCGGAGAGCATGACCACCAATTTATCAGGAGCATAATTGACGTTGGGATAAAGGATGATGGAACCCACATCAGGACCTGCGATACCGCTTTCGCTGTAGTTCTCAGCTGCTTCATCTTCCGTGGAGGGCACATTGGACATGATGTCCGCGATCGGCATGGAGCCTGCAACCAAGTCGCTGACGGAGTTGTCGCGTTCGCCGCCAAAGAGGATGATGTTGCGTTTCTGCATCTCCTCAATGCGGCACTGGCTGTCCAGAATCATCAGACACTCCGCGCCGTTGCGGCGCTTCCACTCAGCGGCAAAAGCCTTTGCCTCCCGCATCCAGGCGGCATTGATTTCGGCATCGGACGAAGAAGAACCCACCACCACCATAAAGGGAGCCTGAAGAGCTTCGTTGACAGGTCCCTCCAGACCACGGCATTTGCGAAAGCCGCCCTTTTGCAGAAGGCGTGCATCCTGCCATCCGTGGTCGGGGTCGTTGCGCACCTCAATCCAGCTTTCCTCGTCGTCTGGCAGGGAATTCAACTGCACCTGGTGACCATTGACGGTCACCACCATGGAGGGTGTTTTCGGGAAAAGCTTTCTCGGACGCTGGAAGGAGAAGGCCTGCACGTTGAAAAGCTGCACAGCCAAATTGCCATCCTGAAGAAGACTCGCGGAAATCACGCCTGTTTTCAAGGGACGTTCCAACTGTTCCATGCGAATCCAGTGGCACTTTCCGTATTTCACCTGATTTGCCTTCCAGTAGATGGAGCGGGGATAGGGATTGCGCTCCCAACCACAGGTCCACGCCAGCGCATCCGCCATGGCCTCCTTTGGGAAGCCGCCATGGCCGCAACCTGGATACTCCCTATACTGGACATTGGCATTGTACTGGCGAAGCAGCCGCACCATATTACGCGAGTGGTCGGGAGGCACCACGAAGTCAGCAGAACCCGCCACCACGAAGCAGGGGAGCTGCAGCAGATTCTCCACGAAGGCGCGGGCCGTATGGTCATCCTGGAGCCACTGGCGGAGGGCATCATAGCGCCCCTCGAAGCGACGGTTCCACCCCCAGTACTTTGTCCATGCCTCATTGTCGGCATTAGGGACGATGGGATTGATGGCGGCGAACTTGTCGGCGTATCGGGTTGCAAGATGGAAGGTTCCCGTGCCGCCCATGGAGGAGCCTGTCAGATAGATTCGGTTGGGGTCGATGTTAAAGTCGTGCTGCACCTCCTCGATGGTGTGCATTACATCCACCTCGCCAAGGTCTTTGTAATCGGTGGCGCCGCGCCCTTGCGGCGAAAGGCAGAATACACCGCTGTAGTTGGGAGCGGGATGCCCCTGGAAGGGAGCATACCAGCCATGGCCGTGCATGGAAACCACCAGTGGCCATGGAACCTTCGGGTCGTACATGGCGGGAACCGACAGCGAGTAGGTCTGCACCGTCTGGTCTATTTCGGAGATGTATGCCCGCAGACGACTCCCCTTCTCCTCCTGGATTTCAGACAGGCCGAAGCGGCTTTGGTGCGCGCCGCGCAAAACGGCGAGGTAGGTGTCCTCCAGCAGGTTCCGCCCTGCCTCGGTCAACAGATTGTCCTTCTTCTCGACGCCCTTGTAGCTGAAGCCGTTTTTGAAGAGAGCGTACCTCGCCTTGGACATCAGCCAAGCCGCCTGCCTGGACTGAAGCCCCTCCTGCATCCAGATTCGCCCCTCCTCCTCGCTGGCCATCCGCGCCAATTCGACAGCATACTTTCGCGCCTGGCGCACGCTGCACGCCCCCCGTGGCGGCGGCTGTGGCTTCGCGCCTGGCGCGGGCGGCACCGCCTTTTTGCGCGGCCAAAAGACCACAGCCAGCACCACCACAAGCAATGCGACAAAAGCCACCGCCCAACGGCGGGATATGCGCGAAAATATGCTCATACCTGTCCTGTGCACGGGGCTTCAGGCCCCCCGCGTTTACGTGTCACTTCTGGTTCCAGGTTTCAGCCATCTTGACGAAGCGGCGAAGGTTCTCCTGACCGATTTCGATGCCAGTCAGCACATCTTCCATGCCCTCGAATTCAACGGAAAGGACGCCGTTGTACCCCTTGTTGACAAGGGTGCGGATGCACTGCCAGACGGGCACATTGCCGTGACCGATGATGGCTCCGCGCCACCAATTGCCGCTGCGGGACATGTTCCAGCCCCTGCCAGGCCAGGGCATCGTGCCTGGCTTGCGGTGGAAATCTTTTGCGTGGCAGTGGAAGGCAAATGGCACCAGGCGGCCAACCGCCTTTTCGGGGTCGTCATCGGCGCAGATGAAGTTGCCCATGTCAATAAGCAGACCGAAGTTGGGGTGGTTGACGCGGGTGACCAGCGCCTCAACGCGGAGGCTGTCCTGGCAGAAATAACCGTGGTTTTCAATCATTGTCTTGATGCCCTTGGCCTCCGCGTACTTGGTAATTTCACGGCAACCATTCGCCATCCTGTCAAGTGCAGCCTCGAAGGACTTGGCGCCCGTCCAGTTTGCGGGGAAGTTTCCGCCCGAGCAGTCGTGGCGCATTCCAGGGCAGCCGAGGATTTCGGCGATGTCAACTTCGCCCTGGACGCGGGCGATTTCGGCCTCCTGGTCACCGTTGCAGCCATTCAGCATGTCTGCGCCGATGGTGTAGTTGGAAATCGGGATTCCGACGCGGTCCGCCTCATCCCTCAATTCTTTTGCAAAATCCTTCAATGTCTTTCCCTCGGGTACGGCAATGGTCGAGAATTCGATGGTGTCAAACCCCATCTCCTTTGCCTTGGAAATGACATCAATCTGCTTCATGGCTCCGCTTCTGACAAGGCGGCTGTAACTGTAGGAACTCACACCGATTTTCATCTTTCTTTTCCTTTTGTTTTAGGTTGGTTATGAAAAAACAAACTATTTAATGTAGCATGGATTCGTCGTAAAGCGAATTTGTCTGCGCAACTCTGCCAGAGGCGACCTCCAGGAAGATGCAGGAGCCATCTGGCAGCGTTCTTGTCACCTTGAATTCGGAGGTGTGCTCCCACGTCCATTCAGGGCTGGTGTACTTTGTTGTCAAAGTGGTCAAATCCACATCCAGAAGACAGGATTCCATCTCTCCCAAAAGTTGCACTGCGCTGGCAATGAGCGACTTTTCGACAGCATCTGTTGTCGCCTGCGGCGACAGCGTGATAGCGTTTACAACGGGTGCGGGAACGGAAGTCACGGAAGCCCCTTCGTAGGTGATGTCAGGACGCCTTCGTAGCGCACGGGAAAGCCTCTCCAACTCCGTCTCCGCCAAGATGCAGCCGTGAAGCATGGCGCATTTTCCGTTCAAGGCAAAAGCGCTGCCAGAAAGTTTTCGCCCCTCTGCCCAGATGCTATGCTGCCCCTGCATGACGGCCTTCACGCCTAGGCTGCGCAACGCCGCAACAGCGATACCCACAAATTTGTCGGGCTCGTAATCAGTGCGGGGCACAAAGAAGGCATAATTCACGTTGCCAAGGTCATGATAGACGGTGCCGCCACCCGAAAGGCGACGCAGAACGGGCACGCCATTGGCACGGCACCAAAGGGTATCCGCCTCCTGCCAGGGGTTCTGGTTCCTGCCGCAAATCACCGACGGCGCATTGCGGTAGATTAGGAGCGTCACGCCATCGGGTCTGTTCCGATAAAGGAACTCCTCCAGAGCCAGATTTTGCTCTGGAGAGTGTTCCGTTGAGCGTATCAGCCGCACGATTTACTTTTTCTCCACAGGAGGTTCAGGCACAGTGATGTTGACCTTCACATCGTTCTCCTTGACCAGTTTCTCCACCACTTCATCAATGGTTTTCTGCCCTTTCTGTGCGGACATCGACGCAATAATCCTATCCTTTACCTCGTCAAAGGATTTGTTGGACTTTCCGCCAGACTTGATGATGTGATAGCCGAAACGGGTTTCGACGGGTTCGCTGATCTGGCCCTCTTCGAGAGCCAGCAGAGCCTTCTCGAATTCGGGAACCATCTGTCCTTCGCCGAACTCGCCCAAATCGCCGCCCTGCTTCCCGCTTGGGCAGTCGCTCTTCTCCTTGGCGACATCCTCGAAGCTCTTGCCGTCGGCCAGCATCTTCTGTGCCTCCTTGATGCGGACAAGCGCATCGTCCTTGTCTGCCTGCGTCGGCTCCTTGCCACCCTCAATGTCCTTGTATTTCGCCAGGATGTGAGAGGCCTTCATGGCCTTGAAGAGGTTCGGGTTCTTGTCATAGAACTCTTTCGCTTCCTTTTCATCCACTTTCGAAAGGGAATCAATATAGGCCTTGATCTGGAGTTGTTCCGCAACTTTGTCCAGAAGGTCTGCTTCAGTCAGTCCCATGGCATCAAGGGTCGCCTGGAACTGCGGTCCCGCCTGGGTCTTGTAGGTTTCGACCTGCGTCTTGGCGGCTTCGGTATCCTTTTTGAAGCCTTTTGCCTCGGCCTCTCTGACCAGAAGTTTCTGGATAAGCATGTTCTTCGCGACATCGGCGGCATATCCTTTAACTTCCGCCTCAGGGACATCCGCCCCCGCATCTACGGCACGTTGAAGCTGCTTCTTCATCAGGTTCTTGATTTCAATGCCCATGATCTTCAGGCCGCCCTTGCATTCTGCAGCGACCTCGGGAAGGAAGGACAACAATTTGTCCACATCCACGGGAGCCTTTTTGACGGCTTCCGTCGGAGCAGCATCCTTCACTGCAGGTTTGTCCTGTGCCATGACCACTGACGCCACAATGCTCAGCGCCGCCATTCCCCATTTTGCAATTTTCATTTTTGTTCCTGTTTGCTTTGTGTTATGGATTTGAAATGAACTCGACGGTTTCGTAGATTCCAGGCCAGGGGGTGACCTTGACGGGTTTGCCAGAGAGCTTCAGCTTTCCAATGTACTGGCGAACCAGCACGCCCGAAACGCCATATCCTGCATCACGGGCCATGCAAAAGAGAGCCTCATAATCCTCTGGATTACCTGACTGCAAGGTCTTTGCGTACAGGGCGCAGATGCCTGCACCCGCCATTTTCGATTTCAATGCCGCAACTGCCTTCGCACGCAATCCCCCTTTTATTTTAGCCCAATTTGTGACAAGTGCAACTGCAAAAGTCATTTCTTCTCCAGATTTTATCAAAGGCAACTTCCCTTTCAGCAGAATACCTTCCATCTGGAAATAAGAATGGTCTGGCTGGTCTTCCCTGAAAACCAGCCTTGCCTCCTCAAAACTCTTGACGGAACCAGAGACCAGGGCACGTTCCATACGGGACAAATAACCTTTTGCACGAATAGCCGCCTCTTTAGCCTGCAAAGCCTTCAGGGTGGCTTGCTGCTTCTTGAAGAATGCGTCAAAGGATGGCGACTGTGAAAGCGTCTCAAGGTAGGGTTCCAGTTCCTCCAAGGCATCCTTCAGTACGACAGAACTCTCCCAGGGCATACGACTGCGAAACAGCTCCAGTTGCTCCAGCGCATCAGGCAGCGGTTCAAATCCATCCAACTCCGCGCCGACGCGTCCAGAGGCCTTGCACTGCGCCAAAAAAAGCCTCAATCCCTGATAGTCCCGTTGTCGAAGCAGTTCCTCTGCCTTGTCAAAATCCTGCCGACGGCTGATGGCAAGCTGGGTTTCCGTGGAGAAGTCATCCTGCCCGCCGATGGTCTCCATCTGCTGAAGTGCACCCATGGCGGCAGCATTGTCGTCCTTGAGGATGGCTTCACAGGCATCCAGCAAAGCAAGGCTTCTGCGGTTGTCGTATGGCACAGTTTCCCTTTTGGAACAGCCGTATAACAGGAAAAGCAAAAGAAATATGCAAAGTTTCATTTTATTTTGACTTACCTATTGGCAATTATCCACTTCTTCACTATTATAATATACAAGGAGGTTTGTGTCCAGTAGAATTTGAGACGTAACCTGCGGCGCGGGAACCGCGTCGTATATAACATAACCCCAAGGACGAATTAAGCAAGTATGACAAGGATTGATAATCGCAAATCGGATCAATTGCGCAAGTGGCAGTTCATTCCAGGGTTCCAGCGCCATCCTCTGGCCTCCGTTCTTTCCGTGAGCGGTAATACGCGGGTCATTTGTGCAGTAAGCCTGGAGAAATCCGTCCCCCGTTGGATGAAGGAACAGGAGGTTCCTGGCGGATGGATTACGGCAGAGTACCAGATGCTCCCCTCCTCGACAGGCACTCGTGGCGAACGGGAATCGACCAAAGGCAGAATTTCGGGGCGCTCTGCTGAAATCCAGCGTCTAGTTGGACGTTCCCTGCGGGCCGTCGTGGATCTTTCCAAACTACCTGGACTGACCTTGCATGTCGATTGCGACGTGATTGACGCAGACGGCGGGACGCGTTGCGCCTCCATCTCGGGTGCAAGCCTTGCACTTCAGATAGCCGCGCAGAAACTGCTGGACGACGGTGTCATTACGGAGAATCCCATCATCGCGCGCGTTGCCGCCGTAAGCGTGGGCCTTCTGGAAGGAAATGTGCTTCTTGATCTCTGCTACACGGAGGATTCTGCCGCCGATGTCGATATGAACATCGTCATGACCGACAAGGGGCGTTTCGTTGAAATCCAGGGAAGCGGTGAAGAGGCCACCTTCTCCGAAAAGCAGATGATGGAGATGATCAAGGTCGCTAAACACGGTCTGATAGAGATTTTCGCCTTGCAGGACAAAGCTCTGAAGCAGAAATAAGAATTGAGGAGAACCAACCATGAATATAACCAAATGCCTTTGCTTAGCCGTATTGCTGGCTTTGACGGCAGGTGCGTTTCCGTACAACCTCCACGCAGGCAAATTGACGTCGCTCTTGCGCACCACCGATGCGCAGGATTTCGTCGATATCACAGAGGCTCTAAAAACCAATGATCTGACGCCAGCGGAGACGGTTCCCGACTATATGCGAAAGAGCGTTCCGCCAGAAGAGGGAAACGTCTATGTCATCCTGACATTCTCCGTTGAGGCAGGACGTAGCATCAGCATTGCCGACTACGTTCTCTCCGCTGACGGTTCAGAATATGAATGCTGCGGCCTTGCCTCCCAGAAGGCGGATTTCTTCGACCCAAGATGTTTCAAGCTCAATGGGCCGACCACGGCAAAACTGTTGTTCAAATGCCCTGAAAACGCAGAAAACTGCGACGTGCTCCCTGCTCCTGGTTTCCCGTTGGCACCAGTGAAGAACCTGGTGCTTTTCAAGAAGGCCGAGCCCCCTGCACCAGAATCCGCACCAGCAACTAACGAAGAGGCCGCACCCGCCGCAGCAGCAGGCGCCGAAGCTACTGAAGCCACCGAGACAACCGAAACACCTGCTGAAGCACCTGCCGCTGAAGAAGAAAAGACAGAAGAAGAGCCAGTCCCTACAAAGCCTATCCCTGCAAAGCCTACCGCAAAAGCCAAGCCTGCCCCTGCAAAGCCTGCCCCTGCGAAGCCTGCGGAGGAAGCAAAGCCAGCCCCTGCAAAGCCTGCGGAGGAAGCAAAGCCAGCGCCCCCTGCTCCCAAGCCCGCTCCTAAACCCAAACAGGAAGAAGAATCCTGGTTCTGAAATGTCGTTAAGCAAGAATGCATTCAGCCTATCCCTGTTCATCCTGCTGCCGTCGCTGCTGCTCTTAGGGCTCTCCGTCATTGGTCGCAGAACAGGCTCTGCTGTGTTTGCGCCTTTCATAACCATCACCGACTATGTGGGGGAAACCTCGGGGAAAATATGGTCTTCCATCTTCAAGAATGAGGAAAGCAACAAGCGGACGGCAGACGAGATTCTATTGAATGAGCTGCTTGTCAAGTCACGCAGCTATGACGACCTCATTGCCCAGAACGAACAACTGCGCGCGATGTTGGATTTACCCGCATTGCCAGGCTGGAACTGCATCCGCGCAGAGTTGACCACCCACGACCCAGCCACCTGGAACCGCGAATTCTGGATAGGTTGCGGTTCCGATGACGGCATAGCCCTTGGGAATCAGGTTGTTTCACGGGGTTATCTTATTGGCAGAGTGGTGGAGCTTTTCAACAAATCCGCCAGAGTGGCAACCATATCCTCGCCAGAATGTCGCCTGAGCGTATATGTTCAAAACGGCGAAAAAGAGGTATTTCCAGGAATTTTGACGGGAGATGGAGGGCTTCATCTGGCGGCCTCCGCCTCGGTTCTGGTCGATTACCTCTCCAAGGACGCAGTCCTCTCGGTGGACAATCTGGTTTTGACCTCTGGTCTGGGAAACGAAGTTCCATACGGCACTCCTGTAGGTACCCTTCTTCCAGACAAAAACGGCCATTGCCCCACCATCGTTAAAAATGCATACGCGCAGGCCCATGTGAAGCCTTTTGCAGATTTTACAAAACTGCACTTCGTCATCGTATATTGTAAGAAGTAATTTCAGAAGGATAAAAAAGAGTCATGGATAACGAGAAGATTTCAAAACCGCTGTTCAACGACGATGTTCGGCACTCCATAGACAACGTTGAGGAACGCTGGGGACGGGAAAAGCGGAGACGCCGTCGATTAATGCTCAAGCTCTCCCCTATTCTGATTCTCATCATCATCGGTTGCTATCTCGGCGTAGCCAGATACTGCAGAATCTTCCCCTTCTCGTTGGAAAAGCAGTATGCAGAAGAGGCACGGCTGCAGAAGGAGGCAGAGGCCAGGCAGGCTCCTTCCACTACCCTTGGCTACGAGGAAGCCAAGATGAAAATCAAGGTGGTCGTGGAGGATATTTACCTGATGAACATGGATTGGAACGGTGTTTTCGAGGAACTCACCGATGCCAAACCAAGCGAGGTCTATATCGAAGTCTGGCTCTATAAAAAGCTTCCCGATGAAGAAAAGAAGCTTTTCAAGGAAGGAGCTTCCTCCATGCTCATCAATGGAAAAAACACCATCGCCTATACGGATGAAAATGGCAAAAAACAAACCGTAACCACTTGCAGCAAGGCCGATTTCAGTTGCAGTGGCCTCACGATGGCGCTTATCCTGAACCAGGCCTATAATGACATCTATGGCAAAAACGAGCAGGCCATTGACCTTGCGCCTTACTTGAATGAGGTCAAGGAGGCAGAGGAAATCCGTAAAAAGAATGCTCTTCCAGAGGTCATCCTTCCCAAAGATACCAAGCCTGCTGAAGAAACCAAGGAAGTCCAAATTGACACCACAGGCGGAGCCCCCATCGTTCTCCCGAAACTTGAGATGAAGTTGGGAGATTAAATTAGCAATTAGCAAGCTAATTGCTAATTAAGATAGAAATGTTGCAGAAGGAAGTCACAGAGTTTTTCGGGGAGAATTCGCCATTGAAGAGTGCCCACCAAATGGACAGGGCATTCCACTATGAGCCGCGCCCCCAGCAGGTCACCATGGCTGTTGAAATTGCACGTGCCATGGACGATGAGGAAAACCTGTGCGTGGAGGCCCCAACTGGCGTTGGCAAAACCTTCGCCTACCTTGTCCCCGCCGTGTTGCGCGCCAAACAGACTGGCAAGCCCGTCATCATCAGTACCCACACCATTAACCTCCAGGAACAGATCATCTCCCACGATGTTCCGATACTGGAAGGACTCCTTAAGTGCGACATCCGCGCAGTGGTCGCCAAAGGGAAATCCAACTACCTCTGCCTCCGCCGCCTGAACACCATCATCAACACCGACCAGGAACTGCTGATGCTGGACGGCGTTGCAGGAGAATATGCGCGTCTGCAGAAATGGGCCAGCAATACCTATACAGGCGACAGGGGTGAAATGCCACACGGCATCTCACCGCAGCTCTGGCAGACTGTCTGCTGCGAACGGGGAAACTGTGCAGGAAAGCAGTGCGAATACCGCAAGAAATGTTTTCTTCAAAAGGCTAGGCGCCTCGTGCAGTGCGCTGAAATCATCATCTCAAACCACGCCAAGTTTTTCAGTTCCCTGGCAGCCGAACAGGAGGCCAGGGAACTCAAAAACAACTCCGATGAAGATGAAGCCGATTCCATTCTCCCCGAATACACAGCGGTTATTATAGACGAAGGCCATACCATCGAGGACACAGCCTCCTCCCACTTGGGAATACAGGCCGATTCCTTCAGCATCCGCTATCTTCTGAACAGGCTCTTCAGCCCCGATCGCAAGACAGGACTGCTGGTTGACGAGCATCACATCATCGCTCGCACCGCAGTTCTGGAGGCACGAAAGATTTGCGACCTCTTTTTCCAGCACCTCTATGAATGGATTGAGCAACAACATGCCAATCCCCTACGCTACAATACGCCTGGACATATCCAGAACTATGTGAAGGCCCCTCTTGAAAAGGTTCTGCAAACCATATCCACGTTGCCAAACACCGACGAGGGATCCGATTTCGGCGCAGAACTCCAAGGCATCGTCACCAGCCTGGAAGAACAGCTTCGGGCACTGGACGCCTTCTTCTACATGACGGAGCCAAATTATGTCTATTGGTTTGAAATAGAGGGTGGAAATGGCCACCAGGAAGTCAGAATGAATGCCGTTCCCATCGATGTCGCGCCGCCTCTTTCGGAGTTGCTTTTCAAGAAAAAGCCCGTCATCGTCACCAGCGCCACGCTGGCCGTCAATAACGACATCTCCTATTTCCAGAGGCGCGTCGGCTGCCAGGATGCACGCACCCTGATTTTGGATACGCCATTTGACTATGAGAAGCAGGTCACCCTCCAAATCGCTACGAACATGCCTGAGCCAAACCAGCGGGAGGCCTATATCAGCCAGGCAGTCACCCACATCAGCGATTCCCTGCGGGAGACCCAGGGACGCGCCTTCGTCCTCTTCACCAGCTACAGCATGATGAACGAGGTCGCAGCCCGCATGGAGGATTTCTTTGAGGAGGAAGGAATGAACCTGCTTATTCAGGGTGAAAAGCTCACCCCGCGTAAGATGCTGGAAGCCTTCCGCAGCACCCCGAAATCGGTCATCTTCGGCAACGCCAGCTTCTGGACAGGGGTGGATGTGCCTGGAGACGCCCTCTCCAACGTCATCATCACCCGACTTCCCTTCGCCGTGCCCGACCACCCGCTGGTTGCCGCGCGCTCCGAAAGAATCGAGCAGCAGGGGATCAGTTCATTCTTCAACTACTCCGTTCCCGAGGCAGTCCTGAAGTTCCGCCAAGGCTTTGGACGCCTCATCCGCACCAAAGACGACAAGGGCATCGTCGTCATACTGGATTCGCGGGTGGTCAACAAGCGCTATGGGCAGACCTTCCTGGCTTCCATCCCCAAATGCCCGACGGTCTATTTTTAGGAGGCGACCATGAAGGAAATCGCGCTCTGCAGTATCCTATCCATTCTCAAGCTCGTACTGGTGGTACTGGTCGGAGTATGGCTTGGTCGAAAGGAAATACTGAACAAGCCGACACGACAGCATTTCAGCAAAATCCTGATGCCAGTGATGCTTCCCTGCCTGCTCATTGTCTCACTGGGCCGCAATGCGCAGATTCACAACATCGAGCAGTGGTGGATGCTTATCGTGGCAGCGGGCCTTTTCGTCATCTGTGGTTTTCTGATTTCGGAGCTTGTTTTCAGGCTTCTGCGTCTGCCAAAGCATTTGCTAAGGAACTTTTGCACGGCGACAGCCTTCGGGAATTCCAGTTATCTGCCGTTGCCGTTGATGATGACCATTACCGCAACCGCGCCCATCTTCCTGGACGACGAGACGGCTGGCGAGCGCAGTTTCGCCTACATCTCCGTCTATCTGCTCTGCCATTCGCCGCTGCTGTGGCTGATAGGCTTTCCCCATCTTTCAGGCAAGTCCATCCGCGAACTGAAATGGAGCCAGATTGTCAGCCCGCCGCTCGTAGCCTCTTTCATCGGGCTGTTGGTGGGTTCATTCCCCTTGCTCAATAGACTATTCTTCGGAATTGGTGCACCGCTGGCCATCGTCATCGACACGATGGAGATGATCGGGAGAGCCATCTTCCCGCTGGCATTGATGCTCTTGGGGGCAAACCTCTCCGAAAAACTGCCCGAAGGGGATACGATGCCCTGGCGTTCATATGTCGGCGTGACCGTCTGCCGCCTCATCCTCATGCCAGCCATCGGCTTTGCCGTCGCCTGGTTGACATGGCGTTATGGTTTAGGTCCAAAAGACCCGCTTTTCTATCTGGTCATCATGACGGAGGCGGCGGTCCCCGCCGCCACCAACCTGATTGTGATGACCCAGGTACACCACAAGGGGGAAGCAAGCATGGCTCGGTTCCTGCTCTGTCAATACTGCATGGCGGTGCCACTGCTCACCATCACCATGACTCTCTTCCTCTATGTCGTTGCTGGCTGGACTAAATGAAACTTGGGACGTGGGACTTGCGACGTGGGACTTGCGACGTGGGACTTGGGACGTGGGACGTGCGACGCGGGACTTGCGACGCGGGACTTGCGACGCGGGACTTGGGACGCGGGACTTGGGACGTGGGACTTGGGACGTGGGACTTGCGACGTGGGACTTGCGACGTGGGACTTGCGACGCGGGACTTGGAATAAATTACTTGTTAACATAATTAACCAACTAAAAAAAACTTATGGCACATTTCAAATCAGCCTGGAAGGCATTCTGGTCCATTTTAAAGGACGATGAAAAGGCAAAGGCGTGGGAGCAACTGGCGGCTCCGACTGAAGAGCCCAAGCCAGAACTCCCTGCACACGAGGAAAAACCCAAAGCAGGCGCTTCCAATGCGCTGCACCTGCTGGCCATCCTCCAGCGGGAGGCACGTTTCATCGACTACATCCAGGAGGGGCTGGATGGCTATGACGACGCCACCGTCGGCAGCGTCTCCCGCAAGGTCCACGACGACTGCCAGCGCACTCTGGAAAAGTACTTCCACATTGTCCCCGTCATGTCCGAAACTGAGCAGACACAGGTTCAGATTCCTGCTGATTTCGATCCTAGAAGCATCAAAATCACGGGCAATGCAGGAACGCCCCCCTATACGGGGGTGCTTCAGCACAAGGGCTGGAAAGCCAGCAAGCAGGAGATGCCTACCCGCAACAATGCTCAAGACCCAATGGTCATCTGCCCCGCCGAACTAGAAGTCTAAATGGCCACAAACAAACTCATCATCATCGGTGGCGGTGCGGCAGGTCTTATGGCAGCCGTGACCGCCTATGAAAAAAAGTTGCCTGCCTTGCTGCTGGAACGACGGCACCGTCCAGGCCTCAAGCTCCTACTATGCGGCAACAACCGCTGCAACATCAGCCATGATGCCTCCGCAGCAAAAATGCTCCAAGACTACGGCACACCCGTCGGCGAGTTTCTGAAGGCCGCCATCACCGCCTTCCCGCCAGACAGGCTACGGGAGTGGTTTGCGCGCATGGGACTGTCTACCATCGTCAAGCGCGACCGCATCTACCCTAAAACCGAAAACTCAGATGATGTCCTGCACTGTTTTCTGGACATCATGCGCGAAGAACAGATTCCATACGTATTGAACTGCCCCGTTAAGTGCGTCGCAAAGGAAAATGACATTTTCACCATAACTACTGAAAACGGGCTGTTCTTCCAGTCGGAAAAGGTTCTCATCGCCACAGGCGGCTTCTCCTATCCAAAGACTGGCAGTGTAGGCGACGGGCAGCGCATTGCCGCCGAGTTGAACCATTCCATCATCGACCCGCTTCCAGGTCTGGCTGGCGTTGATTGCGAGGACAGGCTGCTCGCCTTCCAATCGGAAACCGACATCCCCGACGTTGCGGTCACCGTCTTGGCCGCTGGCAGACCTGTTGCCCGTACACGCGGAAACATCCTCTGCACAGGCAGCATCCTGCGAGGTTCTGCAATTTTCGATGCCACGCGCGCCATTGCACGACAGAAACTCACAGAGTTTTCCATTCAGCTAGACTTCTGCCCTGCCCTGTCCACGCCGCCTGAAAATCTCTCCAGGCTTCCGCTCCCCCCTGCCCTTGTGTCACGGCTTGCGAAAAAGCCGTCCTGGGTGAAATCCTACAATCTGCAAATCCTCGGCATACGCCCTCTCAAGGAGGCGATTGTCAGCGTGGGTGGCGTTTCCTTGGAAGAAATCAACCCTGAAACCATGGAATCGAAGATTCTTCCAGGGCTCTACTTTGCCGGCGAAGTAATGGACATCGACGGCCCGACTGGCGGATACAATCTGCATGCTGCCTTTGCGACTGCCCGCCTCGCCATCGATTCTATGACCTGCGTCAAAAAAGCAAAAACCATGCCGCAGCGTCCAGCAAGCAAGCCACCACGCCCGCAGTCCCCGCGCGAACGCTATGGCGACCCGCGAAAATTGTCACGGCGATGGTAGGTTTCTAGAAAAATCGTAACTATTCAGAAAGGGAGCATATTGGCACAGGTCGCCAGCTTTTCTGCGCCATGCCGCTCCGCTGCGCTACGCGGCATGGCGCAAAGGAACCAGGGGTATCGCCAGCCCGTGGGCTTCGCTCGCGCCGTAGGCGCTCGCTTCACCCACGGCTATGCTCTTGCCGCCGCTATGCGGCTTACCTTTCTGAATAGTTACGAAAAATCTAGATAGACTAGATATACACACAAAAAAGGAGTAACGAGTATGCGTTGGAATGAAATGACTGCAAGGGAGATTGTGGAAGCCAGGGAAAAATGCGGCGGGGTCTGTGTCGTGCCCATGGGCTGCATTGAAAGGCATGGCGACCATCTGCCCGTTGGAATCGACTATATGAAGGCCTGGCACTTTGTCGATAGGGCCGCTGAACTGGAACCATTCATGGTGTTCCCTGGCTGGTATCTGGGAAGCCTCAGCGACTGCACATTTGCACCTGGAACAATTGCATTTCCCCTGGAAATCTGCGTCAATGCCTTGGAAGCACTTTGCTCAGAGATTGCGCGCAACGGCTTCAAAAAGATTCTACTGATCAATTCCCATGGCGGCAATGAGCCGATGATTCAGTATTTCATGCAGCGTTTCTGCGAGAAGGACAGGGACTACATGGTCTATTACCCCACCCATTCCTTCTACATCAGCAAGGGAATGGTGGAGGCGCGTAAGAAACTGGATGCAGAAACAGGCTCCACCAGCGGCCACGCTGGCGGCTATGAAACAGCCGTTTCCCTGCATCTTTTCCCGCAGTGCGTGAAGATGGAGATGCAACTGCCCCGCGAAGAAGGCATCTCCGACAAACGCTCTGAATATATGCTCAACGCTGGCCTGAAGGTTCCCGCGTGGTGGTTTGCCGCGCATCCGCATCACTATGGCGGCTTCGGCAAGGACTGCACCGCCGAACACGGCAAGCTGATCACGGAGGCTGCGGCCAAGGACATCGCGGAATACGTGCGAGCCATCAAGGCTGACACAACCACCATGGAAATCTTCCGCGAATTCCGCGAAAAGACTAGACACCCTGAATTGTAATAGGAAGCTATCGAAGCGATAAAAATGATAGAAGGGATGGAGGCGATAATACGAGTGTTATCGCCTCCATCCCTTCTATCTTTACTAACTTCTAGCCTTGTTGGCTTTAACTCTTAGTCCTGCGCAATGGTCCATTCTTTGCGCATGGTGTTGGTCTCGCCCCTGGTTTCAACATGACCGTCAACCCAGAGGAAGTTGCATTTCTTATCGTGTGGGAAGCCAGCGGTGGGGGTGTCGGTGACTTTGTTGTTCACGATACGAGTATTGGCGATTGGAACGGACTGTGTGGCACCCAAGGCGTTGGTGACCGCCGCGTCGTTGATACCAATCCAGCAGTCGTCAGTGGAATTAACCACGACATTGCAAGAAATAGCAATGGTGCCAGAGGGATCCATCATGCTGGTCATTGGAACTTGTGCCTTGTCATAGCGGGTTGAATCGCTTCCGTCGCCACTCTTGGTCTGGTTGATGCCATAGCCAACTTCCCATTTGAGGCTGCCCATGGAAGCAACATCGCCATCATGGCCGCCATCACCCTTGATGACAGCAGTATAATAGGTGGTGAGGGCGGGGTCTTTCCAGACCTTCACATCGCCAGTATAGCTGTGCAAAAGACCAGGGAAATAGGTATAGTTTTTTCCACTATTGGTGCTGGTATTAGAATTCGTCGCATATCCAGGGGCAGGAATGTCGCTATTATCATCGGCGTACATTCTGTTGGCAATGCCGATCTGCTTCAAGTTGCTGGAGCAGGAAATGGAACGGGCTTTGCTGCGGGCCTTTGCCAAAGCGGGCAGCAACATAGCTGCCAAAATGGCGATGATGGCAATGACAACCAGCAGTTCAATGAGGGTAAATTGTTTCTTCATGGGTAATGCTCCTTTCAATAAATCATGTGATTATTTAAACCTTGTTTTCTGCAAGTTTTAATTCATTATACCTATGTTGTGGTAAAAAACAAGGCGTAACTTCACTTTTTCAAGAGAATGAAATAGGCGACTTCGGACGACGGACACGGGACGGGCGACTTCGGACGACGGACACGGGACAGGGACTTGGGACGACGGACACGGGACGGGCGACTTCGGACGACGGACACGGGACGGGCGACTTC
>JAFXUD010000061.1 GCA_017535315.1 Victivallales bacterium | reverse complement strand
CCTCATAAAGAATTTCACCTTCGCCCGTATATTCAAAACAATGCAAATCAACAATCCTGTTTTTCGCATCTTTCCATACAGTATGGTTCAATGTTGTATAGTCCATCTTAATCTCATAAAAGTCATTAGCTTTCATTATCTCTATAAAGTTCTGATAATCTTTCTTTTCTACAAAAATATCAATATCGTTATGGACTCTTGACTGATGTCCAAGCAACGCGTCTACCCCCCAGCCACCATCAAGAAAGACTTTAATCTCGGCATCTATCACGAGTTGAAGAATCTGTTTTACATCTGTAATATTGACCATCTTATCATCTCCACAAATTATGGTTTCCATAAGCAGGAAGCAGGCACAAAGCCATAAAAATTGTCACGATAACAATTTTCATGCGGCGATCCCCTCCAAATTATGGTTTATCTGAGTATTCAGCTCAATTTTGTCGTCAAAGGCTGAAAGAACTTTGCCTACGTGGACCTGAGTTTCATAATCCGGTAATACAAGTTCAAGATTTTCCAGAACATCTTGTTGTACGCGCTGACGGCCGGAACTTCCCACCATTGATTTAATGGCCACCATAAAGGCACTAATGCTGGTCAAAATCTCAGTCGTTTTCAAATATATAATCGCTCCAAGTGCGTGATATTCAAAGTAAACCGTTGTGTACGGCAGTATAATAATCAAATGCTCAATAGGTAACATTATTTTGAGGTTATTCTCACTTTTCAAAACAAATGGCAATGCAACAATATCTCCTAATGCTATGCAGCGGCACAATCCATTGGGGATAAAGACAGTGCCTTTATCACGGAATTCCCAAGACCAACTTTCAATAACAATGTCTTTCTGACCGTGGTTTGATATGTCAATCTCAAGATAATACTTAAGTTCTGGCAGAGTATGTGCATTCTTGAGTTCGACTTTTATGTTTTTCTTCAGGGTCAGCTTTGATTGCCACAAAGCAACGAATGCAGCCATAAAGGTTGCTATCGCGCTTGCTGCTGTTGCAAGTGCGCCCCACATTGGCCAAAAATCAGGATTATCGTTCATAAATCAGTACCCAGTCAACTATGCACTTTTTTCATGACTTATTCGCTACATACTAAAATATACCGTTCAATCGCCTCTTTACCATAGCATTGGGCCGTTTTCGCTCATTCTTATGCTACCAGTTCCTTTCTTCCGTCAGCGCTATCGCATTTGTACGATGTTTGATATTCTCTAATTTTGGCTGAAAATTGGTCTTTTCAGGACGCGGGTTCTATCCTTTCAAATGGTAGGACGCTGTAACTCATGCCTTGTCAAGTCCTGAAATAAACCGTTTATTTTGAACTTGTTGGCGTTCTCGGCGGAGAAAAATCTTCAGGACTTGGTGTTCAAAGTTCGCACCGAACAAATGTCGCATCTCCGTTGTTTGGAACTTTTTCTCTGCCATTTTTCATAAAACTCTTATTTTCTGCATCTTAAGTGCGAGAGAGAGGGTTGGACTCAAGTCCTGAAAGGCAGAGAAAAGACTTGAGGACTTGCGTAAAATCTTCGGCTTTTTGGGAGGTTTCTGCTTTCTCCAAAGAACCGAGAGAACGGCGGGAGAAAAAGCCGTAAGTCGCCTAGTTTGAGGGAGATTGTGCGGAAATGACAAGCCCCGTGAAGTGGGTTGGACTTCACGGGGCATTCTCTGTCTGAATGGTGGAGACGGCGGGAGTTGAACCCGCGTCCTGAGTAAACTTCCTGCAGGCTTCTACATGCTTAGTACGCGATTTAGTCTTAGTCCACGGGATTGGTGGTGTACGCACACCTCCGCGGAAGCAGCACTCTGTTAGTTCTTGTTCTCAGACCCGTGTGCACGGTCGTTGAACCAGCCTAATGCGTTCGCCTTTATCCTATATTAGGCATCAAGGTAAAGACGTCGCGGGTTCAAGCCGCGAGTGCGAGTTCGTTGTTCGCAGTTATTTTTTTGACCGATGATTAAGGAGGCCAACGATCATCCTCCGCATGCGACCTACGATCTGCCTAGACAGTCGAAACCATTTCGTCCCCAATAATCAATTTCGTTATGAAGCGAAACGATGGGCTATAATATATCTACAAATGCTCAAAAGTCAAATCAATATGTCAAAAATAACGCTAAAATTTTCCAGCAGACAGTAATCCCTCAGCGATTGATAATACCCGCTGGCTTTTCTGCGCCTTGCCGCTTCGCAACGCTATGCGGCACGGCGCAAAGGAACTGGGGTGTCGCCTGCCCGTGGGTTTCGCTCGCGTCAAAGGCGCTCGCTCCACCCAAGCCTAGGTTTTATCGCGCCTACGGCGCTTTTCAATAGGTGAGACATTTCAGCAGATAAGCTGGAAAAAAGCGTCCAATATGCTATATTTTATTATGGGGGAAATGAATTAAACAGGCTTGGGACAATCACAATGGACGCACAAACTGAACAAAAGATAAAAATACTCGTTATTAATCCAGGTTCCACCTCAACAAAAGTCAGCCTTTACGAGAATGAGACCTCCCTTTTCGAGAAAAGCGTTTTCCATGATGCGCCGATTCTCCTGCAATATCCCCATGTTAACGACCAGATCCCATTCCGCTATCAGGTCATCCTTGACATGCTCAAGGACTACGGCGTTTCACCAGCGGAAATCGACGTGTTCGTCGGGCGCGGCGGAAGCGCCTATTCACAGCCTGGCGGCGTGACGACCGTTGACCAACGCCTGTATGATGACACAGTCGCCGCCGTCGGCGGCAGCGAACATCCTGCAAAACTGGGAGTCATGCTGGCTTGGAAGTTCGCACAGGAATTTGGCCGCAATGCCTACACCCTGAACCCAACCAACGTGGATGAATACAGCGACTACGCCCGCCTCACGGGCATCAAGGGGGTCTATCGCACCTCCCACTCCCATGTTCTCAACCAGAAGGCCGTCGCAGAGTTCCACGCGGCAAAACTGGGGCGACGCTACGAGGAATGCAATTTCATCGTGGCCCACATCGACGGCGGCATAACCGTCAGCGCCCACGACCATGGACGCATGGTTGACGGCAATATGGGCGCAGACGGCGAGGGAGCCTTCACGCCAACCCGCATCGGCAGCGTGCCAGTCCTGGCGCTTCTGGACTACATTGACGCACATTCTGTAAAGGAGGCACGACTGATGTGCTCCAGGGCAGGCGGCTTCGTCAGCCTCTTTGGCACAGCAGATTCGGACGTCATTCACAAACAAGTTGAAAAAGGCGACCCAAAGGCGTCACTCGTGTGGAACACGATGATCTACCAGATATGCAAGCAAATCGGGGAGATGAGTGCGGTTCTCTGCGGAAAGGTCGATGGCATCCTGCTGACAGGCGGCCTGATGCGTTTCCAGGATATAACGGACGGCATCCAGAAGCACTGCGGATGGATTGCCCCGATCAGCGTCTATCCAGGTGAAATGGAGCAGGATGCCCTGGCACTGTCAGTCCTCAGGGCACTGCGTGGCGAGGCGCCGATTTTGACCTACTCGGGCAAACCCGTCTGGCAGGGTTTCGCCTCCATCGGGCTCTGATACCCCAAAAAACAAAAGGAATTATATACTTGAGTTTCCTGATGACATATCCTTCATTGCTCGATGGCCTGGATGCGCCTTGCCGCTTCGCTGCGCTATGCGGCAAGGCGCACGGGGACTTGGGTGGGCATCTGACCGTGGGTTTCGCTTCGCCGCTATCGCGGCTTCGCTCTACCCACGGCTATGCTCTTGCCGCCGCTTACGCGGCTCTTCTCTGTGGGTAAAGTCCAATCGGCAACTAAAGTATATAATTCCCCCAAAAAAAGCAGCCTGCATCTGTGATGCAGGCGTCATCGCCAGTTCCTTATCCAACCTGTATATTTTCAACAAAGCGAGGAAGACCATGGGAATAATCGACCAAGTCAAGGTTAAAGCCCGTCAATGCATCAAGAGAATCGTCCTGCCTGAGGGAGATGAGCCGCGCACCGTCCAGGCGGCGGCAAAGCTTCTGAAGGAAAAGCTTGCAACCCCCATTCTCCTAGGCGCGCCCGACCGCATCAAAACCGTTGCGGACAATGCGGGCGTTGATATTGGTGGCATTGAGATTATCAACCCGCTGGACAACCCCAAGGCCTCCGCATACGCGCAAAGCCTCTATGAACTGCGCAAGGCAAAGGGAGTAACCGAGGAGCAGGCGGCGAAACTTGTGCAGGATCCGATGTATTACGGCATCATGATGGTCAAATTGGACGATGCGGACGGGCTTGTTTCAGGTGCCGTCCACACGACGGGGGACATGCTCCGCCCTGCCCTGCAAATCATCAAGACAAAGCCTGGCATTAAGGTGGTGTCATCCAGCTTCCTGCTGGACTGCCCCAACAAGAGCCTGGGACACAAAGGCCTGCTGGTGTACTCCGACTGCGTCGTAGTCCCCTGCCCCACCGCTGAGGAGCTGGCGCACATCGCCGTCTCAGCCGCGGAGACAGCCCGTACCCTGTGCGGCATTGAAGAACCCAAGGTCGCGCTTCTCTCCTTCTCCACCAAGGGAAGCGCCAAGCATGAGCTGGTGACCAAGGTCCAGGAGGCAACCCGCATCGCCCATGAACTGGCACCCAATCTGGCCCTGGACGGCGAACTGCAGCTTGACGCGGCCCTGATACCCGAGATTGGCGCATCCAAGGCCAAGGGAAGTCCTGTTGCTGGATATGCCAATGTATTGATATTCCCCGATCTGCAGGCAGGAAACATCGGCTACAAACTGACGCAGCGCATTGGCGGCGCAGAGGCATACGCCGTCCTGCAGGGGCTTGCAAAGCCGTGCAACGACCTGTCCCGCGGCTGCTCCGTCGATGACATCGTCGCAACGGTCGCCCTGACGGCCGTACAGGCTCAGGGGTGATGGTCTTTAGAGCTTAAAAGGGACGGGAGGGACAGGAGGGACGTGAGGGACAGGAAAGATGGAGAAGAGTCTTAAGACAATTCATTGTCCTTTCTGTCTGTCCCTCCAGTCCCTCCCGTCTCTCCCGTCCCTATTCCCCCCTTCCCCGCCAATATCCCCTCCATGTGGTGAAATATCTTAAAAATATGCTATATTAATGGTCTATGTTTTTATGACCATAGACGCAAGGAAATATGGGAGGAGACCATTCCTCCCAAGACAATGAGGAGTTTTTTCTCAATGGAAATCGACAAAACAAAACCTTACCCTGTCATCAACAGCCTGGAATGCAAATCCTGCGGGCGCTGCGTTGACGCCTGCCCCAAGAAGGTGCTTTCCATCGGCAACGTGCTGAACGCCCGCGGCTACAAGGCCGCCGTTTACGCTGGTGAAGGCTGCATTGGATGCGCCACCTGCTTCTATACATGCCCCGAACCGCACGCGCTTGAGATTCACATCCCAGCCAAATAACACGTCTTTCAACTAACCGATTCACATAAGGCAAAAGAGTATGGCAAAAAAACTGGTAAAAGGAAACACGGCCGTGGTTATTGGCGCGTTGTACGCGGGTTCCGACTGCTACTTCGGATACCCCATCACACCCGCCAGCGAAGTGCTCCACGAAGCCTCCAAGTACTATCCGAAACTGGGACGCAAGTTCGTCCAGGCAGAATCAGAAGAGGCCTCCATCAACATGTGCTATGGTGCCGCCTCCACAGGTCACAGAGTCTTCACCGCCTCCTCTGGCCCAGGCATCAGCCTGATGCAGGAAGGCATCTCCTATATGGCTGGCGCAGAACTTCCCTGCGTCATCGTTGACATCATGCGCGCAGGGCCTGGCCTGGGCAACATCGGTCCCGAGCAGGGCGACTACAACCAGGTTGTCAAGGGCGGCGGCCACGGCAACTACAAGCCCATCGTTCTAGCGCCCAACAGTGTCCAGGAGATGTGCGACCTGACCATGCTGGCCTTCGACCTGGCCTTCAAGTGGCGCACACCCACCTACGTGCTGGCCGACGGCGTGATGGGCCAGCTTATGGAATCCTTCACCTTCCCCGAGAAGGCTGTCCAGCCCACCATCGATACCTCGTGGGCAGTCGCAGGCACGCCAGAGACGCGCAAGAACCTCGTCACCAGCATCTTCCTCGACTTCCAGCAGCTCGAGACCTTCAACAACCGTCTTCAGGAAAAATACGCGAAGATCGCTGAGGCGGAGACGCGCTGCCAGCAGACCGCCACGGACGACGCCGACATCGTCCTCGTCGCCTACGGCATCAGCTCCCGCATCGCCAAAACCGCAATGGACACGGCACGCAAGGAGGGCATCAAGGTCGGGCTCTTCCGCCCCATCACCCTCTCCCCGTTCCCGAAGAAGCAGTTGAAGGCCCTCGCCGACAAGGGCGCCTCCTTCATCAGCGTCGAGATGAGCAACGGCCAGATGGCCGACGATGTGCGCCTCGCCATCAATTGCTCTCGCCCCGTCGAACTGGTCAGCCGCCTCGGCGGCAACCTCATTACCCTCGACCAGGTGATGGACAAAATCCATGCCCTTGCAAAGTAACCCTGCTACCATCACGAGGATAAGACCATGACAGAAAGAATCATTCGTACAAAAGGCATATATGACAAGTTCCCCCGCAAGGGTGAGAACAACCCCGCCCCCTCCGCCACCCACTACTGCCCTGGCTGCGGGCACGGCGTCCTCCACAAACTCATTGGCGAAGCCCTCGCTGACCTGGAGCTCCAGGACCGTGCGGTGATGATCAGCCCTGTCGGCTGCGCCGTCTTCGCCTACTACTACTTCGACTGCGGCAACATTCAGGTTGCCCACGGGCGCGCGCCCGCCGTCGCCACAGGCGTCTCCCGCGCGACGGACAAGGTTGTCATCTCCTACCAGGGCGATGGCGACCTGGCCTCTATCGGCCTCAACGAGACCCTTCAGGCAGCCAACCGCGGCGAGAAAATCGCCGTCTTCTTCGTGAACAACACCGTCTATGGCATGACAGGCGGCCAGATGGCCCCCACCACGCTCGTTGGCGAGAAGACCGTCACCTGCCCCGATGGGCGCGACCCCATGACCCAGGGCTACCCCCTGCACATGTGCGAGCTCATCAGCAGCCTGAAGGCCCCTGTGTTCGTGGAGCGCGTTGCACTCTCCGACCCGAAGCACATCCGCGGGGCCCGCGCTGCCATCCGCAAGGCGTTGCAGATTCAGAAGGAAGGCAAGGGCTACACCTTCGTCGAAGTCCTCTCCCCCTGCCCCACCAACCTGGGCAAGTCCTCTGTTCTGAACAACGAGTGGATCAACGAGGAGATGGCCAAGGAGTTCCCCATCCAGAACTTCCGCGACCGCACCGAAGAGGCGCAGCCCATCGAGCGTGCCAAGAGCGATTTCACGGACGAGGCGCTGGCGAAGGCCTTCGACCTGGCCTCCCTGCCCGCCACGCAGGAGAACGACGACCCGAACTTCGGCGAAGCCCAAGTGAAGATTTCTGGTTTCGGCGGCCAGGGCGTCCTGAGCCTCGGCACGATGCTCACGGCAGCAGCCCAGGCAGTCGGCAAACAGGTTTCGTGGTATCCTTCGTATGGTCCAGAACAGCGCGGCGGCACCTCCAACTGCTCCGTCATCGTCTCTGGCGAGACCATCGGCTCGCCCGTCGTCTATCACCCCAACCTGCTGGTCGCCCTCAACAGGCCGTCTCTTGAGAAGTTCAAGAACGACGTGGTTCCTGGCGGCACCATCATGTACGATTCCATCATGGGCGATGTGGAAATACCCGAAGGCGTCCGTGGCGTGGCAGTCCCTGCGCAGGATCTGGCCGATGCAGCTGGCAATCCCAAGGGGGCCAACACCATCATGTTCGGCGTTATGCTGGAGCTGGGCATCACTCGCCTCCCCGCAGAGGCCTTTAAGCGCGCACTGGAGGCGCAGTTCGCCAAGAAGCCGAAACTCATCCCGATGAACATCGAAGTCCTCGAATATGCGAGGAAGTGGGTGCGCGAGAACGTGAAGTAAAGACAAAGACACCCCCTAAAGGGATAAAAGCGATATAAGCGAAAAAGCAAGGGGCGAAAGGCGGTTTTTGAACACCTTTCGCCCCTTGCTTTTGGGAATTATATATTTGAGTTTCCTGATGACATTATCCTTCATTGGTCGATGGCCTGGATGCGCCTTGCCGCTTCGCTGCACTACGCGGCAAGGCGCACGGGGACTGGGGTGGGCATCTGACCGTGGGTTTCGCTTCGCCGCTGTCGCGGCTTCGCTCTACCCACGGCTATGCTCTTGCCGCCGCTTACGCGGCTCTACGCGACTCTTCTCTGTGGGTAAAGTCCAATCGGCAACTAAAGTATATAATTCCCTTTCTTTTTCCACGCACCAGCTGTCCTGTGCCTGCCGCTCAACGTCGGGAAAGCATGGCACGCCGCCACACTAAAGCGCGGCGCACACAACAGGCTTGATACCCTCAGGCAGGCCATCCTTCAGCAGGACCTGCTCCAAAGTATCAGGCAGCGTGATTTGCCGCAACGCCTCCCCCTTATGCTCCAGTGAAACAAACAGGGTATCCTCTTCGGGCAGCAATCCCTTGATGCGTTCGGGCCACTCGACTACCGTAACGGCATCTGGAGCAAAAAGGAAATCCTCGATTCCAAAGGCCAAGGCGGCCTCCTCATTGTCGATGCGGTACATGTCCAGGTGAAAAAGGAAATGGCGTTCAGGAAGCCTATATTCCTGCACAATGGTGAAGGTGGGGCTGGTGATGGCTTCTGTCACACCCAGCCCGCGTGCAATTCCTCGGCTGAAAACGGTTTTTCCCGCCCCAAGGTCACCGTAAAGCGCGAGCGTCTGCCCCCAAGAAAGCCTTGATGCAACCCTGACGCCCAGTTCAAGCGTCGCCTCCTCTGACGAACTATACAGCATCTCCAATTATTCCTGATTGGAATCTTCCATGTATTCCAGTTGATGGCTCCAGACCGCCAGGCGCGTGATTCTCTGGAAAAAGCAAGGTTCACCGCTGGCCTCGCATATCCCGTCGGCCTTGGCGCCGCCACAGGGGCCCTGGGTTAGCCGTTTCGGGCAGGAGGAGTTTTCCAGCCCAAGGCAATGCGTCAGGGTATCTGGATTCAGCTTCTCCTTGCCAGTCCAGTGGGTGACAGTCTTTTTGATCCATTCAGGGGTATCTGGATCCACCAGACTGGACTGCACGCGGTCGGCTAGTGAAGGCAAGGCAATCTTTATTTCAGACGGCACCGCATAACCCGTGTCGAACTGGGAGTATCGCGGATCCAGAAGTGCATTATACAGGTAGAACGGAACCTGATTGGAGAAGACAGGCGCATAGGGCACAAAGTTCACCCCCGAATAACGCTCCTGCCATGCCTTCGCCCATGCATTGTAGGTGGGATAGAGCGTCTGCATGCCATCGAACAAATCCAGGAAGGTCTCCAACTCGCGCACGCCATGCAGTCCTGCGACCTGAATGCCGCTGTATCCCATCAACTGGCAGCCTGCAGCCATAAAGGCGGCGCGCTTCGCCTGTGCCGTGAAAAATGTCTCTGAATCGAGTTCTTGCTCCTGTTCTAGTTGAGACATCAAGGAAAGTGGCAGCTGCACGCCAGGGAACAGCAAATTGGAGGCAAGCCTTTCCTCGGGCTTCTCCAGCACAAACAGCCTTGCGACCATCGGCACAAACAGCTCACGGGAGCGCAAAAACCACAGCACTTCCTGGTATTTCTTCATATCCCAGCCACCCTGTGCCACAACGAATGAAGCCCCGTTGTTGATCTTGCGGATAAGCTTCGTATATTGTCCGAACAACTCCTCAGGGATGTATCGGAATGGGTTGACCGCACACCCGATGCAGGCGTCCCCAGACTGCAATCCCAGGCGGACAATATCGACTGCATCCGTATATTTGCCAGGGAAGTCATTTCGTACGCCATCCCGCCCGTCGTCAAGGTAATTGCCAGTGACCGCAAGGAAATCACGGACGCCCATGCGCCTGTAATTGGCCAAAGTCTTACCAATCTCTTCAAAAGAGCGGTTTTTTCCAGAGAGCAGGGCCAAAACGGGTTTGCCCGTCAAGGCCTTTGCACTCTCCGCCAATTCCATAGAATGCTCGACAGGCGTGTCATTCCATCGATCCGTCACCGCAGTCGCAAATACACGCGAATCGTCCATGATGAACTTGAAGAGTTCATCAAGCCCCGCTTTTTCCATGCGGCTACGGGGATGCAGCTCCATAATCATGAAAAACGAAGCATTCTTCAGCTTGTCGGCAAAACGCCTGTCTCCGTTCAGATTCAATTCCAACTGCTGTTCTGACTGTCCCATTGTTGATTTACTCCCCCCATTCTAGATATTCTAGCATTTTCTAGAGCTTCTAGAACTTCTAGAGCTTCTAGAGCACTTATTATTCCACTTTCATAATATACGTTAACCAGCCTCAATTTCCAGTCGCATTAGCAAAGTACGATTACAACAACAAAAAAAAGACCACCTGCAAAAACAGGCGGTCTTCTGTGTATTTACGGAACGCGACATCAATTAGTGTGAGCGTTTACTCTCACGCCTTTTGACCTCGCTGGGCTTCTCGTAGTGCCTACGATTGCGCAGTTCCTTCAACGTTCCCTCTTTGTCCAGCTTCTTTTTCAGACGTCTGAGGGCGCGTTCAATCGGTTCACCTTTGCGGCATTTGATGTCAGTCATTTTTATTTATTCACCCCCTTTCGACAGGCTTGGATGGTTTATGGTTTATGCAGGTAGTTTTCAGGTTCAGTGAAAAACTGACTTAATATAGCATCATTTTCTTTCTATGCAACTCGCAATGTCGCAAAAACTTTGAAAATGCGAAAAAAAGCGTCATCCCTCACCGCTTTAATTAGCAATTATCAATGTAACTATTCAGCAGGAGGATGTCAATAGGCACAGGATGCCAGATTTTCTGCGCCTTGCCGCTTCGCTACGCGGCAAGGCGCAAAAGGAACTGGGGTATTGCTTGCCCGTGGGTTTCGCTTCGCCGCTTTCGCGGCTTCGCGCCACCCACGGCTATGCTCTTTCGCCGCTACGCGGCTTACCCTTCTTAATAATTGCAAATTGCTAATTGCCTTTACTGGAATCTCACCATATACCCTTTCCACTGACTCGGCTTTTCATCGCTCTTCAGTGGACAAAAAGCACCATTCGAGAAGCTCCAAACCTCATTGCTCCCAAAGGAGTCCTGCCCCTTCACAAGGCCTAAAAGATTCCAACCAGCACCTCCCGTTGCCGTTTCGGTGGCCACGCATCCGTTCAATTCGACGCCGCCAGTTTCGTCCGCAGTTTTCCGAAACACCCAGTAGCCGCAACCAGGCTTAATCGTCGTCATATGTTGATAGCATCGCACATCGGAATTGTATCCAAAGAAAGTCCACTTTTTTAGCAGAGCCTGACTGCTAGTGGATGTCATGTCAATCGGGAAACTCACCAGATTCCAGCCCAGTTCCAACGCATAGTCACCCTCGCCAAATACAATTGTCGTATCGGCCTTCTTCACCTGCACGCAGACAATCAAGCTGGAGAGTTTGCCGTCTTCGACATTTCGCAGATAATATGTCTTTCCAATACCGACCAGAAGCCCATCATCAGGGAAGTCTTCCGTGATATCTGTTTCAGAAGTGCCATATTTAAGAGTTCCAGAAGAATTGTCCGCTTCAAGCGTCAGCTCGCTTCCCGTTGTCACGCCATTCGGCTCCTCCACGCCGTCAGCGTCTAAAAGTCGATAAATCGGTGCGGGCAGTCTTTCCACGGTCTTTGAGACTACCTCACTGGCAAGAACACCTTCACGCACGCATCTAGCCTTAACTGTGCATGTATTTTCGATGACAATACCTGTTTCCGCATCATAAACTGTGCTTTTCTCCATCGGCTCAGTCCCGTCCATCGTATAGACGATAATGTTGTCCGCATATTGATTCGTCGCCTTGAACACAAAAGCAGTATCCGTGGAATGCTCGGCATCCTGCTCCAGGGATGGCGCCGTTGCCTTGATAGTCACCTCTTTGGAAACAATACCAACCGTTGTATCGATTATTTCACCAACGAAGATGGCCGCCTTCAGCGTGCAAGATTGCGTCAGTGTCAGATAGGTGTCCTCTTCATAATTAAACTCTGTCGAACTACTTGTGGGGTCGCTCCCGTCAAGCGTGTATCTCACAGAATACCCCACGTCAGGGGCATCTGAAGACAACACTATTTTTGCCTCATCCAGGTAGTTTCCCTCCTCGTCCAGTATTTCCTTATACATGACATTCCCATCCGCATCATACATTATTTCCCCATCTTCATCATAGAGAGGCTCTTTAATATCATTCAATTCAAGAGTAATGGCTAACGGAGTCCATTGCACCCAATCAATCCAAACGGAGTTGAAGAAAAGTTTCATTTGCGCATTGTAGTCAGCTAACGCCTCCTTATATCCATCATCATCATCTTCATACCAGCTTTTGTCTGGTTTTTCTGGACCATCAGGAAGGTAGTTTCCATCCCAGTCGGTCCTTGGCAAATCCTTTTCAAAGACAATCACTATCTCGTGATAAAAGGTATCCTCATAGGGTCCAGATGTCGCCTTTCCCCCATCCAGATTGATTTCAGCATGGTTTTCAACCTCTATCTCCTCTCCTGTTTGGTCATCGACTTGATAGCTCCAATTATACTCGCTATTCTCCCCATAGCCTGATTCACTGAAAAAGGACAGTTCTCCATCG
This sequence comes from Victivallales bacterium, assembly GCA_017535315.1. Lineage (GTDB taxonomy): Bacteria > Verrucomicrobiota > Lentisphaeria > Oligosphaerales > Oligosphaeraceae > RGIG3456. The sequence goes on along the minus strand of JAFXUD010000061.1, from coordinate 38,888 downwards.
ACATATACCACAAGCTGATCTGACTCATCACAGGAGGTTTTATAAAAGAAAGAGAATCTACCTGGACCATAAACTCTAAAGACAAGGCGTGCCTCCTGGGCATCGCTACCCTTCTTTAGCTCTGTAGGCAAGCCCGAGCGCAGGCAGGAACTCCCCTTTATGGGATAGGTGGAATATTTGCTATGCTCCTTATCTGAAGACTGCACAACCCATCCTGTATTGTCTGTATCCTTATAGGTTGGCTCCTCATTGGCATCATAAACATAGTCATACTCCTCCCACTCGTTGTCGTAAGTCACATTATACACGCGCTTGCTGAAACTGACCAGTTCGACCCCTGACTGTCCCGTCAAATCCAACGCCTCAGATACGTCATTGATATTAACCGCGTATAGAGAATAAATGGAGATGGAAAGCAACAATGCTACTATCTGGCGTCTAGTCATTTTTTACCCCTGAAATCTCTATACCCAATCTAAAAGTCCCTGCTTTAATCCTCTTTGCTCTCCGCAAGAAATTTCTTAAGCCATTCTTCCGCATCTGCTTTGCTTGTAATCTCCGTCCCCTCCGCCATGCTCTCAAATGTTTCAAAAACCTGATTGCGGAGAGCTTCATTCTGAGAATCCATTAGATTAATCAGGACAGGCGCAGCTGTTTCCACTGGATATCCATTCAACATGACAAACAAAGCGTCTCTTTCCGTTTCCTCCATTTTATCCAACGCTGCGATAAAGGCCTCTTCATCAAATGTCCTTTCCGAATCCTGAGCATCTTCCTGGAAAAGATGTATCAAAGAACTGGTAGCATTCTCACTGACAATACCACCATAATCCAGAAGAGCCACTAGAGCCATTTTGGCCTCATGGCCACCAATCCAGTTGAATGTCTCTATTGCCGCAAGTTTTTGTTCTGCATCCCCCTTATCCACCATTGACAAAGCCAGCTTCAAAGCCTCATCATGTTTTTCCTCGTCATCAAGCAAAGCCTGCAGGCTTTCAAGCTTCTGGCGTTTCTTTTCCTCATAAGTTATTCCCGCATCACGTTCTCCCCTTGGTTTCTCCTGGTTTATCTCGGTATTGCTTCCTAGCACAGTATTCTCCTGAGATTCGGTTTTGGTATTCTGAATCGGCTCATCACTACCTCCTTTCACTACTTCAGATTCGTGATTCTGTTTATTCAGAAGAAAAAGCAATGCAAGAATGATAATTCCAAAAAGGAAAACAAAAGACAAATTGTTTTTGTGCAAAAACATATTACATCCAGTTCTTCAGCTAGAGTTAATACAATTAAGTTGAACGCTCTGTTCCCCAAGGTAGGAAACAGAATAGTTTTTTGTTGTGCCCCCACAGGCGCGAATTATCTGGAGGCTCCCCAATGCGGCAGCCTCTAACGGGCGCGAAGCATTGGTCTTCGATTGTCGTGCACTTCATGCACTGACCGCACCACGGCCTTTAAAAAACGACTCTCTTGGGGAACATAGCATAATCAAAAAAGAGGGGCCAATGCAATTGACCCCTCTTTTAGACTGATAGTCTAGACTATCAGTCTTGGTGCGTTAATCAAGAAATCGTAGCACTTACTTGATTATTTGGAAGAAGAAACGAAAGCACCAGATGCATCGATTTCAACATACTTCGAGGTTTTGAACTTATCCAGAATGGCGGCCTCGCCCTTTTCTGCATATTTGTCCGTCAAAGCCTTGTTGAACTTAAGAGACCAGGAACCGCAGATAACGGCATCCGGAACCTCGCCAGCAGCACTGACATTGCAGAGATCCCACATCGGTCTGTGGAGGCAAGCACCCATGTAGAGGGGATAGCCAACCAGGGTACCACTGATGGAGGCAACGGAGAGGCAGGAATTGGTGGTCTCGCCTTCGCAGAAATCAAAGACGCTGCTCTTCTGAACTTTGGCAGTACCAAAACCAGTGTTCTGGACATCCACGCGGTCAGCATTTTCACCGAGGTTGGTGAGGCCCAAGAAGGCCAGAGGAACGCCAGCGCTGACATCTTTCTTCGCAACGAGGAGCGCAGTGTCAAACTGTGCGACGGACAGCGGGAAATCCAAGGACATCCAAGCCTTGTTGACCTTTTTGTCATCAACAATCTTACCATTCATGTACTGTTCGCCACCGAACACACCGATAGAGGCCTTGATGGGGGCCTTCAGGACAGCGTATTCCTTCCCGCTGACATTCTTGCTGTTGCCTTTCATGGTCAGATAGGCATAGCCGTCATCCTTAATGCCAATGCTGGTATCAAGGGTTCCAGTGCAGTTTTTGCAGACGGGCACAGTGACATAGCCCTGGATGGTGTCGCTCTTGACACTGTATTTCTGGGTAACGTCGGCGGTTTTGCTCACATACTTGGCGCTGATGTCAAGGCGCTTGATGGAGGCCTTGTAGTCATACACATAGTACGGATCTGCGAAAGCAGCACCGATGGAGGCAATCACGATTGCAGCAATGAGCTTTTTCATTTTTGTTCCTTTTGTTTTACTTGTACTCTCTCATCCACCCCTTTCGGGGTAGCATTTATTGTTTACACGAAATTTTCAAAAAACCTGAACCTGAAAAAATGAGCTACCTGACTATGTGTTTGCATCCTCCTTTCGCAAGACAGCTTCAACTGTCAAACGGTTAAAGAAGCTTATGTTCAAACTATGCGTCCTTTTTTTAGAATTATTATAAGATAAACACATTTTGCACTATGTCAAACAAAAAACCTCAAAAAATTCCATTTTTTTGCATTTTTTTGATATTCATAGACAAAACTGTAAATAATTTAAGCATCATTTCCACATTGTCAAATACGTTTTTGCAAAAAAAAGACTTTTTTTGATATTTTTTTGCGTTTTTTTGTTATGAGCAACTTAAAATCGGAAAAAACACAATGGGAAGCGTTATGAAGTTGCTCATAAAGAACGTAAAACATGAAGCAGGAAAAAAAATAACAAAAACAAAAAAAAGACTACTCGACTACTTGTTTTTTTCCTCTTGGTTCTTATATTATTAATATTGTAAAGATTGTTCAATACTCTGTCTCAATACCTCCACGGCTATGAAATATATTCACGCTTTACTCCTTGTAAGCATCGCTTTTCCACTCTCTCTTGTACATACACAATCGACAGAGCCCGCCGTCGCCCCTATATCAGAACCCCATCATCAAACAACAGAAGCGGATTTAAAAAACACAATTGAAAAACTCCAGCCTGATTCCATCGTGCTGGAGATTGACGGCAAAACCGCCAGTTGGCGGGAACTCTACCCGCATATCCAACCACTTGTAGAATCTCTCAATACCAGCGAAAGTGCAAACAAGACTTCTACAGGAGACGCTATACGCACGATAATGCAGAAACTGGTTGCCCGACGAATGTTCGTCATGGAGGCTAAAAAGCTTGAATTAATCCCTGACACAGAGGCACGCAAGAAGATTGAATCAGACATAGAGACTAATCTCAAGGCGGATAAACAAAGCAAATACAAATCCTTGTCTCAATACATGGCTTCCTTTGAGATGGTTTCACCCAATCTTCTCAATGTATCCTTTGATGAGCTCATCAATGTCATGTACCTCAGTGAAAAACTATTTGAAAACATTCAGTTAACAGACGAGGAAATTGATCTCTACATTCGCTACAAGAAAGCTGTCAAGCAAGGCATAGACGGCTTAAACGTTGAGCGAAGGGAAGCGATGCAAAAGCTTGCTCAGGATCCTGACTTGCAAACAAACGAGGGTTTCAAAAAACTCGCCAAAGAATATTCAGAGGGCGTAGAAGCCGAATGGGGTGGAGAATTGAAGTATGATTTCACCCGTGAAGAATTGGCCGAAGTCAATGAAATCAAAGAATTCAATTGGAAAGTCGGCGATGTCACCCCCATGCTGGAGACATCTTCCGCCTACCGTATCATGAAAGTCCTACGCTCCATCCCTCCAGAAACGGCTGATGCACCTGAAAAACTGCGTGTTGCCCAGATTCTATGCGGCAAGTTGGGGGAGACAGAGAATCTCAAGGATAAGGAAGCTATTCGAGAGAAGCTGACCCCGCTCAAACAAAAAGCCGCCATTGATGAATATATCTATAAGATGTCTTTGGACTATGCCGTGAAAACCCCTCTTTTTCCTGAGGGGCTCTGGAAAAAGCCCATGGTTTCATCTTCATCGCCCAATTCATCGCAGAGCGAGACCAAGAAGGAGGAATAACCGATATGACTCAACTCGTCCATAAATTGAAATACCAGATGCTGTCAGAAACAAAAGCTCCAAAACCCCTTCCCGCGGAGTACACCAATATGCATAACACCACCACTTTATCAGGATGGAAAACAATGAAAAAAAGCTTTTTTGCTGGATGCTTTTTTCTTTTCCTTTTAATGTGCGAAAGCAACCTTTTGGGAGTGACCAAGAACGATATCATAAACGCACTGGATTTAAGTGGACAGACAGGAATCACCTTGGAAAGCTTTTGCAAACGGGTTTATTCTACAAAAAAGTATAATGACGATGACTGGTATGAATACAATTATGTGTATAACAATGGAATCCCCAAGTATTCTGAAAGCAGCGGTGGTTGGGTGGTTCAGTCCTCTTCTAGCGACAACTCAAAGTATTCCACCTACCCGGTAAACGGAGGTTCCTGCCTGCGTTCCGATCTTCCGACATCGCTCTCGGCCAGCAGCGATGCCCAGGAAGCACGCCTGGTCTTCAAAGTCAATGGCCCTGGTACCTTCTCCTTCTTCTACAAGACATGTTCTGAACAGGGAGATGGCATTAAGGTCTATGTAGATAGGGATGACGATTTCTTTGACGCAAATACCGATTTTGAAGCAACTGGTTATTCGGATCCTATGGATGACTGGTCTTATACAAGCGAGTATGAGCATCAGAACCGCGCGGAAATTACCATTCCAAAAGGAAAGGCCACCCAAGGGAGATACAAGGGAACAGATAATCACGAAATTATGATCGTTTTTGAAAAAGATCTGCCATACTGTGATTCCGATTCAGGCTCCTATATCGCAGATGGTCCTGAAAAACCAGTAAAAGCCGATTATGACGGTGACACTGAATGGTACAAGGAAGATCTTGCCGAATATAATGCAATCATCCAATGCTTTAATCGCGTCTGGCTGGATTGGGTAAAATGGACCCCCCGTACCGAGGACGATCCCGAGGATCCCGAGGATCCCGAAGATCCCGAGGATCCCGAGGATCCCGAAGATCCTGATGATCCTGGTAACAATAGCGACTGGCTAGGTGTCTATTTCGACTATAAAGACATTGCCAAGGCCAAAGCCTATGCCCTCGCCAACAATAGACCGCTTCTTTTGATTGCATCCATGGATCCATGTTCGCACTGCGACAACTTTGATGAACGAATCATGGATACTTCCACGTTTAAGAATTTTGTCAAGGAAAACCAAATCGTCGTTTGCTCCACACGCAACAACAACCTTCTTCTGTACACTAATATGGCATATCGGTCAGGATACGATGCCTACTTCAGCGGGGCTCCGCATGTTTACCTGTTCAAGGTCAAAGCGGGGGCAAATTGCACGACTGTCGATTCAAATGCCTTTAAGCCTGACCAAGTCGATCCCCTTAAGAGTACCAAGCTTAACGAGTACTTCATTGGAAGCTATCAGGCCGACAGAACCTTCATGGGCATCGCCAATGGTGCAGAGAGTGCCTGGAATCCCTCCACATTCATCAATCAGATAAAAGCATGTTTTCCAAATAAGTATTGGGAAAGCATTGATTCAGGAATTATTGACGACCCCGAGGATCCCGAAGACCCCGAGGATCCCGAAGACCCTGAAGATCCTGAGTACCCTGAAGACCCTGATGATCCCGAGGACCCCGAAGATCCCGAGGACCCGATTGATCCAGGCAAAGAAAGCGAGTGGCTTGGCGTCTATTTCGGCTATAAAGACATTGCCAATGCAAAACGCTATGCCCTGGCCAACAAAAGACCGCTTCTCCTGATTGCATCCATGGATCCTTGTTCGCATTGCGACAACTTTGACAAACTAATCCTGAATACCTCCACGTTTAAGAATTTTGTCAAGGAAAACAAAATCGTCGTCTGCGCCACACGCGACAACAACCTTCTTTTGTACACCAACATGGCATATCGATCAGGATACAACGCCTACTTCAGTGGGGCCCCGCATGTCTATCTGTTCAAGGTCAAAGCGGGGGCAAATTACACGACCGTCGATTCAAATGCCTTTAAGCCCGATCAGGTCGATCCCCTCAAGAGTACCAACCTTAACGAGTACTTCATTGGAAGCTACCAGGCTGACAGGACCTTCATGGGCATCGCCAATGGTGCAGAGAAATCCTGGAGTCCCTCCACCTTTATCAAGCAGATAAAGGCCTGTTTCCCAAATCAATATTGGAAGAGTATCGATTCAGGCATTACCCCCGATGATCCCGATGATCCCGACGATCCTGACGATCCTGACGATCCCGACAATCCTGACAATCCCGATGACCCTGACGATCCCGATGACCCTGTTGATCCAGGCAACGAAAGCGACTGGCTTGGCGTCTATTTCAACTATGATGGCATTGCCAAGGCAAAAGGCTATGCTTTGGCTAACAATAGACCGCTTCTCCTGGTTGCCTCCATGGATCCGTGTGCTCACTGCGATAACTTTGACAAACTAATCCTGAATACCTCTACGTTTAAGAATTTTGTCAAGGAAAACAAAATCGTCGTCTGCGCCACCCGCAACAACAACCTTCTCTTGTACACCAACATGGCATATCGGTCAGGATACGATGCCTACTACAGCGGAGCCCCGCATGTTTATCTATTCAAGGTTAAAGAGGGGGCAAATTGTACGACTGTCGATTCAAATGCCTTTAAGCCCGATCAGGTTGATCCCCTCAAAAGTACCAAGCTTAACGAGTACTTTATTGGAAGCTACCAGGCTGACAAAACCTTCATGGGCATCGCCAATGGTGCAGAGAAATCCTGGAGCCCTACCACCTTCAGCAAGCAGATAAAGGCCTGCTTCCCAAACCAGGCCTGGGAAACGCTCACACCCCCCGCCACAGGGCCGACTGGCTACGAAAACGCAACCGACCTCGGAACCATTTACAACACGACTTACAAGCCAGCAAAATCAGCGGATGCCATTGTGAAGATGGGGCCCGTAACCTTCAAGGGAAAAAGCACGGAAAAATGGTACAAATTCACAGGACGCACGGGACAGCGCTTCAGTATGTATGCCAGAGACCTCAGCGCAGCCTCTGGCAATCTCACCTATACCATTGACGTATTTGGAAGCAACACCAAAACAAATAAACCTGTCGAACCAGCCATCGCCACCTTCAAGGACAAGACATATGACTATCTCAGCGGCAATTTCCACTTTGACATCCCCACTTCAGAAAATAAAACAGCTCTTTTCTTCATTCGAATAGTGGCAAAAGGCACCGCTACCACAAATGCCGCCACCTTCTCCATGCGCATCCACGAGACAAAATCCACCCCCGAAGTTGGATACATCACCAATCCCGCCTGGACAGGCGCGCAGAAAGGCAAATGGACCATGGATACGGAGGCGGCTCTTGCAGCGGCTTACAAGACAAATACCCCCGTCCTAGCCTACTTCGGTGCCGTCACTTGGTGCCCTAAATGCGTCTGCCTGGAGCAGAACGTCCTTTCTACGCCTGATTTTGCAGAGGCCATCTCCAGCTACTATGCCATCAACTTTGACTTCCGCCTTCGTTCCGCCGATGATTCGACAGGGCCATGCCTGCTTACAGAGACCGACGGCTATCGCGCGACAAATTCAATCACTGACGACATAATGAAAGCAAAACTCAAGGACAACCGCGAATGGCAGGAAAAACTCTCCCTGCATAACGTTGCAAAAACTGGCTGGGAAAAGGGCGCCATCCCCTATCCAACCCTTGTCTTTTGCAGAGTCAAGGCCAATACGCGGGGCAGCTATGAACTGGAGCCAGTCGGACGCTTCCCCTACTATCCAAATCCTGAACCAGATGATATGTATGTGAACATTACCGTGGAAGAGACGTTGGACGCCCTTACCCTTTTCAATGATCTGTTTGATGTCGATTATTCTGAATCCGTCAACGACCGCACGACATCTCTGGAAATCCTCGACCCTGATGACTCGTCCGCAACCGCCTATGTAGGAGACCACAATGACACCTACTGGGCCAACTTCCCGATAGACGGCACCTCCTGGTTCTTCTACATCCAATCCGATGATGCCGATATAGAAGCCACCGCCACCGTTTCCGTCTATGACCTCCTGGGAGAAAACCGTTTTGTCTTGGAGGCAGGTTCGCTGCTAATGGGCATCCCCTTTGTGTTTACCCCAAAAACGCAGGAAAACACCTCTGCCTGGCTCTGCATAGAGGTTCAAAATCAAAAATCAATGGCGGAAATCGACATTTACTATTTAATGGAAGGAGATATCACGGCCTATGTCTCCCTCCCTGAAACAGTAATTGCAGTTCCCCATACCAGCCAAAGCGTGGAAATCCCCGTCTGGCTCGATTTGCAACAGCAAAATGACAAGGAACTGGTCTTCCAGTACCGCGTCAGACCTTCGACGGAATCCCCTGCTTCCACCGACTATTTTGAGGCATGTGAATGGACAGACTTCTCATGGAATAACAAGGAAACAACTACCAGTGCCATTTCCGTCCAACTAAACATTCCTGCCTCGACTTCCTGGAGCGGAACCAAGGATTTCATCGTGGAAATCCGCCAAAAAGAGGACAACACCTGCCTCATCAGTGGAAACAGCGCCACCACCGTTAAACTTGCCACCACTCCCCTATTCCTTCCAAGGTTAGAGCAAACCAGCTTAACCCTCTACAAAGGACTTTACAACAGCATCCTTATTCCTGTCTGCCCGACTGCCAGCATGAAAATCACCAAAACCACCCTCCCAAATGGCCTGAATTATGAAATCCCCGACGATAAAACCTATATTCGAATCCATGGTTCTCCAACGGAAATACTCTCAGAAGCGCTGGTAACGCTTTCCCTCAAACAAGGCAGTAAAACCACTGATACCATCACCCTCGCAATATCTATTGAGGCAACAACCTTTGAGGCCGTCGAAACAAAAGCCTTCATCGCCCCTCTCATGCGTGAAAATAGCACTACTACCAGCATCGACGGCACGCTGTTTATCTCCAAAAACGACAATGGTTCGCTGACACTTTCCTTCAATACTCAGGACACCATCGCCACCGCAAATGTACCCTACTGGGAGTTCAACGCCTCCAACTACACTCTTTCCTTGAACTGCACTCTTTCAGATTTCTCTGTCCTCTCCGCAACCATTCTAGAAGATGGTTCAGGCGCAGTCATCATCCAAACAGAACAAAACCACATCTACACAGGAGAACTCCTGCCAGTCACCAATGTTGATGCGGAACAATATGCAGGCACCTACAATGTCGTCATCCGCCAGGATACGGATGTACAAGGCATTTCTCTCGGCTGGATGCAAATACACATCTCAGAGGATGCTACAGCGCAAATTGACATCAATCTCTATGGAACTGGCAACTTCACAACCCAATCTTGCCTCTATTGGGATGGCGATGAGAGCACCAGCTTCGCCAAACTCCCCTATTTCCTCCCCCTCTTTGGAAATCAAACAGAAGGATATGAAGGAAGTATTAGAGGAGCGCTGGATGTCGTTCGTCCAAGTAAACGCACAGACGGCGCCGTCAGTACCTGGGTTTCAGGATGCGGTTTGATTAAGAATCTTTACACGGATAACATGGGGCAAACCATGACACTCCTTCCCTGCGGTACCATCTATACGCCTGGCCTGTCAATTTCCCAGCACACTAGTACAGAGGAGTTCCTCTTTGTCTCGGATTATGTCGATGACGCAAACATCATCGTTCCCTCCGCAATCCCCATGCGGGAACATGTTGATGAAACGGGGGACTACTTCACGCCACTTACATCGGGCCTCTGCATAGACAACTCCACCACGATGATTGTCAACCAGAAAAATGGTCTCTTTACAGGAGAACTAGTTCTCCTCGTCTGCGATGATGCCACCAACGAAATATCCAGAACATCTGTTGAGATTTCTGGTATCTTTGTCCCAACAACAGTTGCGTGTTGCAGCATTGACGAGAACATCGCCGTCGCTTATGGTTGTTTTACCTTCAATGACAAAATCTACACCGTCCGTCTCTTCCCAGAAGAACAATTCAAAGAAACACCTTTGAATTTGCTACCCAATGGCGAATCCCTCCAAGTTGAATCATCCGCAGCCCCTGCTTACATTTTCTACCAACGGCTGGACAACGGAAAACTGTTCTGCAAATACATGGAAAACACCTCCACAACATTCGATGCACTCGACCAATCCACTCCATGGTTCTTCTCAGCGCTTGCGCTTTGCGGCAATGATTCCAATGGCAATACCGTCTTTTACACGGAAAGCCCCATTAACCGCATTGAAAATACCATAGGAACTGTCACCACCACCTATAGCACGGACGCAAATGACAAGGATTATTTGCTGTCTCAAGGCTGGAATCTCATCGCTGTTCCCCACAACATGGCCATTGCAGCCCAGACAATCAATCCCCTTCCGACCATGTTTACATTTGATGACCAGGCGAAGACCTACGTCATCTCCAAGAAGCTGCTCGCTGGACAAGCCTACTGGCTTTATATTCCATCCAATTCTGATGAATTCACCCTCTCATTCAGTGGAACACCTGTCCAAGTTTATGATGAAAAAGAAATTCTAGAAGGATGGACGATGGGAGCTGTTCCGACAGACACAACAGACCTTGAATTGTGGACTTTTGAAAACGGTTCTTTCTCACATGTCGAAGAAGAACTGCCTCCTCCGTCCAAGGGTGTTTTCATCTACAAAAAAGCAAAATAACAATCCAAACACAAATAATATGCATACATCTACTCACTTTAGCTTGCATCTTTGCGTTGTCAGTCTTTTTCTCTTCTTTCCTACCTTGTTTTCACAAAATGAGGAAGAGAATATGGCACACCCTAAACAATCGAACAAACTGGAAAACCTCCTCCAAACGCATCCCGACCCTGCCATTTATCCGTTGACCTTGCTGGAGGGAGATGCCCTGAAAAAAATAACCATCATGGACAGAGAAGTTCTTCCTTTGTCAGGCACGTTGAAAAACATCTCTGACAAGCCAGTAAAAATCGTTTCCATCCGCGGCAACTGCTCTTGTCTGAAACTCGACACCTATAATGACATCCTTCTGTCACCAGGAAATACCTTGAAACTTAATTTTACCCTTGACGCCAAAATTCTACAAAAAGACGACGACAATGATTTTGAAAGAAAAATAATCGTAAGGACAGAAGATTTTCCTCCCACCTTTGCATCAGTAATGGGCACGGTGAAAAATATGTTCTCCTTCGAGCCAGCTCAAGTCATCGACCTGGGAGAGTTCATTGGAGACGTATCGTCCTGGAAAAGGTCTATCCATATCAAATCAGTTTTCCCACAGGAAAAACTGGCCTTGAAAGCACCAGAAAACAATAGATTCTTCAATCTGGCCATCACGCAAAGCTCACCACAGGATTTTCTCCTGGAAATTACCCCAAAATCCCCTTTCCCCATTAATGTCATCAAGGAGATACTCGAAATTGGCGTCGAAGGAATCCCAAACTACGGTCCTCTCCAAGTCGTGGTCTTAGGCAAACCCCAAGGTGTCCATTTTGTCTTGCTGATGAAAAACAAGAGCGTCAAGCGAGAAAAAATTCAAGATGACACACTTGAGTTCGACGTTCCAATAACTCTCCGTTCTTTTCAATCCAATGTGCATGATCGCAGGTCCTTTCGCAGACAAAATAAACCAACAATTCCAATCGCAAATCTTCCTGTTCGCGACGATGAGGAAAAGGTACGTCCTTTAGACAAACCAGAATCCTGGCTGGCGTTTATCAAGGATATTTCCACACAAACTCTCCCAGCAGGAGTGAAAATCACCTTACTTCCTGATACAGACGGTATCAAAGCACATTTCATGTTGGAACCACAGTTTTTGAAAAACGAGTCTGCCGAATTCCGAGCTATATTTCAATACAAAAATAAACCATTTGGCTTTTTTTATTTCGAGGTTAAATAAATGGACCGCAATATCTGGCAGAATATCTGTCACTTCAAGCACCACATTGGCGAGACGACGCCCTTTGCCTTCAAAGGCAAGGACTACTGCCTCTTCAATGTCTCAGCCATCAATGGCGCACAGCCCAAGGGGAAACCAGATCACGCCGTCATCGTAGAACGCAAAACAGGCAAGGAAATTGCCCATATCCTCGATGAGCACTACTTCATCTACGCCTACGTCGCCAACGGGACATGCTACTGCTATGGCACCTACGTCGGCAACAACGCCACCTGGAGAGGCGACACCATCGCCATGACCTGCTCAAAGGACCTTCGCCACTGGAGCAAGCCCGTACATATTTTCCACTATGATCAGGGGCGCGTCTTTAACAACGCCATTGCCTTTGACGGCAAACGCTATATCATGCTCTTCGAAACCGATGACAAGTGCTACCCCCCCTTCACCTTCCGTTTCCTTGAATCCACCGACCTCGTCCACTGGAAACTGCTTGACAAGCCCATTTATGGCGACAAGAAATACGTCGGGGGCCCCGCTCTCTACTACCTGGATGGCTTTTTCTACATCACTTACGTCAACGAGTTCATCAACGAGGAAACCCGCGCCATGAACTATGACACCTGCATCGCGCGCTCCAAGGACCTCGTTAACTGGGAGGAAGGCACGCGCCCCATCCTCTTCCCCGACTATGGCCACCGCCCCTACCCTCGCAAGCACCCATCCGTCTATGAAATCAATGCATCCGATGCGGAATTCATCGAGAAGGACAGCAAGGTGACGGTCTTCTACTGCGGCGGAAACCAACAGGGTATCTGCGATAACGCCACCGCCGAATACAACGGAACCCTCCTCGACCTCTTCCAAAGATTCTTTAAATCCAAATAATAATCCAACCCAACACCCCAACCGCAGGAGACAATCATGTCCAAAAAAGTGAGATTCGGATTCCTTGGCGCAGGCAGCATCGTCATCCACCGCCACGCGCTGGAACTTTCAACCAACGAAGATGCAGAGCTGGTCGCCGTCTATGACCCCATCAAGAGCCGCGCGGAAAGCCTGGCAAAAACCTATGGCATCAAGAAGGTCGCCTCCTCCGAAGAGGAACTCATCAACGACAAGAGCCTGGACGCCATCGTCGTCGCCACCCCCAATAGCGAGCACGCCCGCCTCACCATCGCCGCCCTCAAGGCAGGCAAGCACGTCCTCTGCGAGAAGCCCATGGCTACCACGCTTGAAGACGCCGCCAAGATGATCGAAACCGCCAAGGCGATGGGAAAGAAACTGATGATCGGCCACAACCAGTGCCTCATGGCCCCACACCTGAAGGCCAAGAAACTCATCAAGGAAGGCATCATCGGCGATGTCCTCACCTTCCGCACCTCCTTCTGCCACGGCGGTCCCGAAACCTGGTCGCAGGACAAGGGCAACCACACCTGGTTCTTCAAGAAGGAAAAGGCATACGTCGGCTCCATGGGCGACCTGGGCGTCCACAAAGCCTACCTCATCCCCTTCCTGCTGGGCACTGACATTGACGAGGTCGCTGCCTTCATCGCCACCATGGACAAGAAGAACGAAAAGGGCAAGCCCATCACCGTCGATGACAACGCCGTCTGCATCCTCAAGATGGCCAATGGCGTCATCGGACAGCTCACCGCCAGCTGGACCTTCTACGGCGGCGAAGATAACTCCACCACCATCATCGGCACCAAGGGACGCATGGTTCTCGGCGCCAACCCCGACTACCAGGTCGAGGTCTTTGGCGCGGACGGCACGGAATCCCTCTACAAGGTCGGAGCCGTCGCCACCAACACCGTCCAGGTCTCCAGCGGCATCCCAGACCTCTTCGTCGAATGCATCCTCAATGACATGGAGCCCCCGTTTGACGGCCTCAAGGGCTACAAGGCCCTCGCCGCCGTCGTCGCCTGCATGGAATGCGCCAAGACTGGCAAAATCACTAAGGTCCAGAACGTCCCGCCCAAAGTGAAAATCGACGTTCCACGGGCTTGCAGGACACGTATGAAATGATAAACGGAGGAGAATCAAATGGCATTTTTAGACGCACACTACCTGCTGGACAGCACCTCCTCCGAGGACCTCTACGCAGCCATCAAGGACCTGCCCATCATCGACGCCCACAACCACTGCGACGTCAAGTCCCTTAGCGAGGACCGCAACTTCACCGACATCTGGGAGGCAGAAGCCGCCACGGACCACTATGTCTGGGAATGCTTCCGCAAATGCAACGTCCCCGAGGAGCTGCTCACTGGCAAGACCACCAGCAACTACGACAAGTGGATGGCCGTCGCAAAAGCCTTCCCCGAAATCGCAGGCAATCCCACCTACGAGTGGATCCACCTCGACCTGAAGCGCCGCTTCGGCATCGAGGAGCTCATCAACGCCGACAACGCGCAGGCCATCTGGGACAAGACCAAGGCGATGCTCGCCACGCCCGCCATGTCACAGCAGAGCCTCATCCTTGCAATGAACGTCGAGGCGATGTGCTCCACCGACGACCCCCTGGACACCCTTGAGTACCACAAGGCACTCGCATCATCCAGGCTCGCGGGACGCGTCCGCCCCACCTTCCGCCCCGATAAGGCGATGAACATCTTCAAGTCCGACTGGCCCGCCTACGTCGCCGCCCTCGGCAAACGCTGGGACATGGAAATCACCTGCATCGCCGACATGATGGCCGCCCTCAAGAAGGCGCACGACTTCTTTGCGACCGTTGGCTGCAAGGCCAGCGACCACGGCCTGAACATCCCGTGGTCCTACCAGGTGCCCGCCGAAAAGGCCGACGAGATATTCAAGCGCGCCCTCGCAGGCAAGCCCCTCTCCAAGGAGGACACCATCGCCTATATGTCCTACTTCCTCAATGAAGTGGCGGAGCTGGACGCGCAGAAGAACTGGGTCTTCCAGATGCACATCGGCGCCATCCGCGACGTGCGCGACGTCCTCTACAAGACCCTCGGCCCCGACACAGGCGGCGACATCGGCGACCACGAGACCTCCTACATCGAGCCCCTGCTCCCGTTGCTCAACCGCTTCGACAGCAGACTCAAGGTCGTCCTCTACAATATGCACCCGAACCACAACGCAACCCTCGCACAGCTCACCCGCGCTTTCGGCGCAACCACCTGCCTGGGCCTCGCCTGGTGGCTCAACGACTCCTTCATCGGGATGCAGCGCCAGCTGGAGTATGTCGGCTCCGTCGATGTTCTCTCCAATATGTCTGGCATGGTCTCCGACTCCCGCAAGATCATGAGCTACAGCTCGCGCCACGAGATGTTCCGCCGCACCATGTCCCGCACCATCGGCGCCATGGTCGATCGCGGTCAAATCCCCTACTCCGTGGCTGAACAGCTCGTCATCAACCTCGCCTACAACAGGCCTAAGGCCCTCTTCGGGTTCTAGGCCTCCATAGCTCCATACCACCAAAAGGGATAAAAGCGATGGAAGGGATATAAGCGAATCGCTTTTATCCCTTCCATCGCTTTTATCGCTTCAGCCACCTGCCCCCCAACAATGCACTCCTTCCTCCTCATCCTCATTCGCGTACTGGCGCTCTGCCTGATGATTTGCGCAGGGGCTTTGGCGCGCAAGCGTGGGGTGCTCAACTCCGATTCCACCCGCTGCCTCTCCTTCCTCTCCACCAACTTCATCTATCCCGCAGCGGTCTTCGCCTCCCTGGTCGGCAATTTCACCCTGACGGGCATCGTCGCCCGCTGGACGCTCCCTGCAGGCACCATCCTCATTATGGGCCTTGGCTTTTTGGCAGGCACCATCGCCCTGCTTTTCCTGAAGAAGAACACGCCAGGCGAAAGACGCATGTTTCACTTTCTGTGTACCGTCAACAACTACGTCTTTCTGCCGTTGCCTCTCATTATGCAGGCTTACGGCGACGCAGGCGTCGGGCTGCTCTCTCTTTCCACCATCGGCTCTGAAATCGCCGTATGGACCTTTGGCGTCGTCGCCATCTCTGGCGGCTTCAGCCTCAAGCAGTTGAAGAATCTTTTGAACATGCCGATGATAGCCGTCTTACTCTCCATCGTGGTGCTAGCCCTCCGCGAATACCTTCCCTGGACACCCTCGCCTGGCAGCATCTTCTCGGAACTTGGCTCCACCCTCATGGGGACCACGCAGCTCTTTGGAGCTGGCACCGTCGCCATCGCGATGATTGTCGCGGGCAGCCGTATGATGGAGCTCGACTGCAAGACCCTATTCCGTGGCCTCCAGTTCTTCCTAGTTCCCATGCGTCTGCTCGTCGTGCCCGCGCTTTGCCTGGCGGCCATCTACCTCCTTCCCTTTGATGCAGAAGCACGGAGCATCCTCGCCATCATCGCCGTCATGCCCTCCTCCATCGCCAGCGTCACCCTGAGCGACTTCTTCTCAGCCGACACGGAAACAGCCGCCGCATCCGTCCTCCTGACCCACCTGGTAGGTATCCTAACCATCCCGTTCTGGATGGCAATACTAACACTATTGTGAACGCCATCGACGTACATAACCTCTCCCTGAAACTGGACGACGCTGCCATCCTGCACGACGTCTCCTTTGCAATCCCGCAAAACAGCTTCACGGCCATCATCGGCCCGAATGGTGCAGGGAAATCCACCTTGCTCAAATGCCTTGCCATGCTCCATAGCCACTGGACAGGGGATATGACCCTCCAAGGGCGTTCCATCCGCGCATACAGTCACCGCGAGCTTGCACGTGCCATCGCCTACGTCCCGCAACAGACTACCACCCTGCCACCCTTTACCATCACCGACTTCATGGCAATGAGCCAATATGCTTGGGACAAGGAAAACAGCACTGCCATCACAGCTGCCCTGGAACGCACGGGACTTTCGCACCTGAAAGAACGTCGCATCGACACCCTCTCTGGTGGCGAAACCCAAAAGCTCTTCATCGCAGCCGCCCTGGCGCAGAACGCCCCCATCCTTCTTCTGGACGAACCAACCGCCTTCCTCGACCCGAAATATCAAAGCGAAATCCGCACGCTACTCGCGCAGCTCAAACAGGACGGCCTCACGATTATCGCCGTCTCCCACAACATCAATGCCGCCACCGCCTGCGCCGATACCATCCTCGCGCTTAAACAGGGGCACCTGCTCTACAACCTGCCCCCAGCCAAAATCATGACGCAGGAAACCCTCGCCGCACTCTACGACACCACCTTCACCTTCACGCCCCACCCCACTACGGGCAAGCCCATCATTGTCTAGGGGGGAGGGGGTTCGGGGGCTACCCCCCGTCCGTTGGCGTCCAGGGGGCGCGGGGGGCTTCCCCCCGTCCTTTGGCGCCCAGGGGGGCGCGGGGGGCTTCCCCCCGTCCTTTGGCGCCCTGATGATCTACCCCTGCGTTTTCTTATGCACCAGCCTGAACACTTCGGTGCATCGCCCGCAGTGGGTGCAGTTTTCCGCGCAGGCAGCCCCGATGCCGCTGGTGGCCCAGTCCTGTGGGAAGCTCTTGTTGTCGATAATATAGGGGGCGAAGCAGTTGGCGTGGATGGGATCCAGCAGTTCCAGCAGGTTGCCGTCATAATTATAGGAAGCATACGCAGCCAGAATCCTGCCTGGATTGGCTATGCGCCGCGTGGCAATCTTGAACACGGAAATATAGGGTTCCCACAAGGGAACATCCTCGGGGCGTACCCATGTGGCACGCAGAATGTCCTCATATTGCTTATCCCGCCCGTAATGCGTCTGGCAGCGGAACACGGAAAAGTCGAATTGCTTTCCAACCTCGGACTGTCGTATTCGGTTGTGACCATGAAGGTTGTCGTGGAAGGTCTGAAAGGGACATTCGCGCAAGCAGCCGCTGTTCACCTGCATTCCCAGCAGCTTGCCGTGCTGCTTCGCCCATGCCGCGACATGCCGTATATACGGCCATTCGCGCTGGTGCTCGCGACTCACGTAAAACTCGTCGAAAAGCTCCGTCACCGCCTCGAAACCGATGGTGCCGTGAACCCGTAGGTTCACAGATGCGCGGATGCGGATGTCAGGGAAGTGCTGCCGTATCACTGTCGCGATGAAGGGCGAGGTCGTCGTCACGATTTCTGGGAAAACCTCCTCGCGCCCCATCTCTTCAAGCACATTGGTGACAATATCCGCCAAATCGGGGCTTATCGCCAAATCACCATAGCAGTTGCAGTTGAAAAGCGTATCCAGCAGAATTCCCTTGCTGCGGCACCACCGCAAATCGTCAAACAGCCGCTGGCGTACCTCTTCCGTAAACTCGGGTGCAGGACGACACGACAACACCCCTGGCCACGCAAAGAACACCTCCCGTATGCGGGAAAGCCACGGCTCACAACTTGCCTGAAACGGCTCGTTGTAAAAATAGCCGACTGATAAGTTCTTTGATGGTTGCTGTTCTTTCATTCTTTATAGGGGGTCGGGGGGCGGCAGCCCCCCGTCGTTCGTATTCCTTATATAAAATACCCCTAAAACTTCAAAAATAAAACCCACCACCCGCTTTTTTCCTTTCATTATTCATTTTCCCACTTGCAAAGTAATTTGTTTGTTTTATATTAGTAAACAAAAAAGTAAACAATCCATGTATTCCATCATAACCCATTAGGAATCGGCAACAATGATTTACGATGTAGCCATCATTGGTGCGGGTGTGTCAGGCGCGGCAACGGCCTGGCAGCTGTCCCGCTACGAGCTGAAGACCATCCTGCTGGAGAAGGCGGCGGATGTCGGCTTCGGTGTCTCCAAAGCCAACTCTGGCATCGTGCACGGAGGCTTCCACCACCCTGTCAGCAGCCTGAAGGCACGCCTGGAGATACGCGGCAACCTGATGTTCGAGAAGTTGCACCACGAGCTGGGCTTCCCCTTCAAGCGATGTGGCATTTTGGTTGCGGCGTTCAGCGAAGAGGAGATGTCCCAGGTGCGCAAGCTCTATAACCAAGGAATCGCCAACGGAGTCACGAACCTGGAAATGTGCAGCCACGAGCGGATGCTGGCCCTGGAGCCCAAGCTCAACTCCGAGGTGGTCGGCGGCTTCTACTGCCCAGGTGGCGGCACCGTCGAACCCTACCGCTACGTCTTCTCACTGGTCGAGTTCGCCGTGCGCAACGGCACCGAGCTGCTCTGCAACTGGCACCTCACGAAGGGTGAATACCTTGGCGACCACTGGAGGCTCACTGCTGCCGACGGCGGCATCGTGGAAGCGCGATATGTGGTCAATGCCGCAGGCCTCTTTGCCGACGAAGTCTCCCGCTCCTGCGGCGGTGAGGAGTTCCGCATCCATCCGCGCAAGGGCGAAGAGTACCTGCTGGACCGTTCCAGCAAGGGCTGCCCATCCCACGTGATCTTCCCCGTGCCAACAAAGCACTCCAAGGGCGTGCTCGTCATCCCAACCTCCGAGGGCACCACGATGATCGGCCCCACCGCAGACCCTGTTGACGACAAGCTCGACACGGAGACCACCTCCGCGCACCTGCGGCGTATCCTCGACCAGGTGCGCAGCATGGTCAACGGCATCAGCCACCGCGACCTCATCACCTCTTTCGCGGGTCTCCGCCCCGTACTGGACACGGAAGATTTCTACATCGCCCCCTCGCAGAAAGCCCCCGCCTTCATCCAAGTAGCGGGCATCCAGTCCCCTGGGCTCACCGCCTCCCCCGCCATCGGCGAATACGTCAAGGACTTGCTTAAGGGCGAGGGCCTTCGCCTGATGGAGAAGCTCCACATTGAATACGAATTATCGCCACGCCACGAGGCACGGCATGAAACCATCGAAAACCTTGACAAGCTCCACGATGAAGACCCTGCCTGGACCCACATCATCTGCCGCTGCGAGAAAATCTCTGAAGCGGAAATCGTGGAGGCTGTCCGCAAGGGCCATACTACCGTCGATGGTGTCAAGTTCTACACCCGCGCAGGCATGGGCCGCTGCCAAGGTGGCTTCTGCTCTGCGAAAATCCTGAAAATCATCAGCCGCGAAAGTGGAATCCCCATGCAGGAGCTGACGAAACGCGGTGGGAGCAGCCGCATTCTTTACGGAACACTAGGTGATTTGGAGGTGCGTCTATGAAAGAGGAAAAAGTTGATGTCGCCGTCATCGGCGCAGGCGCAGCGGGACTTGCCGCCGCAACCGTCATCGCCGCTGCAGGACGCAAGGCCCTGGTCATCGACCGCGAGGATTTTCCTGGCGGCATCCTGCGCCAGTGCATCCATAGCGGCTTCGGCCTGAAATACTACCATGAGGAACTGACTGGTCCCGAATACGCGGAACGTGCCACCATCGCCGCACAAAAAGCAGGTGCCTCCTTCGCCCTCGGCTGCACCGTTACCGACATCCAAATCGACATGATGGGCGAATTCACGCTGGTGCTTCTCTCCGCAGCGGACGGCGTTCGCAAGGTCCACGCTGACGCCATCGTCCTTGCGATGGGCTGCCGCGAACGCAACCGAGGCAACATCGCCACACCTGGCACACGCCCCGCTGGCGTCTTCACCGCAGGCTCCGCACAGAAGCTGCTCAATCTCGAAGGCTGTCTGCCAGGCAAGACCGCCGTCATCGTCGGCTCTGGCGACATCGGCCTCATCATGGCGCGCCGCCTCAAGTGGAGCGGCATGGAGGTCAAGGGTGTCGTGGAAATCATGCCGCATCCGTCAGGCCTGGCGCGAAACATCGCGCAGTGCCTGGAGGATTTCGGCATCCCGCTCTGGCTGGAGCACTCCGTCACGCGCATCATCGGACGCGACCGCGTCGAAGGCGTCGAGGTCGCACCGCTCAACCATGGCGAACCCGACATGTCCCGCTCGTTCACGCTTGAGTGCGACACCCTCCTCTACTCAGTCGGCCTGATTCCCGAAACGGAACTGGCGCAACAAGCAGGTGTCCTCCTGGACCGTGACACGGGCGGCCCGCTCGTCGATGCCAACTACGAAACCAGCGTTTCGGGCATCTTCTCGGCTGGAAATGTCCTCCATGTCCATGACCTCGTTGATTTCGTCTCCGAGGAGGCAACGCGTATGGCGCACTGTGTCCTGGCGCGCCTGGACGGTGCACCGTCTGCAGAAAAGGTGGGCAATGAAGTCGGCTCCAATCTGAAGTATGTCGTGCCCGCCTTTCATACGCCAGGTGCCACAACCAACTTCTCCTTCCGTCCGCTCATTATAGCGGACGAGGCTCTTCTGCGTGCGGAAAGCGAAGGCAAGACCATCTGGGAGAAAAAACTGCGGTTTGTACGTCCCGCCGAGATGATTTCCGTCACCCTGCCAGGCGAGTTGCTGGGGCACGCCCCCATTACCTTCCACCTGCAGGACACTGCCACACGCTGAGGAGGTTATTGCCATGAAAAAATCCCTTATATGCATCGGCTGCCCGCGCGGCTGCCGTCTCGAAATCGAAATGGAAGGCGAGACCATCACTGTCCGCGGCAACTCCTGTCCACGTGGCGAATCCTATGCCAAGCAGGAGATGACGAATCCACGGCGCGTCGTCACCGCCGTCGTCCACACCACCAGTGAACAATTGCCCTGGCTTCCCGTGAAAACCAGCGCCCCCTTCCCGAAGGCCGCCATCGCCCCATTGCTCAACCGTCTCTATAAAATGACCGTGACACCCCCTGTCCACTGCGGTGACACCATTCTTGAAGACATTGACGGCTCTGGCATCCACGTTGTCGCCACTGAATCCTGCCGATAGCGGAGACTTAGGACGCTGGACTTAGGACATTCCGTCCCACGTCCCACGTCCCACGTCCTAAGTCCCACGTCCCACGTCCCGCGTCCCACGTCCCACGTCCCACGTCCCGCGTCCCACGTCCCACGTCCCACGTCCCGCGTCCCACGTCCCACGTCCCACGTCCCACGTCCCACGTCCCACGTCCCGCGTCCCACGTCCCGCGTCCCGCGTCCCGCGTCCTAAGTCCCGCGTCCCACGTCCCGCGTCCAGCGTCCCACGTCCTAAGTCCTCCTGCAGGGGGTTCGGGGGGCGTAGCCCCCGCCGTTCGTAAAAACACATTATGAACCTACTAGAAATATCCCAAGCCATCCGTAAAGTCCGCCAGGCGCAGGGGCTTACCGTCGAACAGCTGGCGAAGCGCAGCGGCTTCAGCAAGGGCTTCATCTCGCAAATCGAGAACTTCCGCCAGACACCCTCCCTGAAGACCCTCATTCGTATCTCGGAGGCACTCGCCCTGCCCCTCAGCCAGCTTTTCGCCGACGGCGAAAAGACCGAGACCCCCTACACCTTCGGGCGCATCGACGAAGGGCAGGAGCTGCGGCGCGACGACGGCGACCAGTACGGCATCCGCTACATGGCCCTCGCCTTTCCGCAGATTGGGCGCAAAATGGACCCGTTTATTATCGAATACACACCAGGCGCACCGCGTGATTTCCTCATGCACGATTCCGAGGAGTTCTTCATCCTGCTCGAAGGCAGCATCCGCTATTATCTTTACGACGACAGCTCCCCACGCGAGATGCACTCAGGCGACACGCTCTACATGAAGGCAAACATCCCCCACCGCGTCGAACTCTGCCCTGGCTGCACCTACGCCAAAAGCCTCGTCATCTACAGCGACGCCCTCGACACCGACATCAATTGATTTACCATATGCAACTTTCTACCAAACATTTCGCTCACTCCGTGCGCAACCACAACGTGGCGTTATATCAATCTGCGGCATTTTGTCAATCTATTGAATCGGTTATTCCAACATAGTGTATGGAATAAGACAACAAACAAGCTCTGTTGTCCAGTTCCAAGAGTACAAACGGATAGTTTCTCTCGCAAAGAGCTGGCGCAATCACGGCGAATCCAGACGCATTGCAAAGCGGCATGCATCCAAAGTGGAAATGCCCACTTATAGTTAGTGCCATCTTGTCGCCACAACGAGAGTAAATCTCCTCGGAATTGTCGTAATGGTAAAGTGAGTTCATAGTACCTGGCGGAAACAGCGGGACATGTTGAAAACTCACACAAGGAAAATCTCCTTTAGAGAGCTGCTCCTGACGTTTCAACGAATCCTCCGACCGTCTTGCGTTGTATCCATCGGTCTGTGCATCCTCGGGGAAAGGGAGTATGCGGATGCCGCTGATGTCCAGAAACTCAGGCACCTTGGGAATGTGCTTGTAGAATACCTCGGGCATAGGATCGTGGTTCCCTGGAATCGCAATATACGGGCATGGCGATTTTTCGAGGATAGCCGCCAGAGTGTCAAGCAATCCCACCTCATTCGGGTCGTTCACTAAATCACCGCCGACCAGCAGCACATCTGGGGCTATTGAACACAATTGCTTCAAAGCCGCCTCCAGCAGTACGCAGGCTTTTTCGCCGTCACGCATCGGGCACGCCGTGTTCCGCGTCATCGAATAATGCAAATCAGTGATAATACCAATTCTCATGCTGTTTTGATTGATTCATCAGGCAAAACGCCAGTTACAACACTAAAGGAAATTGGCTTTGCGCTTGCAGATCTGCGTCCCGCCGAAATGATTCGCCTATCGCCCCTCTTCAGCGGTGCGATGGGGTTATATTTGATTTTGAATTGGAATCAGTACTCTGTCCTTGCGATAATCTCATTCTGCAGTTCGGGAATTAGGCGAACGAAATAGTCGCTGAAGCCACCAATCCGCACGACGAGGTCTCGGTGCGCCTCGGGGTGGATTTGCGCGTCCAACAGGGTCTTGCGGTCAACGGCGTTCACCTGCATTTCCATGCCCCCGCGCTGTATGAAGGTGCGCAACATGGCGACGAAAGCGGCATTGTGGGCCTCCGTAAGGTGCTCGGGGGAGAACTTCATGTTGATGACCATGCCCGCCAAGAACTTGCGCTGATCCCATTTGGTCATGGATAGGAGCATGGCTGTTGGGCCATTGACATCCCGCCCCTGCACGGGACCACAGCCATCCGAATAGGAGGTATGGGCGTGCCTGCCGTCATAGCTGGCCCCGTCCAAGCGGCCCTTTTTCGCATGGCTGATGTAGGAGAAGGTGCCGGGCATCATGATTTTCGCCGCCATTATCCTGCCGCCTTCAAACAGCCTGCGAATGGCCTCGCCGAGCCAGACTGCCATCTCGTCGGCAGAAGCGTCATCGTTGCCGTAATGGGGCAACTTGTTGACAATGTACTGGCGCAGAGCTTCGTGGCCTGCATAATCCTCTGCAACAATCTTTTTGAAGGCAGAAAGCGTGAGGTGCTTCTCCTCATAGACAAGCGTCCTGATGGCGACAAGTGAATCGACGCAGGTCGAGAAGCCAATCAGAATCGGCTGGAGGAAGCAGTACTTGGCACCACCGTCAAAAAGGTCTCTGCCACGTTCGATGCAGTCATCAACCAGCACGCTTGTGCGGATGTAGTCATAGCTGTTCCGTCCTGCCTCAAGCACACGCATCAGGTAGTTGAAGTTGCATTCGGACAGTTTTGCACGAAGCAGGTCAAGCAACCCGCTTTGAATCGCTTCAAAACAGGTTGAGTCGTCACAGCTCTCTAGCACAATACCGAGAAGCTGCGGCATCGCGATGCTAGAGGAGGTGGTGTGCGCCCTGGTCTTGCCGACGACGGAGATTTCCGCGCAGGTCGTGTGAATGTAGTTCACCGCCTCCGCCCTATCGACGCCGTACTTCACGAGGGAATCCACAATCGCGTTATCGTTGTAGAAGGCTGGATGCGTTGTGCCATGCGAAAGGACCTCGCGCGCATAGGAAAGAATCTCGTCGCTGGTCTTCTCGTTCACGGCTAATGCGCCGTTCGGGTCGGGCATCTGGATATGGTCCAGTGCGGTGAGGAACATATATGTCAGGTCGTTCTCCACAAGCGAGCCATCTGCGTTCTGCCCGCCGACGATGAAGCCGCACGCCGCGCGCGTGAAGACACGAGTGGAGACTTGCAGGCAGAAATTGTCAATCAACTCCTGTGCCTCCTCCCGCGTGATGGCACCGCTCTTCAAGTCAGCTTCATAATAGGGGTAGAGATAGCGGTCGGGACGGTTCAGGGTGTAGAGGCCAAACAAGGTCCCCAAAAAGAACTGGACGCTTTGCAGCGCATCGAAAAAGCCCCTCGCGGGCTCGGCTGGCACCTTGTCCAGCGCATTGGCCATGCGCAGAAGCTGACTTGCACGCTGCGGCGAGGCGGTTGCAGCCAGTTCCCGTGCCTTGGCCGCATATCGCCGTTCCAGATCAAGCAGCGCCTCAAGCTCCAGCAGGCACGAATGGTAGTAGTCGTATTTCCGCAGGACCTCCATATCGGGATAGACGTTCTCGTCCCTCATGTCAAGCTCGCCCAGCTTCCGGTTGATTTCCGCAATGACTCCATTCAGCCCGACACGCAGGAGCTTGTCGAGATCCACTCCCAGATGGCTGGTGCGCGGGGAGTTTATCGCCAGCGAAATAGGCGACATGCGGAACATCTCGACAAGCTCGTCATAGCGTTTGCGCTGTTCTGGGGTGTATTCGGGGAAATAGACATGCCCCGCCAGCAATTCATGCTCGTAGAACTCGGGCTCCTGGGCATACAGCTCGGCTGCCTCCGCCATAGCGCGTCTGCGCTTCGTGGTTGGCGCCTTTTCCGCAGCCAGATACCCTTCAAGAAAGCCCAGGCTCAGCCAGCGGTCCCCCGTGCAGAAATGGCGGAATCTGCGGTCAATATACGGATTATCCTCCTGCGCCACTGGCGAACTTAGGTATTCTTCCCGAAGCTTCAGCGTGTTCTGTGTGACTGGAAGAGCTCTATATGTCATTTGGAGATTCTCCAAGGAAATATGTACAAAGACATGTGTCCCAAGGCCATGTCATTTTCCTATTCAAATAATATATCTTGCCAAGGTGCGTTTGCAACCACGCAGATATCAACCTATACATATTCAGCATTCTTAATTAGCTCGCTATACATGACACCATTGCCCACCTGAATAACCACCAAACAATTCGTGAATCCATTTGCGTGCACCAGTTTGAATTGTTCAGGTTTTATGCTAAATTTTGTGTGTTTTAAATCGATAGTTTTCGCAGAGAAATAATGACACACCACAACACGATAAAGGGCATCAGCCTTGGTCTGGCGGCCACGTTCATCTGGGGGATGTTCTACCCTTTGTCGCGTCTGCTTTTTGGCTATGAAGAGGATTCCGTGGAGCCGCTGAACTTCTCGGCCCTGCGTTTCATCCTTGCCGCCATCGTGATGTCCCCTGTCCTGCTCAAGCGTGAAAACCGCGCGAAGGCAGTGGATATGGTGCGCACGGAGTGGAAGGTACTGTTGCTGCTGGGGCTGATTGGAATGGTTGGCGAAGGCGTGCTGGTCTTCTGGTCCGTCAAATACACCACAGCCTCACGCTCCTCCCTGATGGCGAACACCTCGCCCATCACCACCTTCCTCATCTCATGGCTGGTTGGACGCGAGGCGTGTACACGAGGGAAGTTCGCAGGCATGGTGATTGGCTTCGCAGGAGTGCTGATTCTCTTCCTCTGCAAGGGCGAGGACATGTTCGCAAAGGACGCCTCCATGCTGACAGGCGACCTGATGGCCTTCGCCAGCGGCATCTGCTGGGCCGTCTTCACCGTGTTCGGGGACCGCGTCTCTAACAAATACGGCGGGCTTCTCTGCACGGAAGTGCTCTTCCTGATTGCCGTCGCCATCGTCGTCCCCGTGACGATGATTTGGAATGGGGGGCTGAATCTGTCGCTTTCCGTGCGCGCCTGGACGGGTGCCCTCTACCTGGGGGCTCTTTCATACGGGCTGGCAGAAGGGCTCTGGTATATGGCACTGAAATACGTGTCACCAGGCGAGCTCGGGGCGTTGGGGTATGTCTCGGCGGCATTGGCGGTCACCTCCTCCGTGCTGCTGCTCCATGAAAAAGTGTCTGTGTTTGCAATTGTGGCAATAGTGTTGATTGTGATTGGCGTGGGATTGATGCTCCGTCGGTCAGAATCGAAATCAAATGAGGTAATTTCGCGCTAGTTTTGAAATTACCTCAAAGGAGAATCAATGGTAGAAAAGCTTTCAAAGGCGGCGTGGTTCCAAGGGCGCCGCGGTCCCGTTGTTCTGGTCATCATGGATGGCGTCGGCTTTGGCAAATACACGGAAGGTGACGCGGTCGCCTCCGCCTACAAGCCTACGCTGGACTGGATGCTTGCAAACTGCCCCAACACCCGCCTCAAGGCCCACGGACAGGCCGTCGGCCTCCCCAGCGACGCCGACATGGGCAACTCCGAAGTCGGCCACAACGCCATCGGCTCGGGGCGCGTCTTCGACCAGGGTGCCAAGCTGGTCAGCAGCTCCATCAACTCTGGCAAGATGTTCCAGGGGCAGGCCTGGAAGGACATTGCAGGCAATGTGCTTGCGAAGAAATCTACTCTCCACTTCATCGGGCTCTTCTCGGACGGCAACGTCCACTCCCACATCGACCACCTGAAGGCAATGATGACCGAGGCAGTAGCCGAAGGCATCGCCAAAATCCGTGTCCACATCCTGCTGGACGGACGTGACGTCGGCGAAACCTCCGCATTGGACTACGTCATCCCCTTTGAGGCGTTCCTGGCCGACCTCCGCACCAAGGGCTGCGATGCCCGTATCGCCTCTGGCGGCGGACGCATGTTCATCACGATGGACCGCTACAATGCCAACTGGCCGATGGTCGAGCGCGGCTGGAAGACCCATGTCCTTGGCGAGGGACGCCAATTCGCCAGCGCACAGGAGGCCATCGAGACCCTCCGCAAGGAGACAGGAGCCATCGACCAGGACCTCGGGGCATTCGTCATTGCCGAGAACGGCAAGCCCGTTGGCACCATCGAAGACGGCGATAGCGTGGTCTATTTCAACTTCCGCGGCGACCGCGCCCTGGAAATCACCGCCGCCTTCGAGCAGGATGATTTCAGCCACTTCGACCGCGTCCGCAGACCCGACGTGGTCTATGCGGGCATGATGGAGTACGACGGCGACCTCCACGTTCCAAAACGCTACCTGACCAGCCCACCCTCCATCGATCGTGTAAGCGGCGAGTACCTGGCTGCCCTGGGTCTCCGCACACTGGCATGTTCAGAGACGCAAAAGTACGGCCACGTCACCTACTTCTACAACGGCAACCGCTCTGGCAAAATCGATGACAAACTGGAGGAGTACGTGGAAGTTCCCTCCGATGTAGTGCCCTTCGAGCAACGCCCCTGGATGAAGGGCGCCGAAATCACCGATGTGGTGGTCGATGGCATCCTCTCTGGCAAGTATGATTTCATCCGCTGCAACTTCCCCAACGGCGACATGGTAGGGCACACAGGCGTCTATCAGGCGGTACAAATCGGCGTGGAGGCCGTTGACCTCTGCATCGCCAGAATCAAAAAGGCGGTTGACAAGGTCGGCGGCGTCTTAGTCATCACCGCAGACCACGGCAACGCCGATGACATGTACGAACACAAGAAGGACGGCTCCATCCCATCTGAGAACGGCGTGAAGAAGGTCAAGACCGCCCACTCGCTGAACCCCGTCCCCTGCATCGTCTATGACCCCGAGTTCAAGGGCGACTACATCAAGGAGCTCAAGTCGGGCCTCGGCATCAGCTCCATCGCGGCCACCTGCATCAACCTGCTTGGCTACGACGCTCCCGTCGATTACGATTCCAGCGTGCTGCAGCACTAGCACCTGTTCTGTGCCGCGGGCTCAAGCCCGCGATTAACCAAAGGAGTTACCATGTTACGAATATTCATCAACACGGATTTGGAAGGCGTCAGCGGCGTGGGCCGCGCGGAATACATCAAAGGGGCCCTGAATCGGCCTGATCTGGTGGCTGAGGCACGCAAGCTTCTAGCCGAGGACATCAATGCCTGCGTTGCGGGCTGCTTCGATGCGGGTGCAGATGTCGTCACCGTACGGGATGGCCATGGTGGCGGCGGCAACCTGAAGCGCCGTGACATCGACGACCGTGCAAACTTCATCGACGGTCCCATGCTGGAGGAGCGCTTCAAGATACTCAAGGAGTACGATGCCTTCATGCAGGTCGGCTCCCATGCGATGGCAGGCACCGCCAACGCCATCCTGGAGCACTCCTTTTCCAGTGCCTCCTATCAGAACTGCTGGCTCAATGGGGCACCCATCGGCGAAATTGGTGTTCTCGCATACGCCGCCGCCGAATATAACGTGCCCTGCATCTTGGTGACGGGCGATGACAAAGCATGTGCAGAGGCGAGAGCGCAGATGCCCGAAATCGTCACAGCTGAGGTGAAAAAGGCCTACTCATGCTTCGGCGGTTTCTTCCCGCCGCTAGCCGTCACTCATAAGCTGATTCACGACAAGGCGGTGGAAGCCATCACGGCCTTCCAGAATGGCACGATTCCTGTTTACAAGCCGACCTATCCCTGCACGTTCCGTGTTGAACTGATGGAACGCGGCCAAGTTCCCCACAAAGAACCCTACAAAATCATCGACGCCAGAACCTACGAGGTCACCAAGCCTTCTGTCGAACAAGTTTTTTTGCAGATGTGGTAGGGAATTGCTAGACTTTTTCCTTATTCCAGCTATAGTAAGCCCGCACACTCGTTTATTCGACACTAGAAACGCACAAACCAGGAGGTTAAATATGAAAGTGATTGTAATCATGGCAGGCGGCACAGGCGAGCGTTTCTGGCCTTTGTCCAGATTCAACCATCCCAAGCAGCTTCTGACCCTCTCTGGCAGCGGACAGTCGCTTCTGGAGGAGGCGGTTGAACGCAGCACGGCCATTGTCCC
Source organism: Victivallales bacterium (assembly GCA_017535315.1). Taxonomy (GTDB): domain Bacteria; phylum Verrucomicrobiota; class Lentisphaeria; order Oligosphaerales; family Oligosphaeraceae; genus RGIG3456. The sequence continues at coordinate 9,069 of JAFXUD010000061.1, read as the reverse complement.
TCCTGAAAACATCTACATCGCCACTTCCCAGCATCTTCGCGAAGCCATCTGCAATGCAGGCCTGGAAATCCCAGAGGAAAACATCATCGCGGAACCCAGCAAGCGCAACACCGCTGGCTGCCTCATCTACGCGGCCGCCAACATTCTCGCCAAGACAAAGCTTTCCCCTGAAGAGGTCACGATGGGCGTACTGACAGCCGACCACCGCATCCCAGACACGACCCCCTTTGTGGAGGCTGTCCGCGCCGCCATGGAGTGTGCCGAGCAGCAGGATGGGCTGGTCACCATCGGAATCCAGCCAGTCCGCCCCGAAACAGGCTACGGTTACATTGAGGTCGCCGACAATTCTGGCAAATACGATTCCTCCATGCTCCCCGTCGTCTGCTTCCGCGAAAAGCCGAATCGCGATGATGCCATCAAGTACGTCGCTTCGGGCAGATACTTCTGGAACAGCGGAATGTTCTTCTGGCGTCTCTCCTCCTTCCAGAACGAGTTTGGCAAAGCCAATCCCGTCATGGCGGAAACCTTGGAGGACCTCACGGACGCACTCCTTGAAAACTCCCCTGACCGAGCAGCAAAGATATTCGACGCCCTCCCAAACATCTCCATCGACTATGCTCTGATGGAAAAGGCAAAGCATGTCTATGTCGTGCCTGGCAAATTCGTGTGGGACGACCTCGGCTCATGGGATTCCATTGAGCGCACCTTCCCGTTGGACGGTGCTGGAAACGTCACTGTCGGCGACCCTGTTCTCATCGACACCAACAACAGCATCATCTACAATGCCTGCGGAGCAGACAAGATGGCCGTCAGCGTCCTGGGCATGGACGACGTCGTGGTCATCGTCAACCAGGACGCCGTGCTCGTCATTCCCAAGAACCGTGCGCAGGAGGTCAAAAAACTGGTGCTCACCTTGAAAGACAGAGGGGCCAAGCAAATATAACGAGGTAATTTCAAAGGGAATTATATACTTTAGTTGCCGATTGGACCTTACCAACAAAGAAGAGCCGCGTAGCGGCAGCAGAAGCATAGCGGTGGGTGGAGCGAAGCCGCGTAAGCGGCGGCAAGAGCATAGCCGTGGGTGGAGCGAAGCCGCGACAGCGGCGAAGCGAAACCCACGGTCAGATGCCCACCCCAGTCCTCTTGAGCCTTGCCGCGTAGCGCAGCGAAGCGGCAAGGCGCATCCTGGCCATCGACCAATGAAGGATAATGTCATCAGGAAACTCAAGTATATAATTCCCATTTCAAAACTAGTATCGAAATGCGCTAGTTTTGAATAATCTCTAAACGCTCATGTCCAAGAACTACTGCCCCATTTTAAGCACGCTCGGCTATGTCCTTTCGCCAGACAAGAAACAGGTTCTCATGACCTATCGCGTCTTCCGAAAGGACGATGAGCAGTTCGGAAAATACAACGGGCTGGGCGGACATATGGAGCCAGGCGAGGACATCGCGACCTGCATGATTCGCGAAATCCGCGAGGAAGCAGGCATCGAGGTGACGGAAATGTCCCTTCGCGGGACCGTCAACTGGACCAACTTCGGCCCGAAAGGCGAAGACTGGTTCGCCTTCATCTTTCTCGTGACCGCCTTCAAGGGAACGCCCGCCGCCTCTAGCAACGAAGGCCCCCTCCAGTGGGTTCCGCGTGAAAAGATCATGGATTTCCCCATGTGGCCAGGCGACCGCTATTTTCTGCCTCTCGTCTTCGATGACAACCCGCGTCCCTTCCACGGCTATCTCCCCTACGACCATGACAATCCCGTATCCTGGTCCTGTATCAGAATATAATCTATTTGTGTAATGAGGAACAAGCAATGAAAATCATGATTATGACGGACCTGGAAGGTCCCAGCGGTATCAACGGACGCGCCGACTCCGTCGGCAACAAAACCGTGAACCTCCCCATAGCCTGCCAGGCACTGGTTGACGAGGTCAACGCCACCGTCCAGGGACTGGTCGCAGGCGGCGCCGATGAAATCGTTGTATGGGACGGACATGGCGGCAGCAACTCCATCGACATCATGAAACTGCAGGCGCCCGCGATGCTCGGCACCATTGGTGGCCCCATGCACCCAGCCTGCTTCTGTGACGCCAGTTTTGACGCCATCATCCAGATAGGTGCCCATGCGCTCCAAGGCACCCCTGATGGCTACATGTGCCACAGCTTCAACAGCCACGGAGTCTGCAACATGTGGCTGAACGACGAACTCATCGGCGAAATCGGCATGGAATCGCGCATCGCCTCCTACTTCAAGGTCCCCACGATTCTTGTCGGCGGCGATGTTGCCGCCTGCCGTGAGGCAAAGGCCCTGATGCCAGATGTCACCACCGTGGCAACCAAAAAGGGCATCTCCCGCTACACCGTCATCGACCGCAACCCCGCCGATGTTCAGGCGGATTTGCGCAAGGCCGCCGAAAAGGCCGTAAAGAACATTAAGAAGTACAAGGTGCTGCCCACATCCAAACACTATGTATTCAGGCTGGAGCTCATGTGCGAAAACTCCGCATGCGGCTACGAGATGCGCGGCTGGGAACGCATCGCCCACAACATGGTCCAGACCAAGGCCGACAATATCATTGACATCTTCGCGCAATACTGCGGCTGGGCACCTGGCATCCACAACAAGAAATACGGCATCACGCCCAAGTGGAAAGGACTCGTGTTCTAGGGCTGGTGGGAGTGGCAAATTTCCAAGGGACGGGAGCGACGGGAGGGACTGGAGCGACGGGGAGGGCACGAAAAAAGAAGCCTATTTCCGTGCCCTCCCCGTCGCTCCCATCCCTCCCGTCCCTCATGTCCCATCAAATGTTAATTCAGTAGTCTTCGCTTCATCAAAGCGGCGTAGGCTCCATCATGGTCGGGGGTAGGCAGCAGTGCCTGTTCTTGGACAAGCGTGAAATCGGGGTGTCGCTTCAAGAAATCCTGAACCTGAATCTGGTTCTCGTCCGCCTCGATGCTGCATGTAGAATAGACCAGGCGTCCGCCTGGCTTCACGGCGTGCGCCACATTGTCCAGAATCCGTCTCTGAATCTCCATCACTTCGGTCAGGCGTTGTGTTGAAAAGGCCTCGCGCACATCGGGTTTTCTTCGTATCACCCCTGTATTGGAGCAGGGGACATCCAGCAGAATGGCATCAAAGGAAGCCTCCTGAAAGGCATGACTAGCAGCATCCAATGCAGCAATCTCCACATTGGGCAGCGACCAGAGATTCTGCCTCAGGCGCGGCAGTTTTGCCTCCGACCTGTCGGCGCAGAAAAGACTGCCAGTGCCTTTGAGCATTTCGCCAAGCACAAGCGACTTTCCGCCAGGAGCCGCGCATAGGTCTGCCACACGTTCGCCTTCCTGTGGAGCCAGCAAGGAAGGTGCTAAAAGCGTTGCCATGTCCTGAATGTAAAACGGGCTTTTTTCAGTGCCCATTATATCATCCAGTCCTTTTTTGTTATCGGCAGGCGCAAACAATACCGCCCAAGGTGCCCAAGCAGGTGCATTCACTGGGACAAGCCACTCTGGTATATTCACCTCCTGCGGCGGCCAGTTCCGTAGGCGCAGAATCGTCTTGGCTGGCAACTGAAGCACGCTGGCCATGCGTGCACTTTCTTCTATTCCGTACTGTTTCAGCCAGCGTTTCCACAGCAAATCTGGTATTTCATAGCGGATATTCGGCGGTGCATCCTCCAGAAGCCCCTCCAGACCTGACTTGTGGAAATCCTCCAGAAGCCGACGCAGAAAGGCATTGACAAAGGCGGCGTCACTACTGGAATATCGCCTCTTGACATAGCCCACGGCCACGTCTGTCACAGCCTCTCCGACAACGCCATCCATCCAGAGAATCTCGGCAATCGCCCAGCAGAGCACATTGCGGGCACGTCTCCGCACTCTGCCAGTGCGGCGTGATTCGATAAGCCAGTCAATACCCAGTGCATGCCTGTATATCGTCAAAAGCAAACGATGACCGAGCTTATTGGACGGGGGCAGCGCCCTGCCCTCCTCCAAAGCCCCGAACACATCCACCAATGACTGCTCCAATATACTGTTTTTCACCTGCTATTGCCCTTTTATTGTAACATAGCGTATGGAATTTCCGCAAAAACACTATATAATATAATCTCGCTATATACATTTTGAACTGAATCACACTATAATCAGAGAGGAGAACACAATGAAACTCACAAAACTTGGAGCGTTTGGTTGCGGTCTGGCAATCATAGTCAGTGGCTGTGCGAACTGGGGTGAAACAGAACCCGTTCTTGGCAATGGAGGCCCCTCCCCCTATCAACAACAGCAGCCTGCACCTGAACCACCGCGCAGAATGATGGTCAGCAACGTGGTCGAGGAGCCAGCCCCTCCACAACCCAATCGCGAACTTGCGGGGCTTCGCGCCGACATGGACGCTCTCCGCGAGGAGCAGAAGCTCCTCACCGCGCGCATCCTCGGCCTGGAACAGGACAACATCCGAAAAGAGGCCCAGATCAAGGAACTCCAGTCACTGCTTGATGAGATGGACAAGCGCTCCGCCGACGTCGATAAGAACTGGCGTGCCAGAATGACTGAACTCAGCGGAACCATTGACAAGGAACGCGAGGCCAGACGGCTCGAACTTGAGAACTTCAGCAAAATCATCGCAAGTGAAATTGACAAAAACGCCCCCAAGGCTCCTGCCCCTGCCCAATTCGTCACCATTACCGTGCAGAAAGGCGATTCCCTCAGCGGAATTGCCTCTGCCGCCAAAACCACTGTCGCCGAAATCAAAAAACTCAACAATCTGAAATCCGACACCATCTATCTCGGCCAGCAACTCAAGGTTCCCGTAAAATAACCATCAGTCTGCTTGCTGTAACAGGTATAATACTATGGAAAAGAAAACATTAAAGAAAGAGGTTTTGTCTCTTCTGAAACGCAATGCCCGCTTCTCCGCCAAGGAGATGGCAGATAGGCTAGGCGCATCGGAAGGGGAAGTATTGGCTACCATCGCGGAACTGGAAAAAGAGCGCACCATCGTGGGATATACGGCCATCGTCAGTGACGAGGCTGAATCCAACGAGGTGCGGGCCATCATCGAAGTCGCAATTCAGCCAGAGCGTGATACGGGATTTGACAACGTTGCCGAACGCCTCGCGCGTTTTCCCGAAGTCCGCTCAGCCTATCTGGTGTCAGGCAAATATGATTTGCGGCTGGAGGTAGTTGGGGATTCTCTTCAGGCAGTCGCCTCCTTCGTGGCAGGCAAACTCGCCTCGCAGGACGGCGTCAAGTCCTGCGCCACCTACTTTTTGTTGAAGAAATACAAGGAATCAGGCGTACAGTTCGCAAGAGAAGAAAAACATGAACGACTCAAAATTGTCCCATAACAAATGGATTGCTGACCATATCGCGTCCCTCCCCAAAAGCGGCATACGCGACTTCTTCGACATCGTCTGCACAATGGACGAAGTCATCTCCCTGGGAATCGGCGAACCCGATTTCGACACTCCATGGCACATCCGCGAGGCCTCCATCTATGCGCTGAACAAGGGCTATACCAGTTACACCTCCAACCTCGGCGACCTGCGTCTGCGCAAAGCCATCTGCAAATACGTCGAGGAAAACTTCAATGGCTCATACGATCCTGTCAGCGAATGCATCGTCACAGTCGGTGTCAGCGAGGCGCTTGACATCCTCATGCGCGCCATCCTCAATCCAGGAGACGAAGTGCTCTACCACGAGCCGTGCTATGTCTCCTACGCGCCCACCATCCGCATGACCCATGCCATTCCCGTTGCCGTCCAGACATACGAAAAGGATGATTTCGTGCTGGATATCGCGGAACTTGAGAAGAAGGTCACCCCAAAGACAAAGGCTTTGCTACTCAACTACCCCAACAATCCAACGGGTGCAGGACTGACCATCGAGGATAAAAAGCGACTTGCGGACTTCGCCATTCGCCACGACCTGCTGGTCATCAGTGATGAAATCTATGAGGAACTTAGTTATGTTCCACGTTCACCATGCATCGCATCGCTGCCAGGAATGAAGGAGCGCACAGTTCTTCTCAATGGCATGAGCAAGGCCTTCGCCATGACGGGCTTCCGTCTCGGCTATGCCTGCGGCCCCCATCCCATCATCGATGCCATGATGAAGATTCACCAGTATTCCATGCTTTGCGCACCAAGTCTTGCGCAGGCCGCCGCATTGGAGGCGCTTCAGAACGGAGCAGTCGAACGCGAAAAAATGCGCGTGGAGTATGAGCAGCGTCGCAATGTCATCGTCAAAGGACTGAATGAACTGGGGTTGAATTGCTTTATGCCCCGTGGAGCATTCTATGTATTCCCCTGTATCCGCTCAACTGGAATGAACTCCATGGATTTCGCCATGACCCTACTCAAAGAAAAGCATGTGGCGGTGGTACCAGGGACCGCCTTCGGCCCTTGCGGCGAAGGATTTGTCCGCTGCTCGTATGCCACCGCCATGGACGAGATTGAAGAGGCCATCAGGCGCATCGGCGAGTTTGTAGCCAAGCGGTAACGATGGCACTAAAAAGGGACGGGAGGGACGAGAGAGACGGGAGGGACGAGAGAGGGGAGCGACAGCAAAAGCGCTTCAGAGACTTCTCCTTGCATAGTTCGTCCCTCCTGTCCCATTAAATGTTAATTCAGGAGTATCCAACCAACTATCAGCAATGATCGACATCCTGACCAACGACTATAGGCAGCCTCTCCTACCACCACAGTACCCTTTCGTTGAGTTGGATATGGGCTGCGGGCGTGGGAAGTTCACGCTTGAACTGGCAAAGCGCTTCCCCGACAGGCTTGTCCTTGCATCGGATGTCATGCTTGGCCGCCTTCGCAAACTCAATATGAAGGTGGAAAAACGCAAGCTCCAGAATGTCATCCTGCTTCGCGCGGAAAGCGGTCAGCTGGCTGAATTCCAGTTGCCCCCTGCCTCCATTGACCGTATTCACATCCTATGTCCCGACCCCTGGCCGAAGGATAAAGGCAAAGGGCGGCGCGTCATCTGCACCGCCTTCCTATGCTCTCTGAAGCGTGTTCTGAAGCCAGGAGGCATTCTCCACCTTTCCACGGACAATGCACCCTACTTTGAGGATTGGCAAAAGATGCTCTCCCAACTCCCCTTTCTCTCCCCTGTGCCCGACGCCATCTCCGACATCTCCGACATCAAGACCGACTTCGAACTCCAATGGCTAGCAGAGGGCACACCTGTACGACATCTGGCATATAGAATCAAAACACTCTGTTCCCAGAGAGAAGAATAAGAGGCATAATTTTAAAAATCTATTCTTTATTTCTGCATCGCCTCATAGTCCTCAAAGTCACCCTCGAAGAAGGCAACGGTGTTGTCTGGCTTGAATACCAGCAGATGTGAGCAGATGCGGTTCAGGAAGAAGCGGTCGTGGCTGATGACCATGACGCAGCCAGGGAAGTCCATGATGGCGTTTTCAAGCACGCGCATCGTATTGACGTCCAGGTCGTTGGTGGGTTCGTCCAGAAGCAGCAGGTTTCCACCACTCTTCAGTAGTTTCGCCAGATGGACGCGGTTCCGCTCGCCGCCTGAAAGCAACCCGACCTTCATCTGCTGCTGGGTGCCGCGGAAGTTGAAACGGGAGAGATAGGCACGCGAGTTCATCTTGCGGTCCGCCAGCATAATCTCCTCCTCGCCGCCAGAAACCTCCTCGAAAACCGTGTTGTCGTCATTCAGGGCGTCGCGGTTCTGGTCAACGTAGGAGAGCTGTACGGTTTCACCGATGGTGATAGTACCGCTGTCGGGCTTCTCCTCCCCGACAATCATGCGGAAAAGTGTGGTCTTGCCCGTGCCGTTCGGACCGATGACGCCCACCACCGCTCCCGCTGGCATGGTGAAGCTGCAGTTCTTGATGAGCTGCCTGCCGTTGAAGCCCTTGCAGAGGTTCTCCACAATCAGAACCTTGTTACCGAGGCGCGGGCCAGGCGGAATCTGGATGGAGTAGTCGTCCTTCGCAAGGTCGAACTTCTGCGAAGCCAGCTCTTGGTAGCGCTTGACACGCGCCTGGTTTTTCTGATGGCGTGCCGCCACAGAGGAGTTGATCCAGGCAAGTTCCTGCGCCAGCACCTGCTGGCGGCGCGTCTCTTTCTTCTCGATGATGCGCAGCATCTCCTGCTTCTGTTTGAGCCACGAGGAGTAGTTGCCCTCGAAGGGGATGCCACGGCCATCCTCTATTTCCAAAATCCACTTGGTAATGCGGTCCAGGAAGTAGCGATCGTGAGTGACGATAATCACCGTGCCAGGGAACTCGCGCAGCTCTTTCTCCAGCCAGCTGATGGCCTCCGCGTCTAGGTGGTTGGTAGGTTCGTCAAGCAACAGCAAATCTGGCTTGTTGAGCAGCGCCTGGCAAAGTGCCACGCGACGCCGTTCACCGCCAGAAAGTTTTGAGACATCGGCGTCCATGGGAGGCAGCGTCAGCGCAGATGCTGCAATTTCAAGAAGGTGGTCGATGTTCCAACCATCCAGACGGTCGATTTCGCCTTGCAGAAAATCGAATTCGTCGTTGAGCTTCTCCTGCTCCTTCTCGGTCAAGTCATCTCCCATCTTCGCCATCACCTCGTCGTAGCGGTCAATCAGGTCGGTGATGTATTTCATGGCGGTCTGGAGGTTTCCGCGCACATCCAATGTTGGATCAAGACGTGGCTCCTGCGGCACCAGCAGGGCGCGACAGCCTTTGGTAATCTGCGCGGTCCCTTGAATCTCCTTGTCAATGCCAGCCATGATCTTTAGCAGGGTTGACTTCCCAGCACCGTTTTCGCCCACGATGCCGATTTTCGCGCCGAGATAGAAGGAGAGGTTGAAGTTGCGCAGAACAACCCTGTCACCAAACATCTTGGTCATGTTCTGCATCTGAAATACGAAAGTCGGTGCCATAGTGGTTAGTGGTTAGGGGTTAGTGGTTAATGGTCTATAATTAGCAATTAGCAATTAGCAATTATTAATTATTGATTTGCAATTAGCAATTAGCAATTAGCAATTGCAAATTGGCTATTTGAATGTTACGCGTATTGTAAAGAACAGTATCCACTAAATTGCTAATTGCTAATTGCTAATTG
>JAFXUD010000005.1 GCA_017535315.1 Victivallales bacterium | reverse complement strand
TCCTCTTCCTCCTCTTCCTCCTCTGGTTCCCAAATATCGTAATCATCCTCTTCGCCTAACTCGTCATATACATAATAATGAATTGGCAATGGAGAGTATAATTCATCAAAACTGATTTTATTAGCGCATTGACTTAATGCTTCTTCCAATGCCTCAATATGTTCCCAAAGCCATTCATCATCCTTTAAAGATTGTTCTTCAATATCTTCTGTGGAAAAAGTCAGTAGACAATATTTACCTAGATACTCATTTTGCTTTTCTTTAATCGCATCTTTGTATTCATTCTCAGAATCGAAATCATCCCTATCAATTTCTTCAGTGATTTCTTCCTGACTAGGTCTTAAAAAATTGGGGAGAGGATATTCGTATCGCTGAATTATGTAATCCATTTGGTTCTCACCTTGCATTGATATCCGCACGATTTCTATATCGTTTTTCTTTGCCAAAGCACAAAACGCATCTTTTAATCCTAAAAATTGTTTAGGCGTAATTTCAGATTTACAATCTCCATTAAAGAACAACAACTCGCCTTCAAAAACTTCAGGTTTTGTTACCTCAAAAAATGAATGAAAACCTTCACCATCCCCACTTGATTCAATCGAGAAACATCTTCTCACATCATCACCTTCGCCTTTAACGGAAAGAAGGTGATTATTTTGAAGCAATTTTAAAAACTTTTTTTCATTTATTAATTGCTTGTCATCTTTTTTTAATTCTATTGAAAGCCAGAAACTACATGTATTGCTCATTTGTCAATCCTTGTTCAATTGTTGGAAAAAACATTATTATCTTATCCCAATGCCTCGCCGCATTCTTGGCAGAACATGGCACCTGGCTCAAGTTTTGCGCCGCACTTGGGGCAGACGTTGGCGGCAGGCGCAGGGACTGTCTTGGCAACGGCTGGTTGCTGCGCGGCCTGCGGTGCCGGCTCGGTGTATTTGCGCTGCGGCGCCGCTGGTTGCGGTGGCACATACGCGGGCTGGACTGGTACGAACTGTGTGGGGTTCATGTTGCCGACGGCGTTGATGGTGGTCTTCATCCCATCGACGAAGCGGTCGCTGCTGGCGGCACTGTCCGCGCGGGTGTGGTCTATTTCCTGTTGTTTGGCATCCATTAGCTGCTGCTGGAAGGACTGTGTGCCGCCAGCCTGTGCCACGCCCATGTCCCGCATCATCTGCATCTGTGTGGCGTTCTGCTGGTTGTTCATCTGCATCATCTGCATCATCATCTCCTGCATGCGCTGCGTGTCCTCGCGGCGCTGCTGGTCAGTCTGCCCGAGTGTCTGCATCTGCTGCGACATCTGCTGTTGGAGGAAGGCGTTCATCTTGTCGGCGGTCTCCTGCGCCATCTGGGCCTTCGCCTTCTCCGCCTCCAGAGCCGCCGTGTTGTTGAACTTTGCCTCCAGGGCGCGCGCCGCCTGCTCGGTCAGGTTCGGATTCGCCGCCATAATCTGCTCGACGCTCATGCCCGCATAGATGCTTGTCTTTGCTGTCTCCGCATCCAGACGCTGCTTCTCCCTAAGTGCCTCTGCGGCCATTCTTGCCTGTTCGCCCTGCATGTCCAGGCGCTTGTCATCCAGATTGAACTGACGGGCGGCAGAGGCCGCTTCCATATTGCGCTTGTGCTCCGCCTCCTCGCGGACCCTTCTCATTTCCTCAAGCCTGCTCATTGCGTCAAGCTTGTTCATCTGCTCCTGGTTGTTCAGGTCGATGTTGGTGCGGCGTTCCTCTGCATCCAGACCAATGTTGGTGCGGCGTTCTTCCGCATTCAGGTCAATCTGGGAGCGGCGTCGGCCATCTTCGAACTGCGCGTCCGCATTGCGGCGGTTGTCCGAGAACTGGGCATCCGCCTCGCGACGGGCATCGGAATGAACTTCCTCCTTGTCGCGGCGAGCGTCAAGGAACTCGTCCTGCTTGCGCTGGCGGGCGAGCTCGAAGTCGTCCTGCTTTTCCTGGCTTTCGCGGGCAAAGTCTTCCTTCATGCGCTGGGTATCCTGCGCATCCTGGAGGCGCTTGCGCCCCATCAGCGTCTCCCACTCCATCTGCTGTTGCTCGAGTGTGTGCTGGTTGTTCATGGTGGCGAGTGCCAGAACCTGCGTGTCGTTCAGGTCCCGGAGCCTCCTATCCTGGGCGAGCTGATGGCGGAGATTGTCCATTTCCTGCTGGCGAAGCAGGCCACTCTTCTCAAAGGCCTGCATGGCTACCTCCACCTCTTCCTGGGACTTTGCCTCCCGCAGCTGGCGCTGCGCCTGCAGCATCAAGTCGAACTTGGCGCGTTCATCTTGTGTAAGGGCCATTTCCTCATAGATTCTCTCTTTGGACTTCTCGAAGTCCGCCTCCATCTGGGACCTGGTGATGTCCTGTTCGTTGCCCATTCGCAGTTCCGTCAACTCCTGCTCGTTGCGCATTCCCTGCATTGTATTTTGGTGTGCATTGCCCGTGCGCAACTCGTATTCCTCCTGCTCGTTACGGATCGCCTGCACCTCGTTCCTGTGTGCATTGCCCGCTCGCATTTCACGCAATTCCTGCTCGTTGCGGACGGTCTGAAGCCTGTTCAGGAAATCGTTGCGCTTCATCGCCTGGACAAGTTCCTGCTCGGAGACATAGAGTTCCTCGTTCAGTTTGCGAAGATTGTCCAGGTCTGCCTGCGCCGCGCTCAAATTGAGGATGCGCACCACGGAAATGAAGGGGTAAACGCCAGGCATCAAGGCCTGAAGCCTGGGCAGCACCTGTTCCTGAAGGGCACCGTTGTTGGCGACAGCCTCTGGCGATGTACCGCCCAGCGACAGATTCACCTCGTTCTGGAATAGCGGGGCGAGGGTCTGAGCCAGGTTCTCAAAGGTGACCATCTTCCTATCCAGCAGCATGTTGGCATAGAAGTCGTTGATGTTGTTTATCTTGCACAGAAGATGCAGTCCCACGTCGCTGCGGATGTTTGCCGTGTTCGCTCCTTTGAAGTCAAAGACCAGCGGGAATTCCGTGGCGCGGATGAGCACAAATGCGACTGGCGGGACGCTGGCTGGTATGCGTGTGGTCAATCCTGCCGCTGCCGCCTGCTGAGTAGCCTCTCTTCCTGTGATGCGGTTCCAGATACCAACAACGGCTCCGCCTACGGCACTGAAGAGTCTGCCAAGAAAGCCCTTTGCCTGTTCCTTTGTCTCTGCCGCCTTGGTGCTATCAGCCGTCCCGTCAAGCCTGTTTCCGCATTTGGGGCAGAATTTCGCACCTGGCCTCAATGCCTCGCCGCAACTGGGGCAGGGAACTGAGGCGGCTGCCTCCGTGGTCTGCACTGTGGCTGGCTTGAACTCGCCTGCGCCGAAGTCCTTGAACGCATAGCTTCCTGCGTCAAGCTGCGCCACCACTTTGCCTGAAACAAGAAGCAATGCCTTCAGGCCGGCCTGGATGCTCACGCCCTTGATCGCCTGGACCTTTCCGTACTTGGAGATGTCGTTCTCGTCGATTTTCACCGCCAACTGGCCAGGCAGGATATTCCACTGTATGAAAGAGCCGATGGTGCGCATGTCAGGCACTGTGGCTTCTGTCTGCAAATGAGTCGCAACGGGCTGCGGCGCTGGAGCGGCACTTTCCTGCTTTGCCCCGCATTTGACGCAGAATTTAGCACCTGGCTTAAGCGGATTGCCGCATTTCTGGCAGGCGTTTCCCTGATGCGATGCTTCTGGAACAGCTACTTCCAATTTTGCACCGCACCCTCCGCAGAATCTTGCTGTGTCCTTCAATTCCTTTCCGCATTTTGGACAATTCTTCATGTTTGGCCTCTTGGATTATTTGACTTGGTTGATTATGTCTTCTGCATCGGTTTGCGCAGGTGCTGCAATGATGGATGCCTCGGAAATCTGTTCGACAATGAAAGTGCCATTGGATTTCCTCTTTCCTGCAACCTCCAAATATTTCCCGTCGTATGGAAGCAGACCTTTGTTCTCAAAGGGATTGTCATCCCTGAGAAGCAATTTCACGATCTCTCCCCTTTTGATATAAAGGCAGGGGACCCCCCCCTCGCTCTTCGATCCCTGGTTCGCCTGAAGGAAAACCACCGTGCCCTTCAGCTTTTCCAATTCACGCGCTTCGTCGTCAGCCATCGTTCCGTCTCCTATTTGGACAAAAGGGCCTTGTGGACTTTCCCATTGTCATCAAAGTAAACCTTGGCAATCTGCCGTATGTGCTCATCTGTCTCCATCAAATACATCTTCTGGTTCATTCTGCCGTTCTGCATTTGGAATACCTTCTGCTCGACACTGAACCCTTTCTGCTTGATGGCAGGCATCAGGCTTGCAACCACATAGTCGTCGATTGCCCGTTCAATCTTCGCATCCACTTCCGCCAGAAGTAGTTTCGTTGCGCGCCTGACATCCGGCATGGGAATGTGAATGCCCTTGGACACGCCGCCGAATTTCTTCATAAATCCTTTCATCGCCCCGAGGTTTCTGTTCTTGCCTGTGCAGGCTGAGGGATCGCCGTAGAGGGCGAATTCCGCAAGGGTCTTTATGTCGCTGTCATCCATTTCTGATGCCGAGGTCAGTTTCTTCAATCCTGCAATATGAGCGTCTCCCGCCGTGTCGCCCTTGGCAATTTGCCTGATGAACTCGCCGATGACAATGTCCGCACAACTTCCCTCTGGCTCGGATGTACCGTATGCAATCTTGCTGGAGCCAAGCAAGGCCAGGCATTTGTTTGCCAGGGCGGTCTTGACGATGGATTCCTCGGGCTCGAGTTCAATGTATCGTGCACCGTAGCACGCCTCCACGCCCAGGAAGAACGCGCGGGGAAATTCTTTTATGACATCAGGCGACATTGCCTTGGGGTATTCTCCGCCTTTCTGTCCATACCAGAACCTCGTGTCGTCGCTACCGTGCAGATTGAAGAAAAACAGATTCGGCTCCGCCTTGACAATCAGCTTGTCAACTCCCCAACGGCCCACTTCCGGGCAGGTGTCAACTTTGCTGTCTGAGACAGAGGAATACTCTTCATTGGATTCCTCCTTCCAGACAAGGGCACTCAAACCATACGGGCGTATCTTGCCGACATTCCCAATTCCCTGCATCGCATTTTCAAAATATGCTGTAAAGTCACCGAAGCGTCCATTTGTCGTTGGCAGTCGCCCCACGCGGAGCGCTTCGGAGGCGTTGAACTCCTGCCCCTCCCATGGAGATATCGTATCCAACGTGGAATAAACAAGATCGGAATAGACATCGGAGTCACTGTCATTCGCCTCGTTATCCCAGGTGGCCACGTCTATGATCTCCTCGTTGCCGAGGACAAAGAGATATTTTGGCCTTGCCACCTCCACGATTCTGCGTAGCAGCGACACAATGCCCGCCACGTCTGAACCTTCCACATTGCCGATGGCGTTGTCCTCAACGTCAAGATAGTAGTAGTGCACGCCGCGCTTGTCCGCGCTGCGCATATAGGAGACAATAGTGTCCCGCAAATCGTCTGCATCCACGCCAAGCTGCGCCGCCAAGCTGGCCTCAGAGGTCATCATGATACCAAGCTCCTCGCCGGATGCGTCCTCCGCAGCCTTCTGCCATTCCTTCTTCCAGTTTCCGCTCTTGAAGACGGCAAAGGAATTGTACCAGTTCTTGCTTTCGGAACTGCTTTGCGCCGCCACTTCGGAAATGCCCACCTCGACAGGTGTGCCGCACTCCTCACAGAATCGTGCGCCTGTCGTCAGTCTCGCTCCACATTGTTCGCAGAATGCCATGTTTGTTTCCCGTTGTTCCTTTGGGTATCCATTCAAATAAATAACAAAAAACTACAAAAAGTAAACTTTAAGCTTGTCAAATGGCATTGCCCAATTCCTTCACAGAAATGCAGCATATGCTGTGACTCTCGCCCCATATTGTTCATAGATAGCCTGTTACCTCTCATATCCCTATTTTTGTCAGTTTTCATAATATGTAGATCGTCAACACAAAAAAAGAGCGTCTCTTATTCGTGATCAACAGAGGTTTAGGACGACCTATACGAAAGCACGAAAAGAGACGCTCAAAGCGGAGCGCTCCGACGTGTGCTTTCGTATGACTTACAAAAGGTCCTAATTTCTGTTGATCACAAAGCACTAGATCAGTCTATTAAGACTGGCTATGTCAAAAGAGAGAAAACGCTATTTTCTGGTGATGATACTCCTGGTTGATGGGTTACGGTCGCCCTGTGGCGACCACACGAAAAATTTCTATAATGTAATCGTTCAAGTTCCTGTTGCAACGCCAATATCGCGAAATATTCTGGCCCAGCCTCAAAATTTTCCGAAATTTTCCGAAAAATCTCCAAACATCGTGGAGAGCGGCCATTCGGATATTATCGGGAGGAATCACCTTCACCCGCACGAAGTCACCTCCCAGAAGGCATTTTTGTGCCCAATCCGCACTTTTTTCGATAAAATTCACGATTCCTTCTTCCTTCGACCCTGTTTTTCTTTAATACATCGGTGACGGGCAAACGAGACCCGAGAACAAGAACCAAGCAAGGAGCACCGATGAACACAGGAAAATTCCTCACCATCTCAGCGGACGAGTACCATGCCGCGAGCAGGAGCGGCCAGTACATGTCAAGCCACCTTCTGGCGGACTTCCGCGAATCCCC
>JAFXUD010000060.1 GCA_017535315.1 Victivallales bacterium | reverse complement strand
CAATTAGCAATTAGCAATTAGTAATTGAGCAGGGAAAAGGGAGTGAATGCTGTTCTCCATAGTTGAATAGTTCCAAATTGTCAATTGCTAATTGCTAATTCAAGCGGTGAGGCATTATAAGCAAACCGCCTAAAAACAACTAAAAAACTTGAATCTGGTTGAAAAAAGTTTGATTGTATGTAAATTATGCTATATGATCCGTTGGATTATTGTGGCAATCATTCTTTAACCAAAGGAGAATTAAGACTATGATGAAGAAACTGTTGTTTGTCATTGCCAGCGTTGCGTTGGCGGCGACATCCTTTAGCGCAGACTGGTATGTGTCTGCTTCGACTGGCAAGAAGAAGGGCCCTGGGACGAAGGAAGAACCGTTCAAGGCGATTGCCGATGCCCTCAAGAAAGCGGCACCTGGCGACACCATTTATATGGCGGAAGGTAATTACTCTGGTTTGCTTGGCGCCAGTGAAATCATCATCGACAAGCCCGTCACCATTAAAGGCGGCTATGCGGCAGACTTTTCGTCACGCGACATTGCTGCGCACACCACCAAGATTCAGCCCCCGAATGACAAGAATGATTCCAAGGGCATTGGTGTCATTACCCTGAAACTCCCGAATGGTGCAGGCCCAGACATGGTCATTGATGGCATCGTCATCGACCAGTCCTATATGAACAGCTATCATGATGTTAAGGGCAAGCCCGAAGGCGTTGAGACGGGCATGTGGCTGGAACCCCCTGCGAAAGGCTCCAAAGATCAATTCGCCTCTGCAAAGTCCTACTCCATCTATAGCGAGACTGCCTGCCGCTACGAGGGCAACATTACCATCCAGAACTGCGTCTTCTCCAACAGTGGCAACTATGGCATCAACATCAACCTCTATAAGGGCAACGTCAAGGTCATCAACAATGTGTTTGTCGCCTGCCGCATGATCTCCTGCAACGTCCTCTGCTCTAATGCTGCCCCCTTCACCACAACCTGCGAGTTTGCTAACAATACTGTCCTCTTCTCCTGGAGCCGCACCAACGATTTTGGCGACATGGGCTATGGCTACCGCTGCAACACGAAAGTTGTCTCCAATGTCCACAACAACATCTTTGGTCTCAGCGTCTTCGCTGGTGTTGACAATGCAATGGGCGATCCCAAGAGCAAGAAGGTTTCCATTGACAACAACGTCTTCTTCCTCAACAAGAAGGCCGACGTCACCGTTGTCAAGAGCCCCAGCATTCTGAAGTTAATGGTTGACAGCGATGAGTTTGAGGATATGGTTGACTTCCCTGGCATGGAGAGCGTCGAGGATAACGTCTCCCTCAAGAATCCTGCCGCCTTCAAGGGAATCATCAACGATGCTTATCTTACCGCGTTCCTAAACGCCTCCTACTCTGAGAAGACAGACTATGACGAGAACTCTCCTGCCAATCTCTTCCGCGAGGCAATGGGCATGAACAAGGTCGGCAAGATTGAAACGAAGGTTTCAATGTATGGCAACCGTTATCCGCTTGAAGAAACCTTCAAGCTCTTCGGGGCCTACCAGGGGGCTGGCGCACAGGCCATTCAATAATGCCCTAATGGTCGAGGTAATTTCAAAACTAGCGCTCGCGCTAGTTTTGAAATTACCTCGGTCTTGTTGGCAAACCCTCGTTTCGTTGGAAACGATGGTTTGCCCTGAAAGCGAAGAGCACCTGTTTAGCGTAAGGGGGAAGCAGGCGTCATGAATACAAATGAAAAAGAGAGTCTCTGGTATGCCATACGCCAGTTCATTTATCTAGGGGGGTGTTTTGGGGTTATTCTCCTGGAGCATAGCCTGGCTTCTGTGCTTAAAGGCCAGACATTTCGTGAGTATGGCGTTGTTGAAAACCTTCAACTTTGTGAAGTATTGCTGTCTTGTGCAATCTTTCTTGTCCTTGCGTTTTATAAGAAGAATTTTCGCAATCTTTCCATTATCTTTGCAGGGTTGTGTGCTTTGGCGGCCTGTCGTGAACTGGACAGTTTTTTCGACCGTTTAATCCCATATGTAGGATGGAGACTTGGTTTCTTGTTTGTCTTTGCTGCCCTGGTCAATGCACTGCTTCATTTTGAGCAATCGCGTAGCGAGTTGTTTTTGTTTCTTCGTCACCCATCTTTTGAAATCATGATTTGCGCCATGATTCTGATTCTGCCAGTCGCACAGTGTGTAGGACACAGACGATTCATCGTCGATGTGCTTGAGGAGGAACATGTGGGCAGAATCAAAGAGCTTTTAGAAGAAAGTCTTGAGACCATCGGCTATTTCGTTCTGCTATGCTCTGCCTTGGAACTTTTTTGTAAACACGATGGCAGTAAAAAAGGGTAATTATATACTTGAGTTTCCTGATGAAATTATCCCTCACTGGTCGATAGCCAGGATGCGCCTTGCCGCTTCGCTACGCTACGCGGCAAGGCGCACGGGGACTGGGGTGGGCATCTGACCGTGGGTTTCGCTTTGCCGCTGTCGCGGCTTCGCTCCACCCACGGCTATGCTCTTGCTGCCGCTTACGCGGCTCTTCTCTGTTGGTAAAAACCAATCGGCAACGAAAGTATATAATTCCCTAAAAAAGGTTAGGAGCCGTGAAGGCTGTAGTCTGACTGATTTAGTATTTGAAATTACCTCTTTAGTCGTTTTGCCACTTCGTCGATGGCTTCCTGAACCAGTTTGCCGACTGTGTAGTCGCCGATACCGACGACGGTATTGTCGCAGTGATTGAAGGGGATAAGGATGCGTGTGGCGTTGCTTTGTGCAACGGCCAGTGCCATCGTTGGGGTGATTTCCCCATAAAGCGAATCGGCAATGACGATCCCAAGCGGGCCAATAATGATGTCAGCCTTTCGGCAGGCGACCACAACTGCGTTCTCGCCAGTGGCTGCATGGTTTGCGCCTGCCTTCAGCATGACGGAGGTGGCTGTGCTGTTTGTGCCGACCGCCATGATATCCAGGTCGGGAAAGGTTTCCCGCAGTGAGGTGACAAGCTGTTTGCCTACTCCGCCTCCATGGGCATCGATTACCAGGATATTCATAAATAGTCTTGCGTTGTCTTTTACGGTGGTTAATGATGCATGGCGGCGCGCCATTTTGCAACTTCCTCGGCGGGGTTGTCGGCCTGTGTGAAGGCTGTTACCGCTGCAATGTGAAGGGCCCCGCAGGCTTGTAGTTCGGGGAGGTGTTCCAGTTTTATGCCCCCCATTACCGAGAAGGGGACATGCACCTTTTGGCTGAAGGCGCGCAGATTTTCAAGGCCCAGAAAATGACAGGCCAGATGTTTGGTCTGGGTTGGGAAGATGGGGCCGATGTTCAGATAGGAGCAACCATCTTCTTGAGCCTTTTGAATCTCCTCGGGATTATGGGTGGAGACGCCGATAATCAGATCGGGGGCGAGTTTTCGCGCGTCCACAACGGGAAAATCCTCCTGTCCGAGATGGACACCATCTGCCTCGGCGGCCATTGCCGCATCCACTCGGTCATCGACGATGAGCAGGGCACCATATTCACGGGTGAGTAGCCGTGCCTGCTTTAGAAGTGGCATGAACTCTCCGTCTGACATCGTTTTTTCTCGAATTTGAATTATTCTGGCGCCACCCTCCAGTATGGAGCGAGCGATTTCAAGTGGTTTGCGCCCTGCGCAGAATTCCGATGTGACAACGGGATAGACGTCTGTATTGCGAAAGGCCTCAAGGCGTTCCGCATGAGTGGAAAAGGAGCGTGCTGTTTTCATGTTTTTCAGTTAAGCCTTGGGAGTCAATTGCAGGATACGTGTTCCATGGGGTGGAAGCTGCATTTTTACAGCGTCGGTCTCTGGCAGAGAACACATCGCCAGCGGTTCACGCAGGATTGACGCATGTCCGAAATGGTATTGCAGCTCCTGTGTCTCGTCGGAGAGATTGACGAAAGCGTAGGCGGTTTGGTTGCCAGACAGCTTCCGCCTGTAGATGCGGATGTCGTTGTCATCGCGTTCCAACGTGGCGGCTGCGCCGAGGGCATCCTGGTTGATGGCGAGTAGCTCCTCGTTGGAGACCAGGTTCAGGGTGAACTCGTCGATATCTGTCAAATCGAAGGAGAGCTGGACGGGGCTGGCCAGGAAGCACCACATCGCGAAGTGGGTGATCTGCTCGTCTGGAGTGAGGCGATTCTCTGGCGAGTTCGTGTAGAACTCATTGTACTTGATGCGTTCGATGGCCATTCTCCCCAGTGCCAGCATGTCCAAATCAAACCATTTCCCTGGCCCTGTGTGTGGGAGCCAGTTGTCGGCGCTGAGGAGATTGGCCTTGATAGAGGCCCAGCGGTCGGATGTGTCTGGGTTGGAACGGTACATCTGGGCGTACTTGGGGTATTCGCCGATGTTGTCCAGCGAGCATTTGACAGTCAGGGACATCTGGAAGTCTTTGCCTGTCTTGTCCAAGGCCTCGCGCATAAGACGCGTGTGTTCCACATCGCAGATGGCCCAGTCGTATTTGAGGTAGTCGAATCCCCAATGCGCCCACTGGGCGGCATCCTGCGTCTCGAAGTGTGTAACCCCGCAGCCGCCGAAGGGAAGCATATAATACTTTGGGTCCAGAGGATAGTATGAGCCACCACGGAAAATCTCGACGGCGGAGGAGCCCCATGCGATGACCATTGGCGTGGAGTAGATGCCTGCCTTCAGTCCCAGAGTGTGGATGGCATCGACGAGGCATTTCATGTCAGGGAAACGGCTGTTGGCGAGCAGGGCGGTAGTTTTGGGGTCGCGTTGTCCCTGCCAGCAGGAATCAATGTTGATGGAATAATAGCCGCGTGAGGCTAGTCCAGTGGCGACAAGCGCCTGTGCCTGTGCGAGTATCTTTTCCTGGTTGATGTTGCGCATCATGGCGTTCCAGCTGGTCCAGGCAAGCTGTGGTGTGCGTCCCAGCATTCTTTCTCCAACCTTCAGTGTGAATTCGATAGAGGCTGTCCCAAGGTTGTTTTTCGCCGTGATAAGCAGAGGATATTCTCCAGCCTCCGTACTTCCCGATAGAATCCCTTGCGGAGAGAGAGCTACCCCAGGCGGCAAGGGGGATTCTGCACTAAAGGATAATGGACGCTCCCCACGCACTGGGAACGCGTACATGAATTGGTGGTTGGGTGTGGCTCCGAAAACCGACGCCCCATTGAAATGGGGTGCTCCTTGGTCGAATGGCGGTGGAACAGCCAGCGTAAGGGAAGGGAGGTCTAGCATGGGGATTATCCTATAGAAGTGACGTATCTGCCGCGTTAAAGCATGGCGCACAGGACAGGTTCTGTGGCTGTTGCTTTCGTTGCGGGAGAAGGCTGTAATACAGTAATCTAGAAAATGAAAAAATCAAATTGGGTTGGCGTTCTAGAATATTATAGAGTATCAGGATCGGATGTGGAAAAATCGCCAGCCAATGTGGAAATATGCACAATTTAACAATGGCATTTTGGAGTGCAATTCTACAATATGGCAATGTGAAAGTCAAAACTTTGAACGCTGTAATTTACTGGCAATAAAATGATTTCTGAACATGACGAAGTGCGGGAGGAAACGCGCTGTTACACTTGGCACGTTTTTTGCATTTTCCCATGAAAAAACCGCTGTTTTTCAAATCGGCGGGGATGATGCTTTGGTTATCAATGAACTTGGAGGTAAAAGGTGAAGAAACGGAATGTTCTTTTTTGCGTTGTCTTGGCTTTGGCTGGAATATGCCAGGGGGCGGGCTTTACGATTCTGGAGCAGAGTGCCAACGGCATGGGGCGTGCCCTGGCAGGCATGGCGGCTGATACGGAAGATCCCTCCGCACTTTACTTCAACCCCTCCACGCCAGCCTGGTCTGAGACGGCGAAAATCTCTTTGGGCACCCATTTCCTCTATGTTGGCACGGGCTATGAAGACCACGGCAGCGACCCGATTGCGGGGCATCATGCAGGCGGCAACTACGGTGGCTGGAGCTATATCCCGAATCTCTACTATGTGCAGCCCATCACTAAGAACATCAGTTTTGGCCTTGGTTTCTCGGCAACCTCTGGTACCCGTATGGACTACTGCCCGAAATGGCTAGGTCGCTATACCAGTATTGAGACGGAAATCGCCGTGATGGACATGTCGCCTGTCATTGCTTGGAAGATTACCGACAACCTCTCCATTGGTGGTGGTCTGCTTGGTGAATATGCGGAGATGACCATGTCCAGGGCTCTCAGCCTTCCACAAATGGGGGCAACTGGTATTGGATATGCTGATGGTCAGATGAAGATGCAGGGTGATTCCGTTGCCCTTGGATATACGTTTGGTATTTTATATGAACCTCTTGCAGGAACCAAAATTGGTTTGGGGTATCGCTCCAGGATGAAGCACGATGTCGATTTGAAGGCGCGTGTGCGCAATGGCCAGAACACGAAAGCGCTACTGGACAATTACGTGGAACGAGGAGTCGAACACTATATCAGGTCTGATGGCGATGCCACACTGCATCTGCCCACCATTATCAACTTCGGCGTCGAGCAACAAGTTACGGACCGTCTGAAATTGATGGGAGATGTTTCATGGTCAGAGTGGAGTGTCATGAAGGACATCACCATTAAGTTTGACCGCCCCGTTCTGGGCACGCAAAAAAGCAAGTTGGACATGAAGTGGGGGGACAACTGGAAGTTTGCCTTTGGTGGCACCTACGAGTTGACCGACAAACTGACCATTCGCGCAGGACTGGCCTTTGACAAGACGCCTGTGAAGGACAAGTGGCGCAATACCTGCCTGCCAGATGCCAACCGCTACTGGGTTTCCTGCGGTTTCGGCTACAAGTTCAACGAGCATGTCACGCTGAATATGGCATATACCCACCTCTTCATGGAACATGTCAGCTACACACAAGCCTACGAGGCGCAGGGGGGGACGCATTACCTGAAGGGACGCGCTGTCGATTGCTCCTCCGATATCTACAGTATTGCTGTGACCTATTCATTCTAAAGAGGTAGTTCTCCCATTAATGAGCCAATTGTCAAAAAAAGTAACTTTTTGTTTTGACAATTGAAAAACACAGCATATATTATGTATCGCTTCATTAGAACAAGGCTTTAATCACAACAACTCCATGCATCAAACTCTTTCATACGCGAGCTTTTACTTTTATTACGGCTATTGGTGGTTTAGTAGCCGTGGGATGGTCGCGCACGCCTTGAAAGGATAGCCTGGAATACCACAAAGCAATCAAAGTGGATAACCCCAAAGCTCCGTAGCAGACCTTCCTGAAACATGCTACGGAGCTTTTTGTATTTTTCTCCCCTGTAAATACATCTCAAACAGGAGAAACCATAATGATCGTCGTACTGAAAGAAAATCCGAATCCCCGCCAGTTGGAAAACCTCATCCAGTGGCTGAAAAGCCTGAACTTGGACGTGCATATCTCGTCTGGCTCCCAGCAAACCGTCTTGGGGCTGGTGGGAGACACCACTTCCGTGGATATAGACCTGGTGCGGGCGCTGGACATTGTCGCAGACGTCAAGCGCATCCAGGAGCCCTATAAGAAGGCGAACCGCCGTTTCCATCCGCAGGACACCATCATTCAGATTGCGGAGGGCATCAGCATTGGCGGCGGGAACTTCCAGATGATTGCAGGACCATGCTCCGTGGAATCTCCCGAGCAGATTTGCGAGGTGGCGAAGGCCGTGAAGGCATCGGGGGCTTCCATCCTTCGCGGCGGTGCTTTCAAGCCGCGCACCTCGCCGTATGCTTTCCAGGGGATGCACGCGGAAGGCATCAAGCTGCTGCTGGAGGCGAAGGCGGAGACGGGGATGCCAATCATCACAGAGATTATGGACATCGGCCAGCTGGAGCTCTTTGGCGAGGTCGATATCATCCAGGTTGGTGCGCGCAACATGCAGAACTTCGAGCTGCTGAAGCACTTGGGCAGGACGGGGAAGCCCATTCTGTTGAAGCGCGGTCTGGCGAATACCTATCAGGAGTTGCTGATGAGCGCGGAGTACATCATGAGCGGTGGCAACGAGCAGATAATTCTCTGCGAGCGTGGCATCCGCACCTTTGAGACCTTCACGCGCAACACGTTGGACATTGCGGCGGTGCCCGTGCTCAAGGAGCTGTCGCACCTGCCAGTCGTTATTGACCCCAGCCATGCCTTGGGCATTGCGAGGTTCGTGCCGACGATGGCGGTTGCCGCCGTGGCGGCAGGCTGTGACGGCCTGATGATCGAGGTCCACAACGACCCGCCTCATGCGAAGTGCGACGGTCCGCAATCCATTCGTCCAGAGGCTTTTGACGTACTCGCTAAGCGCGTCAAGGCGATGCGTCAGCTGGTCACGTCGCTGGAGGGATGACAATGGACGTGGGCATCATCGGGCTGGGGCTGATAGGCGGTTCTTTGGCGAAGAGCATCAAGACGAATACCGAGCATCGCGTCTATGGCTATGACCTCCAGGATTCTGTCGTCAAGAGGGCGCAGCTGGTGGAGGCCATCGACGGCGTGCTGGACGACGAGAAGCTCGCGCAGTGCAAGATTGTGCTTATCGCACTCTATCCTGACCAGATTGAAGCCTGCCTGAAGGAGTATGCGGACAAGTTTCCCGTAGGCTCCATCGTCGTCGATTGCGGCGGCATCAAGCGGGACATCTGTCGGTTGGGACAGTCGCTTGCCGCGAATCGAGGCTGGACCTTCTGCGGTGGCCACCCCATGGCGGGCATCGAGAAGTCGGGCTTCGCGGCGGCACGCCAGAGCCTCTTCGCCAAAGCCACGATGATTCTGGTCACCCATCCCGACGTGAAGGATCTGGCGTGGCTGACGATGCTGAAGCGTTTTTTCCTGTCGTTGGGCTTCGGGCGCATCAAGATTGCGACTCCCGAGGAGCACGACCGCATTATCGCCTACACGTCGCAGCTGGCGCACGTCCTCTCCAGCGCGTATGTCAAAAGCCCTTCGGCGCTGGTGCATACGGGGTTTTCGGCAGGGAGCTTCAAGGACATGACACGCGTGGCGACGCTGGTTCCCGACATGTGGTCTCAGCTGTTTTTGCAGAACCGCGAGCCGCTGCTGCGGGAACTGAACGGCCTGATTGAGCGGTTGACACAGTACCGCGACGCTATTGCGCAGGAGAACAGGGAAGGTTTGGAGATGCTGTTGGCCGAGGGGCGGGATGTCAAGGCGCAGGTCGATGCTTTGGAAAAGGCTGCCATGGCACAGTTGGAAGCGGAGAAGAAGCTATGAACGGAATCATAGAGGTCAAGACTGGAAAGCCGTATTCCATCCATGTCGGCAGTGGGCTTCTGGCGAGGGCAGGTGAGCTGATGACGGCTGTCCATGCGCCTGGCAGAGTTGCGGTGGTGACGGACAGCAACGTGGCGAAGCTACATCTTCCAGCTTTGGAAAGCTCCTTGATGGCTGCAGGTTTTGCGCCTGTGCCGCATGGGTTTCCTGCAGGCGAGGCCTCCAAGACGCTGGCGACCTACGGAAATATACTGCAATTTCTTGCGGAAAACCGCTTTACGCGCACCGATGTGGTCATAGCTCTTGGCGGCGGTGTGACGGGGGACTTGACGGGCTTTGCGGCGGCAACCTACCTGAGGGGCATTCGCTTTGTACAAATACCGACGACGTTGTTGGCGATGGTCGATTCCTCCGTCGGCGGCAAGACGGGCGTCGATTTGCCCTCTGGAAAGAACCTGGTGGGTGCGTTCCATCAGCCATCGCTCGTTATTTGCGACACGGCTGTGACGGCCACCCTCCCGAAGGAGGTTTTTGCTGACGGCGTTGCGGAGGCGTTGAAGACGGCGGTGCTGCGAGATGCAAAGCTGTTTGCGTTGATGGAGCAGGGGGCGTGGAATCCCCATCTGGACGAGGTGATTGGAACGTGCATCCGCATCAAAGCGGATGTCGTTGAAGCCGATGAGTTTGAGCAGGGGGAGCGGAAACTCCTGAACTTGGGGCACACCTTGGGGCACGCTATCGAAAAGTGCTCGGACTACGCAATCTGCCATGGGCATGCTGTGGCAATGGGGCTGGCCGCTGTCACCAGGGCCGCCGTCGCGAATGGTCTTGCGACGCAGGAACTGTCCGACCACATCAGCAATGCGCTGCAGAACAACAACTTGCCTGTTTTGCTGCCGATGCCGATGGAGAAATTGCTGCCCGCCATCGCCAGCGACAAAAAACGTGCAGGCTCCAAGCTGACACTCGTGGTGCCGCTCGCCATCGGGAATTGTACCCTGTTGGAACTCCCTTTGCAGGAGGCGCAGGAGTTTCTGCGCAAAGGAGCCTGAGATGACGAGCTACACATTCTCACCATTCGATGTGTTCGGTTGCGTCGAGGCCATCCCCTCGAAGTCCGTTGCGCACCGCGTCTTGATTGCTGCGGCCCTGGCAGATGTGGCGACAGATGTGGTTCTCAATGGCTTTACGTCAGCAGATATTGAGGCGACGATACGCTGCATCAAGGCGTTGGGGGCTATTGTCCAGCCATTGGATAACGGTTTGCGGGTGGTCCCTGGTAAATCTCCCATTGGTCAGGCGTTATTTGACTGCGGTGAAAGTGGTTCCACGCTTCGTTTTATGCTGCCAGTTGCGGCAGCGCGTCTTCCGAATGGAGCGGAGTTCATCGGGGCAGGACGGTTGCCGAACAGGCCATTGGGCGAACTATGTGATGGCTTGCGTGCGAATGGCTGCAACCTCTCTGCCAATTCAGTGCCGCTGACACTGACGGGGAGATTGACAGGTGGTGAGTTTCAGTTGCCAGGCAATGTCAGTTCGCAGTATATTACTGGCTTGCTTTTGGCATTGCCGATAACACCGAGAGGAGGCTGCATCAGGCTGACCAGCCAACTGGAATCCTCTGATTATGTTACCATGACTTTGCAAGTGCTTGAGCAGTTTGGCATCGTTGTGGAGAGACTGTCGGATGGATGGCGAGTGCCTGGTGGACAAACCTATCGTTCGCCTGGTAACGTCCTTGTAGAGGGTGACTGGTCCAATGCCGCAGCGTTGCTGTGTGCAGGCGCGATTGACGGTAGGGTGACAGTCAGGGGAATGAATGTCGCATCTGCTCAGGGCGACAGGCGGATTATGGAATTTTTGCGGGATTTCGGGGCGAAGGTTGCTGTTGATGGCGAGGCGATAACTGTTGCCTCGCGTCCGCTGCATGGTGTCACGCTGGATATTTCGGAGAATCCTGACTTGTTTCCCGTGCTGGCGGTTGTGGCGGCGGCAGCCGAAGGGCGTACGGTTTTGGCGAATGCCAAGCGTGTGCGCATGAAGGAGTGCGACCGCCTCTCTGGCATGGCGGAGATGCTCACTGCCGTTGGCGCAAATGTGACGGAGACGGAGGATTCGCTCATCATAGACGGAGGGACACCTTTGCATGGGGCGCATGTGAATGTCCACAACGACCACCGTTTGGTGATGGCGGCAGTTTTGCTTTCGCTGGCTACGAACGCGAATATAGAGGTTGACAACGTGGAGGCCGTTAACAAGTCTTTTCCATGTTTTCTGGATGATTGGAAACGAATCTGCAGGCTATGATATGAGCTCGACATTTGGCGATAACGTAAAGGTTTCGGTATTTGGGGAATCCCATGGTGCTGCCATTGGCGTGGTGGTTGATGGGCTTCCTGCTGGTGAGGCGGTGGATATGGAGGCGGTCGAGGCGTTCATGCAGCGGCGCGCGCCTGGGCGCAACCGCCAGTCAACGGCGCGCAAGGAGGGTGACAAGCCAGAGGTACTGTCGGGACTGCTGGATGGTCGTACCTGCGGCACACCACTCTGCGCCATCATTTGCAACGAGGACACGCGCTCGCAGGATTACGCCAAGATGGCGAACATCCCGCGTCCTGGCCATGCGGATTACACCGCCGAGTTGAAATACCATGGATTTCAGAACCGCGCTGGCGGAGGGCATTTCTCGGGGCGCCTAACAGCCCCACTGGTCTTTGCTGGAGCTGTTTGCAGCCAGGTGTTGTCACGCCGTGGGGTGACGGTGAGTGGCCATATCCGCTCCATCGGCGGCGTGGAGGATGCACCGTTTGACCCCGTTGCCATCACCGCCGAAGAGCTGCGGGCGGTGTCGGGCAAGCCGTTTCCTGTCGTCGATGACGCACGTGGGAAAGCGATGTGTGACGAGATAGAAGCGGCGCGTCTTGACGGTGACTCCGTGGGCGGCATCATCGAGTGCGCAGCAGTTGGTTTCCCTGGCGGCATCGGTGACCCGATGTTCGACGGAATCGAAAACCAGCTGGCAAAGGCGTTGTTTGGGATACCCGCCGTGAAGGGCGTTGAATTTGGGGCAGGCTTTGCGGCTGCGCGGATGCGTGGTTCGCAGTGCAACGACCCATTTGTCGTGAAAGAAGGGCGCGTGGTGACGATGACCAACAACCACGGCGGTATATTGGGCGGTATCAGCTCTGGAATGCCCATTGTGTTTAGGGTGGCCATCAAGCCGACGCCTTCCATTGCGAAGCCGCAGCAATCGGTGGATTTGGCGACGATGGTGCCTGCCGAGCTGGTTGTGCAGGGGCGCCACGACCCCTGTATCGTCCCGCGCGCCGTACCTGTCGTCGAGGCCGTGGCGGCCATTGTTTTGCTGGATTTACTGTTGAACAACTGAACGCTAAAAGGAGCATGTTGATGGAAGTGTCGGATTGCAGAAAACGTATTGACGAGATTGACGATGCGCTACTGAAGCTGTTTAAGGAGCGCATGTCGCTTGCCGAGGACATAGCGCAGGTCAAGAAGGAGCAGAATCAGCCAGTGGCCGCACCAGCACGGGATCGCGAGGTCATGCAGCGCATATCACAGGAGGCGGGACCAGAACTGGTCAATGACGCGCAGATGCTTTTCAGCACCATCCTCGACCTGAGCCGTGGAGTCCAGCGCCGCGTGATTCACCGTGGCGAAAAAACGCCGCTGGGAGACAAAATCCGCGCGGCGGTCGCCGCTACGCCTGACTTTTTGCCGAACATGCCGACGGTGGCCTGCTGCGGCATCGACGGCTCCTACGCCTTTCAGGCGGCTGAAAAGGCGTTCGGACACGCGATGATCAGCGGCTTCAAGAACTTCGAGGCCGTGGCGCAGGCCGTGGAGCGCGGACTGTGCCAGTATGGCGTTCTGCCTATCGAAAACAGTACTTTTGGCACAGTGAAGCCCGTCTATGACCTGATGGGCAAGTACAACTTCTACATCGTGCGTGCCCTGAAGCTCCATGTGCGCCATTCGCTGCTGGTAAAGCCAGGCGTGAAGCTGGAGGATATCAAGGAGATTGTCTCGCACGAGCAGGCGGTCGGGCAGTGCGGCGAGTTCATCCGCTCGTTGAAGGATGTCCAGGTGACGACGGGCAAGAACACGGCTGTCGCTGCCCGCGAGGTGGCGGAGGGAAGCCGCAGGGACATCGCCGCGATTGCCTCTCCGCAGTGCGCGGAGCTGTATGGGCTTTCAATCCTGAAGGAGGACATCCAGGACCACGACAACAACTACACGCGCTTCATCTGCATCTCGCGTGAACTTCAGGTTTACCCTGGCGCCAACCGCGTCAGCGTGACCCTGCGTCTGCCGCACCGAGCTGGCACGCTTTCACGCTTCATCTCCCGTTTTGCAGCGCTTGGTCTGAACCTGACCAAGTTGGAAAGCGTTCCGCTGCCTGGCAGCGACTTTGAGTTCTCCTTCTACTTCGACTTCGATGCATCTGTTCGCGCAAAGGGCGTGACGGAGCTTCTGGACGAGCTTTCCATGGAGGCCGAGCAGTTCGTCTTCCTGGGAAACTACATTGAACTTTGAGTTTTTTCGTATATATTCTTCAAACCAATCTCAATCAACAAGGAGCAAAAGCAAATGAGCATTGTGAGCAAGTCAAACGAGATTCCCTACAAAATCTATCTGAACGAAGACGAGATGCCGACCGCCTGGTTCAACGTGCGTTCCGCTATGACGAAGAAGCCCGCGCCGCTGCTGAATCCCGCCACGAAGCAGCCCGTCACGCTGGATGAACTGAGCCACGTCTTCTGCCGTGAGCTTGCGAAGCAGGAGCTGGACGACGTCACCCCCTACATCCCGATTCCCCAGCCGATTCTCGACTTCTACAAGATGTACCGTCCGTCGCCTCTGGTGCGTGCCTACTTCCTGGAGAAGGAGCTTGGTACGCCTGCCCACATCTACTACAAGTTCGAGGGCAACAACACCTCGGGCAGCCACAAGCTGAACTCCGCCATCGCGCAGGCCTACTACGCAAAGGAAGAGGGGCTGACCAGCATCACCACCGAGACGGGGGCAGGGCAGTGGGGGACCGCCCTTTCCATGGCCTGCTCGTTCTTCGGCCTGAAGTGCCATGTCTATATGGTGAAGTGCTCCTACGAGCAGAAACCGCACCGCCGCGAAGTCATGCGCACATATGGTGCGGAAGTGACGCCTTCGCCCTCCGACACCACGAAGGTCGGGCGTGAAATCCTCGCGGCCCACCCAGGCACCAACGGCAGCCTTGGCTGCGCCATTTCCGAGGCGGTTGAGACGGCTGTGAGCACGCCGAACTGCCGCTATACCCTCGGCTCCGTCCTTGCCCAAGTTCTGCTCCACCAGAGCATCATCGGCCTTGAGACGCAGGCCGCGCTGAAGAAATACGGCATCGAGCCCGACGTCATCATCGGCTGCGCGGGCGGTGGCTCCAACCTGGGCGGTTTGATTTCCCCGTTTGTCGCTGACAAGCTGAACGGCAAGTCTAACTGCGACATCATCGCCGTCGAGCCTGCCTCCTGCCCGAGCCTGACCCGCGGCAAATATGCGTATGACTTCTGCGACACGGGCCGCGTCTGCCCGCTGGCGAAGATGTACACGCTGGGCTGTGACTTCATTCCGTCTCCCAACCACGCGGGTGGCCTTCGCTACCACGGCATGAGCTCCATCGTTTCCGAGCTCTACGACCAGAAGCTGATTGAGGCGCGTTCTGCCACGCAGGTGGAGGTCTTTGAGGCCGCCCGCCGCTTCGCCAGAGTCGAAGGCACACTGCCCGCCCCCGAAAGCTCCCATGCCATCAAGGTCGCCATTGACGAGGCACTCAAGTGCAAGGAGACAGGCGAGGCGAAGAACATCGTCTTCGGTCTGACTGGCACGGGCTACTTCGACATGGTTGCCTACCAGCGCTTCAACGACGGTGAGATGAGCGACTACATCCCCACCGACGAGGAATTGGCCGCATCCCTGAAGAAACTGCCATAGTGGCGGTGCAGTGCTAGAGCTTCTAGCCTAGATTTTCTAGAAACTCTAGAAGCTCTAGAAGTTAAGTTTTAGGAGGGGCAAAACAAACCAACAAAAGGCTTGACTATGAAACTGAAAAAACTTGTTTTTGTCTGTATGATGGTTGCCATGGCGACTTTCGCCGAACTAAGCCTGAAGGTGACCGATGACATCTCGCTGCGTCTAATGGGCGATGTGCGTGCACGCTATGAGGGGTACGGTTGGAATGTTGTCGTTCCGAATGCACCCAAGGAGCACCGCCACACCACGGAGTATCTCCGCGTAAGGACGCGCCTTGGCGCGGCATTGGATTTTGGCGAGGACGTGACCATCAACCTCCGTTTGGGCAATCGCTTTCATTATGTGACCACCAGCCCATCGAAAGATAACAACGATGGCGGCAGTACTTGGGAGTTCCCCGATGAGGTCTATGTGGATTCCGCCAATGTCGTCTTCAAGAATCTGATTGATGGCAAGCTGCGCATTACCTTGGGGCGCCAGGACATGATGCTGGGCAACGGCCTGCTCATCAGCGAAGGCACCCCCTTCGATCAGGGACGCTCCGTCTATTTCGACGGTATAAGCGCACGCTATTCGGATGATTCCGAAACCGTCACCGCGTTCGTCTTCTACGATTCCTGGAAGGACCGCTATGTTTTCATCAACGATCAGAACCGTGTCTTGCGCTGTGGCGACATCTTCACCGCAGGTCTCTACTGGACGCACAAGTTCGACAAGTCCATCAACTTGGACGTGTACTACATGTTCAACGATGTCGAAGACCGCCATCCCGACACGATTGACCGTTGCTACCACAAGCCAGATGCCTCCCTCAGCCTTCATACAGCTGGCTTCAGGCTCTTCGGCAACGCCCCCGACTGGCTCGACTACTCGCTGGAGGCCGCCAGGCAGTTCGGACGTGACGCCTATGGCGAGCACCTCGGTGGCGAGATGGCGGATGCTCGCCTGAACTTCCACTTGTGCGATGATACCACCTTCAAGCCCATGCTTGGGGTGGAGGCTGCCCATTTCAGTGGCGACGACGGCGGCGAGGGGCGCGACCGCTATTGGAATCCGATGCTTTGCCAGTGTCCGCTTTGGGGCGAAGAGCTCCTTCCCATCATGCTGAATAGCATTTGGAGCAATCTCAATATGCTCAGCACCAAGCTGAGCTTCAATGTGATTGAAGGGTGCAATCTGTCATTCTTCCTAACCGACTTCTTTGCGGACGACACCGATGGCGTGGTTGGAAGCGACAACCAAACGGGTGGCGGCAGGCACGTAGGATTGCTCGCTGGTACTTGCGCAACCTACAAGGTCAACAAGAACCTTTCCTTCCAGGCGTGGCTCTCACACTTCATGCCTGGCAACTTCCAT
Organism: Victivallales bacterium; assembly: GCA_017535315.1. Classification (GTDB taxonomy): domain Bacteria; phylum Verrucomicrobiota; class Lentisphaeria; order Oligosphaerales; family Oligosphaeraceae; genus RGIG3456. Next base: position 11,597 of record JAFXUD010000060.1, on the reverse strand, counting down.
GACGACGGGCACGATAGCAACTGGTTCAGATTGGAGATGACACTTGCGTTCTGAGTGGCTAGTGGCTACGAACGACGGGGGGCTGACGCCCCCCGAACCCCCGTTATAAAGCGGCTAGTGGCTAGTGGCTACGAACGACGGGCGCTGCTCCCCCCCCGCCCCCCCGCTTTAGAGGGGCTAGGGGCTACAAACGACGGGGGGCTGAGCGCCCCCCACCCCCGCTATAGAGGGGCTAGGGGCTTCGAACGAGGGGGCTTAAGCCCTCGCTATAAGGTTGCCATTGGCTTGTGTGAAAAAGCCCCAGGTGGGTGACAAATGTCACCCACCTGGGGCTTTGTTTGTGAAGTTGCTTTCCATACCCTCTAGCCGCTTTTAGCGATGAGGGGATTCGGGGGGCTCAGTCCCCCGTCGCTTGTGGAGAACAAGCACTTTTATTTCCTCACGTCCGCTGGGTTGTTGGCGAAGGTGACAACTCTCTGTGGGAACGGGATGTTGAGGCCCGCGCCTTCGATGGTTCCTTTGAGCTGTGCCTTGACCTGCCAATAGACGTCCCAGTAGTTTTGGTTGGTGGCCCAGAAGCGAAGCGTGATGTTGACGGAGCTGTCTGCCAGGTCGGAGACGACCACCTGCGGGGCAGGGTCTTTCAGGATGCGTTCGTTGCTGTTGAGCAGTTCACCCAGCACCTTGAGGCCTTCTGCGAGATTGTCCGAATAGGCGATGCCGACGGTGATGTCTGCGCGGCGCGTGGCGTTGTGGGAGTAGTTTTTGATGGGGCTGCCGAAGAGAACGCTGTTGGGAACGGAGACGAAGATGCCGTCAACGGTCTGCAGGGTGGTTGTGAAGAGCCCCAGTTCCTTGATGACGCCACTGATGCTGCCGCATTCGATGAAATCGCCGCCCTTGTACGGGTGCAGGATGAGCAGCATGATGCCTGCGGCGATGTTGCTCAGGGAATCTTTCATGGCCAGGCCGATGGCCAGGCCAGCGGCACCGAGGACTGTCAGGATGCTAGCGGTGTTGAAGCCGAAGAGATCCAGCGCAATCAGGCCCGCGATAATCCAAATCAACGTTCTTGCGATATTGTAGATGACATGGCCGATGGCTTCGTCCATGGCGCCGATTTTCTGGATGGATTTTTCAATAAGCTTCTTGACGATGACGCAGGCCAGTCTGGCCAGCAGGAAGACGACCAGGCAGAGGACGATCAGCTTCCCAAGGTTGTAGAGGAAGTTTTGGTGAGTTGAGAAAAACTCTTTCGTGTAGTCCCAAAAGCCCTGTGACTGGATGCCCGTGGTGATTTGATTCAGCTTGTTTCCGACTTCTTTGATTTCAGGATCCATGGTGTTTCTCCTTTTGGCTGTGGATTATGGTGTGGTGCGTTTTTGACAGCGCACATTTTAAATGATAGTTTTACTGTGGAATGGGGCGGGTATGGCTGACGACGGCTCCTGCAAAACTGTCGGCAGAGACGAGGTGCCCTGCCTCGATGTCGCTTTCAGTGATGCGTGAAAAGAGGATGTCGCCGCCTTGTTTACGGGCGTGGTCGTAGATGATGCAGATGGTGCCGTCGGGCGCAACCACTGCATCTGGATAGGAAACAGTGTCCCGCGCATCCAGGAGCAGGGTGTATGGCCAGGTTTTACCGCCGTCATCGGAAAGGGCGGCAGTCAGGTTTCGCCGCTTGCGAGTGTCGTTGTTGTGGACGAGAAGCAACCGTCCCGATGGCAGAGTGCCCAGAAAAGCGCGTGCATCGGGGCCAGGAATGGCGCTTTTGGCAATCGGTGACCAGGTTTTGCCTCCATCCTCGGAGAAGGATTCGGCGTAGCCACCAGCAATGCGTATCAGCATCCCGAGGCGGTGATTGGGCAACGGGTAGAGGGAGTGTTCGTCGAAACTGGCTATCTCTTTGGGAACATGGACAAAGCCTCGAAGAGTGAAGCTTCGTCCATTGTCGCTGGAGACGAGCATCTGCGCTCCGCCTTGCGGATTCTCCTCCTTGTAGATGCGGTGATTCCACTGGGAGACGGGCAGGGCCCATTCGCCGTTGTCAAGCACGATTGGGCGGTTCATCATCACGCCATCCGAAATGCGGACTGGGGAGGTGAAGCGGAAGGCCTCAGGTGCGGCGTCGGGATTGTCCACCGATGAGAACCAGACCCCGTTTTTGCCGTCGAAAATATCGTGCAGGGCAGATGATTTGCACTGTGCCCAGAAGAGGCATAGGCGGCCATCGGGGGCGGTGAAGAGGGCCGGGTCGAACGTGCGGTAGCCAGGGGCGGGGGTGACAATCCACTCCGCGTCGCTCCAGGTCTTCCCGCCGTCATCCGAATGGGCGAGCATCACGAAATTGTCAGGCCCCTCGCCGACACCTCCGCCGTACCAGATGGCGAAAAGACGGCCAGACGGCATGACGGTGATGCTGGGGATGCCTTGGAAGGTGCGTTTTTCCTGGAGGTGCCTTGCCTCTGGACGGATAATTTTCGGAGTTTTTTTTTGCATTGTTTGATCCTGGTGGCTGATGATTTTCGATAATATAGTGCCAAAGGCGAAAAAAAACAATAAAACACTTGTCAAATCCCCTAACAAATAGTATAATATATTAGCCGAAAAAATAGTGATGATTAGTCAAGGTTTTTAAGCAACCCAGGAAAGTGATTGGGAGCAGCGAAATAAGATGGAAAACGAACAGAAACATACGCGTCTTGATGACGAGACAAAGGCCTTTTTGGCACGCATACGAAGGACGATTAACGCTTCCAATGAACTTCTTGCAAAGCTCGAACTGCGTCGCGCGGAGACGGACAGGTTGCTCGAGGCGCAGGGACTGACCCGCGAGCAGGTGGAGGCCATGAGTTTTACACCAGAGCAGATGAAGGCGGTGAATCAGGAGCTGGCGCGCCGTGGGCTGCCTGCCATTGAGGAGGAGCAGACACAGGCTGGCGAGGCGAACTCCCAGGTGGATTCACATTCAGCGACTGCGAGACGCGCGACAGAGCGGACCTTCGATCCAGGGGATACCAAGGAGGATTTGGAGAACCGTCGTCGGAAATTCAACATGATGATGAATAATTTTCGGCTTTGACCTGTAACCTTTTTCTTGAGGAGGTGTAATCATAGCAGATACACTTCAACGAACATAGGAGAACACAATCATGCCGGAAGTCAATCTAAACAAAAAAATCACCTTGGATGTGATGGCGCAGCAGGCCAATCTGGATACGCCGCAGGACACCCAGGAGCAAAAGAAGGAGCTCCCGCCCCTTCTGTCCAGAACTCCGAACCTCACCGTTTCAAACGCTCCGATGGATCTGGAGGCGCTGGTGAACAAGTTGAACCTGGAGACGGCGGACACCAAAGAAACCACTGCCAAAAAGACACTTCAAAGCACATTCACGACAGTCATTGCAAAGGCGAAGGAACGGGGGATGGTCTCCGCACGCAACCTGGAACTGCTGGAACAGGCTGAAAACTACAGCCAGCAGCTTGACAGCACGACTGCAGCCATTGACACACTCACAACGCAAGTCTCGCAACTGGAGGGAATCGTCAACGCAAGTGAAAAGGAGGTTTCCCAAAAACAGTCGCAGGTAGATTCTCTCTCCAAGGAACTGGAAAACCTCCAGGCGAAGATGCAACAGGAGTCTTCGGAAATCACGATACTCCAGATGGAAATCGACAGCCTGACAAAGCAGATAGAAAACGAGGTCGATGCGCAGAAGGAGACGAACCTCAAGAAACGCCTCGCCAACGAACAGGCAAAACTTGAGCAGGCAAAGAAGGACCTGGACGGTATCCAGGACAAGAAGGATGCCACTCAGGCCATGCTGGAAAAAGCACGGACAAAACTGGAAACGGCGAACGAAAATCTGGCCGCTGCAAAAGGCACGCTTTCGGACGCAAAGAACGTTCTCTCCGCCGCAAATGCCGCAAAGGCTGAACTGAATCAGAAGATTCAGCAGGCTTTGTCGGAGATAACCGACGAGACCATCATAAGGGACATCGCAGATGCCCTGAAGATCGACGCCTCCGATGTGACTTCCATCAATAAAGACGACAAGGCTGAACGCAGTGAGGAAGAGGAGAAATATCTTGAAATGCACAGTTCCGTGCAAGTCTTTCAGGACGCCCTGTCCGCGCACTACCAGGATATCCTGGATACCATCGCGGCCAAACGCGAGAACATCGTTTGATTTAAAGATAAACCAATTAACCACGGAGAAATGACAATGGCATTCGACACATCACTTTTGACCCAGGAAAAGATTGAGCAGGCCGCCAAGGCACTGGGTGAGATGGGCACCGTCCGCGAACTCAAGGGTATCACCGACGCTGAGATGGAGGCAATCTACTCTATGGGATATAGCTTCTACAACACTGGCCGCTACGATGACGCGGAGAAAGTCTTCCGCTTCCTCGTGCTCTTCGACCACCTCGAACCGAAGTACTGGACGGGCCTCGGCGCGGCTCAGCAGGTCAAGAAACTCTACGGCGACGCCATCACCTCATATGGCTATGCCTCCTTCCTGGACCTCGACAATCCGAAGCCGCAGTATTTCGCAGCGCAGTGCTTCCTTGCCCTTGGAGACAAGGACAACGCGCTCTCCGCGCTCGCCGCGCTAGAGAAGTTCTGCTCGAATGACTCGGAACTTGGACGCGAGTACCGCACCAAGGCAGCGGAACTCAAGGCCCTGATAGAGAAGAACAACTGAAACAAGAACAACTAAACACACGGAGGATTCAAATATGCCAGAAGTATCAGGAATACAATCCAGGCCATTGGCGACCAACCAGACGGCAGATTTCGCGAAAGGTCTCAACCTCTCCGAAAAGGGGCAGGCTCTCGTAAAGGAAGTTGCATCATTGCTAGGAACAGAGCGCTCGGTGCGCATCTCCAACACGCCCGTCGCATCTCGCGGCGAGACAGGGACTGTCAATGGGGCCACGGGAACGCCCTCCATTGACAATCCAGACGACGAGAAGGCCAAGGAAGTTGACCTTGAGAAGCTCATGATGTACCTCCAGCTCGACAATGCGGAAGAGCAGGCCAAACTGGCGCAGGAGCGCATTGAAACCCAGAAGGATACGATTTCCTCAGGCCACAAGGAACGCATGGACAAGATCAACGAGTCCCTGAAAAAGATGGACGACGCAGCCAAGGCCAGCCTGTTCAACAAGATTTTCGGATGGCTGATGGCGGCTGTGGCAGTGGTTGTCGCCGTGGCGGCGTGCGTCGCGACAGGCGGTATTGCGGTCGGAGCGGTCGTCGGCGCGGCCATCGCGGTCGGCACCTGCATCCTGAACGAGACGGGAGCCATGGAAAAGATCACGAAGGCGCTTGCCGAAGGGCTTGAGAAGCTCGGCATGAGCAAGGAAGCAGCGAAGATTGTCGCACAGGTGGCGATGGCAGTCGTCATCTTGGCTGCGACCATAGCCTGCTGTGGCGCAAGTGCGGGTTCGGCGCTTTCCAACACGCTGACCTCAGCCCAGGAGATGGCGAAGACTATTCAGCAGGTTGCAAACGCCACGATGAGGGTCATGGGCCTGGTCTCAATCGTTAGCAACGGCGTCGGCGCGGGACTGAACTATGCGGCTGGCAAGTCGCAGGCGGATGTCACGGAGACCGCCAAGATTCTCGCTCAGCTCCAGCAGCAGCTTGAGGAGAGCGAGGATGAACTCAAGGAGATTCTCGAACTCATCCAGAACATCTTCTCGCAATTGACCCAGATTCTGGATTCCGAAACGGACACCCAGAAGACAATCGCCCAGCAGATGTCCCAAATGGCATAAAATCGTGGCGACGGCGGGTGTAACGACGACGGCTCGTCGTCGGAGAGCGCGGCAAAAGGAATACAGCCGTGGGTGGAGCGAAGCGAAACCCACGGTAGAGAGGCTACCCAAGGCGGAATCGCGTAGCGGTGGCAGGAAAAAGATGGATTCACAGGCTCTAGCCTGTGAAAATAAACGAACAACCTCTAATTATGAACCTCGCAGGAATGACGAGGGAAGGAGTTTTCAGATATGGCAGGAATCGAAGGAATAGGCAACAAGGGTATTGACTGGAAGGTCATGCTGGAGAGCGTGACTCAAACTGGCAATGTCAATGGCGCGGATAAAACTAGTTCACGCAATAATCTGGTCTTGAGCGAGGCCGACAAGAAAGTGCTGCTGAACCTGCTGGGGACGCCTGAAATCGATGCGCCCAAAGGACAGGTTGAGGATCCTGCGGCGAAGCTGGAGTCCCTGATCGACAAGCTGAAGAACGACAAGACATTCAATTTCACAGAGGAGCAGACTAAGGTCTTCATCAACACGCTGGAGACGTTGCTTCAGGGCGTGAATGCGGCAAAGCAGAATAACACGACCTCGACGTCCAACGGCGGCAAGGCGGATGGGAACAGCGGCAAGGCGGACGGCGTCAACGGCAATACGGTCAGCGCAGGAGCCAAGACCTCGGCGTCGCAGGTGCTCTTCGACCTTTATGCGCTGATGGCCCTCCTCGCCGAATGCGCACAAGAGCAGAAGAACGCACAGCGTCAGATTCGCCAGGCGGAGACCACATCGATAATGACAAGCATCCAGAACCAGGCCGACCTGCAGAAGAGCGCGGCTTTGACGGGGCTTATCGCAGGCAGCATCATCTGCGCCATACAGGCAGGAGCGGCGGCATACGCATCCTACAAGACCATCTCCAACATGAAGGTGGAAAGCAACATCAGCCAGGAAACAGGCGTCAAGGGAGCCGCTTCGGAACTCAAAGCGGCAAATACAGAGCTGCAAAACAAAATTGACAGCCTGAAGGAGTTCGAGACGGAGCATCCGAAGCCAGAGAATTTGGCACATCTCAACGAGGAGCAGCGGCAAATCGAAACTCAGCGCACAGAGAAGCTGGATGCTGTCAACCAGGCCAAACTCAATGTCGCCGCGAAGAGCCAGCAGGTGAAGTTGACAAGGACCGTCATGGGACAGTCCGACGAATTCATGGCACTGAAAAGAAGCGAGGCCTGGGTGAAGGGATTTGGCGACGTCTCCATGGCCCTTGGCAACCTTGGACAGACTGTCGTCAGAGGTTTCGTCGAAATCCAGCAGGCAGAGGCGACATCGGCTGGAGCCAAGCAGAAGAAGGAAGAAAACGAACTGGATGAGACCAAGGAGCTCATGAGCAGCTTCCAGGACCTTATGGACCAGGTACTCCAGTTGGCGCAGGCAATCCAGCAGGCTGAGAACCAATCAATGCAAACCGCTATTCAGGCGTAGCGTGAAGGAGAACGGCGGATATGTCAGATCTCATTGAAACCAATGCCATAAACGGCTTCAAGGTCTATGGCCAGCAGATGGTCGAATACACCGTCGCTGGAAACAGCGGCGTGGATTTCGGCCACGCGATAGCCTATGCCTCATTGGAGGAGGCGACGGCCATCGAGGTGGAGACCAACGCATATTCCGCCGTCCTGAGGACACGCCAGAAGAAACTGTCGGAATTGAGCGATGCGCTTGCGATTCTCACGCAGGCCCTCGCCACGATGAAGTCGTCAGGCACTCAGCAGTCAACAGACAAGTCGAGCGCGATGGACAGCCTTTACACGGCGAAGGAAATTCTGAAGAAGTATGGTGTTTACAACCTCACCCTTGTGGATGGCAACAAGGTCGAGAGGGGCACCGCCCAGAAGGCGCAGGCGCAGACGGAATACGAGATGGACATGGAGAACAACGACTTGCAGCAGGACATGATCACGGTACAGGGGCTTATCTCCAAGCGGGACGACTCCTACTCCACTGCCGCTAAGGTCTTGAAGAAGGTCAATTCGACTGGCAATTCAATAATCAATTCAATAGGGAACTAGCGAATATGGCAGAAGGCATTGAATCAGTATCAGTTATGACCGACGGGGTTGACATGTTCAAGGCCCGCTGGGGCACGACTGTCTATGACTACAAAATCAACAACGTGGCGACGGATTTTCAGGACCTGATGGTCTGCGTCTCCCTGAACCGCGCGACGGCGGTCGAGGGGGAGGTTGACCCCCTCTCCACACGCATGCGCAAACGCAACAATGACTTGCAGCAACTTGGCTCCCTGCTGTCAATCTTCACGCAGGCGCAGGCAAAATTCGCAAGCGACGCATCTGGTGGCGACACGGTACGCGTTGACGGCATCACATCGGAAATGATCGAGATGGGCTGTGAAGCGTATAGAAGGAAGGGGGGGGAGCCACGCACCGACCTTAACTGGTGGAATGATGACTGGACGAAGGCTTCCATAGAGGGCATGGTGTCAATCCTCAAGAGCATGATGGACGAGCGCAACAATGCAGCCCAGACGGACATGGCGCGCCTCCAGTCTCTCGTCGATAGGCGCGACGAGTCCTACACGACGGCTTCCAACCTCATGACCAGCGTCTCAGACACACGCGACAACGCAATAAGGAACCTCTGATGATAGAACCTGTACAGATAGCAATCAACCGTTACGCGCCGTCTGGTGCGGAGTCAATCAACATGTACAGCATTGACGGCGAGCAGCTGGCACTTGGCCAGTTGATTGCCGCCGTCTGCATTAAGGCGGGGGCCAACTATGAGGCGCAGAGCGTCATGAGGGCCAACGCCATGAACGCGAACACGGAGAACATCAAGACCGCTTCGCAATACCTCCAGGGACTTGCGGAGGACACTGTCAATGATTTTGATTGGTTATATATACGTTCATGGCTTATCTTCGCACTGGAAATCCCCTCCTCAGGCCTTCCAACTGACTTGAAGTCATACGCAAAACGCTTCCAGGCCATCAACTCCATGAAGACAAAGATGGAGGCGCTGACGCGCCAGGCGCAGGAGGACATGATCGAACTCCAGTCATTGATCAACCAGCGCGACGTCTCCTACACGACTGGTACCAGCGTGATAAAGGAACTTGGCTCCAGCCAAAACAACACCGCGTCCAATTACTGATGACAGAGGCCTTTTATAATTTTTATAGTTTATTATTTATTATAAGGAGCGAAAACAATGGCAGACGAAGCGACACCAAAGATATTGGCAGTTGAGTTCAATCTTGGAACTTACAAAGTCTATGACGCAGACCAGGGAAAGGATGTTGACACCACCCTCAAGGGCAATGTCTATACTGTGTCTGGCCTGAACGACTCCAACGGACACCCGCTGCAGCTCTCCATGTCTGGACTCGTGATGGTCATCTGCCTCGCACAGGCCGCCGCAAGAGAGGCTGACGTCATCAGGCTCATGACGGATCTGAGCAACAAGACGGACGAACTTGAGACATTGACGGAAATCGAGCAGAACATCGTGAACGACTTCGCCTCCTCAAGCCATTCAGACCCATACGCCCTTGAGAGCCACACCATCAGTTCGGGAAAATACGCAGGCATGACCTACAGGACGTTCCTCGTGAACCAAGGCGTCATCGACAGCAGGGCGCGGTGGGTCTATAGAAGCAGCCTTCCGAATCCAGGGCAGGACATCCTCTACGACGACCTTGTCTCCTCTCTTGAATCAAAGCTGGACGCAGGTAACTCCTTCAGCCAGCAGAAAATGATCGAGCTCCAGAGCGCGACGAACAAGCGCGATCTGGCCTACAACATGATTACCAATATGCTCAAGAGTCTGAACACCGTTCAGCAGGGCATCGCAAACAATATGTGAGTCACTCCAAAATGTCAACAATTTCATCCATAGAATTCAATCTGACAACCCTCAAGACCTACAACGAGACGGCGCAGGCTTTCGAGGACACGACCTTGACTGGAAAACTCTATACTGTCGAGGGCGTGACGGACGCCACTGGGGTGACGCTGCGCAGGCTCTCGATGGCGGAACTTGTCATGGTCGTTTGTCTGGCCCGTGCCGCCGAAAAGGAGAGGGCCGTCATCGACATCATGTCCGAGATGGAAAACACCACGAGCATCCTTAACAGCCTGACCGACATCGAGAAGAAGCTGCTGGAGGGCACTTCGCTCGACAACATCATGGACTCCTACACCTACCAAGGCAACGACTACACCGCCAAGGAATTCCTTGCAATCGTCATCGGCGGCGCAACGCCCAATACGGGTGGTGCTCAGATGATTACCCTCTGGAACCAACTCAGCAACAACCACATCGTCGATGTGGAAGGGACATACGAATACAATGGCTATACCTATACGAAGGCATACGATTACCTATATGCCAGAGGAATCACCACCCTTACCTCGTTAGACGCCTATAATTTCCGTTCCGTCTGCGAAATGGCAGATTCCGTTCCCGACAACCACGTGTTCACCGATGGCGAACGGGAGAACATCAGTCTTTACAGCGGAATAATGCTGGAACCAAATGCCACCAAAGCGGATTTGATTCAGGCAATTGACGACAAGTACAAGATTGATATCTTGAATTTCGTCCAGACGCTTGCCTGGCAGGGGACTGGCGTGACGAACCCAGACTCCTACCTGCCCTCGGACATTGACCAACTCATCACTGACATCGAGTCAAAGATGGACTCGCTCAACAGTTTCTCACAGCAGAAGATGATCGAGCTGCAGAGCGAGACCAACAAGCGGGACCAGGCATACGATATGATAACAAACATCTTGAAGAGCATGAACACCGTCCAGGTGGGCAATGCCAATAATATATAAGGTAAAGCAATGTCAACCATTTCAACCATAGAGTTCAATCTGACGACCCTCAAGACCTACAACGAGACGATGCAGGCCTTCGAGGACACGACCCTGACGGGAAAACTCTACACCGTCGAGGGCGTGACGGACGCCACTGGGGTGACGCTGCGCAGGCTCTCCATGGCGGAACTCGTCATGGTCGTATGCCTGGCCCGCGCCGCCGAAAAGGAGCGGGCCGTCATCGACATCATGGCGGAGATGGAAAGTACTACGGAGACCCTCAATAATCTCACCGCAATAGAAAAACAGATTCTCGAGGGTGCCAGTGTGAACTCCATTACAGGCAATTTCAATTATAATGGTACGACCTACACTAGAGCGTCGGATTTTCTGAAGGTCGTCGTTTACGGTTATGGTTCGTCAGACCCTAATTCTCCATTGCTTGAGGACATTTACAACCAGATGGCAGGCGGCACATCGCTGTTTGACATCGCGACGGAATACGCATACAATGGCACTAATTATTCTGCCTTGGATTATTTGGATGAAATTGGGGCTATGGATCACGACCTTTATGGTGTTTTTCACATGGTGGATGTAAAGCCTGACGATGAATCTTCGTTAAATGACATAGTGGTCATTAATTTGATGCTAGGCTTAATAGCACCGCCTGTCCCGAGTTTTCCTACAGGCTGCACATGGGGGGAAGTCGAAGACATACTTAATGATAGATACGGCAGTGAAATCATGAGTTCAATTTTGGCACGGAAAGACTATTTGAACCAGAATTATCTGAACAATCAGTCGTTGCCATCTTCCACCGACCAGCTTATAAGTGACATCGAGTCCAAGATGGATTCGCTCAACAGCTTCAGCCAGCAGAAGATGATCGAGCTGCAGAGCGAGACCAACAAGCGCGACCAGGCCTACGACATGATCACGAACATCCTCAAGAGCATGAACACCGTCCAGGTGGGCAAT
>JAFXUD010000059.1 GCA_017535315.1 Victivallales bacterium | reverse complement strand
GTGTTTAGTGGTCAGTGTTTAGTGGTCAGTGTTTAGTGGTCAGTGTTTAGTGGTCAGTGTTTAGTGGTCAGTGTTTAGTGGTCAGTGTTTAGTGGTCAGTGTTTAGTGGTCAGTGTTTAGTGGTCAATAGATAAAAAACGATGCTCATATTGATAACTAACCACTAACCACTAATCACTCGTGTCTTAGGGCTTCAATCGGGTCGAGGCGTGCCGCACGGAACGCGGGGTAGATGCCGAAGATGACGCCGACAGAAACGCTTATGCCTAGCGAGAGCAGGAGACTGCTCAGTTTCACAATCGTCGGCATATCGGCAGCCTTTTCAATCACCCATGGGATGAAGACCCCCAGCCCGATGCCAATGAGCCCCCCAGAGAAGGAAAGCACAATGGTTTCGATGAGGAACTGCGCTACAATCTGACGCTGGCGCGCACCGATGGCACGGCGAATGCCGATTTCACGCGTGCGCTCCGTCACGCTGGCAAGCATGATGTTCATAATGCCGATACCGCCCACCAGCAGGCTGATGCCCGCGATAGCGCCCAGCACCACATTGAAGGTACGCTTCGTCTCCTCTGCCTGGCGCAGTAGCGTCAACGGCACATTCACCATATAGTCTTTCTTCTTGTGGTAGATGCTCAGCATCCGTTCCACTGCGTTGGCCGTCGCCTCCACATGCTCCTCCCTATCGACCTCGATGATGATCTGGTGAAGCTCCACGAGTTCACGTATGCGGGTGCCCGACTTGTTCTGCGTGAAGTAGTCGCCAAAATGCTCCTTCGCAACGGAGATGGGGATGTAGGCGTCCGTCTGCTGGTCGGGTGTCTGGCTAGCACCCTCGCTGGCTCCTTCGCTCTGCACGATACCGATGACCTCGTAGTAGTTGGAACCGAGGTGAAGCATCTCGCCGATGCACGCCTCTGTTGCAAGAAGACGCCTGGCGCCGTGCTCGGTCAGCACAACAACGTTGCACTTCTCATCGACATCGCTCTTTACAATGACGCGCCCAGCCAGAAGCGGACGCCTCACCAGCTCGAACCAATCGCCGTTGGTACCGACTATGCGCAAATCCAGCTCACGTTGCCCAAGACGCGCGCTTTTCTGCATGGACTTCACGGGAACCATGCGTCGTATGGTGTGGATTGTCTCGGCAATGCGCGCCTGATCGCTGTAGAGCAGTCCATAGATGCTTATCATCGTGCGCACATTGGAAGCGCCCTGCTCATCAACAGGCTTCATGCCTGTCACGATGATGTTTCGGCTCCCCAGCTTGCGTATCTGCTCCAGAGCCTTTTCGCTGGCACCCTCGCCGACGGCCAGCATCGCAATGACTGAACCGACGCCGAAGACAAGGCCCAGCATCGTCAGAAACGAGCGTAGCTTGTGCAGCAGCAGGTTTTTGACGCCGAGCTGAATGTCGCGCACCAGACGCCCAGGTGAGATGAATGCCATATAGCTCAACCCTCCATATTCTGTATTCTGCCGTCGCGCATGACCAACTGGCTTTTGGCGTGCTGTGCGATGTCAGGCTCGTGAGTGACCATGATGATGGTCTTCCCCTCACGGTTCAACTGCTGTAGGAGCTCGATGATTTCGATGCTGGTTGCAGTGTCGAGGTTACCTGTCGGTTCGTCTGCCAGCAGAAAAACGGGATCATTCGAGAGGGCGCGCGCGATGGCGACGCGTTGCTGCTGCCCGCCCGACAGCTCCGACGGCTTGTGGTTCATCCTCGCCTTCAGTCCCACCATTTCACCGAGTTCACGTGCACGCTCAAGGCGCCTCTGCGTGCTCCACCCGAGGTAATAAAGCGGCAGTGCGATGTTCTCCTCCACGGAGAGCTGTGGAATGAGGTTGAAGCTCTGAAAGATAAAGCCGAGGTATTTCAGGCGGATGTCCGAGAGCTCGTCATCATTCATGCGGCTCACGTCCTTGCCATTGAGGAAGTACTTGCCCGAGGTAGGCCTGTCCAGGCAACCAAGCAGATTCAGCATCGTACTTTTGCCTGAGCCGCTGGGTCCCATGATGGCCCAAAAGCTTCCCTTCTTGAAGTTGACGCTAACGCCATCCAGAGCATGAACTTCCGACGCTCCCATCTTGTATATCTTGCGGATATCAACGAACTGAACGGCATATTCGGCGTCACCAGCAGTAGTGTCCTTGGACTCACTCATTTTGCGTCCTCCTGAGCAGCAGGCGCTGTAGGAGGCATCGGTGCGCCATTGGGTGCGTTACCATCGCCACGAGGCTGCCAGTTGCGCTGAGGGCGCATTCCGCCCTCGCCGCCCTCGCCAGGTGTCCCGCCTTCCCCACGGGGACGCCAATTGCCCTGCGGACGCATCCCACCCTCGCCTGGAGCACCACCCTGCGGCCAGTTGCTCTGCGGACGCATCCCACCCTCGCCTGGAGCACCACCCTGCGGTCTTGGCATACGCTCACGCATCTTCATAAAGTATTCACGACGCTCCTCGGGGGTCATCTTCTCGAATTTCTCCCGCATTTCATGGGAAATCTGTGGCATGCGGCGCTCACCACCCTGCATACCGCCTGGCGCTCCCCCCTGCATACCGCCTGGCACACCTCCGCCCATCTGCGGACGCGCCTGCTTGGCGGCCTCCACCTTTGCACGGTCAGGTATCTCCGCGTCAATCATCTCCTCGGAGGCACGCAAAGAAACAGAGGTGTTCATCGGCGGGGTCAGCATCACCTCGTCACCGACCTTCAGGCCTGAAATTACACGCACCATGCGGTTGTTATCCAGACCAATTTCAACCTCGCGTTTCTCCGTCCCTGTGGCAGTCTTCAAATAAACGACAGGCTTGCCACCCTCGCGGACAACGCACTGCACAGGCAGATACATCGTCTTCTCGTACTGCTCGATGACAACCTCCGCCTCGCAGTTCATGCCCGACTTTAGCACGCCCGCGCCGCCTTCAATGGCGACAATGGTGTTGTAAAGCTTGAGGTCGGGATTCATGAAGATGCTCTGCGCATCAGGCAGTGGCGCTATCTTGGAAACCTTGCCCATGAAAATCTGCCCTGGCAAGGCATCGATTCTCACGCGAACAGGCAGTCCCTCGTACAACTTCTTCAGGTTCGTCTCATGCACCTTGATTTCGGCGATGAAGGTGTCCGCCGTCGGCAGCACGATAAGCTCCTGACGTTCATGCACCTCCTGCCCTTCCTGGAGCGGCTCTGAGTTGCCTCGGAAAGGTCCACGGTTGCTGGTGGCATAAATCACCAGGCCGTCTGCGGGGGCGCGTATGGTCGATTTTTCAATCTGGTCCTTGAGTTTTTCAAGCCTTGCCTTCTGGCGGTTCAGTTCCAGCTCCCTTGCGCGAAGGGTCGCTTCCGCCTGCACAACATTGGCGTTGGCGCTACGCCGTGTACGTTCCAGGGCCATCTCGTCCTGCGAGACGTCGCTCTCCAGCTGCGCTACCTGCCGCTTGTAGGTATAGTTCTGTAGCAACGCCAGATTCCCCTTTGCTGTTGCCAAATCCAGTTCGCAACGGCTCTTGGAGAGGGCATCCGACTTGTACTCCGTCTCCGAAAGGTACTTCTCCTCGAAGAGAGTCTTGGACCATTTCAGCTTATCGACAGCACGCTGCAACTCCTCCGCCGCCAGCGTCACCTTGCTCTCCAGCTCGTTCAGGGATTTGGGATACTCGCCGTCCTTGTACTTGAGCAAATCCTCCTTGGCGAAACGCAGGTTCAATTCCGCCTTATCCACATCCGCCTTCGCCTGATTCTTCACGACCTCCAGGTTTTCGGAAGCCTGCACGTAGGAAGCCTGCGCGTTCTGCACGGTGATCTCCTGATTGACCAGACTGTCCTGCAAAGAAGAGGAGTCTAGTTCCACCAACACATCTCCTTTCTTGACGCGCTGCCCTTCGGGAACCAGCGTAAGAATGGAGACACGCCCCTCGACCTTGCTTTTGATGCTGATCTGCTCGGCAGGTCTGATGCTCCCCGATTCCGTCATGTTGATGACCAGCGGCCCCTCCTTGACGGTTGCAAAAAGCTGGTCAACCACCTGATTGCCGCCACCCGCTCCTTTCTTGAGATACCACCAGCCCCCGCCGCCAATCAAAACGACGATAACCAAAACTGAAATGAACTTTCCCATGTGCAATCCTTTTATATGCTATTCCTTGTTCTCTCCAAATCAGCACACGCGATGGCGCATCACTTGTATTCGTCCAGGTTTGTCTCCTTCCAGACGCCTTCAGCGGTCACGTTGAGCACGCCCAGATCCCGCTGAAGCTCCAGCTCCCTTAGACGATAGCTGACCAAAGCTGAAATCATGGAGTTCTGCGCGGAAAGCAGGGCATTCTGCGCCTCCAAAACATCACGCATCTCCGCTCGACCCGCCTGCAAAAGGAGGCTGGTGCTATCGACACGCCGTTCCGCCAGCTTCACCGCCTGACGCTGAATCACTACGCTGGAGCGCTTCTCCAGCAGGTTGCGCAGATGATTGCGGATGCTTTGCTTCAACTGGTCCTCTTCGTTCTGGAAGTCACGCACCGCCTTCTCCAGCGCTATCAGGCTGTTGCGGTAGTTGTTGCGCTCGCGCGTGCGTTCCCAGGCAAAGTCAAATGTCAGCGGAGCCGAATAGCTGGCACGGTTTAGCAGGAAATCGCCGTTGTCGCGGTCTGCCTGGGCAAGGGAACGCCCCTCACCAGCCGACACCCTGCCACCAAGCGTCAGCTCTGCGCGAAGGGCATCCTCCGCGATGACCACGGCACGCTGCGCATCCTGTATTCTGTCGAGGCTGTTCTTCAGGTCTGGGCGATTATGAAGAGCCAGTTGAATCGCCTTCGCCTCGTTGATTTCATAGGGGCCTGCGTTGGAGTTGTCGGGTTCCTTCAGGTCAATTGGCGCGTCTGCGGCAGGAGTCTTGCCATCGATATAATCGGTCACGGTGCTACCACCGCCTAAGTTTTCGCCGTTCTTCTGCAATTTCTCCAGTTCATCCTTGTCGGGCACCACGTTGGCGTCGGGCGGTAGGCCAATCAAAATCTTGAAGGCGTCCAGCGACGTCTGATAGTTCTGTCTGGCGGCAATCCAGTTGTCCCTTGCCGCAAGTTCATCCTGCACGGCCTGGTCGAACTGGTTTTCGGGTAGTTTGCCTGCATCTGCCATGCGCCTTGAGCGCCTAGTCGAGGTAATGACGCGCTTGTAGTTCTCCTCCTGGTTGCGAATACGTTGCTCCGACTGGAGCACCCCCAGGTAGCTGGTGGCCACGGAAACCACAAAACGGCGCTTGTATTGCTCAAATTCGCGTACTTGATAAAGCAGATTCCTCTCCGCCTGCTTCAACGGCTCCGCCACTACAAACTCCCCTGAACCGCGTAGCAATGGGATGGAGATGCTGGCATCCGCCGTGATGCCCCAGCTGGAGCCTTTGTCTCCTGTCACCAACTTGGCTAAATCGACCGCGATGCCCGCCGCCATTTCCACACCGTTCTTGAAGGTTCGTGCGATGCCTGCGCTTGCGGTGTTGGCAAAGCCACTGTTGCGTCTGTTGCCATCATGGCTGCTCTCAAAGACGCTTTTCAGCATTCCCCTGAAAGTATTCTGGAAGGAATCATCCTCAAGATCCAGTCGCAGGGCCACTTGGAAAAGCTGTTCCTTCTGGCTCTGATATTCACGGCTGTTGCGTGCGCCAATTATGATGGCGTCGTCCAGGCTCAGTTTCACTGTTTCCGTCGTGTTGAAGGGCGAAGTGTATGGCTGTCCATTCAACAGATGCTTATCCTTGTGCCACTTCTCCGTATCGTCCAGGTCGCGGACGCTTAGCGATGCCTTGTCGAGGTGGGGCAAATTTTGGTCAAGCATCAGACGCCGCCTGAAAGTGTCCTGCGCACTCTCTACCGTGATGGTTTCCAGACGGCCATTCACCTCCATCTGCGCGTTTTCAAGGCGTTTGCCTGCCTTCAGATCCGCATCCGTCCGCCAATGGCTGGTAGACCGACATCCAGCCAATATGCTCATGGTGCAGACGGCTATCCAGACAGCCGCCCCGCATATACTGTGGTGTTTCATATAGTCCCTTGTGCTTGGAGGATAGATAACCTCCTCATTGTCCAATATCCCCTTCCACACAAACAACTCTCTACCCATATTAATTTAACGCATATTTGGACCTTTTATTGTGAAAGGTGCGCAATAACCCATTGTCCTCCTCAAAAAATCCAGAACGCCGTCTATTTGCAGGCAACGAGTTTGTAAAATGGGAAAACCTGCTTATTGTAAGTGGGTAATGTGCTTCCAGCAATTTAAAGAGGAAAAATTACCTCTAAACAATCCACTTTAGTACAAGGAAACGGAAATGGTTGATTTAAACAGTTTGATGTCAGGTTTGAGCCAATTGAAAAATGCCCTTGGCAACGAGAACGCCGAACAAGGAGAACAACAGGGCAGCGCACCCGATTTGACCAAACTCGCCTCAATGATTACCTCTTCTGACCTTGCTCAGAAAGCACCTGAGATAATGAATATGCTTCAGGAAATCCTTGCCAAATTCGGTAAAGGAGATATCAAGGAACTTGTCAAGAAGGCCTGCGACCTCATCTCCAAATCTAATATCGGCGCAAACGGCCCTGAACTGATCAAGACCCTCCAGGGACTAATCGGGAAGAAGGATTGAAAAAAATAGGAAAAGACAGTATTCCCTACCAATTTTCAAAATAAGGAACAAACAATGACACAGATTTCAGCGCTCCAGAAAGCTAGGGCGGCCTACGCCCCGAAGCTCCCGCCAGTCCTCAATGAATGCGGCCCGTTCGTCAAAGCCCTTGAAGGCGAACCAACTCAGTCCGTCGCTGACCAGGACAAGATCAAGGCCCTCTTCCCCGACACATATGGTCTGCCAGCCATCAAATTCGTCCCTGGCAAATCCTTCGAGACCAAGCCCATCAATGTCGGCGTCATCCTCTCTGGTGGCCAAGCACCTGGCGGGCATAACGTCATCTCTGGCCTCTTTGACGGCCTTAAGGGGCTCAATCCTGCCAACCAGCTCTTCGGCTTCCTCGGCGGTCCCGACGGTCTCATCAACGACAAGTATATCCTCCTTGACGAGAAGTTCGTTGACCAGTACCGCAATACGGGTGGCTTCGACATGATCTGCTCGGGCAGAACCAAGCTGGACGATGACGAGAAGTTCGCGAAAGTTGCTGCCACTTGCAAGGCGCACGGTATCTCCGCCGTTGTCATCATCGGCGGCGACGACTCCAACACCAACGCTTGTACGCTCGCACAGTATATGATCGACCACAAGACTGGCGTTCAGGTCATCGGCTGCCCCAAGACCATAGACGGCGACCTCAAGAACGCCTGGATCGAGGTCTCCTTTGGATTCGATACGGCCACCAAGGTCTATTCCGAACTCATCGGCAACATCATGCGTGATGCCAACTCTGCCCGCAAATACTGGCACTTCATTAAGCTGATGGGACGTTCCGCCTCCCACATCGCCCTAGAGTGCGCCCTCCAGACCCACCCCAACGCCTGCATCATCTCCGAAGAGGTTGAGCAGAAGAAGACCTCCCTCGACGAGCTGGCCGACAGCCTCACCAAGATTGTCGTTGACCGTGCTGAGAAGGGCTTCAACTTCGGCGTTGTCCTCATCCCTGAAGGCCTGGTGGAATTCGTCCCCGAGATGCAGTCGCTCATCGCCGCCATCAACGACCTGCTGAGCGAGAAAGCCGCCGAGTTCGAGGCGCAGCCAACGAAGGACGCCAAGGCGGAGTTCATCTCCAAAAACCTCTCTGCCGAGAACGCCGCTACATTGGGCAAGCTCCCCGTCGCCATTCGCGACCAGCTCCTCGGCGACCGCGACCCGCACGGCAACGTCCAGGTCTCCAAGATCGAGACGGAGAAGCTACTCATCGCCCTCATCGAGAAGCGCATCAAAGCCCTGCCCAAGAAGGTCAAGTTCAGTACGCAGGCGCACTTCTTCGGGTACGAAGGCCGTTGCGCCGCCCCGTCCAACTTTGACGCCGACTACTGCTACAGTCTGGGCTACACCGCCTCCGCACTGATTGGCGCAGGGAAGACTGGCTACATGTCCAGCGTGCGCAACATCTCCTGCCCCGCCTCCGAATGGGAAGCTGGCGGCATCCCGCTGACCATGATGATGAACATGGAACACAGGCACGGAAAGGACGTCCCCGTCATCAAGAAGGCCCTGGTCGAGCTTGACGGCAAGCCCTTCAAGACCTTCGCCGCGAGCCGCGACGCCTGGGCCACTGGCGTTGATTACCTCTACCCAGGTCCCATCCAGTACTTCGGCCCCGCCGAGGTCTGCGACCGTGTCACCAAGACACTCGAACTTGAACACTAGTTGTATGTTCGAGAGGAAATCCTCTCGATTTTAAAATGGGGGCGCACTGTGCCGCCCCCATTTTCAACACTCAGTAGTCTTGTCAACAACGTAAAAGCAGAAAGCACTTCTCACCAGGAGGAGCCTATTATGCCACAACCAATCTCCACCGACTCAAGCAGCTTTCCTGAAATACGCAGAAAGGGCTGTGTCTATGTTGACAAAACCGCCTATTTTCACAAGTTGATTACGGCTGCAGACGCGCGTTTCTTCATTTCTCGTCCGCGCCGCTTTGGGAAATCCCTGATGATTTCCACACTCAAAGCCATCTTCGAGGGACACCGTGAACTCTTTGACGGACTTGCCATCGCCAAAAGCAACTGGCAGTGGGAAAAATACCCTGTTCTCTATTTTGACTTTAGTTTTGCGTCCGCTCCCTCCTTCAAGCGCTTTGAGCAGAATTTCGCACCAGTCATTCATTCAGCCCTTACAGAAGCTGGTTTTGAATACGACGATAAACAAACACCTGAAATCAACGTTGGCCAAGCCATTGATTCACTTGCTGCAGCCAATAGTGAGCAAGGAGTCGTTATCCTAATTGACGAATATGACGATCCAGTTGCGCAGCTTCTGGCAAAGGAGGTTGATGCAGAAAAAGTCCGTGAACTGCTTGCTGGCTTTTTTCATCAAATGAAGTCCCGCACAGAGAAAATTCGATTTCTAATGATCACGGGCGTCTCCAAGTTCACCAAGATGTCTGTCTTCTCCGCTCTCTCCAATCTTCGGGACATCTCTTTCGACACCGACTACGCCACGATGCTCGGCTACACGGAGGAGGAGCTGGAAACGTTCTTCGGCGAGCATACCCGCACCCATGCGGAGCGGATGAACCTCTCCTATAACGACTACAGAGCCAAGCTGCGCCAGTGGTTTAATGGGTACCGCTTCGGCAAATTCTCCACGCAAAAAGTTTATAACCCCGTCTCTATTGGCTTGAACCTCTCAAAGCAGGAGCCCTATCTGGAATCCTACTGGTCTTCGACAGGCAAAGCCGCCATGCTCATGAACTTCCTGAAACGCGAGGAGGTCCTGGCTCTGGATATGGACCAAATTACAGATGTGCAGGAGATTGACTTCGATGTCTCGAACATCCGCGCTCTAAAGCCCATTCCCATGCTATTCCAGACTGGCTACCTGACCATCAGCAATTACGACCCCGACACGCAGATGTATTCCCTTTGCGTTCCCGACTTCGAGGTGCGCCAGGATCTGGCAACACTTATGACGACTCTCACCATCAACAAGGATACCCTCTGGGTCTCCAACATGAAGGGACAGCTTTTCAAGTCCAACTGGGAGACGTTCTTCGAGGGTCTCAAGGCACTCTATGCAGGTCTTCCCTATGGTGCAAAGGAGAAAAAGACGCACGAGCACTCCTACGAGCGCAACCTGCTCATTCTGCTCTGGGCGCTGGGCATCCCCAGCCAGGCGGAGGCACGGCAATCCGACGGCCAGGCGGACATTGTGGCGGTACACAAGCGAGGCATCTTCATCTTCGAACTCAAGGTCGATGAATCCGCCGACGCAGCCTTGAAGCAAGTGAAGGAGAAGGGCTATGACGCGCCGTACCGCGCAATGGGCGTCCCCATCTGGCACATCGGCCTCAACTTCGACAGCAAGACATGCCGTCTTACCGACGCACTGGCCGAACAAGCATTGTAATTGGACGCGCTAACGCTCGCAATTAAGAAGCAAATGTACCGCCTCAGCAGCACAGTGGAGACCAAAGATGGCGGGCATGAAAGCGATGGTGCCGATTGGGCGTTTTTCCCCTGCGGCCTCGGGGGTGTTGCCGCTGGTTTCATGCAAGGGCAGTTCTGGCGAAAAAACCACCCGTATGCCGCTTTCTATCCCCTTTTTGTGCAGACTTTTACGAATCAGGCGTGCCAATGGGCAGCCGTATGTTTCGCCGATATCGGCAACACGCACCTGCGACGGGTCGATTTTATTCGCGGCTCCCATGGAGGAGATGACAGGCAGCTTCATCTGGTAGCACGCCTCCAGCAAGGCCAGTTTGGTTGGGCGTTCGTCAATGGCATCGATGACGCAGTCGAAATGATGATTTTCAAGGAGGGGACGACACTCCTCTGGTGCAAGATGCTTCGTCAGAGGCGTAATGGAGGCTTCTGGAGATATATCGCGCATACGCTCCGCCAGCACCTCCACCTTGGGACGCCCCAGCGTGCTGTGCAACGCGCACAATTGGCGGTTGATGTTGCTGGGCTTCACGATGTCGGCATCCATCATCACTAGATTACCGATGCCTGAACGCAGCAACGTCTCCACCGCCCAGGAGCCAACGCCACCCGTACCGCAGACGAAGACACTGGCCCCCTTCAGGCGCCTGCAGCCCTCCTCGCCGACCAGCAGTGCCAGACGGCTGAAGGCTTCTGCTATGGGGTGTGCATCGTCCATATTAAGCAAGCATTACTTCAGTAGCTTAAGCAGCTCGTCAGCCTTCTCCCCGTAGTAGAAGAGATGCGACGTGAAGATTGGGGCCTCGAAGGTAAACGTATCCACATTGCGCGCCACGACCTTGCGGTTATAGACATCCACGACATCGCAGGCTTTCGGGAAGCGGATGGTCTTCTTGCCTGTTTCGCAGGCATGAAGGGTGAAGAAGGCATCGTTGCAGTCAAAGGCGTCGTTGTCATCCGTGTAGAAGCGGATGCCCGCCTCGGAGGCCAGCTGCTTGATGACCTCGTTGCCAGGTGCATTAATGCCGCAGTAGATGTTGCGGGAACGACCGATCTTCCGCTGCACGAGGCAGGGGGCGCCGTTGTCCTCGTAGGCGCCGCGTACCTCGTCGTTTTCAGTGGGCACGACCTCGAACGATGGGCACATTGAATCGCCAGGCTCGCCAGCCACCTTCACGCCCCATTCCATTGTGGGAATGCGCTTGCCCTCCACACGACGGTAGGTAAAACCCGTCAACGCCTTCATGTTTTCCACGCCATCCGTCCCGTTCTGGAAGTAGCCTGGGGCATAGAGCCAGAGCAGCGTAGCATCCGTATTCTGAATGGTGCGGACTGCCTTGACGAAGGCCTCATCAACGGCGAAACAGTTGGCGAAAATCCACATCTTGTAGTTGCCAATGTGGTCCTTCAGGTCCTCCGCCAAGATTAAATCGGCGGGTGCACCCAGGTAGGAGGTATCTTGGCAAAGGCGCGTCACCAGAGCCCCCGTGAACATCAGGCCAGAGATTCTGCGCTTCCTCACCTGCCCAGTGAAAACATCGAACATGAAAGAACGCTTTTTATAGAAAGCTCCATTGCGAATGTACGGCATGTACTTGAAGCTGTTCTCGCTGACTACGATGGCGATTTCCGCGCGGCGCTTCACATCATGCTCAACAGTCCACTGGCCCGCCACGGCGGCGGCTCGGCTCGGCACCGAGATTTCATTCGCCTGGAAATCCCTGTTCCAAAGGTAGGGAGCAATCATAAAGGGCTGGCGGCGCACCACCGCGATACCGATGTCACGCTTGTTGAGTTGAAGCAGATGCCACGGATTGATGGCCTGCCCGTAGTCGCCTGGGTAGCGCTCCTTGGGATTATACTTCTTCGCATAGCCATTGGTACGCGAGTCGTTTTCCAGAATCGGCACGATGCCGTTCTGCTCCATCGTGGTGATAGGCTTCATGTCCGCGCTGGTCTCGCCAATCCAACGGCTGTTATAGTCGTGCGGGGACATCAGGAAATCCAGCGTCTTCGTCTCCATCAGTTTCTTCAGGCAGAGGTGGGCGGTCTCGGGTATCTGGGTAAGGATGGGCAGGAAACAGGTGTAGCCATAGTAGGCACCGATGAGCTTGCGCCCATGCGCGGCCTCCTTCGCTGTCTGCGCGAGGGCCGCCAGCAAGTCCGCTTCCTCGAAGGAGATGAAGTCGTTGTGGGCAATGCGTAGGGCGTCTTTTTTGCTGTCCAGCAGCAGATTGCCATCAAAGGCCAAAGTCTGTTCGGGTGTCGGCAACTCGCCCCTCAGATAAGGGTAGTATTTCGCCGTAAATTTCTTGAATGACTCCTTTGCGACAGGCGAGTAGTCATAACGCTCACTCTTGTGGAAATGCCCCCATCCAAGCCACTCAATGGTGGTGCCTCCGTGCAGGCGGTAGCCGATGATGCGGTCGCGGTAGGCACTGTTTTCGCAGTGTTCGATGAAGATGCGGATGGTCTTCTGCATATCCTCCCGCGCCCGCTTGGAGCTGTTAGAGTACATCGTGCGGTAGTAATAACCGCGTCCCCCTTCGTAGTTTGTACACATATCGTCGGGGTACTTCTTCGCCCAGTCGGCGGGTGGGTAGAGCTCCATCCCCATCAAGAGATAGGCATTGGGCTTGCCCGCCAGCACCCTCTCGACCTCGCTGTCAACCTCTGCAAAGGTGTACTCGTCAATTCCTGTCCAGAAAACGGTATGTCCTGAGACGCTTATGGTATTGGCGTAGAGCTCCTTGAGGCGGTCGCCATTGCTGCCGATGGAGTAAAATGGCTTGCCATTGACGTGAATCACGGCGTTCGGCCCCTGCTGTCGCACCTCAGCCACTGTGCGTTCTGCGGGCAGCGACTTCTGGTTGTAGCGGATTTTCGCCTTGCCGCCTTCCCCTTTCACCATGAACTCCTGCGTGCTGAAATCAACCATGTAGTCACCGCTCGGCGCATAGATAGGCATCTCGAACGCCAGCTCATACTGCCAGCTGGCGCCGCCCTCGGCCTCCAGCATCTGCTTGACGCCTGTCAGCTCCTTGTACTCGTAGCGGTTCGTCTCGTTGTGGAGGACAATGTCAAAAAGCGGCGCCTTCAAGGGCATCCGCCCGCGCAACTGCAAGGTGGCGCGGCAGATTTCGCCTGGTCCATACTCTGGCTTGTCCGTGAAGATTGACAGAAGCTCGGCGGGGTTGTCGTAGTTGACGTATGGGAGGACAGTCGTCCATGGGGCGCAAGGAGCAGCTGGCATCGTCACCACGGGAGCCCAGCCGTTGTTGGAAGCGCCGACCTTGTTCCAACCATCGTCCATCGCCGCCCCCCACTGGAAAAGCTTATCCGAATTGACGCGCATGGATTCCCCGTTGGTGAAGCGCACATAGAGCTCGCAGAGCACGCCGCCATACGAGATGGCATTGCGGTAGGTAAAGGCAAGCATGTTCTCGCCTTTGACGAGCTTGTCCGTCACCTCCACAACCGTCGGCACCTTCCAGTTGATGTTCGAGGCAACCTTGACACCATTGACGTATGCGACCGCGGCGTCATCCCCCATGAACTGCAGGAAGGCCTCCTGCACATCGTTCTTCACGGTGAAGCTACGGCGCACAGGGTAGTTCTTGCCGTCTTCGGGCTTGTCGTTCTCCTCCTGGTTGCGCACCATCAGCCCCTGGAAATAGGGCTTCGTCATCTTGGGCGGCTCCCCCTCGACCGACCAGTACCACGTCTGTGCACCTTGGCGCACTTCCTCCTTGGAGAAGGTCAGCGAGCGAACCTTGATACACTTCCCTTCTGAATTGGTCATGTCCAGCCGCAACTTGGTAATTTTACCGCAGGACTCCCACCCCTCCCTGGCCACGGAGGTTGAGAGCAGCAGCTCAGTTTCGCGCCATTTGCCATCCGCGCGAAGCCCCCCGACCTGCCACTGTAGTTGGTTTTCAAACCCCTTGCCCTTGGGAGCGTAGAAAAGCTCTCCGTTGGAAATATTCTCAAAGCCCTCAGCGCAATAGACCACTTTCGCCACGTTGTATTTCAGCGGGTCGATGTCCAGTTTTTCATACGTGACGGAGTGATCGCGCTTGATGTCCGTGATAACCAGCACCCCATCCTCAAACACCGCGTTGCATCCACGCACAGCCCCGAACTTGCTCAGGTCAACATCCAGCGCATACAACGCAAATGCCATCAAAAACAACGCAAAAAACAGTTTTTTCATATAATCGCTCCACTATGCTATTTTGGGGTATTCTTTTACGCTACTTAATCTAACTCCAACCACCCCATTTGCAAACACCCGCCCGACATTTTCTGCAACGCGACAGATACGGTGTGGCGACGGCGTCCCGCCGTCGTAAAACGCGCCTCACGCGCCCGCCAGCGACATTGAAACGCGACAGATAGGGTGTGGCATTGCACAGCCTGCTACTTGTGCGCGGTTCTCCGACGGCGAGGACGCCATCGCCACACCCTATCGGTGGCATTGCACAGCCTGCTACTTGTGCGCGGTTCTCCGACGGCGAGGACGCCGTCGCCACACCCTATCTGGCGCAAAGCATGAACTCTGGAGTGTGCCGTGGTTTTCCGACGGCAAACGCCGTCGTTACCACCGCTGGCACAAAGCACAACTCTGCCGCACCCCCAAACACGCATTCCACCCAAGCACATCCTGCTATTGCCCCATAAGACTAGTAACTTAATGCTGGAAGACATCGACGGGGTATTGACGCATGACTTCCTTGAAGTTTTCGGAGGTGATTAGAAGGAAGCGCTTGTCAAAGGCGGCCTGCTCGTCCTTCGGAAAGGGCTTCTCATCGTATTCGGCATTGGGCTTGTAGGTAACGGCGGCGACAATGCAGCCATTCTGGAAGGCGCGTCTGTGCTCATAGATGCTACCACCTGCGAAGACGACCTTCTTGCCCTTCAGGCAGGGGACATTGAATCCATTGCCAGAGCAGACAACGCCAATGGGGAGGCCGATGAGGGTGATGACAAGGTCGGCATCCTTGCCCTTCAGCAGATTCTCAAGAACTCTCTTGGTGTACCAGGTTTCCATTGGGGCCATCATTTTCATTTCGGGGGCATTCTCCTTCGGCATTGGAGATTCTGGGGAGACGGTGTCAACAATGGCGAGGGCACCGTCAATACCTTCAGTGAGGCCAACAAAAGCAGGTGTGTCTTCCTTGGAAAAGGGGTCTATGATGATGGCCTTCTTGCCAGCAAACTTCTCCTTCAGGTACTTGCCGAGCTGGCGTGTCATGACTTTCTGGTATTCGATTTCGCGGTTCAGGGCTCCCTGCTGGGGAGTATTCTGCAGCTTCTTCAGCAGTTCCTCGGCGTCGTCGCCGTAGTAGAAGAGGTGGGTGTCGTGGAGGTTGGCGTCGAAGGTGAAGACATCGACATACTTGGCGACAAGCTTCTTCTCGAAGAGGTCGATGACGTCGCACTTTCTCGGCAGCTTCACGGTCTTCTGCCCAGGAAAGCGGGCGTGGAGCATGAACAGTGCGTCATTCGCCTCCACGGGGTCGGAGGTGGTCGTGTAGATATGCGCGCCCGCCTTGGCGGCTGTCGCCTGGAGGAAGGGCACGTCGAACTGCCAGACACCACAGAAAATGGAGGTCGCCTGGCCTGTCTTCTTCGAGGCAAGGCCGACTTTTCCGTCCTTGTAGCGCCCCAGCACCTCCACCTCCTTGTCAACCACATGGAACATGGGGGCGACGCGGTGGGTGCGGTTGCCCATGGCACGACCGTCCGCCAGCGTGACTTCAGGCACGATGGGCTTGTCCTCCTGCGCAAAGGTGAAGCCCGTCAGCTTTTTCATGCTCTCCACGCCACAGGCGTCGTTGAAGGCGAAGCCAGGGGCATAGACCCAAAGTAGGGTGCAGTCGCGCTGGCGCAGTTTCTCAACCGCATCCAGCAGGGCCTGGTCATAGTTGAAGCAGTTAGCGAAAACATAGAGTTTGTAGTCGCCAGCGTATTTCGCCAAATCCTCTGCCAACACATAATCGATGGCGGCGCCGCTGCGGGCGAAGCGGATGTAGTTCTCGTCGAAGGATTCGCCAGTGAAGACGGAGTTGAAGCGGGGCTTCACCACGGGCTTGCCGTCCATCTCGTAGGTCTGGCTCAATTCGCCAGAGGCGACCCAGCGGTTGAGCATGGGCATCGACCTGATGGCCTCTTCGCTGACCACCAGCGCCACCTTCGCGTTGCGGCGCACACCCTTTTCAAGGCAGTGCTGCCCCGCCGCCTGCACCACGGCGAAGTCCTTCGCCATCTGCGGAAAGTCGAACTCCGTCCCCTGCGAAAGGGCGTAGAAGTAGGGCTGGTTGTTGCGGCACATAATGAAGCCGATGTTCCTGCGGACCACGTCCAGCGTGGTCTCCTCGTTGATCATCTGGTAGTAGCCCATCCCAGATGGGCCGTTGAAGGTGCGCGAATCCTCCTCGATAACGGGGACGATACCGTTCATCGCCATCGTCGCAAAGGGCTTCATGTCGCCCATGATGTCACCGATGTTGCGAAGACGATAGGGGTGCGGCGAGATGAGAAAGTCCATGCACTTCGCATCCAGCACCTTGCGCAGGAGGTAGTGCGCGCGCATATGTGCGCTGCCATGGGCGGCCAAGGTCATCGTGTAGCCGTAGTAGGTGCCCACCAGCTTGTTCTCGCCCGCAATGGACTTCGCGCGACGGCACAACGCCACCATCATATCGACAATCGCCTCTGAGTAGAAGTTCGTGTAGGCGATGGCGCGGCGGTGCTTTTTCGGCTCCCAAAGGATATCCTCGCCATCCAGTTCGCTGCGCTCCTCAAGCGTGGGGATGGAGGTGTCCTGAATCTCGGGATGATGCGCGTGCATGTACTCCGTGAAGGCCTTCTGCGCAGCGGGGGAGAAATCGACGGTCAGCCCAGGTTTGGGGTCCCACCCCAGCCATTCGAGCGTATGGCCGCCGCAGATACGGTAGCCAGCGATGCGGTTCGCATAGGGGCTCTGCTCCAAGTAGGTAATGACCTTCGTGACAAAATCGTCCAAATCCTTCAGCGCCTGCTTGGAGGTGAAGGAGTAGTTGCAGCGTCCGTCCTTGTTGACCTCCCCCTTGGAATCGAGGCACATCTCGTCAGGGTATTTCTTCGCCCACTCCATGGGCGGATAGCACATGATGTTGAAGACAAAGTAGGCGTTCGGATTGTTGCGGCGGTAGGCCTCCGCCTGGCGGTCGTATTCGCTGAAGTTGATTTCGTCCAGCTTCGTCCAGACGTTGCTGTCGTTCAGATAGACCGTCACCAGATTCACGGGATAGGCGCTATGGATGGGCAGCTTGTCCACCCGCTTCTCGCGCTGCACACCGCACCAGACAAAATATTCAGGCTTTCCGTTTTTCGTGAAGACGGGCGTGCCCGCCACGTTGCCCACCTTGAACACGGGCGGCCGTTCATAGCCAGGGATGCTCTTCAGCTGGGTTATCTTGACTGGAAACGCTGGGTATGTGCCGTCGCTCATGGTCAGATGCGGCGATTCGAGGCTGAAATCGCACTCGGTGGAGGAGATGTACATCGGCGTCTCATAGCGGATGTCGATGGACCAGGTGCCGTCGCCGTTGGCCTTCGTGTTGTCCGCATTAAGCTCAATTGCCTCATCCCAGAGGATTTTTTCCCCTTTGCGTAGATTCGCGCTGGCCTTGAAAGGGAGCGTCGGCATCTTCCCCTTGAAAGTGAGCTGAACGTGAATGGTCTCTCCCGCCTGCATATCCGTTGGCACGACGCTGGATTTCACCACAGTCTGCCCGTTCTCGAAGTCGCGATACGGCCAGACGGTCCGCCAAGGCGGCGTCGGTGCCCCCTCCTTCAGAATGGACTTCTGCCAACCGCTGGCCTTGAAGCCAGGCGTACACCAGCCAGCCTCCTCCTTTTCGTGCGTGAGAAAGCTGTCATCCGAGTTGAAGCGCTCGAAGCTCCCGTCCGCGTAGCGCACGAAAAGCTCGCCAATGACGCCGCCGACATCTCCTGTGTTCGTATAGCGGTAGCCCAGCGCATTTGCCCCTGCACGCAGGTGTTTTTTCACATCCACGACGCGGAGCAGGCGCCAGTTGTTCATCGTGGCGACATGCGTCCCATTGAGGTACGCCTGCGCATAGTCGTCGCCCGTGAACTGGAGCCACGCCTCAACTGGCGCCGCCTTCAGATTAACCTGGCACCGCATGTAGAAAGTGGTGTACTGCCCGCGCCCCAGCTTGTCCTCTGGCGAGACAAGCATCTTCCCACGGAAATAGGCCTTCGGCACCTGCGTGGAAGCGGCGGGCGGTTCGTTAAAAAACGCCTTCCGCTCTGGCCAGACAGGCGCGTCCAGCTTCGGCTCTACCTTCGGCAGGGGCGGCAACAGCATCGACTTGGTGACCGCCTTTGGGTCGAAGTGGAAGCCTATTTCCGCGAACTCCACGCTTCCGCCCGCCGTGTCCGTCGGGTCAAAGCGCAGCTTGGTGATGGGGGCCTCCGTGAACCAGGTGGAGGCATCGACAAGGTTTCGTCCCGTCAAAGTGACGGTGTGCCACTCGTTGTCGTTCTTCATCGTGGGAATCCTCCAGAAACGTTGCTGCGAGAAGCCTTCGCCATCGTGCGCATAGTAGAGCTGACCTTCCTCGACGCCGACGCCATTTGCACGGTACTTGTAGGTGAAGACATTGCACTTCATGGCATCCAGCTTGACGGCGTCAAACTGCAGCTGAGGGTCCCGCGCAAGGAGATTCGCCTTCAGGAGACCGTCCGCCACGACCGCCTCGGCGTTTTTCCCTGCCTTCACCCCCACGAACCCGTTGTCGGCATTCCACACCTTGACGGGTTCCGCCATTAGCCAAATGCTGCTAACCGCCAGAATTGCAAGCATCTTTCTCAACATTCGTTTGACTCCCTGCTATTTTTCTTTTAACTTTGTTCTATATAAGATGAAAGTTCTATATAAGATGAAACTATTAACCGCAAAACACACAGAGGCGTCCAGCCAGATCTTGGCTGGACGCCTCTGTGTGTTTTGCGGTTTCAAAACAATGCAATTGCTACGATGAGGATTGCGTCCTACTCGTTCAACCACCAGAATTTCTTTGTGAAGACCGAATAGACGGCGGCGGATGACGAGCCAGGCACGGCCACCGTCTCGCAGTGACCGTCCATAAACGCAACATTCACCGCCCTCTCCTGGTTGTGAAGAGGATAGACGAAGCCCTGGCCGGCATTGCCATTGCTGTTGACATGAAGCAATGCGGCGCCGATGAAGCGGGGCGGGGTAACCAGCGTGCGGTTGTCATTGTTCCAGCCCTCGGCCAGAAGAACCTTGTTGCTGGCGTTCTTGAACTTCGCAACAGCCGTCGTGTAATTGCTGTCGGAAACGTCCGCACGCACGAAGCCGCTCATGCCGTAGCCCGGATAGGCGTAGGGGTCGCCGCCCTTGGAGCCGCCGTTGCCGCCAGTCCAGCCTTCCTCGTTGGCCTTCCCTTTCCAGTTTTTCACCGTGTTGGCTGACCAGGTCTGCTCATTGGCCCTTGCTTCGGCCATGTCGCAAACAAACATTCCCCCCTCAATCAGCTTGTTGCGAATGAGCAGGCGCGTGAAATAGACGTTGAACGCCGTGTCGCCCCCTTCTGTCTCGTAGCACCTGGAGGGTGCCCAGCAGTCGCCGTTGTCGTTGGCATACATGATGGAGGCCAACGCAACCTGCTTCTCCTTGTTGACGCAGGAGATGGTGCGAGCCTTGTCCCGTGCCTTGCTCAGCGCGGGCAGCAGCATTGCCGCCAGAATGGCGATAATAGCAATCACAACCAGAAGTTCAATCAAGGTAAAACTACGCTTTTTCATCGTTCTTTGTCCGTGTTTTGGGATGGAATAATGATGCTCAAACGCAATTATTCGCTTCAGGTCCGAAAAAGATTCGGAACTGATGCAAAAAATCAGCGATTTAGTGAATCATTTAGCCAGGTTTTAGGTTATAGAACTTCAGCTCTATAAAAACAAATCTCTAATTCTAATATGGTTATTATACTCATAATACCATCAAAAACAAGTTGAAATGTTGTTTTTTTCCAATTCCACCCTAAGGGGCTAAAGCATTCTGCCGTACCAGGGCCACGCTGTACCCTTCAGGGATTCGCACTTCGGCATAGGTGATGCCATCCCGCTCGACAGCCTTTACCTGCCACGTCACCTCGATTCCCTCGCGGTCGAACACATGCGCTTCGAATATATCGTGGTTGCCCCAGGAGAAAAGGCCGCTACGGTTGGTTAAGATGCGCTCCTTCGCGATAATATAGCCATGTCCCAGCTCAATTGGAGTCAGTGGATACATGTAGGCGGTTAAGGTGGGGTGCGTCGGGCGAATTCGGCAGTCGTACCAGTAATAAACAGCACCGTAGTCGAGCCCCTTTACCATGCTGCGGTAGCAGTCGTATTCGTTTCGCTCAGAAAGGTGGTCCCCAAGCGCAATTGGGGTGTAGAGTTGTGAAAGCACCAAGTTGGTGATGGAACCCGTCTCGACAAAACGTGGGAAATGCAACTGCGTAAAGGTGCGCGTCTGTGGCGCTCCATTGCCAATCAGATAGCCGCGTTTCAGGATATTCTTTGCTGTGGCAAAGCGCCATTCCAAGGTCGCCAGCGTCACATTGGTTATCTTGCGTGCGATCTGATGGGTATTCGGATCAATCAGTGCGGAACAGCCGTCCCAATGGGCAGGATTATAGTCGTATTTGTACATCGAGTAGGCAAGTTCGTCCCAGAAAATCCCTGTCACCCCCAAGGCGAAGCGCTCCTCCAGCAGTTCATCCTGCCTTTTTGCAAAGGCGCTGCCTGCCGTTGGGAGAAAAAGCGGATAGTTCCCCCCACCGTAGTCGCAGGGCGCACCAGCTGCCGTCTGCATCGCGTCTGCCTGGAACTCCTCAGCGTCATGCGAGCCATTGGCGATAAAACTATGGAAATAGAGCGAGCTCTTGACATCAGGCGCAATCCGCGCGATGCGCTGGGCAAATACGCGCGAAGGCTCCATATCCACCTCCCGGAACCGCGTACCATGTGTCACCAGCTTGTCAATGACGGGTACATTGTCCATGGCATACCCCACGCTCTTTCCATCGAGATAGCTTTTCAGTTGCGTATCAGTGAGTTTCGACAAATACCGAGCTGGCACATTGGCCCCGCCTTTTTGAATTGTGAAATTCACGTTCCAGTGGCGTCGAATACGGTTCAGGCAGAGGAAGTATTCTCCCTTCTCCAAGGGGTAAAATGAGAACTCCAGTTCCAACGTGCGACCTGGCGTCAACACCAGTCGTTTGTTCTCCAACCCCAGAAGACTGTCCATGCGGAAGAGTTCGCCTTGAGCACGACTCCAATCATCCTCCGCCACCAATGCTCCACTGACGTTTCCGGCCAGCAACGCAGCAACGGGATGTTCGCCGCTCTGCACACGCGACTGCGCCGCCGTGACCGCATACCCTCCTAAACGCACCTCGCCTGACTGCATTGTCTTCCATGAATGACAGTACATCAACGGCAATAGTTCCTGTGTCAAATTGGTCACCTTGTCGATGACACGAATGTGCTCCGCATCACACTCAATGCGCCGTTCCAGCGCGAACTCCGTTGTTCGCGCGGTAAAAGCCTTATTCGTACTCTTAGCATCGTGCCATTCATCGTTGGAATGTAATGTCGCAAGTGCTGCCCAACTTGGTGTCCGCGTCGAATAGCGGCTCTCGACCACATCTTTCCGTCCGTTGCCGCGAACCACAACCGCTCCTCCTGGAGCCAACTCCGCCTCGTAAAGCGAATGTGCAAGGGGAAGTGTCGGCACGATGACTGGCAGCTCGCCTGTCGGACTCGGTTTCCAAACATGTGTCTCAGCCAGTTTCGAACTCAATACCTCGGAACCGCAGATGCGCACCATCAACGGCGCAGGACGCGGCAGTTCATGGGCATGCACGATTTCCAGCACATTCCCTGAAGGCTTCAGCAATCCCTTTACATCAAAGCGAAACTCGTATGGATTGATAGTCACGCCTCCAGATCGGAAGGGTTCATTCTTCTTCGGGTCGAAATCAGGCGAATATGCCGTGTACCAGAGGCCGTTTCGGTTTACTGGCGTCAGGATGTAGTGGCGGAAGTAGAGTTTTTCATCGCGATTGCGCACCTCCTTGAGCCCCAGCAAGTGACCATTCAACTTCAACTGCATCATATAGGTGGCTCCGGCTGTGCTTTTGGATTCAATACGTCCGAATACCACCAGTTCCTTCAGCTTAGGCAGCAACGCATCTGGAATATTAATTCGCTGGCTCCCCTGATAGGACACCATCACCGACGATGCTATCTCAAAGAGTTCGTTGTTCTTCCGTAATGACGGGTCAATACATCCATTTGCATCCGCCAGCACTGCCGTCATCAGGCGAGCAGGGTCATGCGGACGATGTGGCTTTATGATGCCTCCAAGAGTTAGCAGCGTATCCTGCTCCTCGCCGTCCGAATCCCCTGCCAGCAAATCCAGGCCAAACTCCGTTCCTGGCTCTGGTTTCATCTTCAACACCGACCAGGGGATTGCCGCCTCCAGCGTGTAGCCGTCCGATGTTTTCAGCGCCGCGACACGCACAGACGAAACATCAAGCCCCACAGGACTCCAGGCACATGCTTCAGGCTTGCTTTTCTGGAAGTCCCCTGGCGACAATCCAATACGCATGACCTTCGAGAGATCGTTCTCAAGTCCCTTCTGCCGTGGATAGTCAACCACAAGCATCAGGTGGTCACCCTTCCACAAGTCGCGTCCAAAATAACTCTGCCGATGCACATCATCATGTACCTTTGCCCCAACATAGAGATGAAGTTTGTCATAGCCTACCACCATCTCCGCCGAAAGGTCCGCATCCCCAGTCCAATTACCTGGTCCATACAGGATGTGCTTCTCCCCCCGCACCATCTGGAAGTTCGGCAGGCGCGTGAGGCGTTCCGCGCTTCCATCTATGGCAGGCGGCGGGTCCGATACCAACGCGACAGGATACTCCCCTGCTATAGAAACACAGCACCACGCTGCCAGCAAAGTCCACAACCACTTAACCATCATCATTTTTCCTATAACTATCTCGTCAAGAAAGCTGTTTCGTCATGGTTCTATGCCGCACTTATGCAGTTCAGTCTGAATCTCGGAAACGGGAAGGTCGCGCGGAAGCACGCCCTTCTGGGCTGATAGTGCGGCGGCGATGCCAGCGGCCTGTCCTATGTTCGCGCAGATGGGCATGACGCGGAAGTTCGAATGTGCCTGATGGGTGCCTGAGATGCAGCGTCCCGCCAGCAGGAGGCCATCCAGTTTTTCAGGAACAAGACAACCGTACGGGATGGTGTAGCCACGTGCCTGGGGAAAGCCGTGTTGGCAGCCATTCGCATCCAAACCAGCGCCCTTGACATTGTGGATGTCGAAATTGAAGTGCGCTTTTGTCACCACCCAGTCGGGGAAGACTCGCGCGGCGAGGATGTCCTCGCCTGTGAGAGTGTAAACCCCTTTGAAATGGCGGGTCTCGCGAACGCCGATCTGCGCAGCGGAGGTCAGCAAATAACAATGTTCGTAACCAGGAGCATGGCGACGGAGGAACGCGACAATCGCATCCAGTTGGCGACGGCACAGGACAGTTGCCCGAGTCAGGTCCTGCGCCTCCGTGCCATCCACGCCCGTGCAATTCGTCATATTCACAGTAACAACGCCAGGCAGAAGCGATGGATAGAGGAGAACATGACCAGCTGGCGGAGGGAGCTCAGCGCGGGCCAGCGCCTGTATCTCTCCGTCTGGCACCTTAACAGTCGTCTCGAACGAGCCTGGAAGAATCGCACGTGAAGTATCCACACCGCCTAGCCGAAACATCAAGGTCATCGGCTGCATGGCGCCGTCGCCTTCGCGCCCAAGAGTATAGGCGGCGCCTGCGCGGACGGCAACGTCGCCGTCTCCCGTGGCATCCACCACCACTTTTGCGGAAAGTCCCTGGCGGCCAGCCTTACTTTCGATGATGAGTCCTGCCACTGCTCCTGCTTCCATCAACGGGGAGGCCACGAAGGAATAGAGGCGCAGTTCGACGTGCGCCTCATCCAGCATATCCAGCAGGACATTTTCAAGCCTTTCCGTGTTGATGAAGCGCCGCATCTGCGGCTTGTCTGGCTCTTGGGAACGGTCCAGTATTTCTTCGTAAATGCCGCCTCGCGTGTTACCAGTCCAATGGCTCATCATTCCTGAAGTCGCCACACCTCCTACAATGCCCGACTGCTCCACAAGACAGACTTTCACGCCAAGTCGCCCCGCGCTCACAGCCGCCGCCACACCCGCAGGTCCTGCTCCAGCAACCAGCACGTCATATTCACCGACGATTGGTGTTGTAAAAGTCTCTTGAATACTCTTCATACGAACTCTTTATTGCTCTACAAGCACCTGCGGTCAACAAGTGCCTGTTCATTTGAGGTAATTTCACTCGAAATCAACAACTTCAGTTGTTCCACAGAGATCATTGTAAGCACCGCATGCCTCTTCGTAGATGGAAAGATAGCACTGTGTGACACCCTCGGGAATTTTGGCGCTTATCGTGCTGCCATTGATCTCGGCAGGTAGTGTCTCCCACTTCCAAAGATGACGTTTTTCCGTCTTGGGAGAGCAGGAATAGCAAAGGAGAGCCTTGCCAAGACCAAGTCCAAGTGATTTGATTTCCGCGCTAACAACGCTGTCTTTGACAGACGGCTTGCCAAGCACGGGCAGCGACGGCACCTTGTTTGGGTCCATGAAATGTCTTGCCATCCGCGGGCAACTGTCGAAGGTGAAGCCGATATGCGAGTGAGGCAGTTCAATGACAAGGGACTTGGTTACAATCGTCGGGCACTCGTTGAAGGCGGCACGCAGGCTTTCAAGCGTGACGTTCTGGTCGTGTGTGGAGGCCACCCAGTACATCGGTACCTTGGCTGCGTGCAGGAAACGACCGTTGACCAGGGTGTTTTTGTCCTCGCGCAGATCTCCGCAGTAAATCTCCACAACACCCTTGAGACGGCTGTCAACGGCTGCGACTATCGCGCCATACCAGCTCCCCCACGAGAGACCGACAAAGACGATTTTGTCTGGATTCACCTCTGGCAAGCTTCGCAGCAGAGAATTGCAAAGTACCATATTGGCGACGTTCGCGACAAAATCGTTTCGCTCGCCGCCAACCAAATCGACGCGCCGAACGCTTTTGGACTCTGGTGCAGTATCGTTCAGAGGTATTGGACGTTTGTTGTACCAATCGAGGGCAATGACCGCAAAGCCATAGCCTACCCAACGTTTAACATGCTGCGGAAAGGCGGTGCCGCCACCGCCATGGACCAGCACAATGCCAGGGTAGCCATCTGCTGGCTTTGGTGTCGTGGGCAACGAAACGTATGCAAAGAACTCCGCCTTGGTGCCCTTCGGGCCGTAGCCAGAGACCATAATGTCCCTCATACCCTCGGCCTTGCTGTCCTCAAAGCCGCTGTCGCGGTAGATTGGGGCTTTATAGAGCTCCTGGATGTTCCAGTACTTTTCAGGCTCTTCGCGCTCAAACGCAAAGCCTTCTGATTCAGTCGCGACCGCTGCGGCACCGATGGCCACGCCTGCCAGTATTTTCTTGCAGTCCATCTTGTTCTTCCTTCGTCCAGAGTGCGCGGCATTGTCGCGCAACCTATTATTCGGGTTTAGTCTCCAGTTCCAGCGGTACTTCGCCGAGGTGTTTGAGCTTAAAGCCATTGGCCTTGTAGGCGGCATAATCAAACGCCTCCAGCTCGTCAATGGCCAGCTTATGGAACTCGTAGAAGTTCTTCCACCACTCGTAGCCTGAACCAAGCGAAGCACCGAGATAGGCGTCCGCAATGTCACAACCCATCTGCGGAGCGACATAAAAGGCACCCATGGCCAGGACATTCACGCCGTTGCCAGTTATGGCGCGCAACGCCGCAGGGACGCTCTCGACAACCCCTGCATGCACATGCGGACACTTGGAAGCGGCAATATGGATGCCCATGCCCGTGCCACAGAAGACCAGTGCACGCTCAAACTCGCCTTCCGCAATGAGTGAGCCCACCCGCAGTCCAATGCGGTGGAACATAAGGTCGGTGTTCTCGCGCTGGTCTCCCAACGCAGTCACGCCCACGTCTGTGATTGTCCAGCCCTTTTTCACCAAATGTTGTCTCACGGCCTCCTTCAGCGGAAAACCCGCCCAGTCGGCTCCCATCAGCAGTTGCTTCTCTTTGATTGTCTTCATCTTTGACTCTTTGGCGGTGATACAAAAAGTGTTCAATAGCGTTGTCTTTGTTGAAATACTTTTAGAGATAATATACATAATCGCAAAAGCATTTGCAAACAATCAGCAGATTCTTCTTTATCCTTCGCCCCAGTACCCACTAACACTACATCCATAATCTGCGGATTTTTTTTTTCCGCAGATTTGCTTTTATGTCTGCGTTTTTTTTCGCAGATTTAGAAAAAATAGTGTTTTTCCCCACAAAAGGTTAATATGACTTGACAAGACAGGAAACGTAGATTACATTTGCTACATGACCAAAGTCTGCAAAGCTAGAGCATAATTACCCAAACCATCAGGAGCGAACATGTTGAAAAAACTATTGAGTGTAGCATTGGCGTCGTTGTCCCTTGCGGCAGTGGCAGATGTTTCGGTATCGGGGCTTTTCACGGACCACGCCGTGCTGGCGAAGTCCGAAAAGACGCCTGTGTTCGGCAAGGCTGACGCAGGCGAAGCGGTCACCGTCTCCATCGCGGGTCAGAAAGGCAATGCCATAGCGGGGGCTGACGGCAAATGGCGCGTCAATCTGGACCTGAGCAAGGTCGGCGAAGGCCCCTTCGAGCTAGTCATCAAAGGCAAGAACACCATCACAGTTCAGGATGTTCTGGTCGGCGAGGTGTGGCTCTGCTCAGGACAGTCCAACATGGGTTTCCAACTGCGCAGCGAAGAGCGTGCCAAGCAGCTCATCGAGGAAAGCGCCAATCCCAAAATCCGCCTCTTCCAACTGCGCATCCACGCATCGGTGAAGCCAGAGGAAGATGTGGCTGGTTCGTGGCGCATTGTCGCGCCTGACAATGTGGGCAGTTTCACAGCCGTCGGCTACCTCTTTGGCAAATACGTGCAGGCAGAACTGGGATGCCCCATGGGGCTCATCAACAATGCCTGGGGCGGCAGCGCCGTCGAAGGCTGGGTGACACGCGATTTTCTGAAGGGAAACGACGCGCTCGTCGAGTGGAGCGACAAAACCTACAACAACTTCATCGCCTATGACGGCAACGTAAAAGCATACTTGGAGCAATTCAAAGCCTGGCTCAAGAGCTGCAACCTGGAGGCTCCCACTGACAATGCGCCCCCTGCCAATGCGCAATGGAAGGACAATCAGGCCATCTACAGCTGGAACAAATACGGCCCCGCCATCGTCTGGTTCCGCAAAAAAATCACCCTCCCCGAAAGCTTTACCAAAAACGGCGGACGCCTGAACTTCTACCAGCATGGTGCCAATGTCGCCTTCTTCCTGGATGGCAAGGAGATAGCGCATTCCACGCCAGAAGGTGAAATCAAGGGCTCTTCCATTGCTTCCATCCAATTCAAGCCTGGTGACATTGCCGCTGGCGAGCATGAACTCTCCATCCGCTACTGGTGCCTCTATGATGGCTTCGCAACCTCCCGCCTGCTCTATAACCTGCCTGGCGAGATTCCACTCAACCGCGGCTATGAGTCCACTGTCATCCCCATCAAACTCACAGACGAACAACTGGCAGCGCGTCCAAAGCGCCCTGGGCTCCGCCCCGATGAAAACAAGATTCCCGAAATCATCTACAACGCCCTCATCAACCCGCTGAAACCTTACCGCCTCTCGGGTTGCGTCTGGTACCAAGGTTGCTCCAACGCGAGTCGCCCGACACAGTATCCGACCGCTATCCAGGGACTCATCAAAGAGTGGCGTCGCGACTTTGAGAGCGACTTCCCGTTCTACTATTGCCAGTTGGCAAACTACCTGGCAAAGGACAACGACCCCAACCACCAAGGCTGGGCGGACATCCGTCTCGGTCAGGAGGGTGCCCTCGCAATGCCCAAGACAGGTCAGGCCATCCTCATCGACTGCGGTGAATCAGGCGACATCCACCCCATCGACAAGATAACCCCCTCCAAGCGTCTTGCCGCTGTCGCACTTGCCAAGACATACGGCAAGAACATCCCCTATTCGGGGCCTGTCTTCAAGAGCAAGAGCATCGAAGGCGACAAGTTGCGAATAGCCTTCGACTTCGTGGAAGGCGGCCTGGAGGCACGCTCCCTGCCCGAAACCTATTTCGTCAAAAAGAGCAAAGGCCAAACGGCTCCTCTGGTCCGCAACAGTCCCGCCAGCGAGCTGGAGGGCTTCGCGCTCGCGGGGCAGGACGGCAAATGGTATTGGGCAGATGCCAAGATTGACGGCGAAACCGTCGTCGTCTGGTCGGACAAGGTACCTGCGCCCGTCAGCGTGCGCTACGCCTACCAGAGCAACCCTACCTGCAACCTCTACAACAAGGCTGGCTTCCCCGCCGCTCCTTTCAGCAAATAAACCAGCATGACGGTTCTGACTATCTGTGGTCCTGCGAAAATCAGCGGCGAAATCACGCCTGGCGGCAACAAGAACGCAGTGTTGCCCGCCATAGCCGCCGCTGCCTTGACCACCGAGGAGGTTGTGCTTGACAACGTCCCAGACATCGTGGATGTACACAATATGCTTGCCATCCTCCGCGAACTGGGAGGCAAAGCCGAGTTTGAGTCTGGACAGGTACGCATCAACTGCGCGACTCTTTCCGAGACACGCATTCCTGAGAAGCTCTGCCATTCCATCCGCACCTCCCTGCTTTTTGCAGGTCCACTCACGGCCCGCTTTGGCCATGCCGAACTGGGCTATCCTGGCGGTGACATGATTGGACGCCGCCGTTTCGATACGCATTTCTACGGTCTCAACAAACTTGGCATCAGCATCGAGTCCAGAAATGGAGGGTTTCTCTTTAAGAAAGGCTCCTTTACCTCGACCGAACTGTTTTTAGACGAAGCCAGCGTCACCGCAACCGAACACATTTTGTCAACAGCCGCCTTTCTGCCAGGCCAGACCGTCATCCTGAACGCGGCCTGCGAACCCCACGTTCAGCAACTGGCTGATATGCTGAACAAAATGGGCGCCACCATTGAAGGGGCAGGCACCAACACCATCACCATCCACGGCAGCCCTTCGCTACAAGGTTGTACCCAGATCATTGAAAGCGATTATGTGGAGGTGGCCAGTTACATGGCACTTTGCGCCGCAACTGGTGGCACTATCACCATCGCAGGCAACATCTTTCCGCATAACTACTGGATGGTGCGCCGTGTTTTCGAACGGTTCAACTGCCAATTTCTTCTCCGTCCTGGCAAAATTCAAATGAGTGCTCCAGGACACCTTCATATCCGTCCAGATATGAACAATGCCATTCCCGTCATCTCTGATGGTCCATGGCCACAGTTTCCAAGCGATATGATGAGCTGTATGATTGCCATGGCAACCCAGGCGGAAGGAACTGTGCTTTTCTTCGAGAAGATGTTTGAAAGCCGCCTTTATTTCATTGACAAACTGGTTGGTATGGGCGCCAGCGCAATTGTCTGCGATCCGCATCGCGTCATCATTTCTGGCCCCGCCAGGCTGCATGGTGCAGAATTGACCAGTCCTGATATCCGTGCAGGAATGGCCATTGTCATCGCCGCTTGCTGCGCCTCTGGCACATCAACCATCCACAATATTGAAATGGTCTATCGCGGCTACCAAAGGTTGCCTGAGAACCTCTGTCGCCTTGGTGTCCAAGTCTTCGAGGAGGCGGAATGAGTCTGCCCGAAGAGCAAATTGTCCCATGGCACACCGTCAGCTCCATTCGCGCTGGGATGGGAAACGTTCCCATTAT
The DNA here is from genome assembly GCA_017535315.1 of Victivallales bacterium. Lineage (GTDB taxonomy): Bacteria > Verrucomicrobiota > Lentisphaeria > Oligosphaerales > Oligosphaeraceae > RGIG3456. Next base: position 44,207 of record JAFXUD010000059.1, on the reverse strand, counting down.
CCGCCCCAAAACGGCGGCTGACCTCACGGAGGCCCTCCAACATTATGTTCATCTCGGCACACGCCTTATTCCCTTGGGCAACGGAACCAACCTTATTGGAAGTGACACAGACTATCCAGATCTTGTCGGCGTGAAAACAACTGGTCTGGACAAAATATCACTTCTTGATAATGACCTCTTCCTTTTGGAAAGTGGTGTCTTTCTGCCCGCCTTTATCTGCACTGTGGCGAGGACAGGCCATGGGGGAATGGCTGCGCTTTCTGGAATTCCAACCACCATCGGTGGAGCACTCGCCATGAACGCAGGCGCAAATGGCTCCTCCATCTCCGACTTCACAGTGGAAATTAACGGCATCGACCTCGTCAGCGGGGCAATGTGGCAATGGCATACAGGAGAAGGCGGCTGGGGTTACAGACGTTCCCCCGTCCCGCCAACGGTCTGCATCACATCCGCCGTCTTGAAACTGTCCCCCTGCACTGCCGCCATCGAACGGAAGGCTATTGAAACAGAACTGGAACGGAGACGGCGTGTCACCCCGAAAGGTCGCTCCTGCGGCTCCGTCTTCCGCAACCCAGATTCCGCACCTGCGGGGAAACTACTGGAGGAGTCAGGGTGCAAAGGCATGGAATGTGGTGTCTTTTCCGTCAGCCAACAGCACGCCAACTGGATTGTCAACCTCTCTGGACTACCAGGAAAAGCAGAGGATTGCCTGGCGCTTGCCACCCGTATGAAGAAGATGGTGAATGACAAGTTCGGCATCCAACTCCAACTTGAATGGAGGGTTTGCTGATTTGCAGGAGGTAATTCAAATTGCCTTGGAAGATATCGTGTATAAACAGATAATTTCTTATGGAGGTTAACATGGGTTTTGACAAACGAGTGGCAGTGGTTACAGGCGGAGCAGGCGGCATTGGGCGCGCCACTTGCCGAAGACTACTGGAGAATGGCGTTGCGGTGGCACTGGCGGACATCACGCAGGAAAAGGCCGACGAGGCGGTTGCCACGATGGCAGGTAAGGGAACCATCCGCGGCTACGGAATGGATATCTGTGATTCAGCCAGCGTGGCAGATGTCTCACGGCGAATCCTGCGTGATTTCGGCAAAGTGGATATCCTCGTCAACAATGCGGGGCGGTGGCCGCGTATGCCATTTGCAGAGATCACCGAGGAGCATTGGTTGCAGGTCATCGACCTCAACCTGAATGGAACATTTCGCGTAACCCATGCCTTCATCAGGGCCATGGTCCAGAACGGCTATGGTCGCATCATCAACCTGGGGTCGATTGCAGGCGAAGTGGGACTGCCTGGCTTCTCCGCCTATTCAGCCGCAAAAGCAGGTGTCATAATCTTCACCAAGACTCTGGCGATGGAGTATGCAAAGAAGAACATCACCGTCAATTGTGTTTCACCTGGCATGGTCACGGGCGATGACGGTGCTCCACGCCCCTGCCAAGGAACATGGGTCGGACGCACAGGCGGACGCGACGAGATGGCGCGCCTCATCACCTTCCTCGCCGATGATGATTCGAGCTTCATAACAGGAGCCGACTACACCATTGATGGCGGGCGCATTCTCGGCCCACGCTTTGCCGATATGTGAATAGAGAGCTAGGGGCTGTTGCAAAACCTCACTAAGAGGAAGCAACAGCCCCTTTAATGCAAATGCCTTGTACGCTTGATTTACACCTAACGAAATAGTATATTTATATATTGTTTTAATCAAGCATCAGGAGACAAAACATGAAGACAACATTTGCACTGTATTTCGGTAATCGTGGTTTTTTCCCCGAAACTCTCATTGCTGCGGCGCGCGAAGAGACGGAGAGCGCCCTTCACAAGATCGGCATTGACACTATTGCATTGGATCCTTCGGCGACGCGCTTCGGGGCCGTTGAGACCGCTGCAGAGGGGCGTGTCTATGCGGAGTTCCTAAAAAAGAACGAGGGTAAATACGATGGCGTAATTCTTGTCCTTCCCAATTTCGGTGATGAAAACGGTGCTTCTGAGGCCCTGAAGAACGCGCATGTGCCGATTTACATCCTTGCATATCCTGATGAACTTGACAAAATGGATTTTTTGCACCGTCGTGACGCCTTCTGCGGTAAGTTCTCCATCATGGATGTTTTCACCCAGTTTGGGATTCCTTTCACGGCATGGCCTCCGCACACCTTGAGCCCATGCGATGCAGAGTTCGCAGCCCAGATGAAGGAGTTTGCCGCCGTATGCCGCATCGTCAAGACCCTGCGCAACTGCCGCATTGGTGCAATTGGTGCGCGTCCAACCCTCTTCAAAACCATTCGCTTCGACGAAGTTGCCCTGCAGAAATACGGAATCACGACCGAGACTTTCGACAACTCCGACCTGTTGGTGCGCGTGGAGAAGCTACGCAACGACGCCCCCGAAGTAACCGCCAAGGTGGCGCGTTTCAACGGCTACTCTGATTTTTCCGCCGTGCCTGCTGCAAAGTTGCTTGAGTTAGCCAAGGTTTCGGTGGCTATTGACCAACTGATTGCGGAAAAGGAACTCTCCGCCATCGGATTGCGTTGCTGGAACGACTTGCAGGAGACACTCAAGTTGTCGCCTTGCGTGATTCTCGGTGAACTGAACGACCGTGGCATCCCCGCCGCCTGCGAACTGGACATCTGCAATGCCATCGCCATGCTGGCGCTGCACGCCGCCTCTGGAGAGGCCCCTGCCTGTCTGGATTGGAACAACAACTACCCAGGCGACCCCGAAAGTTGCATCCTCTTCCATTGTGGCTCGACTGCCCGTAGCCTGATGCGTAATCAAGGGCGCGTGATTGACCATCCCATGTTTGCGAAGGCGCTCGGCGCGGGGTGCGGCTATGGCTGCCATGTCGGCTTCATCCGTCCAATGGATTTCACTTTCTCAAGCCTCACTACAAAGGACGGCAAAATCTGCTTTTATTCAGGCGAAGGCGCATTTGACGAGCGTCCACTTGGCGAAGGCTATTTTGGCTGCGGCGGCGCGGCGCACGTCGATAATCTGCAGAGAAAACTGACCGCCATCGGCTACGGCGGCTACCGACATCATGTCAGCGTGACGCCTGGCCATTGGCAGCGCGCGCTTGACGAGGCTCTTATCCGTTATCTTGGCTACGAAAAGACGGAAATATGAGCTATCTTGGAATCGACATAGGTTCCAGCCAGGTGAAGGCGGCTGTGTTCGACGCTGCAGGGAAGCTGCTTGCCGAGGCCTCGTCGCCCTATCGCTACACGCAGCCCCAGCACGGCTGGATGGAACTCGACGGCAATGAGGTGATGGCAGGTGCCTTCAAGGTAATTGCTGCCTGTGCACAAAAGGTGCGCGCTATCGACCCCGTGCAGGCGATAGCGTGTTCGTCGCAGGGCGAGGCCTTCTCGCCTTTGGATGCAAACGGGAACATCCTTGCACCCGCGATGATTTCGGGGGACACGCGTGCCTCGGAAAACATCCGTGCCTTTACGGCAAAATACGGCGTGGAGACCCTCTATCGACAGACAGGGCATACCGCTTCCGCCATGTTCTCCATCGCCAAACTACTATGGCTACGTGAAAACCAGCCTGGTATCTTCAACCGCTCGCGTTTCTTTCTCTGCTTCGAGGATCTCCTGGCCTATCGCCTGACGGGGATTCCCGTAATGGGCTACCCGCTGGCAGGACGCACGATGCTCTTTGATGTCATCAATCATCGATGGGTTCCCGAACTACTGGAGGCATGCGGTATCACCGTCGAGCAGCTGGCGAAACCTCTGCCATCTGGGACGGTCAGCAGCACGCTACGCCCCGATGTGGCAATAGAACTCGGTGTTGATGCAAACGTGCGTTGGGTGACAGGCGGCCACGACCAAGTGATTGGTGCATACGGATGCGGCGCTCGTCGTCCTGGTTGCGCGATGTACGCGGCTGGAAGCGTCGAGTGCATGGTTCCCATCCTTTCTGGTCCCGTGCTCAGCGATGAGCTGGCGGCCTCCAATCTCTGCACCTACGACTTTGCGCGACCAGGTACCTATGCATCCGTGGCCTATTCGTTGACGGGCAGCAACCTTGTGGAGTATTTCATCCGCGAAATCGTACGCGACCCCAATTTGGACTATGCGCAGATGTTTGCCGACATGCCAGATGGGCCGACCGACCTTCTGACCATCCCGTATTTCACCGCATCGGGAACGCCCTATTTCGATGACAAGACGCCTGGTTGTCTCTACGGCTGGCGCTTCGATACAAGCAGGGGGACCGTCCTGAAAGCCCTTCTGGAGGGCGTGGCAATGGAGATGAAGCTTAATGCGGAGCTGCTCAAGCAGAACAACATCGTACTGAACCAGCTCATTGCTACAGGGGGCGGCTTCCGCTCACGAGAGGTTGTCCAGTTGCATGCCGACATCCTCAACATGCCGATTTTACTTATCGGCGTGAAGGAAGCGGGCTGCCGAGGGGCCGCTTCGCTAGCAGCTTTGGCTTTGGATGACGTTGAAATCCCCATTCCAGAGATAATCAGCGAGATCACCCCTGTGCCCGAACGCGTCGCGCAATATGCTGAGCGCTTCATAATGTGGAAAAAGTTTTCCAATCATATAAGGAGTTTTTAACAGATGGCAATTGTCAGTTTTCAGGAAATGCTTGCCGACGCGCAGAAGCGCCACTATGCAGTTCCAATGTTTGATGTTTCCAACACAACCATGATGCGTAGCGCGGTCGAGGTCGCCCAGGAGATGGGGTCGCCCATCATACTGGCTTCGCTTCCGCTTGACATTGACGGTGCTTCTCTCGGCTACTGGTTCAACAGTGCCTTCTATGCCGCTAAGCAGGTTAGCGTGCCAGTCTGCCTACATCTCGACCATGCGCTCGACATTGCAACCTGCACGAAATGCGCCGACATTGGCTACCAAAGCGTCATGCTAGACGCCTCTGCCAAGGAGTTCGCCGAAAACTCCTCACTTTGCGCAGAGGTCGTTCGCATGGTGCATGACCGTGGTATCGGCGTGGAGGCCGAACTCGGCCATGTCGCCAGCGGTATAACTGGGGCTGCAGACGGGGGCAGCGAAAACGGCATGCTCAAAGATGCCAACACGGTGCTGACCGAGCCTGATTCCGTGGTGCGCTTCATCGAGGAGACGCATGTGGATGCGCTGGCGGTCTCCATTGGTACCACCCATGGCGTCTATATCTCCGCGCCGAAGCTGGATATTCCACGCTTGAAAAAACTGCGCCAAGTGACCGACGTGCCCCTGGTGCTTCATGGTGGAAGCGGCACCCCTGCCGACCAGCTTCAGGAGGCCATTGCCGAGGGCATCGCCAAGGTCAACATCTACTCGGAGCTGACTGCCGCCTGGAACACGACCATGCGCGACTTCCTCAACAAGCGTGGCCAGATGACCTGCTGGTTTGCTGTGGCCTGCGCCGAACCCGATGCCGCCATGCGCGAAAGAATGCGCGAAAAGATGCATCTTTTCGGCTCAACTGGAAAGTATTAGGGAATAGGACAACCACTGCGAAAAACTCATTTTCGGAATCCAATGACAGGAAGGTCTGGAATGAGGACAAAACGTTTTTATATTCAATCTGTTTGCTATTTCTGAAAAGTATGGTAAAATGAAAAAGTTAAGAACTTTCAATTCAACAAAAAAGGAGAAAAAATATGTTGAAACTTTTGCGTTTTACTCTGATTGAATTGTTGGTTGTCATTGCAATCATTGCGATTCTGGCGGCAATGCTGTTACCAGCGCTGGCGAAGGCGCGCGAAAAGGCGAGGGCCATCTCCTGCACGAGCAACATGAAACAGGGCGGCCTTTCATATGCGATGTACACGGACGACTACAATTGTCTTTCTGGCATGATGAACCATCCAGACGGCACCAAGTTCAAATATACGCTGCCTAACGGTAGCACAGCCAATGACAATTCCATCCTGTGGCCGACGCTCATCTATCCCTATATCGGCGACATCAAGATGTATGACTGTCCCTCCAACACCTATGTCTGGAAAGGCTCCTACAGTGGCCAGATGGACTGGGGACTTAACAACTATGTGAGCAGCAAGAACACCTCTATCTTCAAGCAGCCCTCCAACTGCTGCATGTTCGGCGAATCGACGAGTCTGGACTCCTACATTCTGAACAGCGACAACTGCCTAACTGCTTGGGGGCAGTACAGCATCACCAATCTGGAGATGAAGGGCGAACAGAACATCCGCCACGGTGAAAATCTGAATATCACCTATCTTGACGGCCATGTTGGTCCCTACAAGCGTCTTGCTATTCCGCCATATCCAGGCTATAACGGTGGCACCAAGAGCAAGTTTTGGTCCCCCGATTACGAGGGAAATAACGACTAACGTTCTTCTCCTCAATATAGGGGTAATTTTCAAACTTTCGGAAACTGTACAGGGGCGGCTGTTTTTTGTCGCCCTACTGGGGGTGAAAACCTCTGGAGGCTTGGACCGTGGGTTACGCCTGTCGCTATGCGGCTTTGCTTACCCACGGCTTTTTTGTTGTCTTTCTACACTTCCTAGACCCTTGAGGAAAACAGAGAGTTATTCAAAACTCAATGACGGTGTTTTCTTCGGATGAGCGCAGTATTCCCAGGGCCAAGTCAAGGGCGTTGAAGGCATCGTCGAGAGTAACGTCAGGCTGGCGGTTTTCCTGGATGGCTTTGAGCCAATGCCTGAAGCCTTCATAGTAGGGGTTATCGACTGCAGGTGCTTCCAGCTCTTGAGTCTCGCCGTCCTTGGGCATGAAGGTGACGGTGTTCTTGCCCCAGTTGTATGACGCATAGCCCTTGTCACCATAGATTTCCATGAAGTTCGCGCTTCTGCCGAAGCGGTTCCAGCCAGAGGCGATGTTGCAGATGACGCCGTTCGCGAAGGTAATGGTTGCGGAGCTGTAATCAACGGGCTCGGGGAGTCTGGGGTCTTCAAGAAAGCCCTGCGCATAGAGGCTGTCGGGTGCGCCGAAGCACCATGAGAGTAAGTCGAGGTGGTGTGAGAGCATGTCCAGGACTACCCCGCCGCAGAGGGTGTAGTTGGCGAACCAGTCGCCTGGCATCCGCCTGAATTTGCCTGTGAAGAGGTCGATGTGGCAGAAGCGCGGGGCACCCAGTGCACCCTCTTTGACCAGCTTCACCAACAGCTGTTGTGCTGGCGAGAAGCGACGAACGAAGCCTATCTGCAATTTGGTGGCAGAGCGTTCTGCAGCTTGCTTGATGGCATCCGCTTCTTCCCAGTTACGGCAGAGGGGCTTTTCGCAGAAGAGGTGCTTGCCTGTCTTCATCACCTTGATGACGTCGGCTGCGTGGCAGTAGGTGGGGGAGGCGATGACGATGGCTTCCACGTCAGGGCTGTTGATGAGTTCGTCCGCCGATGCGAAAGCGGGGACATTGAACTTGTCCATGCCCTCCTGGACAGCTGTTGCACTGGGGTCGTAGAAACCGACCAGGCGTGTCTCCGCGCAAGTGGTGAAGAATCCCGCATGGGATTTGCCCATGCGCCCCATTCCGATGATGCCGACATTCAACATAATGTGCTCCTTGTAAGTCTTTTTGTGGAAAATGATTAGAACGACAGCTCCATCCCTTTGATGAAGACGGGCTTGCCGTCGGCCTCAGCACTTTTGCGGATGGCAAGCGTGGTGAGGTGGGCGTTGACGGCACTGCGCAGGTTGTTGGGGGATTCCTTGTCCTCCTTGATGCACTCGACGAAGTGTGCGACCATGGCGGGGAAGGGATGGTCATAGACATCACCCGATTTCTTCATGCCCGTGTCCAGCGTGAAGAAGTCGGCCTGCCCCTGGAAGCGCTTGAGGTAGAAGCGGTCATTGACGATGGTGCCCTTTTCGCCGAGGATGCTGATATTGGCTGTGTAGGGGTTGGTGCCGACCAGCGAGCAGGTGAAGACGCCGAGCGCGCCATTGGTGAAGCGGACCTGCGCCGTCTCCACGGGCGGATACTCGTAGTAGTTGCCGACCATGGCGGACTGCGCGGAGACGCGCTCGATGTCCGAGCCAATGATGTAACGTGCCATATCGACGGAGTGGCAGCCAGCGAGGATGAAAGCACCGCCTGTTTGTTCTTTGTGCTTCATCCAGCCCTTGCGCTCGCGTCCGAACCAATAATCGACGTTGGTCATGAAGATGTTGCCTAACTCACCATCGGCAATCAGCTTTCGCTGCAGGTTGACAAGGGGATTGAAGCGGAGGATGAATGCGACGAGAGTGTGGACTTTGGTTGCCTCAATAGCAGCGACCATCTTGGGGATGTCCTGCTCCTCGATGGCAATAGGTTTTTCAATGAAAACATGCTTGCCTGCGGCGGCTGCCAGCATCGCCTCCTGCGCATGTTGGCAGTTCGGAGTGCAAATGGAGACAATGTCAATTTCGTCGTCGTTGAGAATCTGGCTGAAGTCAGTGTAGGCGCGGCAGTCAAGCCCGAATTCGGCCTGCTTGGCGCGAATGCTTTCCATTCGGCGCGAACCGATGGCGACGACTTGGCAGTCGGGGTGTTTAAGGTAGGCGTTGATGTGGCCACTGGCAACCCAGCCGCAGCCCCAGACGGCGCATCCGTATTTTCCGTTTTTCATGGTACTAAACTCCTATTGTTAAAAATTGGTGATCGGTTCTGCGAAGTCGCATTTGGCCCAAACGTCCTTGTCGGACCAGCGCTCCCAGGAGACGTGTCCGTCACAGAAGCTATAGACGCTCCCCTTTTGGTGCCTGTTCACGATATAATCCTTGGGGGTGTAGTCGATGTTGAAGAAGCCGTCGTTAGTGGTCTTTTTCGTGGAACCCTCTTCGAGAAGGAGGGGCGTATCGACAGGATTGTCAACCTGTGAGAATTTGGAATCCTTGGTGTCGGAGTTCACGCCGTAGGATACTTTGGACCCCGTGTGGTCGCTGCGGCAGATATAGACCTGCTTGCTCTTGGTGTAGGGATAGAGAATGCCGCGTGTGACATCGAAATTGCCTTTGGTTGGGCAGGGGAAGCCGTCGTAATAGACCCAGCCGCCCTCCTTTTTGACGCCACCTGTTCCATCCGTGTAGCTGGGGAACCAATCTTTGTGGTCGGTGCCATAGATGACGAATGCCATGCTGAGCTGCTTCTGGTTGTTGATGCAGTCGGTCTGGTCGGCCTTCTCACGTGCCTTGGCGAGGGCAGGCATTAGCATAGCGGCCAGGATGGCGATAATGCCGATGACGACCAGCAGTTCTATCAGGGTGAATGGCTTTTTCATGGTGTTTTTTAGGTGTGTACTTCGAATGGGAAGACGGTGAAGGCAAGGAGTTGCGTATCTGGGGCGAGCCAGGCATCTGCCTCAAGGCCTGCCTTTTCAATGCAGAGGTAACTCATGAACTGCTGTTTGTCGGGCAGTTGTTCCCAAACCTGTGGGAGGAAGAGTCCTGAGCGGTGTCCGCGGCGCACGAGGACGCCGTGCTTGAAGGGGGTGATGGCGTCGGGCGTGATGGGTGCCATGGGCGAGAGGAGGGAGATTTCAATGTGGAGCTTTGGAACTTCCTCGGCAGTGACTTTGGGGAAGCGAGGATCGCCGAATGCGGCAGAGTAGGCCATCTCCTCGACGGCGCGCCAGACTGGGCCCATCGGCTGAATGTAGCCAATGCAGCCGCGGAGGTGCCCGTCTTTCGTCAGCGTCACGAACGCGGGCAGCTCCAGTTGGAGTTCTGGCAGGTTTGCGGGGGGCGCATAGCTCCATGACTGACCAGACGTTTCGCATATGATGCGATTTCGTGCCAGCTTCAGCAGTTCGGTTTGCGTCTCTTTTGAGATGAAAAAATCTGTTTCTGACATGGTTATTTCCTAAAGAAGGCTGCGGATGCATAGCCGACGACGCGGCTATGGTCGGTGCCTGGAACATCGCCCGAATTGGCGTGATGGAGGATTCTGGCCCTGCATGGACCAAAGAACTCGCACCAGGCGATGGCGGTGCCAACACCCCCTGCGGAGCAGATGGGGGTATCGACCCTGATATGGACGCCTTTGCCCTTCTGGCGTGCGCAAAGGCCAGGCAAATCCATGGCTTCAATGAGGGCGGTCGTATCTTTGTCCAGTTCCTTTGCCACGTGGTAAGGCGGGTAATGGGATAGGTCGGTGCTGGCGAAAATGAGAAGACTGCGGTCAGCGGCCACCTTTTTGAGTGCGGTGGCAAGGTCTCGGCAGTTGGATGGGGTTGCGTCCCCGAAAAACATCGGAACTATTTTCACATTGGGTTTCAGCGTCTTGATGAAGGGGAGGTGAATCTCCACGCTGTGCTCTTGAGAGTGGATGCGGTTGTGGACGATGAAGCGGTTGTCAAGCGCTTCCAGGGCGTGAACCATCTCCGTATCGACTGGTACGGGGCCGAGGGGGGTGTCAAAGGCGTCGTGGTCGTCCATGACGGCGATGATGTCGCCCGCCTGCGGGCCGAAGTCGTGCCCGATGATGACGATGGTGTCGCAGTCGGAGCGTGGCAGGAGTTTGTAGGCAGGGGCGGCGACGGCTGCGGAATAGAGGAAGCCTGCATGCGGCGCCATCAGGGCGAGGAGTTCACCCTCTGGGAGGTCTTGCGGAAGCTCCGCTCCGTTCAGATAGGACTGGACGGTCTGTTTGAGTGCTTCTTCTGTGCCTGGATAGAAACTCCCAGCCGCGTATGGTCTGCGTATGTTCATTTGGCTTTCTTTTGGATATGCCTGAAGGTGAGATGGTCTGCCGCCGTGCGGGGCCATTTGGCGTGGTCTGCGGTCTTTGTCAGGTCAATCTGTGGCTTGATGGGCTGTGCCTTGGTAGCGTAGTATTTGAGTGTAGCGTCATTGGACAGAGAGATGGCTTTGCGTGGACCAGGAAGGCCTGCTGATGGTTCGCCGAAGGTGAGACATTTGCGTTGGACGAGCTCCTGGAGCGTGGTTTCCGCCACGCCCTTGGTCTCCTTGTCGAAGAGTACGGCGATAGGAGTGGTTTCTGTGGAGCAGAACTCCAGGAGCTGCGCAGCTGATTCAGTAGAATCACCGCAGCTTTTGCAGAGATTCAGAAGCAGGGCGATAGGCTTTTCCTTATCGACAAGTTCGGCCAGCTTCTTGAGTTCAAGTGCCATGTCGTCGTCAAACTGCGGAATAACGAAGGTTGCAACGTGCGTTCCTTGAATCATGCATACTGTTGGCGCTTTCGGGAACGCGGTCTCCTTCTCCAGCATTGCGGGCACATTCAGGAGTTTCAGGAGAAAATCCTGAAACTCCTGTGCATGTTCTGGAGAGATTGGCTCCAGAAGACCTGTCTGTTCAACGGCCTTCAGCAGCTCCTCCGCCGCATCCTTTGCCGTGGCTTTGGACGCAGGTTGCGTTGCGGGAGGAACGGTAGGCTGTGGTGTTTCTGCCGCATTGGACGCATTGTCGCCAAAGGCCGCGAATACACCGAACAGCAGGGCGAAAATGACGGTTTTCCGCTTCATTTTCCCTGAAGTTCCGCATCGGCAGCAAGTACTTTCTGGCGGCGCTTCTCCCTGTCCGCCTGGAGCTTGGTTAGCACATCCGTATCGCTTGTGGCGATGATTTGTGCAGCGAGGAGGCCCGCATTGGTAGCACCGCCACTGCCGATGCCGACGGTCGCAACGGGGATGCCGCCAGGCATCTGGACGGTTGCCAGCAAAGCGTCAAGCCCATTCAACGCACCGCCTTCCACTGGGATGCCAATGACTGGCAACAGGGTACGGGCCGCGACGGCTCCCGCCAGGTGGGCGGCACCGCCAGCTGCGGAAATCAGTACCTTAATGCCACGACTGGCGGCATTGGCGGCGTACTCGGCCACCAGGTCAGGTGTCCTGTGTGCGGACATTACCCGCACTTCGCATTCTATCCCCAGGTTCTTCAACGTGTCTATGCAACTCTGAATCTTCGGCAAATCCGAATTGCTGCCCATTAGTAAACCGACTTTTGCGCTCATGATATTATCTCCTATGGTTGGTTTCGATAAGTTTCACAACAATATATATGCGAAACCCCCATCTGCAAGAGAGAAATGAGCTTTTTTCAAAGTGCGATTATTATGAACCGAAAATATATAGAAGTCAACCTCTATAATCTGCTAAAACTGTCAAAAAAACTTGATTTTAGCTTGATATAACGCAAAAAAAGCCTTATATTTTGCTAAAATTGAGTTTTGAGGTGAGTTTGAGCAAAAAACAAGGCTTAATTGATGATAATCTTGAAACGATTTGTCACTATAGTTGTGACCATTGCCGTTTGTATGGCAACAGCGGCGGGGGAACAAGGCAAGGAGATGCAAATGAACGCAAATGAGAGTGTGAGCGTGTCTGGAAAAGGAGAAAGCATTGGGTTCATGTTGCCCGAGAAGATTTATGCGGTGGTCGAACACGAAATCAATATCTATTTCAGGAATCTGGTCACCGTTATCAATCCAGATATGCTTGCCTTTGAAGTAAATACGAATCTAGGACGAACGGATGCGGAGCGCTGGCACTGCATACCGACGGCGGAGCAGGTCGGCGAGCACAAGATAGTGGTGAGCGTCTGGAACGACGATGGGATAATCGCGGAGGCAGAGACCACGCTTGTCGTTGTGCCTGCGAACGCGGGTGAAGGCAGGGAACTGGTGCTTCTGGAGATAGGCGCCAGCTGTATGGCAGCCGCTGGACACGGGGAGGCACTTTGGCAGCGTTTCCAGGCGCCTGGCAACCCGAAGCTGACGATGCTCGGCTCCCATGCGCCTGGCTATGGTGCCGTGCAGCCTGGCGGGCCTGCAAACGAAGCATACGGCGGCTGGACCTGGACGACCTTCTTCGAGAAGACCAAGACAAACAATCTGGCGAATGACGGTCTGCATCCAGCGCGTCCAACCGACGTCCCGTCGCCCTTCCTGTTCAAGAAAGGGGATGAGTTCACGTTTGACTTTGCCCAGTATCTTGACAAGGTTTGCGGCGGGCGCAAGCCAGATGCCGTGCTGTTCGAGCTTGGCGTCAACGGGCTGTTCCTGCTTAAGAGCGACGAGGATGTCAAACGGCACCTCGAGAACAGGATTGTTCCGTATATGAAGCGGATGATGGAGGATATTCGGCGTGTTGTCCCAGATGTCAAGCTGGGAGTCCAGTTGATACCGACGGGATCGGTCAGCCAGGATGCCTTCGGCAAGAACTACGGCACCAGTCAAAGCAAACGGCGCTGGCTGCGGAATGCATATCTGCTCCACAGGTGCTATGAGGAGAATGCCTTAGAGCTGGGCTATGAACTGGTTCCTGCATACGTGAACTTTGACTGCGTACGCAACTATCCGCAGCAGCTCGTACCCGCCTACGAGGGAAGCACAATCCAGGTGAACACCGTCACCAACGCGCTTCATCCCACGCGCGAAGGATATGGTCAATGGGCGGATTCGGAGTTCTTCTGGCTCAAGTACATTATGCAGAATTAGCAATTTGCAATTTACAATTGAGTAGAGATTTGCTTTGATTGTGCATTCTCGACACTAAAGTGCCTCTTTCATTTGCGTTTTCTCTAAATGAGCTTATATTTTCATAAGGTCTAAGAGACTTAGGTCTGGTTAAGGTCGGTTTTCTAGGTTTAAGTTTTCTAGGTCTTCTATGTCCTCTAGGGTTTTGGTCTTCTTGGATAGTTTTTAGGTAAGGGTCATTATTGTGAGCGAAGAACACGAAAATTGCAATCACGACTGCGCACATTGCCATTCTCATGCGCAGGAGTGTGAGGATGAACGCAAGTTGGCCACCGTGATGGCGGGCATCAAGCACAAGATAGTGGTATTGTCTGGCAAGGGCGGCGTGGGCAAGAGCACGGTGGCCGTGAATCTGGCCTTCGGGCTGGCGGGGAAGGGCGCTAAAGTCGGTCTGCTGGATGTCGATTTCCACGGACCAAGCATCCCCACGATGCTGGGGCTGAACGGCGAGAGCGTCTATCAGGTAGAGGACAGTATCCTGCCCGTGGAGAAGGGCGCGGTGAAGGTCATCTCCGTGAACTTCTTCCTGCCTGACAGCGACAGCGCCGTGATTTGGCGTGGACCGATGAAATATGGGGTCATCAAGAATTTCCTGAAGGATGTTGCGTGGGGCGAATTGGACTACCTTGTGGTGGATTGCCCGCCTGGAACAGGCGATGAGCCGCTGGGGGTCTGCCAGACCCTTCAAGGAGATATCGAAGCGGTGTTGGTGACGACCCCGCAGGAGGTTGCTGCCGCCGATGTGCGCAAGTCCCTGAACTTCTGCGAGCAGTTGAAGCTGCCCATCATCGGTGTCATTGAGAACATGAGCGGCTTTGTCTGCCCCCATTGCGGCGAAGTCACCTACATATTTAACCAAGGGGGCGGGCAGAAGCTGGCCGAGGCGGCTGGCGTGCCCTTCCTTGGACGCATCCCAATCGACCCCACCATCGGCGTATCAGGGGACGAAGGGAAGCCATTTATGGACGAAGCCTCTGAATCGCCCGCGGTCAAGGCCTTCTGGCCCGTCGTGGAGGCGGTCATGACTGCTACAAGGGGGTAGGGATTAGGGGGTAGTAAGCGTTGATTGTTGACTGCGTACTCCCCTTAACTACTGTTCCCTAGCTTCTAGCCCGGATTTCTTTCCTAATCTTTGCCCCTAACCCCTAACCTCATAACCCCTAACCCCTACTAGGAGATAATAGAATGCCTGCTAAGACATTGACCGAGAAGATATTGAGTGCCCATCTGGTGGAGGGCGAACTGAAGCCAGGCAGTGAAATCAAGATACGCATTGACCAGACGCTCTGCCAGGATGCCACGGGGACAATGGCGTTTTTGGAGCTGGAGGCGATGGGTGTGGAGCGTGTTAAGACAGAGCTCTCCGTGCAGTATATCGACCATAATACCTTGCAGATTGGGCCTGAGAATCCCAACGACCACATTTATTTGCAAAGCGTCTGTGCGGCGAAAGGCGTCTATTTCTCGCGTCCAGGCAATGGAATCTGCCATCAGGTGCATCTGGAGCGTTTCGGTGTGCCAGGTAAGACCCTGCTCGGGTCGGACTCGCATACGCCGACTGGCGGCGGCATTGGCATGGTCGCCATGGGTGCGGGCGGGCTTGACGTCGCGATGGCAATGGCGGGCGTGCCGTTTAAGCTGACCTGCCCGAGGGTGGTTGGCATTCGCCTGACGGGCAGCTTGAACGAGTGGGTGTCCGCGAAGGACGTGATTCTCACGGTGCTTTCCATCCTGGGCAGTCAAGGAAATGTGGGCACGAGCGTGGAGTATTTCGGGCCTGGCGTCGAAAGTCTGAGCGTGCCAGAGCGTGCGACCATCACGAACATGGGGGCGGAATTGGGTGTGACGACTTCGCTGTTCCCGTCAGACAACGCAACAAAGGCATTTCTGGAGGCGGAAGGGCGCGGGAGCGCCTGGCAGCCGCTGGCGGCTGATGAGGGTGCAGAGTACTTCCGCGTCATCGAGCTTGACCTTGGAAAACTGGTGCCGATGGCGGCTTGCCCCTCGAATCCAGGGAATGTGAAGCCCGTTTCTGAGATAGCGGGGATGGCGGTGTCACAGGTGCTGATTGGTTCCTGCACGAATAGTTCCCTGAAGGATATGCGGCTGGTGGCGAAGGTGCTGGATGGACGGCATGTCTCCGAGAAGCTGTCGCTGGGTATTGCGCCTGGTAGTCGCCAAGTGCTGAAGATGCTGAGTCAGGATGGCTCGCTGGCATCCATGGTCGGTGCTGGTTGCCGCATATTGGAGTCCGCTTGCGGTCCCTGCATCGGGCAGGGGTTCAGCCCTGCCAGCGGGACGGTGAGCGTCCGCACCTTCAACCGCAACTTTTTGAACCGCACTGGTACGAAGAACGATCAGTGCTACCTTGTCAGCCCTGAAACAGCCGTTGCGACGGCTCTGATGGGCGTTTTGACGGATCCGCGGACGCTTGGGATTCCTTGCCCCAAGTGGGAGATGCCCTCCGAGTTTGCTGTGGATGACGGCATGATTATTCCTCCCCCCGAGACGTCAGGGGAAATCATTCGCCTGGAGACCATTGGTGCGCCCCCTGAATGCACGCCGCTCCCAGAGCATCTGGAGGCAGAGGTGCTGCTGAAGGTTGGGGACAAGATCACGACCGACCACATCATGCCTGCAGGGGCTTATCTCAAGTACCGCAGCAACATACCGCGCTACTCGCGCTTTGTCTTCGAGTGCTTCAACAAGGATGGCGAGCCTACCTTTGCGGAACGCGCAGAGGCGTTGAAGGCGAAGGGTATCACGGGGGCCGTGGTTGGCGGCCTGAGCTTTGGTCAGGGCTCTTCCCGCGAGCACGCGGCAATCTGCCCGATGTACCTAGGGGTGCGGCTCATCATCGCGCGAAGCATCGAGCGCATCATCAGCGCGAACCTGGTCAATTTCGGCATTCTGCCGCTGCTCTTCAAGGATGAGGCTGATTTGGAGGCGATTGTGCCTGGTACGCGAATTCTCATTGAAAGAGTCTCGAAGCAACTCAAGGAGGGGGCGGAAGTGGCCGCCAGCTTCTTCCTGCCAGATGGAAGCATTCGAAAGGTGTCGCTGAAGCACTCGCTTTCGGCTGAGGATTGCGCACTGATTTTGAAAGGTGGGCGCTTGCGTTTGGATTGAGTGATGATGCAGTTGACGCGCATAAGCCCGTTTGCGCAGGGCGGGTTGGCTGAACTGACGCTGGTGACACTTCCAAGCGGGCAGCAGGCGTTGCTACGCAAACTCCATGCCACGAAGGTGTTTCGCATCCGTGAACATCTCAACTTCAAGCGCGGTGTGAAGATTCGAGCCGCCTTGACTCCGAATGAGTACATGATTGGGTCGTTGGGGTGGGGGTATGACTTCCTGTGTCCCTACGAGGTTATAGAGTATCTCCCTGGGGACAATTTGAAGATAGCCTTCAACTCGCGGAATCCCATGCTGATACAGAATCGTGAACGTGTACTGAAGGCGTGTGCGATGGGGCTGGCTCATGTCCATAGATCAGGGTATATGCATCTGGATGTGAAACCAGAGAACTTCCTTTGCCAGTTTCGAGGGGTTCCCAAAGTAAAGCTGACGGACTTTGATTTGGCGCGCGAGGCGGATGACCATGGACCACGTCCCCAAATGGGGACTCCTGCCTACATGGCGCCAGAGCAGTTCCGCAGGAAGGTATCCTACAAGGCATCGGATGTCTTTTCCTTCTGCGTGATGGCCTATCAAATGTTCACGAACAAGATGCCTTTCACGGGAAGCACGTTGAAATCGACGCTGAAGCGCCAGGCAAGCGAAAACGTGGAGGCCCCTGCGCCCATCGAATCGAATCCCTCCATGCCTGAAAGCTGGAACGAGGTGATTGTAAGGGGGTTGGCAAAAAGACCTGAAAACCGCCTGCCCGATATGGAGGCTCTTTTGGATTTGTTGAGTTGGTGATAGTTTAACAAGGATGGTATCAATGGCTGCAAACAAATTGAACGTTAATCACTGGCTGGTCTATAAGACGGAGCGTGTGTTTTTGACAAGCGCCCCCCGAAAGTACAAGCCTTTGGAGCTGGATGTCGCCCGCAACGAGGTGTTCAGCTTTCAGGCTGCCTTCCGTTTGTCGGACGGGATGAACCCCATTGAGTTCAACGCGGAGGTTGAGGCCCCTGCTGGCTGGAGTGCCAGGATACGCCGCGTCGGCCACGTCCCCGTGCGGCATCGCAACGCCTATATGGACGGTTCATTGGAGTTGGACATCGAAAATGGCGGCGCCATTCCTGGCTATGTTCCCGATGCGCTATTTGATGATTTGATGACCATCGTGCCCAGCGGCGAGACGCACACCTACTGGGTCACAGTGGCGCCTGGAGCGAAGACCACAAAGGGTACGTACAAGGTGTCGGTGCGTCTGCTTCCCAAAGACGGCAGTCCCATCGCGATGAATGCGCGAGTGATTGTGCATGATGTTAAGCTGAAGCCCCGTAAGGATTTCAACATCACGCACTGGTTCTATGCGGATTCCCTGCTGGAGTGGTACCGTCTCGCCCCCTTCGAGGAGCGCTTCTGGGAGATTGCCACCAACTATGTGCGGGACTACGCGAAGCACGGCCTTGACACCATCTATGTGCCAGCTTTTACACCTCCGCTGGACGGCGTTAAGCGCCCGACGCAGCTTATCAAAGTCAAAAAGCTCGGTGCGGAGAAGTGGTCGCTTGACTGGGCAGATGTGAATCGCTGGATTG
Source organism: Victivallales bacterium (assembly GCA_017535315.1). Lineage (GTDB taxonomy): Bacteria > Verrucomicrobiota > Lentisphaeria > Oligosphaerales > Oligosphaeraceae > RGIG3456. Next base: position 26,050 of record JAFXUD010000059.1, on the reverse strand, counting down.
AACTGGCGAAGTCGGAGGGCATTACCCATTTCGAGTGGGTTCACCCCTTCACGCAGTGGGGTGTCAAGAACGCCATCCGCATCTATGAAGGGCAGGGCGAGGGCGAAAAACTACTGTGGCCCGTCGAAACAGGTGCTTGTTCGAATATCTACCGCAAGTTCCTGAAACAGTACTGCAAGGAGCTCCACGCCTTCTTGGAAAAGCACGATATCTTGGACAAATCATTCTTCCATGTTTCTGACGAGCCGCATGGCGAGGAGCACCGCGCGAACTATGTTGCGGCGCGTAATCTCCTGCTGGAGGTCGCTCCTTGGATGAAAACGATGGACGCCCTCTCGGAAATAGAATACGGGCGTTCGCATCTGACGGACATGCCCGTGCCAAGTATCCGTATTGCCTGCGAATACGCGAAAGAGGGCATTACCAGTTGGTGCTACTACTGCTGTGGTCCGCGCGGTCCCTTCCTGAACAGGCTGCTTGATACGCCTCTAGCGAAAATCGCCATGCACGGCTTCCTCTTCTACCGCTGGCCTTTCAAGGGCTTCCTGCACTGGGGATTCAACTACTGGTTCCGTTCGCAGACACGCGAGCTGATAGACGTCTATGAGACGCAGGACGGTTACCGCTGGCCAGGCTGGGCATATGGTGACACCTGCATGGTTTACCCAGGGACTGATGGGAAGCCCGTCGATTCCATTCGCTGGGAGGTCTTCAGCGAATCCCTTCAGGACTACCAGCTCCTTCAGACACTCAAAATCGACCGTGGCTCGGCACTGTTCAAGCGTCTCGTTAGTTTCAAGGAGTTCCCGAAGGACGCTGCTTGGCTCCGCAAGGCACGCAAGCAGTTGTTGTCGAGGGCCTAGTGCTTCATGGTAGTACTAGATTTTCTAGGCTACAACGGATGAATGATTCTCAGAACAACATTGGATTAACTAAAGATGAAAACGATGAAGAAACTGGCTACCGTTCTGGCTGTTTTGCCGCTGTTTGTAGGGGCTGATGTCATCAGGCTGTATGCGACGTCGCAGACTACGCTGACAATACCTGGCGAGGCGGGGGCGACGATTGTCAGCAAGCCTGCTGGCTTGGATTGCGCATGGGTGCCCGTGCCATTCACCGCGACGGACAAGGGACTTTCGATGACTCTTCAGCCCCCCGCAGACGGAAAGGAACTGCTTCTGCTGGTGAATCCTGCGAAGGATTGGAACATCAATGACAGGAAGGCACCAGAACTCAAGAGTCTTCTTGTAAACGGCAAACCTATGAAAGTTGAGAAGAACGTTGTTTCGGTGCCTGATGATGTCGTGGTGAATACCATCGGCTGGAGCGCAGTGGATGTTGATAATTTGATTGATGCTAAGCAAACGGTTTTCCTGTTGGATGATGCACCTATTGAGTTTGCTCTTGATGGAAACAAGGCCGATGGGAAGCTGACGATGGAGCAGAAGATCATGGGAAACCACGCTGTGAAAATCCGTGTGGTTGACAGTGCCCCAGAGGCTAACACGACCGAGGTGACGCTTCATTTCAGGTATGCGGACAAGAACACCCTCCTGAACCCACAGAATGGTCTTGCCAAGATTACCGTAGATTCCTGCTACGACGGCTACAACTCTCTGGCACCACTCAACGATGGCGTGCTGAAGTTGCCAGGAAGCTCTGCTGGCGGAGATGTCACATGGGCTTCCGCTGAGATACCCACGGAGCATTGGGTGAGGATGGATTTCAAAAAGGACGTTACTGTGAAGGAAGGCTACATCTTCTGGCCACGCCTCGAAAACAGCTCAAAAAAAGTGGAGCTTCAGATGCTTCAAGGCGATAAATGGGTGAAACTTGCTGGAACGCCCGACGCGGGACAGAAGGACACCTTGACGACTTCCTTTACTTTAAAGGCTCCCGCCACGGGGCGCAGCTTCCGCTTTTGGCAGCCCAAGGGGGGCGGTCCCACGGGAAGAGGCGATATCCTTTGGATTTGTGAAATCATACTTAAGTGATAGATATGCGGATTGCATCTGGTAAAAAACATGGCTCCCCTAAGGTCCGTCCTGACCGAGCGTCACTTCAAAGTGCGCAGGAAATAGCGAAGCGTACTTGGAAGCCAGGGACGATGCTGGCTCCTGTGCCTGCCGTGATGGTAAGCTGTGGTGGCAAGGATGGGTATGAGCCAAACATCATCACGCTGGCTTGGGCGGGTACCGTCTGCTCCGATCCGCCGATGCTATCGGTCTCCATTCGTCCTGAGCGCTTTTCTTATGAAATCATCAGCAAAACCCGTGAGTTTGTCGTCAATGTGACGACAGCCGACTTGGCGAAGGCAACGGACATGTGCGGCGTAAAGTCGGGTCGCGATGTCGATAAGTTTGCCATGACGGGATTGACAAAGCTGAAGTCGAATGTCGTTTCAGCCCCAGGCATTGCGGAGTCTCCCGTCAATATTGAATGCCGTGTGAAAAGCACCCATAAGCTGGGGAGCCATGTGCTTTTCCTTGCGGAAGTCGTCTCCGTGCAGGTTTCAGAGGAATTGCTGGATAAGAAAGGAAAGTTTCGTCTGGAGCATGCAGACTTGCTTGCCTACGCCCATGGCGAGTATTTTGTTCTGGGGCGTCGTCTTGGTTTTTTCGGTTTCTCGGTGAAGCGGAAATAACGGATGCGTCTGGAGGATGCAAAAGTTGTAGCCCTGGATTTTGAGACAACAGGGCAGGTCAAGGGGCAGCAAAACCTCCCCTGGCAGATAGGCATGGTGAGGATGCGAAAGGGAAAGGTCGTGTCGGAAGAGGGGTTTTCTCGCTATCTCCGAGTTCCCGCCGACTATCATTTCAGCCCTTATACGCCTGGACGCTGGGCGGAGATGCGCGAGGAACTAGCTCAGTGCAACTCGCTGGTGCAGGAGTGGCCAGAAGTAAGTACTTGGCTGGAGGGTGCTGTTCTAGTGGCGCATAATGTCCCGACGGAACGCAAAATGCTGCGGCAGGCCTTCCCCATGCATGAGTTCGGCCCTTGGATTGACACCTTGCGCATCGCGCGTCTGACCTACAAACTCGAAAGCTATGCCCTCTCCGACTTGCTGGAGACATTGTCCCTGAAGCAACGGGTGGATGAGATATGCCATGGTCTAGCCCCTCACGACGCCTTCTATGACGCCGTTGGCTGTGCCTGTCTTCTGGAGCACCTTTGCACTACCAATTGGGGAGAGTGGAGCGTGGAACTGCTGAGTAGGGTGTAACGACGTAGGGTGTAACGACGACGTCTCGTCGTCGAAAAAAATTATGCCAACTCAACAATGTCTTTGCAACGCCTCTTAATTCACTCGTGCTGGCGGAAAAAGACGGGGACAAGCCCTCCGCCCCCTTTGTTGCATGTGGCTTGTTCGGTGCGCCGCGGTTTGGCATCAGGAATTTCACCGCGCTAAAGCGTGGCGCACCGGACAGGTGCAGCCCCTCTGATTATTTGGATAGTTTAGCGAGAAAGGCGGTGCCGCGAATAGCGTCCTCTGGGCCGAGGAAGGATTCGACGGAGAGCCAGCCTTGGTAGCCATCCGTCTTTAGCATGGCCACGCAGTCGGCGATGTTGGCATTTCCTTCACCGAATGGTGCGGAGACGTAGCATTTGCCTGCCAGCGATTTCTGCGGTTTTTCCACGGCATCGGGGGCAACCTCTTTTTTCTCTTTCACATGGACATGGAAGATACGGTCCTTTACGCGCGGGTAGATATCCTTTGGATTGTCATCGGCGATGAGGAAGTTGCCTGTGTCGAAGGCCAGTCCTGCGTTGGGCGCATAGGAAAGAGCTTCCAGACAAGTGTCAGCAGAGCAGACAAAATCGGGTTTGGGGTCGAAGTCCTCCGTGCAGATTTTGACGTTGTAGGAGGCTGCATATTCGGAGAGCTCATTCATCATTTCGCCGAAGATTTTGCGTCCTTCTGGGTAGGGCATGCCTTCAGGGGGTCTTGAATTGTAGAACATGGCGACACCGCAGTCCAAAGTTTCGCGGCAGAAGACGATTTGATTCTTGGCGCGTGCGGAGATGTCAGAGTATTCCTCTCTGCTAGTGTAGATGAGGTTGATGCCTACGTCATAGCAGGCCTGCTGGATGCCAAGGGATTTTGCAGTGTCACAGAGGCATTTCCAAGAGGCAGGGGCTTTTGTCTCCCAGCCGAACATCGTCTCAATGCCAGTGGCTCCAGCCGCTTGGATTTTTTGCAGGAAATCGACTATGTTCTTGTCGTCAGCTGCAAAAAGATTGTGGAAGGGGAAGGTCATGACGGATATCTTCATGCGTGAAATCTCCTTGAATCAATTTGGAATAAGGCAAATCGGAGTTGAAAAACAAAAAACGCAAGACCCAAGCGGCCTTGCGTCTAGAGACAGGTTGAGACCTGTCAGTGCGTCAGAACTGCGCCCCCTGAGTGCGGAGATTGTTGTCCAACTCAATGAGAATGAGCTGGCAGGATTCCTTGTCGCCCATGGAACCGATTTTCATCTTGATTTTTACAGTACCATCCTTGCATTCCTCAAGGTTGATGCGCAGAGGGATGTTGTTGACATCCTTGTAGAGGTATGAGCAGGTGGTGATGCTATTGCTTCGGTTGACCTCAATGAGCCTCGATTTTGCGCAAGTTTCCCGCACTGCCTTGTCCATCATACGGAGACTGCATGGGAAGACCGCGCTGTATGTACCGAGAAAATATCTTTCCTGGCTAGCACCTGCAGGCTGCTTTTGTGCCGTGCTCTTGCAGGAGCAGAAGAGGAGTGTGCACGACATCATCACGATCAACGAGAGTGTTTTTTTCATTTTCAGGATTCCCTTTATTTAATAGTCATAAAAACGCTTATATGTTAATATGGCATGTTTTTTCAAAAAGCCAAATGAGAAAGAGTAAAATTCTGACTCTGTCCCATTGTTTGCAATTATTGTAGTTGCACCTTGAAGAGACCGCTGGTCCATTCCTTGATGGTGACGTTTTCGAGTTCAACGCAGGCATTTGCCGTGAATGTATTCCGTAGTTCTGGGTATTGTTCGGTCAGGATGCCTGAAAGAATGAGATAGCCGCCTGGACGGACCAAGGCGATGACATCCTTAACTTGCTCTATAAGCACACAGCACAGGATGTTGGCGGCAACGACATCGGCAGGCTTTTCGGGGATGTATTCTCCAAGCGGCGCGCAGGTCACTTCCACATCCGTGAACCCAGCCAACTTCAGGTTCTCGAGGGCGGTTGGAATGCACTGCGGGTCGTTGTCGAAGGCATGGATGGGAGAGTACCCTAGCAGGCGTGCACCGATGGAAAGGATGCCTGAGCCTGTCCCTGCATCGATGAATGAGAGAGTTCCATGCTTTGCCTGTAGTTTGTCAAGATATTGAAGACAGGCCATAGTTGTGCCATGATAGCCTGTGCCGAAGCACATGCCTGGGTCAATGGGGATGACGATATCCCCGTGGTCTGGCGTATATTCTTCCCAACTAGGCTTGACAACCAGTCTTTCAGATGCGCGGAAGGTGTGAAAATGCTTTTTCCAGGAGTTTGCCCAGTCTTCCTGTCGCATGGTCTTTGTGGAGAGCTTCGGCTCCGCCGAGAACATTTCCCTCCAACTTCGAAGATACTCAGTCGTGGAGACGGCCAGTTTTTCTGCTTCTACCTTGTTTTCGGCAATAAGGAAGGTCGTGGCCATGCCAGTTTCCAGATTACTGAATGACGAAGGATTCAGCTCCAAGGCGCAAAGTGCCTCTTCTAACACTGGAACATCCGCATTCGGAGTGTCAATGGCAACGACTTCTATGCTTTCCTGGGTCATGATTCTACCTCCATGAAACAAAAAAACCGCATCCTTCAATAAATCAGAAGAAATGCGGCATCAGGGGTTCGTTTTTTTACGGCAAAAACAGGATCAATCCTGCGGTTTGGTCTTGGGCAGACCCCAGGCTCTGTCTCCGTCTTTGTAACGGCCTTCTTTCTTCAGAACGTCAATGCGCTCATGACGTTTCAGAACATTGCGCTTTTCAGCAACGGCACCCTGAGTCTTCAGGCTGGGATGAACGGACATTTTCAATCTCCTTATATCATTAAGTTTAAACAAAACAATTGAATATCATATAATGTAAGCCAAAACCATCGTTTTTCAAATATGGCCAGCCCATTTTCCACTTGAAAGGCAAAAAAACGTTGGATGTTATGGCCATTCTTCTCCAGTTAGGAGGAGGAAGCGCTGGCGGAGGATGAATTGTTTGTTGGCAGCCCGCTCCTCTGCGAGGTTGCGCAGATTTCTAACCTCGTTTTCCAGGCGGTTGATTTCAATCTGCTGTTGGAGTTGGGCTTCGTCAAAGGCTTTTTCCATCAGGGCGACTAACTGGATTTTAAGTTGTCTACGTTCATCCAGGGTGTTTTCATCTTCGATGTCCAGCAATTGGATTCTTCTGCTCAACGTTCGTATTTGCGTTTCGTTTTTTAATTGATTGACAAAGCGCTCATATTCAGAGGTGTCTTTTTCGCGGAGTGAAAGTGCCTTGAGGAAACGCTTTGTCAAAAGTTCCAGATAGTTTTGGGCTTTTTCTGGCTGTTCTGCGCAAAGGCGTTTCCATTCATCCAGTAGATCAGGGGTATATTCGTTACAGAAGTCCAGCAATTCGTCCCCGTTCATCCCTGGATTCTGTTCTAGCACGGCATTCAGGATTGTTTTTTGGAGCGATTGGGCATTGTCTGATTTGGGTACAGTTGCCTCTTCCTGCACCGTCGGGGGGACAGGTGAGTCATGGTTTACCTCCTGGGCATATACACCCAGAACAAAAAGCAAACCGAATAGAGGCAGAATTTTCATCGTGAAGGTAATAAGGTAATTATGCGTTTTAGAGGCTTAGGGTTATTTACCACATTGGGCGTAGGACGGAGTATCCTATGTCCGTCGTCCCACGTCCACATTCCCACATCTCAAGTCAAAGCTTCAAAATATAGTCTTCAAGGAGCTGGATGTACTGCTTGGCATTTTCCAAATCGAGCCATTCATTGGCGGCATGGGCTCCGCCGCCGTTGATGCCGATCATAGCGACGGGAATGCCCAAGGAGCGCATGTGGCGGGCATCCGTGGCGCCGTTCATGCGCCTAAAGGTGACCTGCTTGTCAGGGAAAGCAGTTTGAATGGCATCTTTGAGGCTGCGAATCATCGGGGATGATTCATCGGAGTACATGGGTTTGCAACTCCTGGCTTCAAGGATTTCGAGGCCTGTGGTCTCTTTTGCCAGATTTATGATGGTCTGTTCATCAGCATCCTCAGTATAGCGGATATTGATGACCATTTCTGCGGTGTCAGGGATCTGGTTTTCGGCGAATCCTCCAGTAATAATGCATGGGGTCATGGAGTTATGCCATTGGTCCTCGGCACTGGGATGCCAAGGCCAGGCGTTGCGGAAACGCAGATAGCCATCAACGAGTTTGTCGATGGGATTGTCCTTTGCCCAGGGAACCGAGGAGTGCCCGCCGACGCCAGTGGCTTTTAGGCGGAGGATAAGGATTCCTTTTTGGGCGATGGAGACCGAGAAGGCTCCAGCATCGACGATGATCGCGATTTTACGTGCCGAGTATCCGCGTTCAACCATGCCTCTCGTGGTCAGGCCACCCGTCTCCTCATCAGCGGAAAAAAAGGCGGAGACATCCGCTTTGCCTTTTAGGTCGATGAGGATTTTGGCGATGCTGATGGCCGAGCCAAGGCAGTCGTCGGTTCCCCGTCCTATAAGTTTTGAGCCTTCTATTTTCAGAATATGGTCTTCTGGACAATTAGGTGGCACGACATCAAGATGTGCATTGAGAAGGACATCGGCGACCTTCCCCGAACCTGTCGTGGCATAGACGACATCGCGGCCGTCGATGTTTTCCACGGTGCATGTAATGCCATTGCTTTCAAGAAAAGCCCTCATTTTGGCCTGGGCTTTGTTGACTGCCTGGACATCGCGGGTCACCGAGCGACACGCCATCAGGTCACGAAGTAAATCAATGTATGTTTGCATAGAGTTCTTTTGTGGATAGGTTGCTTGGGGAGAAAAAAGAATTGCCCCGCGTCTTTAGCGAAAAGGCACGGGGCAAGAAGGGCAGAAAGATGAGAACGTTCAAGAATGGCTTCTGACCAGTTCCCTGATGCCGTTTTCGAAATCAATAACGTTTATGGAAGGAGGGACGTCTGACAGTCCAGTAGCTGCTTTTGGTTTTCTGGATGACATATTCTGGCTCGATGATGGGAGTCCAGCCAAAGGGGAAGGTCACAAGTTCGACGACACCAACAACTTCGCGGATAAGACCTCGCCAGACACCGAGGGCAACGCCCTTGGAGATTCCAGGCATATCGCCTTCCTCTTCGGTGACGCGAAGGACATTGATGGGGATTTCCAGAAGGCCAAAGCAGATGTTGCAGACACCGCGTCCCAACTGGTCAACGGGCTTTCTGCGTGCGGACGGATCAATCTCCTGGTCGTCTCCCGATGGGTCGAAACAGACAAAGCCTGCAATAAAGTCGAATATTTCCGCCAGGTCAATTTCCGCATAGACGTGGAGAAGAATGGCGACTTCCAGGCGGATTTCCCATGGATTGTGTGTGAAGGTCACGTTAGCGTCGGTTGGGTAGAATTCTTCTTTGCGGAAGGGACCGATTGCATAAGTTTGGTAATCCCCGTCGTGGATGTTGAAGATCGGCTTTTGCTGATAGTAGTGTGCCAGCCAGAAAGGTGGGATGAAGTGCGGGAAGTCAACGCCGTGTTCCTTGTTGTACATGGCGCCAAGGTTCATGTATTTGGTTATGCAGGCATCAACGCCGACACTGCCACCCGCGCCGATTCCAAGCCTGAACAGGTCCAGTACATCGGAAACGCGGTTCCAGATGTATAACTCGCCTTTGACGACGATTTTATTGAGGTCTAGGACATCATCGTCATCTTCTTCTGCTGCCTGTTGCGCGTAAAGGGCAGTGCACGCGAGTGTTGCAATGAGAACCATCATGCGCAGAAGCTGTTTCCAGTTGTTTTTCATTTCAATCAATGCTCCTTGGTGAAAGCCAGCGCCTCTTGGATTCAATTCATGGGGATGGATTCAAATGAATCCAAAGAGGTGGCGATTGTTGTTTTATATTTTCTTGTTTTTTAATACAAAAAGAGACTTTCCAGTAATATACAATCTCAAACCAATAAATAACAAGCGGAATGGGCAAATTTTTTTGAAAATGGTGTTTTTTTTGCAAATATCCTAATCCATTTGCAAATATCTCAATCAGATAGTGAGTAGATTGTTTTGAATGAGAAGAGTTGTAGCGAGGTCTTTGGTGAGGGCATCTAACGGGAGGTCAAGAATATCCACGCCAACATGGGCCGCCTCGCGGTTCCACATCTCAAGGTGGTTGCTGCGGAGTTGATTGTATCGTTTCATCATTTGCTCATCAAGCACGCATTCCCTTGCTTCGCCTGTCTCCGCATCCGTTATGGAGGCCATGCCCAGGTTTTGCGGAGAGAGGTGGACAGGGAAGTCCATGCGAAGCAACCAGCTTTTCTGTGCTCCATCACAAATGCGCCTCAAAAAACGTGAAGGGGGATGGGGCCACAAAAAGTCGGAAATGACAATCCTGATTCCGCGCTGATGCATTTTACCCGAGAAGGAATAGATGGTCTCTCCAGGGCTGGCAGGAGAATCGAAGGCGATGTCGGACCATTCAAGCGGACGTTCTGGTTGCTCCTCTTTGCGCCAGGTCTGATTTGCATACCAGAGGGCGAAAGAAAAGCCCGCGTTTGAGGCTGCCTGGGACAAAAGTGCAGCCAGACCAACGGCATAATCGGCCTTTTCCGCTGGAACGACCATGGAGGCCGAGCAATCCAGAATGATGTCGCAACGCGGGTCAACTTCTTCATTGAATTGCCGCACCATAAGTTGTTCCTTTCGTGCGAATACACCCCAGTCCAGGCGCCTGATGTCATCTCCTGGCTGGTAGTCGCGATACTCGGCAAACTCCAAGGCGTTGCCCGTCCGTTTGCCAAGACGTTTTCCCTCGAAGCCAGAAAGATGAATTGGCGAAACCATCTTTAGGCTGCTGGAAAGCGAGATGGCTTTGGAAATGGCGGGGGTGTTCATGGACGTTGCTGAGCTGGTTAGAGGTGGAAACTTGTGTCAATTTGAAAGTATATCTTTGGTTCAGCGCTTGTCAAGCCAAGCTATTGCAAAACCGTTTTTGCATGGGTGTTTTTTACTTTTGGCTAATATGCGCTATATTAATGTGTAATGTTTTTGAAACCTTTTTTTGATTGCAATATGGAATTGAAGAATATCAACAATATCGTCGTGAATATCCGTCATGCGGAGATTCCCTGCTGGAACTTTCTGCCTCGCCACAAGGAGCAGATTGAGGCTGCGATGCCCACATGCACTGTGCGCATGTGTGAAAGCGACGAGGAGTTTACGGCTTTGCTGGCAGAGGCAGATGCGTGCATGGTATGGCGTTTCCAGCAGGATTGGCTTCCCCTTGCTCCGAGGCTGAAATTGCTGTCAACCCCTGCGGCTGGCAGGGACTATTTCCATATTGTGCCACCGCCTGGCTTGACATTGATGTACGGGCAATTCCATGGGGAACTCATCGGAGAGACGGTTGTAGGCATGATACTGGCCCTGGCACGCGGCATTGCTCCTGCGCTGACAACCTTTGCGGGCGAGCCTTGGCCTCGAAAGGAACTGGCGGGGCTGATGCGCCCCCTGCGGGGAAGTCATGTGGTGATTCTTGGCCTTGGGCACATTGGCGGCTGGATAGGGCGTCTGCTGAAGCCCTTTGGCGTGCGTATCAGCGGCATGAGACGCAATCTCGCCAAGCCCGCCCCCGACTGGTTTGACGAAAACGATCGCCTGTTTGGAAGTGATGAAATGGTTGAGTATCTGAAAACAGCGGATTTTGTCGTGCTGGCATTACCTGGAACCACCGATACGGACCAGATTCTCAACGGGCATTGCATCAACCAGTTGAAGCCCAGTGCATACGTGATTAATGTGGGGCGTGGAAATGCCATTGAGCAGATGTCTTTTTATTCCGCGCTTGCTGCTGGAAGAATTGCAGGCGCATTTCTTGATGTGTTTCCAGAAGAGCCCTTGAGCGCACAGTCCATGCTGGTCAAATGTCCGAACCTCTGGCGGCTGCCCCATGCATCGGCCATTGCCGACAACTACCTTGACTTGTACGTGCGGGATTTCCTTGAACAAATCACGAGTGCTCTATAACATTCTCTGAAGCGGTCTTCAGGAGAGTGTTGAAAATTCCGTCAGTTTTTTGTAAAGCTGCTGAAGCTTTGAGATGTAGTAGGGGAGGTTTTCATCGCGGGAATCAGTGGGGGCGTTTGTCAGAAGACAGGAGTTGTCCGTCACGGAAACAGACTTTTTGTTGCCAGTGACATAGAACTCCACGGCATCGCCGACTTTGTACTCCTTGCCCGAAGCTAGTGCCAGCTCGTATGCGGCGCTTCGCTTGGTTTTGCCTTCTTTGAGTTTTTCCGCATAGTTCTGCGGAGAGGTGGAGAGGTTTTCCTTTTGCGCAAAGTCTGATATGGGAAGTCTGTGGTTCTCAATGTCTTCCACATATTTTTCATAAAGGGGCCGCACCTCTGAGAGCTTGTCGTTCAGCATCAGGGTGATTGCCTGGCTGATGAAGCGTCTCTGGTAAGGCTCCGCGCCTCTGGATTTAAGCGCTGCCCCTGCAATGGTGATTTTGCCGTCGTTATGAAGCAGTGCGTAGTTTTTGCTTTTGTATCCAAACATCGCTTTGTAAGAGGCATCCAATTCGATTTCAATGCCAGGAGGCAGCGTCGCCTGAATCTTTTGCTCCATATCCTGCATGTCCTGCTGGGTGGCAGACGGTGTGAAATAGATGCCATCTGTATCCATTTCAATGACGGTTGCGCCAGAGCTGACAAGAAAATCGCGCATGCCCGACAGGATTTCGCGTCCTGTGGCGGTGATAAGGGAGGCCATGTTGAAATCGTTGAAGGTTCCTTGGGTGAAGGCCGTATAGCCGTAGAAGGAGTTGATGAGGATTTTGAAAGTGCTCTGGAGAGCGTCGTATTCCCCCTTCTTTTCTGGTGGGGCTGTTTTCCTGGCATCCTTGGCGGCAAGTCGGAACTTTCGCAGTTCAGTCAGCAGACGAAGGAATATGCCCTCTTTGTCGCTGGCTGGTGTCAGTTGCTTGGAGATGATGATGGATGGATAAAGGCTACGCACATCAACATGCCACACATTGTGGAATACTCCGACTTCATCGCTGGCGGTCAGGGCGCCTTGCAGAGGAATGGGGGCGGCAGGGACTGGGAGCGGAGCATTTCGCATCAGGTATTCGGCGCAGAGCAGGGCGTCGATGCGCGTCGCGTTGCCACGCGTGATGACACTCTGGTAGGTTAGCGGCACCAGCTGCGTCTGGTAGAAGTAGCTGGGAGAGAGAATGCGGCTTATAGCGTCCGTTTCCCTGGCGTCGTCCATGCAATATTTGATGATGGTCTGCGGATCTTTGAAGAAGAGGGCGGATATCTGGCTTCCCTCCACGTAAGTACGGTCTGGCGAGGCGACGTTGAAGTATTTTGCGGAGGCCTTCAAGCCGTGGCTGTCCATGTCGCGATGGCTGACGTCGTAAAGATTGACGAGGTGGAGTGTGTCGATGACGTGTCTGCCGTAGATATCGCAGCGTGTGAAGGGAATGATCTTTTCGCCTGCAGAAAAGCGTGATTCCCGTTGGGAGGGGTGAGAACCGTCGCGCCCAATGGCGAATGGGAGCTTGTGCATCTTGCAACGTGTCAGGATGTAGTTTAGGTCGAAGTTGAAGATGTTATGTCCCTCAATGACATCGGGGTCGCGTTCCTGGATGGTGGCAATGAGTTCCTGAAGCAGTTGGAGTTCATTGTTGTTCTCGCTGACGATATACTTTTCCCAGCCTGTGGAATCCTTCAGGGAGACAAGGAAGATGGCGTCGTCAGGACGCTTCGGATCGGAGAAATGCTCTTCGCCGATGGCATGGGTTTCGATGTCCAGTTGCATACGCCTGATTTCGCCGAATGCCATTCCTCCAAAGAGCCTTGCGGGATAGGTGCTTAGGAACTGCTGGGCAAGGTCGCTGAAAACCCGATAGGGGGCATTGGGGGCACTGGGCGACTTTCCCGTGACCTTCTTCAATGTCTTGAGGGCCTCGTAATAGGCATTGGCGTTTTGGAAGATTGCACGGATGGTAAAAATGCCGTCTCCAGGGAGCGCGATCAGTTCGTCCAAGCCAGAAAGCTGTTCTGCCAGAGTTGGCGTTGCCAGCAGAAGCCAAGGCTTGAAGGGGAGTGACAAACGCTCTACTTTGTCTTCGTTTGTTCGTCTGAAAAGGGTTGCCGTTCCATCATTTTCTGGTTCAACGGCTACAATGCGTTCCAGATCGTTGCGCACAATGTCATTGAGGTTGAGCATAATGACCCCCCTATTGTATTATTTTAGTCCGTGGAGGTAATATCAAAACTGGCGCGAAATGCGCTAAGAGATGGGCACAGTGGCTAAGGCAACGGCTCGAGGCCGCACACTCGTGCGGTGAGAGGCGTTGCCGACGCCGATGTGTTCATATCGACGCGCATTTCGATGAGAGTTTTGAAATTACCTCCTTGATGAGTGCGATAAACTCCCTGGCTTTTTCCGCCACTTTTTCGGGTGTGTCGCCAGCCTTGTAGAGGGCGCTTCCGATGCCGACACCAGCACACACATTGAGAAAATCCTTAACATTGGCGGCATTGACGCCGCCGACAGCCAGAATAGGTGTCTTGATGACAGCTTTCAAATCCTTAATGTAACCAGGTCCCAGCACAGAAGGGAAGAGTTTGAGATAGTCGGCACCTGCCGCAATGGCGTTGAAACCTTCTGTTGCCGTGAAGAAGCCAGGAATGGAGACCATGCCGAGCCGTTTCGTTTCGCGTATTGTCTCTGGCGAGGTGTTTGGCGAAACGATGAACTTGCCGCCAGCTTCCTTGACCTTGCGGGCTTCATCTGGAGTCAAAACAGTCCCCGCTCCGACCAACTGTCGCTCTCCACAGTGTTTGATAGCTGCTGCGATGCTCTCATATGGGGAAGGGCTGTTCAGGGGTATCTCAAGGAGACGGATTCCGCTCTCGAACAGGGCATCGCAGACAGCAGGTGTCTCCGCTGTTGTGATGCCGCGCAGAATCGCAACAATGGGACATTTGGTCAGAAGTTCATTGAAGGCTGTTTTCATGGTGCTGTGTCAAAAATCCTTCTCAAGGATGACCTTGCCGATGTTTTCTTTGCGGTAGAGTACATCCTGTGCTTTGGCTGCCTCGGAGAGCGGGAAACGCGCATGGATGACGGGGTGGATTTTTCCTTCCGTGATGGCAGGCCAGATTTCTTTCTCCAACTCAGAGAGAATTTTTGCCTTCATCTCATTGGTGCGGCTGCGCAAGGTGCTGCCGATGAGGCGTAGCCCTTTGGAAAGCACAGCACGAAGCGGAATGGTTGTTGCCGTTCCGCCAAGGGTTGCTATGAGCACCCAGCGGCCACCACGGGCCATCAGACCGAAGCATTCACCGAGAAAATCGCCGCCAACACAGTCAATGGCGACATTGACTGGAGTTTTGGCCATTGCCACCGCAAGTTTATCCGTGTTGCGGTTGATGACGATATCGGCACCCAGTTTACGGACAAAGTCAGCCTTCTCCAAGGTGCCGACTGTCGTCATCACTTTGGCTCCAAACAGCTTGGCCATCTGGATGACAACCAGTCCAAGGCCGCTTGCTCCCGCCTGCATCAACAGGGTTTCGCCAGCCTTCAGCTCGGCCACATAGCGTAGATTCAGAAAGGCGGTCGCAAAAACCTCTGGCAGGGCTGCCGCGTCTGCAAAACCCAGACCTTCAGGGATGGAGATGACCATATCCTGGGGAACAACAACGCGTTCTGCATAGCCGCCTCCGCCCAGAAGTGCGCACACCTTGTCCCCGACTTTCCATCTGCCTTCAGCAGGAGCATCCAGGACAACACCAGAGACCTCAAGCCCCATCCAGTCAGGCCATCCAGGAGGTGGAGGATAGTTGCCTTCGCGCTGCAGTAAATCTGCTCGGTTTACGCCTGCCGCGCGAATGTCAATGAGAACATCGTTTGGGCCGCGCACAGGTTCGGGTACCTCGCCTATGCGAAGACTACGGTCACTGTTGATAAGCACTGCCTTCATTTGTATCCTCCTTGTTGTTAACCTCATACTGTCTGAACCAGGAAAAAACAGGCTCCCAGCCATGTCAAAACACGACGGAGAGCCTGGATAAATGTGCGCACGTCAGTACGCACTTAGATGGTGACTTCCTGGTCCAATTCGCTGGACTTGTAGATGGCGTCGAGAAGCTGCATCACAATCACGCCCTGTTCGCCCGTCGCGGGGACTTCGCCCTCGCCGTTGATGGCGGCGACAAATTTGGTCAGCTCGGTCGCGAAACCGTCGCTTTGCGTGTTGAAGATTGGCTTTATATCGACGATCTTGTCATCCAATTCGGTGCGGAGGATAAGTTCGCCTTCGCCAGACTTGATGCCGCCCTTGGTGCCGAGGATTTCCATGGTCTGCTCTTCCTTGGCGTTGCAGGCCCAGGCAACCTGGAAGGACATCGTGGCATCCTTGCCGAAGCGTGCCATGCCAGCCACGTAGTCATCCACGTCGAAGGTACCATCGTAGTTCGGCGGGCCAGCCCACATGGAGTTGTAGTGGTAGGACTTCATCGGCGAACCGAATTTGGAGTAGGTTTTGGCACTGACGCGGGTTGGGTTCCAGAGGTTTGCCGACCACATGGCCAAGTCGAGGAAGTGGACCGCGATGTCGATGAGGGCGCCGCCGCCCGACATTGCCTTCGTGGTGAACC
Organism: Victivallales bacterium; assembly: GCA_017535315.1. Classification (GTDB taxonomy): domain Bacteria; phylum Verrucomicrobiota; class Lentisphaeria; order Oligosphaerales; family Oligosphaeraceae; genus RGIG3456. The sequence goes on along the minus strand of JAFXUD010000059.1, from coordinate 10,174 downwards.
AACCGCCCAGGCCAGGGATACCGCGGCGACGGATGAGCTTGATGTTGATCTGGTAGATGTCGCCCAGTTTGCCTTCGTTGATGTACTTGTGGATCAACTGGGATTCAGGGTACTGGCGGCGGACCATGCCCATCTGAAGGATTTTGCCAGAGGCATCACGCGCCTTCAGAATATCGCGCCCGAGGTTGGCGTTCAGCGTCATGGGCTTCTCAAGCATGACATGCTTGCCAGCGTTGAGGGCGTCGATGGCGATGGGGGCGTGCGAGCAGTTGGGGACGCAGACGCTGATGGCGTCGATTTCGGGATCCGCCAGCATCTCCTGGTGGGTGGCGTAGGTTTTCGGGACGCCGTGTTTGGCGGCTTTTTCCTTCAGTTTGTCTGGAAGGATGTCGCAAAGGCCGACCAGTTCCGCGTCAGCGACCTTCTTGTAGGCTTCGGCGTGTACGGAACCGATGGTTCCTGCGCCGACGATACCAATTCTGATTTTCTTGCCCATTCGTGGTTTCCTTATGTTAAAAGTGCTGATGTTGGGAGCCAGTTTAATCTGGCTCCGTTTTCAACGATACCCTGTTAATGTAATCGCATTTTCCAAAAAGAAAACAGGGAAACGATTATTTCTCCTATTTTTTGACATTGGTGTCGGCGGAGTTCATTTTTTTGAGGTTGGCATTGATGGACTTCAGGACGAGGTAGTACTTGTTGAGGAAAAGATAGACTTTGACAAGGAGCAGGTAGGCGAAGAAGGCGATGGCCATGCCGTTGATGGCGGTGAAGCCCTTCTTGATGAAGATGGCGGTCATCGTGCCAAGCAGCCATGCGAAGATGGCGGGAAGACCTGCGGCAGGCGTGGAGTCGTCTTTGATCCACCACTTGCGGACAAAGAAGAAGTCGGCTGCCAGAATCGCGCCAATCGAGGGCAGGAAGTTATTGAGCAAGCTCAGGTAGCCGCAGAAGTTGTTGTAGAGCGTGATGGCGAAGACTGTGCCGAAGAGGCCACTGACCAATACGATGTAGCGTTTCGGGAAGCCCGTGATGTTCGCAATGCCTAGGCCAGAGGTATAGAGCGCGTTGTCGTTGGTCGTCCAGATGTTCAGTCCCAGCACGATGATGCCAGGAATCAAAAGCCCTTGGGCGACAAGGACATCCGAGATGTCATTTGTTTTGAAGAACATCGCGCCGACGGCACCGAAGATGAACATCAGCGAGTTGCCGATGAAGAAGGCGATAGCCGTGGTGGAGACGGCTATCTTCGTGTTCTTGGCGAAGCGAACGAAGTCAGGCGTACAGGTGCCGCCTGAGATGAAATTGCCGATGGTCATGGAGACGGCCATGCCAAAGGGAATTGCCTTCGACTCGGCTGGAATGTAGGAACGTAGCGTCGCCCAGGCGTTCGGGTCGTCCACAAAGACTTTGATTGCAGAGAAGCCGCCGCCAATGGCGATGGCGGGAACCGCCACGATGGAGACAATGGTCAGTGCCTTGATGCCCCAGTAGGCGGAGGAGGTCATCAGAATGCCTGCAATGACGACCAGAAGCCAGATGTTGATGTGGCAGCCCTTCTGCTCGCAGTAGCGGAGCACAGGGAATGCGAACATCGCCACGCCGACACCGAACCAGCCAATCTGCGTGATCGCCAAGAGGGCGGATGGAAGGGCGGAACCCGATTTGCCGAAGGCACGACGCGCCAGCAGATGGACAGAGAGCCCTGTCTTGGAGGCCATGTAGGCCAGTATTGATGTGTAAATGCCCAGAATCAGATTGCCCGCCATCATCGCCCAGAAGAATTGGGAGAGGGTGGAGCCGACGCCGATGTTGGCACCTGTCCACATGGAGGAGGAGAAGAAGGTGAAACCAAGCATCACCACGAACATCCCCCAAAAACCACGCCTTTTTTCCTGCGGCACAAAACTTTGTTCATAATCGCGTTCTTCTGACATCTTTTTCTCCGTTTGGGTTTTGTAGTACCTAAAAAATCGGGGAGCCCGTCGGGAACTCCCCATTTGAAAATTGCTTAGTTGATGAGCTTGGTCATTGCGATAATCTGTTTCAAGGCAACCTCACGCAGGGATACCTCTCCGAAGCGGGATGCGTCCAGCGTGGAGAAGCGCTCCTGCAGGTATGCGGAATAGGTGACGCCACGTTCTGCAAAATCCAAAACCTGCTTCCAGTAGTTCATGACATCATGCGCATATTCGCGGACGAAAAAGGCGCGAGAACCTGCATCGTAAATCGTGCAGCGCTCAATGGGATAGGCGGGATTGAGATACTGCGATTCGATGAACTCAGGCGCCATTTCCGCACCTTCACGGATAAGGTCCGTACCTGTAAGACGAATGGAGAGCTTGCTTTCTGGTGTTGGCACCCCAAAGCATCCTTCAAAGAAAATCAGGACGGTACGACGGTAACTGGCAAAATTCCTGCGGCATTCTGTATCGACATCCTCCAGAATTTTTGCGGCATTGGCACCGCCGATGGTGAAAAATACGATGTCCTGAAGTTCGGAGTTTGCGTATTTTGCGGCGGCTATCAGCTCATTGAGGGCATAACGGAGACTGGTGCCCGTGGCGACGACATCACCGATGAAGAGGGATGAGTGCCTGGGCAGATAGACCTTGCGGTAGGCGTTTTCTGTGATATGCCAGTCTTCGGAGTTCTGCGAGTTGCGGGCACGCTGCGCACTGATGAAGCAGGTGGTGTGGCGGTTCCAGTGGTATGCCTCCGCCAAGGCATTGCGGAGGCCGTAGTTCAAGCCTCCGCGGAGGATGTTGACGACCACGCTGGAATCTTCTGTTGCCTCCAGGGGAATGGCTTGGAGGACGGATGCGCACGCACGCTGAAGTTTGTCCGTATATTCTACTCCCGCAACATTGGGGTCATTGCAGATGCTTCGTGTTTCTGGAGTGGTGGCGATGTATTGCTCGATGTTTCCAGAATGTTCAATTCTGTACAGTCTTGCCAGCTCTGTCGTGTAGCTCAAACTTAACATGGCTTCTCCGAATGAATAGATGGATGGTTTCAATTCGGAATGCTAATATAAGCCATTATCTGCTCTCGTGCAAATGGGAGTTCTGGAAAAAAAACGAGATGAGATGACGGACTTCATTGTCTGTTTTTCCATCCATACTCTATGAAGAAAAAAGGAGTTTTTTTTGAATGACAAGTTGCCAATGAAGTAGATTTGTATTATATTATTTGAAAGATTTGGGATGAAGCCAAGAGTTTTTTAGTGAAAGCGAAAATACTGATAGCTGATGATGACCGAAATCTTGCCGAGGTCCTCAAAGGCATCCTAAGGCGTCTGGAGCATCGTGTCAAAATATGCGATGATGTGTCAGATGCTGTGCGCCAATTGTCAGAAGAAGAGTGCAACCTTTTGATTTGCGATGCAAGAATGTGGCAGCGCTCCCGTGACAAGGAAGACATGGTGGGAACTGCGGTTTCCCATTCGATTCCAGTGGCGGTGACGGTTACATACGGGACCCAACCCCTCGCAGCTACCGCTCTTGAGGCAGGGGCATTCGTCAGTGTCATGAAGCCGTTTCGCGCGGATGAGGTGATTCGCGCCGTTGAAGAGGGGCTCACCTTGTGCAAGAATAATGCACAGAAGGAAGAGGTTGCTTCAGAGGAGGAACAGCCGAAGGTTTCCAGTGAACTCCATCTGGGATATTTCATCGGTGAATCGCCACGGATGGGGGAACTGTATGAGCAGATTCAGAAGATTGCCTCCACGGATATGACAGTTCTGATTCGTGGGGAGAGCGGTACAGGCAAGGAATTGGTGGCGAAGGCAATTCATGAGTGTAGTTCCAGGGCACGCCGCCCATTTATCGCTGTCAATTGTGCTGCTTTGAGCGACCAATTGCTTGAATCCGAGTTGTTTGGTTATGTCAAGGGGGCCTTTACGGGAGCATTCCACAACAAGGAGGGACTCTTTCAGGCTGCTGACGGGGGGACACTTTTCTTGGATGAAATCGGGTCCGTTTCCATCAATACCCAGCAGGTGCTGTTGCGAGTGCTTGAAGATCATCTGGTGCGACAGGTGGGAGGAACGGAGAGCATCTCTGTCAATACCCGCGTGATTGCCGCAACGAATGAGAACATGGAACAGCGTATTGAGGACGGGAAGTTCCGTCTTGACCTGTTTCACCGACTGAGTGTCCTGCCTGTTTCCGTTCCCCCTTTGCGGGAACGTCGGGAGGACATCCCGCTGCTGGTGAACTATTTTCTTCGCAAAAAGGAGTGTGATGCGAAGCTCACGGCGGAGGCGATGCGTCTTCTGGTCAACTTTGATTGGCCAGGAAATGTCCGCCAGATGGAGAATGCGGTTTTGCGTCTAGTGGCGATGCTACCTGAGGGAGAGCATCTCATCGGTGCTGAATCTCTTCCAGATGAGTTCAAGCAGCCAGCAAAAGAACCTGTGTCGCAAAAAGCTCCGACGGAGCCTAAAATTGATACCTCTCTTTCCCTCAAGGCCTACCTTCGACAGTGTGAACGCAACTATATGAGGCAGGTTCTGGAGAATCTTGGAGGGGACAAGGAGGCGGCATCCCGCTCCTTAGGCATCAGCCTGGCGACGTTTTATAGAAAATACGATGGAGAATAGATGCGAGTCAGACTTTACCAGTTCAGTCTTTTTTCCCTGTTGATTTCGCTGCTGTTGCTCTCGGCCTCATGCAGTCTGTTCAACTCGAAGAAGCGTGCTGTGTTTTTTTTGACCTTCCATCAATTCGTCCCAAAGCCCGAGCAGATTCAAGGTGGTCTGGTCATGGCGGTAAAAACTCCCGACGAAACCGTTACTCGCTATGTGCGCACCCTTCCGATTTTGAGTTCCGCATATATTTGTAAAGGGGAGGTTGTCCCCTCCAAGGACAAGCGAAAATGCGGTCTGCGCCTCTATTTCAACGAGCATTCGCAGGGGATGCTTCAGGAGGCCTGCCTCTATAACAAAGGACGTGAGATTGCGATTATTGTCGATGGTTTTCTGGCTGGGTATAGTCTTCTTCCTGCAACGCATCTGGATGAGGGATACGTGGAGGTGGCCCCGCTTTGGAATCCGTTTGAAGCCGCAGCGATCGTCGAGCATATTGAGACAAACTACAAATTGTACAATTGAAGCAGAGGCGACACTGTGTAACTCGTTGTTTTTCCATACATTAAATATAAAAAATGAGACTCTTGCTGTTGCATGACAGGAAAAGAATCTCGAATCACAGACAAGGTACAAGTCATGGGCGAAATTGAAAACGTTTCTGAAGGCACAAAGGGTTCATCTGTTGGAGTGGAGAAGACTACGCCGCAGTGGTATGAAAGTCGTTCGGTTCAGCAATTGGCCGACCGTCTCGCTGAATATCTCCGTACAACTTCTTCAATAGACAACATTGGTGACGAGCAAAAGACTGCAGTTGAAAACATCTGCCTGGCAGCGGCTCCCCGTGACGACCAGACCGAAAAGCTGGCGCTGGCCCTCGCTTACCTTCATTCAGCCGTGAAAGACACGGAATGGATGAATGGCATCGCCGCAAAACTGGCGGACAAGTTCGTCGTTTGGGAAAAACTCGAACGATGCGCTGATGTCTCGGACAAGCTGCCTGGCAAACAGGTCGCGGATTGGTTCAAGGTTATCCTTGATTCAAAGGGAACGGACTATCTGGCACAACTGGTTTTCAAGCTGCCGTATCGTCTGTGGGGACATATTGAGAAGATTTTCCAGGAAAACGGTCAAAAGAATCTGATGCTGAACAGTGTGCGGCTTGAATTCCAGGCGAACCGCGTGACTGCTGACCTGTTGTACTGGCTGTGGAAAAACAAGGACAAAGAGGCGGTCGCAGACTTGCGTGCCAAGTATTTGACGGATGCCAATCAGCTTTTCAAGGTTCTGCGTCAGGACACCAGGGGCAGTTACTTGAAGGCACAGCGTGACCTAAAGAGGCTTTTGCTGGACAGTGAGGAGTTTCAGGAGGTCTTGATGGATTATGGCGAGCGTATTCCTTCGCTTGAGCTTATCCGTTGCACAAAGCGTCTTGCCCTTTTAGACCCTGATGAGCGCCAGAGTCTGCTGGTGAAGATTTACAACCTGCACCCAGAATACAAGAAGGAAATTGAGGAACGTGGCAATGGTCCTCGCCGTGTCAGCGTTGGACGCATCACCTCCAAGCGTGGGTACAATAAGCGTGTTGCTGAGCTAAAGCATTTGATTGAAGTGGAAATACCAGAAAACTCCAAGGCCATTGAGGTGGCGCGTGCACATGGGGACTTGAGCGAAAACTCCGAATTCAAGTTTGCCAAAGAACATCAGCGCTTCCTTGGACAGCGCCGTCGCGAATGGGAAGAGAGCCTGATTGGACTTCAGGCCGTGGATTTCTCCCAGACGCGCATCGACAAGATCATTATTCCTGGCTGCACCTTTGAACTCCAGTATGAGGATGGCACGAAACAGCAGTTCACGATCCTTGGCCTTCTGGATGGAGAGGCGGAGAAGAACATTATCTCCTTTGATACGCCGCTTGGAAAACTCCTCATGGGAAATGAAGCAGGGGCGACCATTACCCTTCCTGATGGCAAGAAGGCGACGGTGACTTCCGTCAAACCCTTGTCCCCTGAAATGCTCAAGTACGTGGCTGACGAACAGTAGTCGTTACGGGGAAGCAGGAGCTTTCCTTGTCACTTGTTCTTTCGCAGGCTCTAGCCTGCGGCACAGAACAGGTTCATCGTGTTGCGCCTTGGCGTGGCTCGCCCGTCGTCCCGCGTCCCGCGTCCGTCGTCCAACGGTTCCCTCCTATTTTGTGCACGGTGCTTTAGTGCCGCAAAAACCTTTTCCCACCTATGAAAATAACAACATTAGGAACAAGCCACGGAGATCCCACTCCTGGTCATTTTTGCACCTCCGTGCTTCTTGAACAGGGGGGCAGGTACTATTTGGTTGATGCGGGAGAAGGCGCCAATCCACGCCTCGTGCAGCACGGGCTTTGCGCCGCAATGCTGTCGGCTGTCTGGATTACCCATGTTCATGTTGACCATGTGGGAAGCGTCCCGATTTTGTGCGAGCAGGCGGAGAAATACAGGAAGAACTACCCTGACCTCTCCCTTCGCATTTATTTCCCCGAGGAGCAGATGATAGCGGGACTGGAGGCCTGGCGGCGTTCCATTCACAGTGGACGCTTTGTCATGAGAGCTGGCAACGCGGACATTGCCACAAAGTTGCTTGCCTTCAAGGAAGGTGCTTTCTACAATGATGGCACCGTTGCCGTCACGGCCATTCCGACGGGACACATGGAGTATTTGAAGGAGTTTGGCGGCCAGAGCTATGCGCTGAAGATTGAAGCTGACGGTAAGAAGGTTCTCTTTACAGGTGACCTGAAGCGTTCCTTTGAGGATTTTCCGCTGGAGGCTGCGCAGAACTGCGACGCCGTCTTCTGCGAGCTGACGCACTACCCTCTGGAGAACGCGATACCCACCTTTGAGAAACTGCGGACGGGTTGTTTGGTCTTCTACCACCTGGGGGGCCTTTGGCAGTCTGAAGAGGGCATGAAGAAGGCACTTGATATGTGCGCGCATCTTCCATATCCCGTGGAGTTCTCCTATGACGACTATGAGCTTGAGTTATGATAACTGCATCCGTTGAATATCGTGTGCCATATGCGGACACCGACCAGATGGGCTTCGTCTATTACGCGAATTACCTGGTCTATTTCGAACGTTCACGCAATGAGCTGATGCGCTCCATTGGCTTTACCTACAAGGAGATGGAGGCCCTTGGCATCGGGCTACCCGTTATTGAAGCGAAGATAAACTACCATCGCCCTGCTAAGTATGACGACCTGCTGAAAATCGTTGCAACCTGCTCATGGGACCACGGCATCCGCCTCCAGATTGACTGCAAGGTATTTCGTGGCGAGGAACTTCTCGTTGAAGGCTACACCATTCACGCCTTTATGAACCTGAAAACAGGTCGCCCCACGCGCCCCAATGAAGAGTTGACGGCAAAATTGACCGCACTTTAGTTTGTAACTATCTAGAAGGGGAAGCCGCGGAGCGGCAAGGCGCAGAAAGAGCCGCGGAGTGGCGACAAGAATTTAGCCGTGGGGGAAGCGAGCGCCTTTGGCGCGAGCGAAACCCACGGGCCATCCCCCAATCCCTTTGCGCCGTGCCGCGTAGCAAAGCGGAGCGGCAAGGCGCAGAAAACCAGGCAACCTGTGACTATTTGCTCCCCTTCTGAATAGTTACGTTCTTTATTGTGAGATAGCAAAGGCTCTTGGTGCACAAGCGGCAGTGTCCGTAAGGGCTCAAAAAAACTCTCCACAAAAACTATCTTGTTTTGATAGTAAGAAGGGCTCCTGTCACCCATATACACCTTTTTGAAAGCAAATCATCCCATAGGCAGCAGGTTAAAAGGGCAACAACAAAGCACATGGCTACTGCAGGATATGGCGACTCCTTGGCAAGGGAGAGCCAGAAGAGCAGCAGGAGTATCAAGGCGAGTGGTCCAAAGAGGACCAGCTGGTTCAGGTACTCGTTGTGGGGGTCCATAAAGGTGATGAAGTTTTCGTAGCTGGCCATGGCATTGTATTGCTCCAGCGTTTTTTTGACACTATCCACATCAACATGATTTTTGTACTCTTGTTCGGCCTCTGTGGCTCCTATCCCGATGATTATGCCTGAGAGGCGGCTATTGCTGATCATCCGTGCGTATGTTCCTTGGTGGAGCCTGTACATGCCGCAGTCCGTGTTGATGTAGGGGAAGTGCGACGAGGTGGGGAAGGTGACGAAGAGCACCGTGATTTCAAAAACAGCGGCAATCCCTAAAATGACAAGAAGATTTACTGCCAGCGTAGGCTTTTGGGGCAGCTTGAAGACAGGTATCATCCAACTGAGCAGGATGGCCAATGTCAGAAGACCGTGCTTGCTGGCGCTGGAGAGCAGTGGCAGCATAATGATACCCGTAAGCGGCAGCAGGAGAAGCCGTTTGCGAAGCGGGTATTGCGTCCAGTCATGCGTGAAGACAAAGGGTGTCATCATGGCAAAGGGCAGGGGGTAGAAGGTACCGAACAGGTTGGGATTGCCCTGCAAAAACGCAAAACGTCGGCTCAAGAGCGACATGGCCGTGGTTTCCATTTGTGGCGAGGTGAAGCAAAACCAGGTGGGAAAATGAGCGAATGGGGCAATCATCGCAAAAACAAACGCCAGCAGGATGAGTCCTACCAACACCGCCCCGCATAAAGCCAGGTACTTGGCTTCCAGCTTCAGTCTGCTGAAAAAGAGGAAGAGGATGCCCATGTAGCAAAACACCCCCCACTCATAGAGTTCGTGGACAGCTTGCAGACCGTTGCCAACGATGTGGAGAAGGGTGAGGACCAGTGAAAAGACCAAGTATTGAAGCAAGAAGCCTTGTGTAGAAGGGAAATGGAACTTAGAATGACAAATCTCCTTATATAAAAGCAACTTGCCATCTTTCATATACTGCCAAAGCATAACCATCGCCATAAATGGCAGCAGCAGGTCGCACAGGTATGCACGCCCCCCCAGCGGCACGGGAAATACCTGAAGCGCAATATACAGCGACCCTAGCAAAAGGGCGGCTGTCTTTATGTGATGGGATGGAGTGGTTTCTGGCATGGGGTTATAGCAGGAGTGAATTGTAAAGGCGTATATGTGCGGCGATGTTCTCCTCGTTGGTGAACTCGCGACGGGGGATGTCTGTGAACTCGCCATTCATTGCCTTGTACATCGCCTCGGCTAGTGCTTTTTCATCGCGTGGTGGCACAAGAAGCACCTTCCCCGACACGACTTCGGGGAGTGAGGCGTTGTCGGTGGCGATGACGGGACGTTCCAATGCACACGCCTCTGCTGCCGCGAAGCCGAACCCTTCGGAGAGGGAGGGCACAACCACGGTGTCCGCACACATCACATAGTGGGGAAGCTCGGCGTAGGGGACTGGCTCGTGGACGAGGACCTTCTCCTGAATGCCCAGTTCTGTAATGAGTTGCAGTGCCTCGTTGTAGCCTTTGGCGACAGCCTTGTTGTTGCTTAGCAGTGTCAGTAGCCGTGCCTGCGGATGCTCTTTGGCAACCTCTGCAAAAGCCTTCAAGAGCGTTGGCAGCCCTTTGGAGCGACCAGGGCGCCCGCTGAAGAAGAAGAGGAAGCTATCCTGAAGCCCCAGTTCCCTGCGGAGCTTTTC
>JAFXUD010000058.1 GCA_017535315.1 Victivallales bacterium | reverse complement strand
GGTGGTCGCCGCCGTCAAGTCGGGGGCCATCCGCAAGTTCGTGGTGATGGCGGGCTGCGACGGGCGCATGAAGTCCCGCGAATACTACTCGGAATTCGCCGCGAAGCTGCCGAAGGACGTGGTCATCCTGACGGCTGGCTGCGCCAAATACAAATACAACAAGCTGCCGCTCGGCGACATCGGGGGCATCCCGCGCGTCCTCGACGCAGGGCAGTGCAACGACTCCTACTCGCTGGCGCTCATCGCGCTCAAGCTCAGGGAGGTCTTCGGCCTCGACGACATCAACAAGCTGCCCATCGCCTTCAACATCGCATGGTACGAGCAGAAGGCGGTCATCGTCCTGCTGGCCCTGCTGCATCTCGGCGTGAAGAACATCCACCTCGGACCGACGCTTCCCGCCTTCCTCTCGCCAAACATCGCGAAGGTGCTTGTTGATAATTTCGGCATCGCTGGCATCGGCACGGTCGATGACGACATCAGGCTGCTGATTGGCTAAAATGAAACGAACCCTAAAATCAATAAAACGCGTCATTGAGGCATTGCTGTTCTTGGCGGTGCTGGCACTGGGCTGGAAGTATCCGTATCTTGCCTATTGTCTTGTGCTTAACGTGGCCGTGGGATTGGCCGGCGCACTGCGGCATGGCGGACGGCACGGCTGCGGTAACTTCTGCCCACGCGGCGCGTTCTATTCGCTGCTGCCCGACACTGGACGCAAAGTGCCGCCAGCCCTGCTGAAGAAGAACCTCTCCATCGTGGTGATGGTGGCGATGTTCGCGGGGCTGGCTCTGTGGCTCCGCCCGATGTCGCTCCGCGCCTGGGGGATGCTGCTGTACATCATGATTGCCATCACGACTACGGTCGGTATCATCGGGTGGCTGGTCTTCAACCGCTATTTCTGGTGTTCCGTCTGCCCGATGGGGAAGATCTACAAGACGATTTGGCCGTTGAAGAGCGGCATCCGCGTCGCGGAAACCTGCGTGAAATGCGGACTTTGCGCCAAGGCGTGCCCCTTCGGCTTCTTCCCGCCAGGCGAGGCAAAGGATGGACTGTTCCGCAATCCCGACTGCATGCACTGCCGACGCTGCGTCGAACGCTGCCCCAGGCACGCGCTGTCTTTATTCTCAACTGTGGAGGAAATGCGAAATGAAACGAAAAATCATTGAGATTGATCAGGAAAAATGCACTGGTTGCGGCAAATGCATCCCCAACTGCCCTGAAGGGGCATTACAGATTATCGATGGCAAGGCGCGTCTAATCAGCGATCTGTTTTGCGACGGACTTGGCGCGTGCATCGGGGAATGTCCGACTGGGGCGATTCGAACAGTGGAGCGGGAGGCGGAACCATACGACGAGGCAAAGGTGATGGAGACCATCGTCAAGCAGGGGGAAAACACCATCATTGCCCATTTGAAGCACCTCAAGTCCCACGGTGAGTTCAAGCTTTTCGACATTGCCATAAATTATCTCAAGGAACACAACGTACCCATTCCCGAGCTTCCGCATACAGGATGCCCTGGCTCGCTGATGAAACGTTTTGCGGCCCAGAAAGCCGACAAGGATGCCATTGCAGGTGGAGCGTCCGCGTTACGCCAGTGGCCAATCCAACTGAAACTTCTCAATCCAGGCGCGGCGTATTTCGACAACGCAGATCTGCTGATTTCGGCGGACTGTGTGGCCCATGCTTATGGTTCTTTCCATCGGGAACTGTTAAATGACAGGATACTGGTTGTCTTCTGCCCGAAACTGGACACCGATATCGACGGCTACGTCGAAAAACTCTCGCAAATCTTCATGCGCCACGACATCAAATCCATCACCATTGCGCGCATGGAAGTTCCCTGCTGCGGCGGAACGGTCGTAATCGTCAAAAAGGCATTGGAACTGGCAGGCAAGGATATTCCCATTATTGTTAAAACAATTGGGATTGATGGAAATCCCAAGGATTGAGGACAACGATGTGGTCGTTTTCCCGCCAGTGTAGCAGACATAAGGTGCTGGTCGAGAACTTCGGCATCGCCGACATCGGCACGGTCGATGACGACATCAGGCTTTTCTTCGGGGGTTAGAGACATGAAGGAAAAAACAGGCATGGTCTTCTCCATAGCAAGGGACAATCCCCCTGTGCCTGGTTGCACCGTCTCTCGTGAAGTGGCGCATGAGAGGGACGGCGGATGCGTCGCCTATTTCTCGCTGGCGGCGGAGACCGACATCAGCGCCTCGCGATGCTCTCGCCCAGGGGTGTGAATCGCATCGTGGCGGACGACATCCCGCCGACGCTTACCGTCCTGCGGCTGCGCGAAAGCATCCCCCTCGACTGGGGCGAGCAGGAGCGCGAGCTGCTTGGAGAATAGAATCGCCAAATAGAACACAAGGCCGTCGGGCGTAGTTGCCTGGCGGCCTTTTATCTTGCGCTTTGAAGTGTGTTCAAACCCGAAATGGAGTTCTCTTCGTTGGCTAAACGAGTTCCAACTGTTCCTTTTCGGAATAGCCCGAAAACGCCGAAAATCGTCCAAGTAGGGGTCACGAGTTGTACCCCAAACGGCGTCAGAAAAGCCCGAATCCAACTTTGGCTGACCCTTACTCCCTACTCAAAAGCGTTCTCGCGGAGAAAAAGAGAACAAGAATG
>JAFXUD010000057.1 GCA_017535315.1 Victivallales bacterium | reverse complement strand
GCCCTTTCCCCTCCCCCCAGGAAAAGCCCCCGCGAGGCGCGGGGCGCGTCAGCGCGCCGCGACGAGCAGCACGGGAAAGAGGAAGGGGGACTGGGGGGAGGGGAAAGGGCCAGCGGCCCGTTCCCCTCCCCCCAGGAAAAGCCCCCGCGAGGCGCGGGGCGCGTCAGCGCGCTGCGACGAGCAGCACGGGAAAGAGGAAGGGGGAAGGGGAAAGCCCCCGCGAGGCGCGGGGCGCGTCAGCGCGCTGCGACGAGCAGCACGGGAAAGAGGAAGGGGGAAGGGGAAAGCCCCCGCGAGGCGCGGGGCGCGTCAGCGCGCCGCGATGAGCAGCATCTCCCGATCATTCCTCCAAGGCGGCTTTGATTTGTGGATAGACCATTTTCTCACCGAGGCCGTCGGTGATGCAGACGCTCTCGTAGAGTTCGATTTCAGCCAGGCCGTTGGCAATAGCCGCCTTGGCGTCGGGAAGAAGTTGGTAGTTTTTGGGGCGGCCTGTTCCCATCTCGCGGAAGAGGCCGATTTTAATGTCCCTACCGCCAGTAATTTCGGGCGTGAAGTAGGCGGAGAAATCGTGGCCGTTGCGGAAATTCCGTCCGCTCATCATGATGCCGTCAATGGAGCCGTCGGCAAAATACTGCTTGTAAAGCCAGGGTAGAGGGCCAAAGGAAGGGTTGTAGTCGGGATCGTCCTTCATTTCAAGGGGCATGTTGCCAGAGAGGTAGATGGGGCGTCCGCCACTTTCCGCCTTGCATCGACGGAAGAATTCGGCAACGGATTCGCCGCGGATTTGGAAGATGCCCTGGATGTCCTCGGGGGTTCCCGCGTATGGGTGGCCATGGCGTGCAACGAACTTCGTGAGCACCTCGGGATTGAAACCATAATTTGGCCCCCTGGTCGTGCCTGCACTATGGCAGCGTGTATTGAACATGAAGCCATCGAATGGGTAGCGTGCCAGTTCGATGAAGCGTGCCACCTTGTGTTCCATCGCCTTGGGGACAGTGAACTCCGCCACCCCGTAGAAGTATTTGTCGCGAAGGGAGAGTTCAGGGACACCTACGCAGAAGCCGCAGGAACGGTCACCGTAGTCCAGCGCAAATGAGCGGTTTCGTTCGGAGCCGCCAAAGACGAAATTCAGAGCACCGCTAGCGTGGATGGCGCTGCATATCCCCCATGTGCTTTCAACCTCTTCGCCCGCCTTGTTGAAGACCTGGCATTGCCCCTTCGGATGGGTCATCACAATTGAGTAGCCATTATCCTTCGGCATATTGCTCACGCCGATCTTGACGTATTTCTGCGTGATGTCAAGCCCCGAAATCTCCAGACGGTTTCGCTTGTCCTCCGTCTCGGATGCCTGGACTGTAAAGGTACCGTTATATGGGCGAAACACGCGGTTGTCGTCACTGACCAAAATAAGCACATCGGCAGCGGATTGTATGCGTGAGGCGGGGCGTTCCGCAAACATCTTGTCGTTGGTGATGACGATGCGTGCAATGGGGAATCGGCGGGCAGCCTCCTCCCGTACAACGCGTTCTGCCTCAGTGGGGATTTTGAGCGGGTCGAGCATGGCAAAAGCATCCATGTTGTCGAGGTACCAGGGGTCAATAAGTGCCCAGCCATCCAGTTTTTCGTAGATTTCACGGCAATTCTCCGTCCCTGTGCCGTCATACTGCACGCCAGCATCATCGTAGAGACTTTCCCACGCCCAGACCGCTAAGCCGTATTTATGCCCCAGGCGTATGGTTTCCAGGCAGGGGTTGTATCTCTTGAAGGTATTGATGAGATAGCGGGCACGGTCGGCCAATTTCCAGTGGTAGGCGTCGTTGTCGCCATACTGAGCAGAAACTTCAGATGGATAGTGGGTCGTACCGCAGACATTGACCCTCAGGTAGATTTTGCGGATACCCCCCTCCGCCATCTGGCGTATGGCCGCCTCGTAGTCATCCAGTTTATAGTACCCAAGTTCGGGGTCGCCATGGCGAAAGGCGTAATCCAGAAAATCGATAGTGGAGGAAAAGATCAGTTTCTCCTTTGCGAAAGAGTTCCAGGCGAGTGTACACATCACAAATGCAACAAGCAGTTTTTTCATCATGGTTGTTTTTATTGGAAAAGATGGTTGGAATTCATGGAAATACAACTGCATTTCCCGTTTCAATGATGTATGGTTGTGAGATTTATTAGCATACGGATTAAATGTAATCTTCAAAAACAAAAAATCAAACATTTTCTCCTGTACCCAAGCAGAGAAAAAGCTCTTTTGATATTACCTCCTTGAAGAGTGTTCTTCGATTGCAATGGTGAAACTTTTTTCACTTTTTTCAAGCAACCGACTTGTAAAAATTCAAAATCCAAGTATTTTATTAGATGTTTGCAACAAAGGTAGGATACCGAAGTGGCCAACCGGGGCAGACTGTAAATCTGCTAGCTATGCTTTCCTTGGTTCGAATCCAAGTCCTACCACCAGCTTAACACCTCCTTATATATACAAGGCACCTGCGATTTCGCAGGTGCCTGTTTTTTTTGGGGGGGAATAATTTACTTGAGTTTCCTGATGACATTATCCCTCACTGGTCGATGGCCAAGATGCGCCTTGCCGCTTCGCTGCGCTACGCGGCACGACGCACAGGGATCGGGGTGGTCATCTGACCGTGGGTTTCGCTTCGCCGCTGTCGCGGCTTCGCTTCACCCACGGCTATACTCTTACCGCCGCTTACGCGGCTTCGCTCCTACCACGGCTATGTTCCTGCTGCCGCTGTCGCGGCTCTTCTCTGTTGGTGAAGTCTAATCGGCAACTAAAGTACATAATTCCCTTTTTTTGCTCGCTTTTCTGGACTACCTCAGAAAAAGGCCTCCTTTCGTTGGAAATACCCTGAAATGGAAATATCTTATGAGATAATCTCAATTAATGCCATGCAAGCGAACTTGACGTGATGAGGTGTACCACCTTGTGATGATAAACGGGGCAGGAAATGTCTGAGAATCTGAATATTGCGCATTGTCTGAAGGAAGAAGCTGCAAGACAGCCACGAAATAGGGCCGTCATCTTTAAAAGCGGATATGACTGTGATGGCAATCCAGCCTATGTACATTACACTTTTGAGCAGTTGGACAAACGCAGCGACTATCTTGCATGGGGAATGAAGCGGCAAGGGCTAACCGCAGGGATGAAAACCCTGCTGATGATCCGCCCGTCACTCGATTTCTATGCCCTTGTCTTTGCACTTTTCAAACTTGGGGCGGTTCCCGTTATGATCGACCCAGGCATGGGCTGGCCTGGCTTCCTGAACTGTGTCACCCAAGTCGCGCCAGAAGGATTCATCGGCATACCCGCCGCACAGCTTCTTCGCCTTTTCTGCAGCAAACCCTTCGCCACCGTGAAGGTCAATATCACCCTTGGACGGAATAGCCTGCTGGGAGGTTGCCCTGTCTGCAAACTTCAAGGAATCGAGGCTCCCTTTGAGGTCCATTGCCCTCAACCTGGCGAAACAGCCGCCGTGCTTTTCACATCTGGCAGCACTGGCCCTGCCAAAGGGGTCACCTATACCCACGATATCTTCAATACCCAGCTTAAAATCCTGCGCAGCGAATACGGCATCAGCCCTGGCGAGATGGACTTGGCCTGCTTCCCGCTCTTCTCCCTTTTCACTGTCGGTCTGGGAGCCTGTGCAGTTATTCCGCAGATCGACCCGACGCACCCTGCCCTCGCCACCCCTCTGGAGATTATCGAACCCATCCAGCATTTGGGAATCACCTACTCCTTCGGTTCACCCACCCTTTGGGACAGGGTCAGCCGATACTGCGTCTCCCACAAGATCAAACTGCCTGGCCTGAAGCGTATCATCATGGCGGGTTCCCCAGTCCCAGGACGTGTCCACGAGGCTCTGCTTACCCACGTCCTCGACGAAGATGCAGAAACCTTCACCCCATACGGAGCCACGGAATCACTGCCTGTCGCCAATTTCAAGGGCTCTGAGATGCTTGCAGAAACCCGCTCGGCAACCGACAAGGGCGCTGGAATGTGCGTTGGAAAACCATTAGCCATCAACCAGGTCCGCATTATTAAAATCACGGACGAGCCAATCGCCGCCTGGGATGACACCTTAGTGCTCCCGACGGGAGAAATCGGTGAGATTTGCGTGAAGGGGCCTGTTGTGACACGCGAATATTATAAACGACCCGATGCAACCGCCCTTGCCAAAATCCAGGATGGCGATGATATTTGGCACCGCATCGGTGACCTGGGCTACTTTGACGAAAAGGGACGGCTCTGGTTCTGCGGACGCAAGGCCCACCGTGTGGAAACAGGAGGTGTCACCCTCCACAGCGTGCGTTGTGAGGCTCTGTTCAACGTCGAGCCTGGTGTCAGGCGCTCTGCTCTCGTCGGTGTAGGGAAACGGCCAAATCAAACGCCTGTGATCATCATTGAACCCGAGCCAGATTCTTTCAATAAACTGGCATCAGATGAAAAGCGCTTCCTGGAGATTGCATCGCAGAATCCCATGACCGCCCCCATCAAACATGTGCTCTTTCACCGCTCGTTCCCCGTCGATGTGCGCCACAATGCAAAAATCAACCGTGAACAACTTGCCAAATGGGCAGAAGAACTGGTAAAGCCATAGTAGGTCCACTCTGGGACGCACGAATGCGCCCGTAAGCAGCGCGCCCGTTAGCCCTGCGTTTTCTTCCCCATTTCCAGCAGTTTCTTGATGATCAGCTCCTCGATTTCTGGTTTGAACTTGGGGCGAAGCTTGCCCTGTCCAAACCAGACCTCGTAGAAGCCGAACGCACCGAAGTTCTGACCAGAGAAGATAGTGGGATATTGCTCGAACATTTTACGCGTGGGCAGATAACCTGCATCCCCGTTGGCAACGGAGACCGCTATCGGGAAAGCCGCATCCGATTTTGCACGCAACTCCTCGCCGAATGCCAGGAAGGCCTCGCCTGGCAGGGCATAAATCTGAAGGTCGCCCATCGTCAGTACCTGCAGGTCGCGAATGACGCGGAAGTCAAAGCCATTGTCGGCGAGGGTTGCCATCTCCTCCAACCTGTCGCAGGTGTAAACGAGAAGCCTGTTGTCGGGATTGCCAGCCTCCATGAGTTTTGCAGCCGTATCCCTGTATTCCTTGGCATCGACAGGCTCCGTGGGGAATTCAACAGCCTGCAAGGCGGCCTTGCAAGGGCCTAAATTGATTTCATGGCAGTTGTTCAGCCCCGCCTCCAGGTCATCAACATAGCTGGTGCCAATCCAGTCCAGATTGAGGTGGCGCTCCGCAGGATTTGGGTGGGTCCAAATCACGTTGATGTCCCCTGCCGTGCCGTAGAGGAACAGCGGCATCTCGGCAAGACCGCGCTTGCGAATCTTGATATTGGCATCTCCCATCCAGTCGGCGGAAGCCTTTTTCTGCGCGGGACCAAAGGTGACGCCATGCATGGCGTAGTTATGGAGAAGCAGCTTCACGGAACCGTCCGCACGCACAAACTTGATGAAGCGGATGGCGGGATCCGTGTGCTTGTCATCATCGGTTGTCCGACGCTTGCCGATTTCCTTGCGGATGGGAGCCGTGCCCGCCAGAGCCTTCACTGGCTCTTCGCTTGCCAGGGCCGCCGCAAGCGCCTTGCGCACGGCAACGCGCCAGTTCTGGCGAAACTCCTCGTTGGCCTCGCCATAGCCGACGTCGCAGGAGCTAAGGCATGCGCCAGAGTGGGTGTGCGTCGCAATAAACATGATGGATTCGGGGTACAGCACAAAATCCTCCGCAAGCTCCATGCGGAGCATACGGCATAGCTTCTGGTCCATGCATATCACATCCGTTACAATGACGACATTGCGACGCACGCCATCGTTCACCGTCAATGCACGGCAATACAGATTGTCCCGTACGCCAATGTTGCGACGCCCCTTGAAAGGCCCATATCCACCCAATTCCGCAAAAAGCGGAACCTCAACGGCACATTCACCCGCACCAACTAGTATTTCTTGCATTGCTTCTCCTTTTTTGCCACAGGCTCAAGCCTGAGGCACAGAACAGGTGCCCCGCTGGTTAAAGCCTACACCCCATAACAGGGCACCTGTCCTGTGCGCCGCGCTTAGCGCGGCGGAAATCTCCCAGGGGCAAGCCCCTGGTTACGCACAATTACGGTTCAAAGAGCTTCTGGAACTCCTCACGGGAAACCACGCGAGAGTACGGAGACTGCTCAAAGACCTCGGCATAGACGACCTTGGCACCCTTGCGGACACCGTAAATCTTCTTCAGCCATTCGCGCGCGGAATCCGCCGCGCCCTTGAAACGTTCGACAAAGCGGAGCAGCAGTTCGTGCTTGTCAGCCTTGGTCAGTTTCCTGGACATGATGTCCTTGTCGCCGTCCGCCCAGGGAAGCCACTCGAAGAACTGCGACTTGTGGCAGCTCATCATCTTCAGCTTCTCTTCCAAGACAGAGTCGATTTCAACGGCTGCATCCGCGCGGAAGGGCCTGGGATCCACGAATTTGTCGTAGGTGAAGGCATAGACGGGGGCGACATCGGGAATGGGTGTGTCCTCGCAGAAGTGTGGCACCATGCCGACGTATGCGGTATCCTGCACCAACTGCGCGGTCGCGCGGTGGTCTGGGTGATAGTCGCAGGTTCTGTGGGAAATGACCACATCGGGTTTGAATTTACGGATTAGGCGAACCATTTCGCGCCTGTTATCGACAGAGGCTTCCAGACCGCAGTTGTGGGGAAGAATCTCGTATTCAAGGCCGCCCGCCTTGGCGGAGGCCGCCATCTCCTTGTTGCGGATTTTGGCCGTCTCAGCACGTGAAAGAATCATGTGTCCCGTATCGCCATTGGTGGCGGAGACAAACTTCACAATGTGCCCAGCCTTCGTCAGTTTGATGGCTGTGCCGCCGCAGAGAATGTCAGCATCATCTGGATGTGCGCCGATGAACAGAATGCGTTTCTGGTTTTTCATTGTTTCTCCTAATTTGTTTTGATGGAAAGGTAGTTGTTACCTAATAAAAAAAACAACATCATAAAAGAATATAAAACAACCTCTAGGTTTTGCAAATGCGCCTTACTGCAAAAACCGCCCCCTATGGCTGAAAACAGTGGTTAGTGATTAGTGATTAG
The DNA here is from genome assembly GCA_017535315.1 of Victivallales bacterium. GTDB lineage: Bacteria > Verrucomicrobiota > Lentisphaeria > Oligosphaerales > Oligosphaeraceae > RGIG3456. The sequence continues at coordinate 108,003 of JAFXUD010000057.1, read as the reverse complement.
TGGTTAGTTGACAACAATGTCAATATTCATTTTCTAATCACTAACCACTAAGCACTAACCACTCAATGAAGTCCTGTCGAAGCGAAGGCCTCTTCAGCCATAAAGGAACTGCGTACGAAGGGTCCAGAAACGGCACGCACAAACCCAAATTCGTTTTCTGCGATCCGCTTCCAACCGTCAAACTCCTGCGGGGGGATATAGCGTGCGACAGGCCAATGCTTGTGCGTCGGGCGCAGATATTGTCCCAAGGTTATAATCTGGACACCCGCGTCGCGCAAATCCGCCATCGTCTGCCGAATCTCCTCGGGACGCTCCCCCAGACCAAGCATCAAGCCTGACTTTACAGCCACCCCATACACCGATGTTTTGGATGCGGCATATGCAAGCACGGCCAGACTGCGCCTGTAGTCCGCCTTGTTGCGTATGGCGGGTGTCAGCCGCTCGACCGTTTCCACATTGTGTCCAAACACCGTTGGGCCAGCCTTCAGCACAGTGTCCACGCAATCCATATTGCCGCCATAGTCGGAGCAAAGGACCTCGACTTTTGCTCCAGGAACGCGCTTCTGAATGGCAGTAACCGTTGCCGCCATGGCGGCCGAACCGCCATCAGGCAAGTCATCGCGCGTCACACAGGTGATTACTGCATAACCGAGTCCCAGTGAAGCAACGCTTTCCGCCACCTTTTCAGGTTCATTTGGGTCTGGCGGCGCAGGAATGCCGTGGTCAACCGCGCAAAAACGGCAAAAACGCGTGCAGATTCCCCCCAATATCATAAAGGTGGCTGTCTTGTGCTTCCAACATTCACTTCGATTCGGGCAATTGGCGCTTTCGCATACGGTATGCAATCCTCCTGAACGGATAAGCCCTTTCATAAGCAGATGGTTGCGCACCCCGCCAAAGGAGGTGTGAAGCCATGGAGGCAAATGCCCCATGGAGACATTCTGCGCTGTCAGCCAGAAATCCAACAATGGCTTGGCCTTGGCAATGTCAAGATCCGCCACCTCGTCGTGCGGTTTGCCTTCAGCCGCATCACGCATCAAGGAGATGGCGCGTTCATCGGCTGGCGCCAAATCAAGCGCAGCAGCCTCTGCCGCAGAAAACCATCCGCATTTCTGCCCTTCGGCAGGCGATGCCACCAAGCCATCTGCAACACGGCACAGCATGAAATGAAGCCCCACCTTTTTTTCAGGATAGGCATGTTCCATCCTGAAAAGCTCGGTTGAAGCCAGCAACTTCAAATGCAATTCTTCCTCCAGTTCACGCGCAATGCATCTTGCAGGGGTTTCGCCTGAGGCGATTTTCCCGCCAGGGAATTCCCACTTCCCTGCGAGATGCCCGCCTGGTCTGCGGGTTGCCAACAAAAGGCGGTCACCCTGAAGGATGACCGCCGCACAGACTTCTATGATAGCCTTTTCCAAAACTCAATCACTCACTTCTTGTCGCCGAAAAGGAACTGCCCACGGCGGTTCAGGCGATGCTCAGCCTCAGTAGTGGCCCCGACAACCTCAGGCTTGTCTTCACCATAGCTGACCGTGAACATGCGGGCAGTATCAATGCCCAGTGCTTTCAAATAGTCGCGAATGGCAAGCGCACGCCTCTCGGAAAGGGCACGGTTGTATTCATCGCTACCGCGCTCGTCACAATGCCCTTCGATGACCAGCATCTTGCTGCCGTTTTGGGTCAGGAATTCCGCAAGTTTATCAAGAACTGGACGCTCCGACTGCTTGATTTCATAACGGTTGTAGTCGAAATAGACCTTTCCGTTCCAAGGCTGCGGGTTGTTGATATAGGCATTGGTGCCCTCCCCTGCTTCCACAGGCTTCTTCATGTCAGACCAGCCCGCAGGAACCTCTTTGCCATTCCCCCCGTTCGCATCGATTTCACCATTGCCAACACCTGGAATCGCAGGTTGTCCACTGGAAAAATCATTGGTTACAAATTCAGGTCCGCTCTCTGGAACGTTAGAGTTGTTGGCAGCATTCTCTCTCAAGTTCGCCAAATTGATCTTCGGTTTCTTAGCACACCCGACAAACAGCATTGCAACACAAACTGACACACTCAAAACTCTGAACATTCCTTTCATTGGCTCAAACCCCTTTTTGTCTTTGTATGTTAACTGACGAATTCTTAACTAATCTCTTAACGTTTCTCTTTATGAAACATTGACGTGCTCAAACAAATTCCCGTAATATTTCACACGGAAATCTTCTCGGCACCCTCCAGAAGTCCCTTGTCGTTAATCTGGTCCTTAATCCAGCCCGCGATGTTTCCAGCGCCGATGTCATTGTGCATGAACCAGTTTGCCATCCAGCGTCGAGAACTCTGCTCACCATTGACGCCGAAAAGGAATCGGGCATCAACAGGAGGCAGTATCTCCGCAGCAGCGCAGGCCTTGACCAGTGCATGAACAACCGCATCAATATTCGCGCTACGCTTTGCAGCGGCCTCCGCATCCAGATGCTCCTCATCGCTTTCCGCCGTGTAAATCGGATTCGGAAGCCAGCAAAGAGGCTTCGCCCCAATCTCTCGAATGGCGTTGCACAGTGCCTTTGTATCCTCCGAAAGCTTCACCAGGAAGGCCTCGCGCTCCTCCTGGGAGATATTGACAGGCAATCCCATCGCCTCCGCAAAAGCAAACGAGAAAACCACAACCTGCGGCTTAAATGGAGCCACATCGCGCCCGAAACGCTTCAGCGCCATCGCCGTCGTGGATTTCGGAATGCCGACATTCAGCACGGTCGCATCACTAAAGCGTTCGCGAAGCTTCGCCTCCATTTGCACAGGCCAGCTCTTGCTCGCATCCTCGCAGGAAACCGTCATTTCATCACCGATGCAGACAATGCGCACAGTCGCCTCGCTCATTTCCGCTATCTTCTCTGGGGTCACAGAGTCGGGGGCGTTCCGCACAAGCGGCTCGTCAAGCCATTCCCCTGACTTTGGGATGTAGATTTTCGGGCGGTTGATAACATTCGCCGTATCCTCGACACCCAGTTCCGTATCCATGCTAGCACGCGTGCAGTCCGCGCACAGCTTTGGCATCGTGGAGATGCCAAGCTCGCACTCCAATTGCTGGATGTTCGACACCTCTATGGAGCGCCCGCATTTCTCACAGGCCACATCGATGGATGGATGGTTTTTCAGGAAATCCTGGCAACGTCGGCAATAATGCGGCTTGGGTTCGCGCCCTGCCGTCAAGTCGCGAAGCTGCTCGTCCTTGATGTAAAGCCAGGTGCCATCGCAGCCAGTCTGGCGGCATGGCATCTCCTTGTCTTGAAGTGTCTCCAAGAGTTTGGCGCAGGCGTCACAATAGTGGGACGGCGGCTGTCCATGCCCGAATTGCTTATGCGCAAGTTGCATACTTCTGGTGTATGTCCAGGTGTTTTTGCACAGCTTGTTGCGGCAGGGTCTCTGGATATCTGTCGCCTCCGAGAAGAAGGTGTAGCATTCACGACACATACGGCTAGGTGGAGGTGGCGGTTCGACCGTTGCGGGATCCTCGCCCTTTTCCCGAGCCTCGTTCTTCGCCTTCACAATCTGCTCAAGCTGTTCGTAGGTGGAATAGACCCAGGTATTCTTACAGCCACGGATACGGCACGGCTGTTCTATCGGCTTCAATCCATTGAAGATATTGAAGCAGGAATCGCACATGTGATTTGGGGGATTATCCAGGGACTTCCCCGACTTGATATGCTCCAGTTGCATGAACCGATTCCAAACCCAAGTGTTCTCACAACCTTTTACGCGGCATTTCACCTCTTTGTCCGTCAAGGTATTCAGCAGATGGAAGCATTCGTCGCATAGCTTGCGTGGAATGGGCTTGCCTCCGAGTTCCATCTGCTCACGCGCCGTCAATGTCCAGGTGTTCTTGCATCCTTTGAGACGGCAGGGGATCTGCTTCTCTGAAGCACTCTTCATCTCCTCCCGACAGGCATCGCAGAATCCATGCGGGTCTCCCGTGCGGCCAGACCTCATAGCCTCAAGTTGCTGATAGCGGTTCCAAATCCACGTCCCTGTGCAACCAGGCTTTGAACAAGGCATCTCCTTGTCCGACAACTCGTTGAACAAGGCGACGCATTCATCGCACATCCGAGCAGGACGGGCTTTGCCATTCACGGCATCCCGCATGACCTCCTTCGCAGAGATATGGACGATGTTCTTGCAACCACGCACCCTGCATTTCACATCTTTTTCGGGAAATGAATCCCCGATATTTCCAAAATTATCGCTCACAAGGACCGACTCCTATCTTTGCTTCAAAATCAAATAACACAAAATACCAATGTAATTAGCATAACCGCAAACAGCAACTTTGCAACCTGCCAATGCATTTTTTTTATATTATTTCACGTTTTCCAAATATTTCTCCCCAATTGCCTTCCCAACTGCCTTTCAGGAAAAGATGTTTGACAACTTGATGGTAATCTTTATATTATTTTTCTGGGCAGACCAATACTCCTAGGCCAAATGGGACAGGAGGGACGGGAGAGACGGGAGCGACAGAGCAGAGTACCTAACGCTTTTTCACTGTCCCTCCCGTCTCTCCCGTCTCTCCCGTCCCTTTTAGGCTAGGAGTACTAGCCCCATGCCCTCGAAAAAACACCTCAAATGCCTTTGCAACCCAATAAAGCCAGACGCGGGACACTGGACATGGGACGCGGGACACTGGACATGGGACGCGGGACACTGGACATGGGACGCGGGACACTGGACATGGGACGCGGGACATGGGACATGAAACGCGGGACATGGGACATGAAACGCAGGACATGGGACATGAAACGCAGGACAATAGAAGCATGCTTGAAAAGTTATAACATATCACCTCAAAACAGGAGTCGCTCGTGAAAAAGATTCTTCTTGTTTTTTGCCTTTTTGCCGTGTCGCTTGCCACGTATTCCCAGCCCATCTGGGATGGTTCGCAAGAATCCATAGAAGTTCAGATGGGGAAAAATCTCAAACAGGTCTCTGCCCGCGCGGAGGGCACCCATCTTGTCTTGGATGGCATCACGGAGGGCGACCGTGTCTGCTACATCTCCGCCCAGATAAAGGTCACCCCCTTCTCGCCTGAGGGCAAGGCATTGGCCTTCACCGTCCAGTCCAGCACCCCTCTCAACACGGATTGCTACTATCTTCGCGCAATTGATGAGAAAGGAAACTGGCTCTGGAGCTATATGCTTTGGGGTAAACCGCTGCACGATTTCCCTGAAAGGAAGCTTCTGATACCTGGTTATAGCGACGTGATGGACTGGGAGGGAAAAGCCGTGAAAGTGATTCCCAACGCAAAAATACACTCGCTCGTCCTCTACATCGGCGCCAGAGGCGCGGACAAGCACATCAACATGAGCATCGGCGACTTCGAGGTTGTCGATATCCCACAGGAAAAACTGCAAGAATTGTCAGACGCCAACTTCAAGGAATCGGACCTCCTCACAGATGGCACCTGGATCACGCGCCTCCGTCCGCAGCATCCGCGCCTCTTCCTGAACGATGAGACCCTCCCCGCCATCCGTGAAAACGTGAAAGGACGTTTCGCAGAGCGCTTCCAAAAACTGAAGGAAGCAGTCGATAACCTCCCCGATGACGCGCCGTTCATCATCAAGGAAGGGATGCACACCGTCCGCCCCGATGGCACCTTCCAGCTCCTCAAGAGCCCTGCCCAACAGGGCTGCTCGATGGTCGTCTATGAAGGCGGCAAGCAGGCCGCCTCCATCGCGTTTGTCTATCTGATGACAGGCGACGAGAAGTACATTCCGAAGGCAAAGGCCTACATGCGGCTGGCCCCGAAGGTCTGGGAGTGGGCCGCCAGCGGCAACATCTGGGCCGACATCTTCGGAGCCTCCCGCATCAACGCCCTCACCGCCTGGGACTGGCTCTACGACAAGATGACGCCGCAGGAGCGCGAAGAAATCATCGTCCCCATCCTGGAGTACATCACCAAGACACAGCCAAACGGCAAATACACCTTCAGGCGCACCATCGGCGGGCCGACCAACGGCAACTATGGCGAAACCGCTCTCGAATGGTATGCTGGACTAGCCGCATACAAGTGCGGAATCCGCGACGAACTTGCCGAGCAGATGCTCCGCAGGGGTGCGAAACTCTTCGTGGATATGATGGACTACCGCGAGCGCGTGTCAGGCGGCTCGGGGCTGCTTGCCGCCATCACCAGCGGCTACACCTTCGGTCAATACCCATTTGCCTCCCTCATGTTCCTCTACTCCTGGCGGGCCGCCTTCGGGGAGGACTTGACCGACCGCTGGTCCCAGATGTCCGACTACCCAAAATGGGTTGACCGCGCCCTCATCCCTGGTCAGGAGGCCGATGTCACCTACGACTACGGCATCGGCGACACGCCGCACAAGAACAACCGAGTCCAGCTTGGGGTCGTCATGGCCTCCCACATGGCGCATATCATCGAGCTCTACGGCGACCGTTACCCAGAGAAGGCGCAGCGTGCCTACGCCCTGATGCGCAGGATACCCGAAAAGTGGCGCTGGGTCTCCTCTGGTACTTATCCCTTCTGGGCCTACCTTGCCGCAAAATTCGACCCTGCAATGATTGAGAAGATGCCAGAGCCACCTGAAGAACCCTATTACTTCGTCCCCTCTTTCGGGCTGCTCCTGATGCGCTCGGGCCTCACGCCAAACGACACCTACGCGGCGTTCCGATGCGGCGCCAGCTATGGTAACCACCAGCACTACGACGAACTCAGCTTCGTCATCTACCGCAAGGGCTTCCTCGCCATGGATTCGGGCAGCCGCACAGAAGCGGACCACCACCACGGCTACACTTCCCAAAGCGTCGCCCACAACACCATCCTCATTCATCAACCCAACGAAGCCCTGCCCTTTTTCTGGAAAGCCTGGAGCTACAAGCCCGACGGCAAGACCTGGTTCAACCACGGCGGACAATACCGAAACAACCAGGGCCGCACCATTGCCCTGCGCCATTCAGACAGCTACGTCTATGCGGCTGCGGACGGAACGAATGACTACGCGCCAATTAAATGCACAGAAGCAGTACGCCAGTTCGTCTGGATCCGTCCAGGTCTGTTCGTCATCTACGACCGTGTCGAATCCTGTACGACAGAACAACAGAAGGAGTTTCTCCTGCATACTCAGAACAAGCCCGAGCCCTGCGAAGACGGCGCACTGAAGATGGTGCGCGGCGATGGACAGCTCTTCATCCGCACCTTGCTCCCGCTGAACGCCCAGCAAAACTTTGTCGGCGGCGAGGGACACGAGTTCGAGGCATCGGGACGCAACTGGGAGCTGATGCCCAATGAGACCATCGGCGATGTGATGAAGGAGACGGGCCGCTGGCGTCTTGAAGTCCGCCCCCCTGCCCCCTTGAAACGCGTGAATTTCCTGCATGTCATTGAAGCAGAGGACAGCACCACGCCCAAACCCGTCCCCGCCGCTCTAACGCAGGACGGCAATTTCGACCGCGTCACCATCCCCTGCCGCGACGGCGTCACCCGCGCCATCTCCTTTGCACGCATGGGTGAAATTCAATGCCGCATCGTCGAGACAGATGCAGCAGGCAAGGTACTCTCCGACAACACCCTGCTGAAAGGCATCGAATAGGCAACCAAAATCCGAATACAAGAAAGGCGGCCAGACCCCTGGCCGCCTTTCTTCGTAGAGGTAATCTGTCAACCCCTATTTCCCTGCATCATAGTGTGCCCAGAGGCGCGAACTGGCATCGGTTCCATTTAGGGTCGTTCCCTGGAGGTAGAATTCCAACTTGTGGCTCTCGACGTGGCCATCCAGATAGGCGTTGTTGGAGCCGCCAGCATGCTGGTCGTTCACCATGGTCTTGGTCAGTTCCTGGTAGCCGTCAATCGTGACGCCAGCCACGAAGAAGCGGTTAGCACTGCTTCCGCTCATGCAGACCAGAAACATAGAAGAAGATGGGTGCTTGTGGGCACTGAGCTTCACACGTTTCTTCTGTTCAGCGGCAGAATCCCACGTGTAGGCAAATCCATATTTGGGCGTGACAGTGGCACCTGCATTGGTCGCCATGGCATAGCCGCAAATGTCATTGACGGCATCCGTCGAAGGGCATAAATAGACCTTCTCGTCACCGACATAGTCGAAGATTCCCGCGTAGAAATATCTCTTGTTAAACTTTGTAGATGAGCAGGGATATTGACGGTAATCGGTTGAAGTCAGACGGTTGTCGGCGGAAATAAGCCCCTGCTTGTAGTCGCCTGTATAAAGGATGGCACCCATCATCATTTGCTTCAGATTTGATGTGCAGTTGATGGCCTCCGCCTTTTCACGTGCCTTACTCAGTGCGGGCAGCAGCATCGCCGCCAGAATGGCGATGATGGCAATGACAACCAAAAGCTCAATCAAGGTGAATTGCTTTTTCATAACAGACTCCGTGGAGGAAAGGAATTTTCCTAACTTTTAAATGATCAAGTCAATTAACAGGTTTTATTTGCCTGGCTCATAGTGCCCCCAAAGGCGTGAGCTGGCATCTGAACCATTCTGCGTGGTCGGCTGCAGATAGTATTCCAATTTATGATTCTCGACGTGGCCATCCAGATAAGCTGAGTTGGAACCGCCTGAATGCGCATCACCGACATGCACATTAGATTCTTTTCCAACTCCTCCCCACGGCATAATACCTGTTACAGTCTCCCTATTGGCAGAAGAAGTATCTGCACAAGTCAAAAACATCGTTGAAGCGGGATGTTTATGCGCACTCAACTTAACACGCATCTTAGGATTCGTATTTGAACTTGATCCCCAGGTATAAGGGAAGCCATAATACTTTTCATATGCTCCTGCTCCAGAACAAGTTGCCATCGCATATGCGCAAACATTGTGAACAGCATCCGTAGATGGGCAAAGAAAGGCTTTTTCATCACCCACATAATCAAAGGCAATAGCATACCAATAGAACTTAAAATCACTTTTAAGCGATCCCCAATTAGCATTTGATGGATAATTAAGTTTAGCCTCATCGCCACTTCCATATTGGTTATGAGCAGACATAACACCCTGCTTGTAATCACTCGTGTACTGGATGACGCCCAGCATAATCTGCTTGGCGTTGGATGTGCAGTTGATAGCCTCGGCCTTTTCGCGAGCTTTGCTCAGCGCGGGCAGCAGCATTGCCGCCAGAATGGCGATGATGGCGATGACAACCAGTAGCTCAATCAAAGTAAAATATTTTTTCATGTTTGTTCCTCCAAAGTTGGTAAATGACGATTATTACGGTTACTCGTTGGTTCCCCAAGACAAAAGATGCTTATTTGCCAGCCGTGTAGTGCGCCCAGAGGCGAGAGCTAGCATCCGTTCCATTCAGCGTAGTACCCTGGAGGTAGAATTCCAGCTTGTGGCTTTCAACATGGCCGTCCAAGTACGCATTGTTGGATCCGCCTGCATGCTGGTCGTTTATGCGCTTCTCCGTCAAACTCGCCCACGATGAAACCGTAATGCCTGCAAGAGAATACTGATTCGCTGTTGTTGAACTGGTGCAGACAAAGAACATGGAAGAGGACGGGTGTTTGTGTGCACTGAGCTTCACACGCTTCTTCTGATCGGCATTAGTGCTCCACATATATGCAAAGGCATAATTGGCACAATTTGCATCATCGCCGGCATTTGTGGCCATCGCGTAACCAACGTAATCATTAGCTGCATCCGTGGAGGAGCAGAGGAATGCCTTTTCATCGCCGACATAGTCGAAAACCCCCGAACACCACGCATAATAATATGTCCAATTGTCAAATTTCGTTGAACTGCATGGATAATGAGGGTAAGTACTTCCAACGCGATTCTGTGCTGCAAGAAGCGACTGTTTATAATCACCTGTGTACTGAATAACGCCAAGCATAATCTGCTTGGCGTTGGATGTGCAGTTGATAGCCTCGGCCTTTTCGCGGGCTTTGCTCAGCGCAGGAAGTAGCATCGCCGCCAGAATGGCGATGATGGCGATGACGACCAGTAGTTCAATCAGTGTAAAGTGCTTTTTCATGAATCTTCTCCTTATTATTTTGATTTTTGGTTCTTTTAGTACAAAAGCATCTCGGATAAATGCCTTTTCCCATTCTCCCATTAATATTATACTACTATTTTATACAATTTACAATACATGGAGACTAAAAAACTTTTAGTTTTTTGGGGAGACTCTGTTCTACAAGGTCCTTAATCATCCCTATTGAAGAACAAAACTTTTTCAAGATGACAAATAAGAAACCGTAAACGTCAACCGTCTAATTAGCAGAATAATGAAAGAAGCGGGGGCTTTCAGTTCCCAGAAGACCATTCCATCCACCAAAAGGAGAAGCAAATGCAAAAAACACCCAAAGACAAGCTGTTCGAGCAGCTCATTGACAATGAGCTCCCGAAGCTGCGCGGTCTGGCATTCCGCATCCTCAAAAATGCCACCGACGTCGATGACGCCATCCAGGAGGCTCTCGTCAAGGCCTACCAGCACTTCAGCACATTCCGCAACGACAAGGCTGGCCTCTCCACCTGGGTCTGCCGCATCACCGTCAACTGCAGCTACGACATCCTGCGCAAACGCTTAAGCGAGCAGAAGAAACTACAAGGCTACTCGCCAGATTCCAGTGGCAGCACCATTGACACAGAACCGTTGATGCGAGCCATCGCCGACTTGCCAGGAGACTCTCGCGACGCCATCACCTTCGGCGTATTATCTGGCTACGACGGAAAGGCCGCCGCCAAGATTCTCGGGATTTCAACCAATACGCTCTACCAGCGTATCTTCAAAGCCAAGCAAATGCTCAAAACAACCCTATCACAGGAGAACTAATCATGATGACAGACGCACAACTCGATGCACAACTCAACGCCCTCAAGGCAATTAAACCCGATCAAACCGTTCCCTTCGAATCTGTCGAAAACTTCAAGACACGCTTCTTCGCACGAATCCAAACTCTTCAGAAGACTGAAGAAAAAGATGCTGCTGCACCAGAACCCCCATCGCCATCCATCTGGAAGAGGTTTTTGCGGCAAATGACTGGAAGCAGCCCCCGCGCAGGCGACCACAAGCGTATGGCAAGGAAGGAATATGCGGGTACGCGTAACTTGCTTTCTTCCATTGTATCTCCCGTTGCCTGCGCAATTTCAAAAAGTGAGGCGTTCACAGGGGAAAAAGCTTGCATTGATGGACTTGTAGCTGATACTGAAATGCCGATGAACGACATTCTCTGTAGCGGCAATGGTTTGCACGAGGATTTTACCACAGAAGAATACGGCACGGTCACGGAGACCCCCTTCGTCGCCGCCACCCGCAATCCCCTCTCCACCTTCGGCGCAGATGTCGATACAGCAGGCTACACTAATGCGCGCCGCATGATTATGGAAAACAACTGCCTGCCGCCCGCCAACTCCATCCGTCTTGACGAGTTCCTCAATTACTTCCGCTACAACTACCTTGCACCCGCCGATGGCAAGCCCCTTGCGCCGCACTTCGAGTTTGCAAACGCACCTTGGGCGAAGGACCACAAGCTTCTGCTGGTGGGCATCCAGGCACGCGATATCGACAAGGACAAGCTGCCCCCTTCCAACTACGTCTTCCTCATCGACAACTCTGGCTCCATGGACCATGTTTTCAAGATCGTCAAGGAGGCCCTGTGCACCCTGACCCGTCAGTTGCGTCCACAGGATAAGGTGAGCATCGTCACCTATGGCGGCGCTGTGAGCACCCTCCTTAAGGGAAACAGTGACACGAACACCATCCTCAAGGCCATCGAGACGCTGAACTGCGAAGGCTATACCCCTGGCGGCGAGGCCATCCAGAAGTCCTACGCCTTGGCACACGAGCACTACATCAAGGGTGGCAACAACCGCATCGTACTCATCACCGATGGTGACTTCAATGTCGGTGCCTCCAGCGAGGCAGAGCTTACGAAAATGGTCGAGAATGAGCGTGGAAACGGCATCTATCTCAGCGTCGTCGGCGCTGGTTCGGGCAACTACAAGGACAACCGCATGAAGGCCCTTGCCAACAAGGGCGACGGCAATTACATCTATATCGACTCCATCGCGGAGGCGCGCCGTGCCTTTACACAGGGACTTACAGGCCAGATGTTTACGCTCGCGCATGATGTCAAGTTCCAGGTGGAGTTCAACCCCGCCCGCATCTATGCCTACCGTCTCCTTGGCTATGAGATGCGCCGCATGGCGGACACCGATTTCCGTGACGACAAGAAGGATTCGGGCGAAATCGGCGTCGGCCAGCAGGTCACCGCGCTCTACGAGGTCATCCCGATGGACGCGCCTGCCGACGTTAAGGCTGCCGCTATCCCCGAGGCCCCGCCTCTGCGTTACTCCACCATGGCTGCCACGGACAGCGACGAACTGCTGACCTTCCATCTGCGCTTCCAGAAGCCCGAAGGCGGCGATGCTATCGAGGAGGAGTATCCCGTCAGCAACCCTGAAAACGGGGACAACCTCATCTGGGCCTCCGCTGTCGCCGAGTTCGTTCTGCTGCTCCGCGATTCCAAGTACAAGGGCACTGCCTCCTACGACGAGGTCCTCCGCCTCGCCAAGTGTACACTTGGCCCCGACACTGACAACGAACGCCTCGAATTCATCGGCATGGTCTCGCGGGCAAAAGACCTTGCGAAGTAGCCAAGGCGGCTACGGGACAGGGTGCACGAAGGCAGTCCCCCCGTCCTGTGGCACACCTGTTCTGTGCACTTACCTGTTCTGTGCCTGGTGCTTTAGCGCCGAGGAAGTTGCAGGATGCACTCCCGCAGGCGTTCCATGGCGGGTTCCAGCACGCTTTGTGGCATGCCGAAGGTCAGGCGGAAGTGGTGTTGGGGCCCCGTGTAGCCTCCGATCTCCCACATGTCGTAGTAGTGGCCTGGGTCGGCGGTCAGGCGAGCCTCCTGCATAAGGGCGTTGAGGCCCGCCGTATCCAGCTTGAGTTCGGAGCAATCCACCCACAGGATGAAAGAAGCCTCTGGACGGAACACCTTGACGGGCAGCCCCTCCAGGCTGCGGATGCACAAATCCGCATTGCGCTCCAGCACGGCGATGAGTTCTTTGAGCCACGTGCGCCCTTTCTGGTAGGCAGTTGTCTGCGCCACGATTGAGAAGAGCGGCGGACGCCCGCAGGCGTGGCCAATCTCGTACAGCTTTGCGCGCAGGCGTTGTTTGTAGTCCTCGCGCGGGACGACGGCGGTGCCGATGTGGAAGCCGCCGAAGTTGAAGGTTTTGGAGGCGGAGAAAACAGTGATGGTGCGTTCCGCCATGCCTGGCAGCTCGCCGATGGAGACATGCGGATGCCCCGTGTAGGTTAAATCCCGATGCACTTCATCGGCCACCACTGTCACCTCGTATGCCTGCGCCAACTGGGCGATGCCCTCCAGTTCCGCCTTTGTCCAGACGCGCCCCGTGGGGTTGTGTGGGCTGCACATCAGAAGTACCTTTGCGCCTGCCTGGAAGTGGCGTTCCATATCCTCCAAGTCAAAAGTGTAATTACCCTCCGAGTTGCGTTTCATCCAGTTGTGAAGAGGGATGCGCCCTTGCAAGCTAGCCGTCCGTATGGAGGGCGTATGCAACGGGAGCGAGACGACGACCTTGTCGCCTGGCTGCGTCAGCATATACATCGCGCAACGCATCGTGTATAAAACGCCTGGCGTCGCCAACAGGTGCTCACGTGGAATGTCCACACCATGTCGCCATTTGACGAAATCGATGATGGCCTGGTAGTCCTCATCGACCATCACCGTGTAGCCGTAGTTTCCGAATTCGGCGCGGCGGCGCAAAGCCTCCTGCACTTCGGGAGGCGAGGCGAAATCCATGTCCGCGATGCTCATGGGGACGATGTCGTCCGCTATGCCAAGAAACTTGCAGGCTCCACGCCCGCGACGGTCGAGTACTGTGTCAAAGTCGTAAGTCATCTTCCATTTCCTTTTTTGTAAGACGCCGCGCTGAAGCGCGACGCACAGAACTGGTAGTGCCTTCACTATCAACGGCTCCTGCCACGGCCCCACCTGTTCTATGCCTAGCGCTTTAGCGCCAGGGGCTACCGCCCTCTAGGTGCAGAATGCTAGCTCCCTCCTTACTTCAGCTTGTACTTGAAGGGCTCCTTGGTTACGGTAAATCTTGCATTGCCACCATCCACCACATCCAGGTCGGTCTCGGGTGCGAGTGGCTTGCCAGCACGGTCCAGTGGCTGTATGCACGTAGCGGAGAGGCCGCTGACAGCCTCCTCCGCGATGAACGGCAGGGGTATGAGGATTGTTGCATCCCCCTCCTTGAAAAGGACGTAGGCGTTGGCAGCGGTGATTTCGGGGAACTGCGTCTCGATGCCGCGCCCATCGACATAGAGATAGCGCGGACCACGGGAATAATCCACGCGATGGCCGTCGATTTCAGCGGAGTACTCCACCAGCTTGCCTGGCATGAAGGCCGCATAGCCATACGGCGGCAGGACGAACGACTTACCGTCAACCTCGACCGTCCACTTCTCCTGTGGATTGCGATTCACCCAGACTTCGAGACCGTTGGCGTAGCGTGTATAGACCTTGCCTTCGTTGGGCTTGTTCTGGCGGAGCATCTGCGTGGCGGTGAGCATCTCACCTCCGCAGGAGTAGGTGATTTCGCTGGGTTTCGTCTCTGCATAGAGCTCCTGAAGCTGGAGCATCATAAAATAGGAGCGGAAGAGGTGGCGGTAGTCATCAGTTTTCAGGTTTTTGATTAGCTTGCTGCCATGATAAACGCGGAATGATTCGCCAGTCCAGAGATGTCCCATGTTGCCGTGTACAATCTGCGCACTCAGGAGATAGTCCAGCGGGGACTTCGCGCGGGTGAGGTCGTAGCCATTGAGGTGCTCCAGCGGATTCACCTTGCGAAGCTTGAAATCGACAATGGGCAGGGAATCGGGGTCATTGGTCTGCGCGTAGTCCGTATCCAGGTAGCCTGCCCAGAAAAAGGCGGCGTTCCCCTCGCTCCAGATGGGACCGTCGTAGTAGTCGCTCAACTTGCGCGCAACAAAGGCGTAGTTGCGCAGGACATTCAGGTAGGTGGCGCTGCCAGGAATGTCGGGGTTGTAATCGACCAATCCCCAGGGCGGGGTATTGGTAACCTCGTCGAAATAGCAGCCATTCCAGCCGAACTTGGCGACCAGTTTCGGAGCGAACTCCGCTTCCAGGCGGTGCTGTGCGGCGGGTGAAGGCTGGAAGGACGCGTCCCATCCCTCTCGGTAGGTGCCGTCGCTATAGATGGCCATGTCATTGTAGGTGAATTCGGGACCAAGCGGATGGCTGACGCGATTGTCCTCATAGGGGCCAACGCGGCGTATGACCTTCTTCAATTCACGTGCAATCTGCTGGTAGCCAGCAGTCCCGACGGGTTCGTGCGGATTGTCATAATGGGTAAAGTGGTTGTTGCGGAACGGGGTGCGCCACATGTTCATGTGGTAGCGCACGAAGACCTCGCGCATCCCATAGTCGGCCATGAGCCTCCAGAACTCCACCTCCAGGTCGCTGTCCCCAGGAGCCTGCGAATCGTACATGCGCGTGCAGTAGAGCAGTTGTCCAGTCTCCTCGTAGTATTCCGACCGTGGGTTCGGGATGTTTGGCAGAACAGACTCCAGGTCTGGTGCGATGGTGAGGAAAAAGCGCTCATGCAGCGGGTTGAGTGTGCTTCCTGCCTTGGGGATGTAGATGGAGCCGCCCATGATGCGTGCCGAATCCTCTCCCATCACCTTTGCTCCCTCCAGCCAGGAGTGATTCGAGCCATCGACCACTTCGGATGCATGGCTCGTGTACCAGTCGGGGAAGATGGAGACGAAATAGTCGTCCGTCACCAGCAGCCTGGGATAGTTCCAACGGTAGTTCAGATAGGTGAGTTTGAAAAGCCTGGGGTTCGGTGTCCCCTGCGTGTGTCCACAGTCAAAGGCTGAGAAGTCACCTTTTTCGGAGGTGCAACTGATAATCAGAGAACGCCACATCACCCCGAATTGAAGTTTGTACTCGACAGAGACCCCCTGCTTTTCCAGCCGCCACGCCGTCTTCAGCGTGGCCCCATCAAAGATGCTGTTCAGAAGTGTTGCCTTCACGTCCGTGTCGGTGGGGAGAAATCTCACGCCGTTCACCTCCGCCTTCACGCCGCCATTTGCCATCGGCTTGAAAGTATGGGAGCCATTGACCGTGACAGAGAGGTCGTTGAGGGTTCCCGTCTTCGGTTCAACGACATAGACGAGGTTTCCGCCACTTCCATTGAAGGTGAAACTGATACGTCCCTTCTTGTCGGAGGTAAACCCCATGGTAATCTTCTTGTCAATGGGCGTCGGCTGAATGGATTCCTTCTTGTAGGGAAATGACATATCCCACTTTGAGGTGTCTGGCAAATGTGCGTTCTCGACCGTTACAGCGCAGATGAAGTCGAAGTACATCGCATCACCCGCTTCGATTTTGTCCGACGCGTCAAAAACCACCTTTGTGAGCGTGATGGGAGCGACAGCCTCCTTGGGGATTCTGCCGATGGAGGCCCCCCACCAGGGGCTCTTCGCCCAATAACTTGTGTTCCCCCTGGTCTTTAGTGTGAATGTCTTGCCTATCGCATCCTGAACCTCAAAGTGGTTGGCGGGCTTTCCTGATTTGAAGCCATAAACCCACATCTCAATCGCATTCGCCTTATCTGGCAACACAATCCTAGCTGGCTTCAAAACGACACGCCCTGGTGTCGTTTTGAACGTCAACTTGATTGACTGTTCGTTCCACAGACAGAAATCAGTGCTGAGTTCCGCCTTGCAATCCCCCTCAATCTGCCAGTTACCGATGCCGTTGTCCTGCGCGTTCCACAGAACAGGGTAGTGTGGCTTCGGCAAATGCCCCTTGATGATTTCGATGGGCTTGCGCTCCCATTCGGGCTTCTGCGCCCACACGCTAAGACCTGCCACCATAGCCAACGCCCAAAAAACAATTTTCATTCGCATCATTATTCTCCGTCTTCAAGATGCCGTCGCAAACAAAATACGCGCAGTCACCTTTTATTATTGTTTTCTGATATTACTTTATAGAGGCAATCGTCAAATTCAATACACTTGGAGGAATAAATGAAAAAAACTCTTTTCGCGTTCTATCTGCTGTTCCTGACAGCCTCCCTATGGGCAGGAAATTACCCTGTGGCACGCCTGAAAACCTATCCAGGCGACTACAAGGATTGCTACCAGGGAACGCTTTTCCGCTGCGACAAGGTGCTGAATGGCAAGACGCCTGTCCTGTATGGATACATCAACTTTGCGCCAGGCACGTCGGCTGTCACTATCAGCCTCGCCTATCGCAGCACCGAGACGACCGACCTGCACTTCGCCTTCTCCTTTAACAAGCAGGGTGGCGGAAACGGCAGTGCAGGCCACGGATCCAAAAAGTCACTGCCGTTCCACAAGGAGTTCGCAACGGAAAGTTTGTCCTACGACGTTCCACTGGATGCGGTGACAGGACAGTTCCTCATCTCCATAGATGGCAAGCCCGTCGAACTGGAAATCCAGTCGCTCAGCTATGAGCTGATTTCCGACCAGGTGGCAATCCCGCAGGGCGCACCGACAGGAATGCCTTCCACCTGGCAGGAGGCCGCCCGCCTCCAGAACTTCATCATCCACACAGGCGGCAAACCCTCTACCCAGACAACCGTGAGAATGGCATACAACGACGGCAACCTCTATGTCGGCTACATCTGCGACGAACCAACCGTCGCCCAGTTGAAGGCAGCAACCACGGAACGGGACGGCTCTCTTTGGTGGGACGACGACGTGGAGCTGTTCCTCTTCGACCCCGACCAGAACAGCGGCTGGCAGTTCATCGTCAATCCCGCCAACACGCAATTCGACGCGGTGCTCCGTCAGGCGCAGGCAGGAGACCCCTACAAGGCGAACAAGTCCTGGAACGGCGACTGGAACTCTCAGGTATTCAAGAATGACGCTTCATGGGAGGTGGCGTTGACCATCCCCTGGAAAACGCTCGGCTACGACAAACACCCCGACGTGCTGACAATGAACTTCTCGCACAACCGCATCGCCACCAATGAGACAAGCCACTGGAACGCCTTTGTCGGCAACCTGAACGATGTCCCGAAGTTCGCCAGAGCCACCTTTGGGGAGAAGGCGCAGATTGTCCGCTACCGCAAACAAGAAACCGATAGTTTCATCCCGAAGCGCGCCCGCACGACTGGCGCGGAGATTCTCTCCAGCAAGCCAGGCGGCTACATCGCCTACATGGGACGGCACTGCTACTACCGCAGCCTCTATCCGCCTGCCATGCAAAAGGATTTCACGCCTGAAAAGCAGAAAGAGCTCTTCGAACGCTACGCCTCCTTCGGCTCATGGGGACCGCCACTGCCGTGGGTGGCCTGGGAACGCAATGTGCCTGGCGGCATAAACGAGGTCATTCGCCTGAACAAAACCTTCGGGATGCTCTTTCCGTATGCCATCTACAACTCCACCCTCTACCGCAAGACCATCGAAGATTTCCACACGCCACTCTTCTATGGCGCACTCTCGGACCCCGCCACCCCCGAATACCTGCAGACTGTCCTGCGGGAAATCGAGGGTGTCCGCAAGTTCTGCGCCGTTCCCGAACAGCGGAAGGTGCTGGCCTTCGTGGAGGTCATCGACGAGCCGACAAACCACATCCCGCTGATTTACAACCGCAAAAACAATCCAACCATTTCAAAGGCCCTGGACGAGTTCGATGCGAAAGTGAAGCAGGAGACGGGCTTCGGCAAATATGGCTTCCAGGACTATGGTGCCACTCCCGACGAGGATTCACCCTTCCGCCGCATCGCCTTCTGGCGCTACTGGAACAACCACTTCGCCGATTTTCTCAAAACCATAGGCGAGGCCATCCGTTCCATCGACCCGACGATTCCCTATCAGGGGCTGAACCACAACACCTGCTCAGGCATCAGCGAGGTGAACTTGGCGCAACTCTCGCCTTATTCACCTGAACTTGGCTGCGACCCCTACCCCACCAGCTCGCGCAGCTTCTACGGCATGGCACGCGCCATCTACCACACAGGCTTCTCTGTGAAGATGGTTCACGACCTCGCATCGTCAAGCACCACGATGACTACCCTCCAGTGCTTCATCTACCATGGCGGACGCCCCAAGCCCGCCGACATTCGCGAATGGACCTCACAGGCCCTCAAGAATGGTTCGCAAAACTTCACATGGTATGCGTCAGGCCCCGCCAATGTCACTATGCCTGACGGAGACGCCGAGATGGAGAAACTCTGCAGAGAACTCCTCACGATGAAAAAGCTTCCGCTCCCGACGGAGACAAAAAGCGCCATTCTTTACAACGACTACGACCGCTGGGGACTGCAAGATAAGGCAGGCCACGCCGCCTACAGCGTCTATGCCCTGCTCGGCGAGCACGTGAAAGCCAATTTCCGCTTCATCAGCCCGACAGGTCTCGCCAACGGCCTCCATACCCTGAAAGGCATCTCCGTCCTCTACATCCCGCGGATGCGCTACACCGACTCCGACACCCCCAAACGGCTGCTGGAGTTCGTCTCCAACGGCGGCAAGCTCGTGGTCTTCGACCCCACAATTTGGAGCTGGAACATCGATGGTACTTCCGTGCCAGAACGCGAACTCATCACAGGCAAACTGGTCGAACGCACCGCCGCTGCGAATCCGCTTCACTACGGCAAGGCCACCCTGCCTGTCGCCCCCGCCATGAACCTGGGGCGTGAATCAGGAACGGTGCGCGCCTTCGACTTCGCCTCCCCTGAACAAACCGTCATCGCAACCTACCCCGACGGCAAGCCAGCCGCCGTGGAACGCAAACTGGGCCAGGGAAGCCTCCTCTTCTTCGCCGTCCAGCCCTTCGGCGGCTCCGACGCAGCCACCACACCCGACGACTGGCCTGCCTTCTTCCAGGAGCTCTGCAACCAGGTCGGCGAAAAGACCAACCTCACCTTCTGGGACTTCGTTCTCCCTGGACTGTAGGATGATTCCTGCCCCCAAAGGGACAAGAGAGACGGGAGAGACGGGAGAGACGAGAGGGACAGCGAATTGCTTCTAATACACTGTTTCTCCCTCCCGTCCCCCCCCCCTGTCTCTCCCGTCTCTCCCGTCCTTCCCGTCCCCCTTGTCATCATTTAACCTCAACCCAATAATACCATCCCTCACCATGATCACCACCAAAGACTATCTTTCCCTCCTCGAAAACTGGGTCAAATCCACCAAGAGGCATCTCCGTCCGCTACCTCACGACAAGAGCTGCATCTCGTTCGGTCCTGGCAACAAGGGACACTGGGCACAGCAGACCAACAACACAGCACTGGGCGCATTTGCCGAACTGGCCGTCAGTCCATACACGGACTTTGCACGCGTCGGCCTTTCGCGCGACGAGACGATGGCGACGGCATTGGCTTTGCTTCGCTTCACCATCAACGGCCACATCTCTGGCAAAGGAACCTGTGCCGACGGCGAGAAGTGGGGGCACTCGTGGATATCCAATCTCTGCCTGGAGCGCATGGCGCACTCCTTCGAGAACCTGGAGCCTTACACAACAGTTGAAGACCAGGAGAACTTCCAAAACCTGCTCATCTCCGAATGCGACTGGCTGCTGGACGAATACCCCGTTGTCGCTGGCTTCTGCCCACCCGAAAACAAGCCTGAAAGCAACATGTGGAACGGCTCCGTCCTCTGGCGCACAGCCCTGCGGTATCCCGACGCGCCCCGCGCCGAGGAATACAAGGAGAAAGGCACCAAGTTCCTGCTGAACGCCTGCTCCATGCCGCAAGACGCGGAATCCGAGGAACTCTTCCGAGGCAAGCCCCTCAAGGAGTGGCATGTCGGGGCGAACTTCTTCCCGTCGTGCGCCTGCAACCACCACTATTACATGAACGTAGGCTACATCAACATCACCCTCTCCAACCTGGCCATGCTCCACTTCTCGGGGAAATACTACGGTTGGCAGTTGCCAAAGGCGCTTTACCTCCATGCAAAGGAAATCTGGGAGTTCACCAAAAGCTGCATCTTCCCAGATGGCAGGCTGCTGCGCATTGGAGGCGATACCCGCGTACGCTACTGCTACTGCCAGGACTATGCCATTATGGTCTGGCTCCTCGCCCGCGACCTCTTCGGCGACGCCGACACGGAGCAGTTCGAGGCGGGTTGGCTGAAAACCGTCGCCCTGGAGCAGGGCACGAACCCAGACGGCTCCTTTATGGGCAATCGTCTGCGCACGCTCGAATCCATCTCGCCCCTCTACTTCACACGCCTCGAAGGCGACAAGGCTGCATCGCTCTCCATGGCCGCCTGCTGGCACAGACGCTTCCACGACTTCCAGAAGAGCCCCATCCAGGAACCCGTCAAGCCGCTTACCGCCTGGTTCGACGACTTCCACGGCTCCTTCCTCTCACGCTCACCCAAGCGCATCGCCTCCTGGACATGGGTTGCGGCTGAGCCGCCCATGGGCCTCTGCCTGCCCACGAACGCTTCCAACATGGCAGAATGGCGCTTCAACATGAGCGGTCAGATTCTGGGCATGGGGCCTGCCTGTAAAATCACCTCCAATGTCGTTACAAAAGAGAGCTTCCCTGGTGGCTTCATCACTTCGGGCAACTTCACCTCCCAGCAGATGGAGCCAGGCGCCGAGGGCGAGCAGAGCGACATCGTGGCAAAGACGCAGATTGCCTACGCCGCCCTCCCAGATGATGCCACGGTCGTCGTCTTCCAGCGCGCCACCTCCCTCAACCGCTTCTACTTTATGACGGTCAAAGGCTTTGGACTCAACGTGCTCAATGACATCTACAACGGCCAGACACGCACGCTGGAATGTGAAACAATGCCACCGCAGACACTGCGGACACCCACCCTTGCGCGGGAAACCCTATCCTGTGGCAGTTGGCTGAACATCGACGGACAGCTGGCCGTCCGTTCCTTCAACGGCCCGCTCCTCCTCAACCGCCCCGAACGCCCTCAAATCGCCATAAAGAAACCCGAAAAGGCTCTTATTGAACGATGCGGTGGACAGAACTATGCGGAGGAAATCTGTGCAGGCACCTGCTTTGAGCGTACTTTCCCGCGTGTCTATGAAAAGGACGAGGTACTCTTTGACATCGCCTGCGCCGTCCGCATCGGTGTAACGGCTGAGGAAACCGCCGCCTGGTGCGCCGAACAGCCTTCCTGCGACATCCAATGTGACACCCCCTCTGCGTTGCGCAAAGCCGTGCTTCGCGGTGCAGACGGCAAAACCTACGCCGTCTGCTTCAATGTGGGCGATGCTGACTTGGCTGTGAAAATCAACGGACAGGCCACCACACTCGCACCTGAGGCAAGTCGGGTGTTTACACTGTGATCAGGAAAGATTACTTGTAGATCAGGAACTCTGCAACGTTCTTTTGGAACTCGGCGGCCTCGTGCCGTCCGCGTACGATGAACTCGGCAGTCGAGAGCTTGCCCAGCCGCCAGTCTGCGCTGCCGAGAACGGAGTCAAAGGTTTTGGCGAGGCAGCGTCCATTCTGGAATGGAATCTCAAACTCGGGACAGTACTCGCGGAAAGTCTCCAGCATCCACATTGCCGTCTCAAAGGAGTTGAAACGACGGCGGTCCGTGATAAACAATTGAACGCCTCGGCAGCACTCCCTGACATACTTCTGGAAGGCGTTGTATTCGGAAGTAAAGGCACAGGGGCGGAATAGCACGCCAGGTAGATTACGTTGATTGAGCTTTTCCGCAATCTTGTATCCATCGACAAAAGGTGCCCCGTACATCTCAAATGGACGGGTCGTCCCCCTCGCCCCCGAAACACTGCTCTGCTCGAAAGCAACCGCGCCTGCGTAAATCAATGCGCTCATTGGATTCGGAAGGTTGGGAGAAGGATTGCACCAGTAAAAACCACAATCATCGAACATCATATCGCGCCGCCAGTTGCGGCAGGGAATGACAGTCAGGCGACAAGCGTTTCCGAAGTAACGCGCATTCACCATCTTGGCATATTCACCGCTGGTGAGACCGAAGCGCATCGGGACTCCAAACCCCCAGCGCTTGTCGTACTCTGGTTCGGGGAGTACCCCTTCATACTGTTCTCCTCCCAACGGATTGATGCGGTCAAGCACAATGAGTTCGCGGTCAAGCTCAATGCAGTCCTGAATCAGATAGGCCAGCGTACGCAGATAGGAGAAAGCACGGCTGCCCACGTCCTGGATGTCATACAATACGACCTCAATCCCCTCCACACGTTCCTGCGTCAGGTGCGCAGTCGTGCCATAGAGGGCATAGACCATCTTGCCTGTCCGCGCATCAACGCTGTCCGTGAAGCGCACACCGTTCTGCAAATCGCCTCGAATACCATGCTCGGGGGCAAAGAAGGCGACGACATCGCCGCACTCAGCCAAGATGTCAACGGCAGCGCGGCCGCTACGGTCTATGGCGGAGGGATTGGTGACCAACCCCGCACGGCGACCACGCAGGGCATCATGAATTGCAGACAAGTTGTCCAGGCCATTGCAAACCAAATTATTGGTCATAGAAATACCTCTTTGTTTATGCGTTCATCATGCGGAGTGCATCGGCCCCTGTCATGCCGACCTGCACGCCGAGTGCAGTGGCGGCGGCTGACAGCCTGACTACCTTGGCAGCCAGCATGTCGTCATACGTTGCCACCCCCGTGACCACTGCCAAGGCATGCCCCAGCTTATCTGCCGTCTCAACAGAAAGATATCCGCATCCCAAAATCCCCTTCGCCGCCTGAATCACCAAAATCGCACTGGTGCTGAGCGGTATCTTGTCCGCACGAAGTGTCTTGCCATCTAGTTCAACTTGTTCCATGTGTTCTCCTTGTTGTTTCGCCATCTTCCAGGCGGACATCTCTCATATTGTTGAAACGTCCGAACAAAGTGTTCGGACGACGCAAAGCCGCAGAGGAGTGCTATCTCCTTTATCCGCAGGTCAGTTTGCTCAAGGTAAAGCTTAGCGTGACGTATGCGCTCCAGATTGAGCAAGCGCTTAAAGCTGGAATGGCAAACCTCCTGCACAACCGCACAAGTTCTGGAAACAGAGAGTGCTAGGTGATGCGCCAAGTCCCTGGTCTCCAGCAGACGATTGTAGTTGTTACCTATAAACGCTTGAATGCGCGTTGCCATTGTGTTCGTTGGTTGATTATTCTGCGCAACGTCACTTTCCAGCATATGAATGAGGCCTTCGGCGAAAACAGGAAGCATTCGTGCGATGCGACGGATTTTCGCCTTGTCGTCAAAGCGCCGCCACACCCCCGCGAACATATTGAGAACGTGGATGTTGTTGCGGTAAATAGGCACTGCCAATTGCCAGAAGCCGTTGCGGCAGTGCATAATGTAGAGCGAATGGTGCGTCCGTTCCACCCATTGATTGAACTGGAACATGCAATGTTCCACACAGTACTCACGCTCCTCCTGCCCGCACATCGTGGGAAAAGTCTTTCGATGCGACATCCTGCACTCCCCAAGCTTGCAGAGTTCCTTGTTGCCTCCCAGCAGATGCATCGGGTCATGGAGCGTGATACGACAGTCAAACGCCCCCTCGAAATCCAGTAGCACCTGTTCTAGTGAAAATTGCATTAATTACCTCTTTATCTCGCTTTTCAATAATCTACATCAATAAAAACATAATTCAAGGCAAGCGACTTCTTTTATTTGAGTGGTATATTAAAGAGTATTCTAGAGGTTCTAGAGGTTCTAGAGCTTCTAGAGAAAATCCCCCCAACGGAGCAAAAACCATGACAAAGCCACGTCGCCATTATATCATCGACCGCGGATGCACAGGATGCGACTCCTGCCGTCCTCTATGCCCTGTCGAAGCTATAACCTTTGGTTTGGAGGGCGCGGTCATCAACCAGCAGAAATGCATCGGCTGCGGAACGTGCTACAACAACTGCGCCTCCGAGGCCATCCGCGAAATAACAGAAGAAGAGTTTCAAAAACTAGCCACTAACCACTAACGCGGGGGTTCGGGGGGCTCGAAGCCCCCCGTCGCTCGTAACCACTAACCACTAACCAGGAGTACAAGATGAGCTACACGATTGGAAATGGTATCGTCACGGAATCAGCGAAAGAGCTGAAGATAGCGGGCAAGTACGATGTGCTGGTCGTCGGGGGCGGCATCGCGGGCTTCGGCGCGGGTGTTGCGGCGGCTCGCAAAGGCTGCAAGACCCTGATCGTTGAGCAGACCTCCGCGCTGGGCGGTCTCACAACCGTTGGTCTCGTCAACATCCCGCTGGACCAGGCGATTGGCATCGGTAAGGAGATGCTGGAGCGTCTCGATGCCTGCCAGGGCCACTGGCACAGGAACACCGACCCAGAAAAGCACAAGCTCATCCTCGACCGCATGGTCAAAGAGGCTGGCTGCGACGTGCTGTTCGTCTCCTTCGCCGTGGATGCGATTGTGGAGAACGACACCATCAAAGGCGTCATCATCGAGAGTAAGTCGGGGCGCCAGGCCATTTTGGCAGACAGAGTCATCGATGCCACAGGCGATGCGGATGTGGCCTACTTCGCAGGTGCAGAATGCTTTTCAGGACGCTCCACAGATGGCAAACACCAGGCCTGCTCGCTTGAATTCCGCCTCGGCGGCGTGGATTGGGACGCCTACCTCAACTCCGAGCTCAAGGCCAAGGACCCGCAGTGGATTGACCTCATCCAGCGCTCCGTCGATAACGGCGAGATGCCCTATATGATTGAAAATCACCTGAACTGGGTGACGCACCTGCCTGGCCGCCCGCAGCACTGCGGCAAGGACGAACTCAGCTTCTGCATCGCCCACTCGCGTAACTGCAACCCGCTCTCCGCAAAGGATTTGACGCGCATGTACATCGAAGGTCGCGAGCAGGCCGACATCCTTTCCAAGTTCATCAAACGCAATATTCCTGGCTTCCAGGATAGCTATCTGATTGACACGGGGCTGCTTCTAGGCGTGAGAGAAAGCAGACGCATTGTCGGCGAATATGTACTGAAGACCCTGGACTTCGCACGTGGTGAACGCTTTTCGGACGCCATCGCCCAGACCAACCACCACTATGATTTGCACAACCCCGACGGCCCAGGCAACATCAAATGGGCGGAGGAGATTATCGACGGCAAGGTCTGCTACGTCTCCAGCCACGGCGGCAAGGGCTCCTGGCCGCCTCCAGGCGGTTATGAGAACATGACGGACGGCTGGGGGCGCAAAGGCGATGCACGGCAATTCCGCAAGAATCCGTGCGATATTCCCTACCGTACGCTCATCCCCGTCAAGCTGGACAACCTCATCGCCGCTGGCCGCTGCCTCTCCAGCGAGTTCATGGCACAGGCCGCCTCGCGTCTCATCCTGACCTGCCTGAACATGGGACAGGCCGCTGGCACTGCCGCCGCGCTCTCCCTCAAGGACAATGTCACGCCCCGCAAGTTAGACGTGTCGAAGCTACAGGCCATCCTCGCCCAAGATAGAGCCAACTGAGGTAATTTCAAAGGGAATTATATACTTTTGTTGCCGATTGGACTTCGCCCACAGAGAAGAGCCGCGTAAGCGGCGGCAAGAGCATAGCCGTGGGTAGAGCGAAGCCGCGACAGCGGCGAAGCGAAACCCACGGTCAGATGCCCACCCCAGTCCCCGTGCGCCTTGCCGCGTAGCGCAGCGAAGCGGCAAGGCGCATCCAGGCCATCGACCAATGAAGGATAATGTCATCAGGAAACTCAAGTATATAATTCCCATTTCAAAACTAATTTCCCTACCACCAAACGGTGAGGTGTGCATCGCGAAACTCGCCTGTGCGCAGGGTATGCGAGATGTTTTCTGCCTCATCGAGAAGGAAATCAAGGGCAAATAGTGCCTGACCGATGTCAGCGCCGTTCAGGTCGATGACGCTCAGTTTCCGCTGCTTGAGCGGAGCCGCAGCGGCGGTGACGGCATTTTTAAGCTGCTCGATGCGTTCAAGAAGCGCATCTGGGCAGTTTTTTGCTTTATAGGCATCGTAGGCGTCTGGAAGGATGCGCAGCCATTGAATGACAAGGCGACCGAGCTTCACGGTCAGGTTGAAAGTGACGGCCATACGTTTCAAGTGAATAGAGCGCATGTCGGGCTGGAGCGGGAGCGGTGAACGGCATTTGTCGGCGGCTGCCTTGTAGGCCAGCTCCGCCTGTTCGGTCTTCTCGACAATCTGCTCCATAATGACCGTCCACTCGCAGGCGCGTTCAATCAACTCATCGTTTAAATCCTTGTGCCAGTGGATACGATTGCCGAAGCGATGATAGATGGAGAAACGGGTGCCTGGAAGCATACGGTTGCACGCAGGTGCAATCGGCGCAATGGCAAACGTGGTTTTACCCACGGTGACGGTTTGCGGACGAAGGAATGGCTCAATCATCGCGCCCGCCTCGTCTCCATAGAGTTTGCGGCAGGCAAGCGGCAGGAGTCCCTCCTTGCCGAACACCGCTTCAGGAAGAATCTGTCCATGGCAGACATTCCTGTAGAACGCCATAAACGCCTCGTAGCTTTCTTCGGGGTAATCAACGGGAAACCGTGTACCAATGGGGTTCCACAAATATTCCGCCGTCATTGCCTGGCGCGGCTCCTGGAAGGCATTGCCAAAGCCCGTGACGACCGTGTTCGCCCCTCTGAAGTATTTTGCGCAGGATGGGTCTGCGGTACAAGGCAGACTGTTGTAGAAACCGTCGCCAGAGGAGAAAAGCACGATGGACAACCCCTGCTTCTCTCCAATAGCGGCACGCATCTCGGAAATGCGTTTTTGCGTGTCATGACCAATGAACTGTTCGCGCAGCATCGGCTGGAGAGTCTGGTTGCGCAGACAGCCAGAAAGCACGTGGAAATACTCCGTGTGATAGGCCCATTCAGCATCGTCCTCACGACAACTGCTGTAGTTCGGACTGGGCATGACAACCACGCAATCACGGGCGGCATCATAGTCACTCTCTTGATCCTTGACGGAGGCGATGGCCTCGTAGAGTTCGTCATAGAAATCGGCAAAGGCGCCAGCCATGCCGTCGGGTGCATTGCTTTCGTCATTGGGCCAGCGCTTGCGGCACTCGGGGCAGCGCGTTGCCCAGGCTCCCTTGGCGCCGTCGCGGCTGGAGATGTCCAATCCGTGGATATAGAGCAGACCAGGCTGGACGGCACGAACGAACTCCCTGATGTTCTCGCACTTGAGTCTGCGAAGCGCCTGATTGCTCAGGCATGTGCCCATCGTCGCGCCGATGTCAGACTTCATCTCGGGCGAGATGCAGGGATAGACCTCACCGTCGGGGTAATGGGTTTTGTTCTGAAACTTCGGTCCGTCGAAATCATGCCATTGCGCGCCGTAGCCAGCGTTATAGCCGCCAAATCCCAAGTGTATGAAGCGTCTGCTGGCCTCGGCGGCAAGGCGGCGCATGAACGCAGCATAACCAAGGAATCGTTCTGGATTCCACCCGAAACCATCAATAAGGGCACCGTTGAGCTTGAAGTAGGCAAGAGTGTCCAAGGCACTGACAACACGCTTGAAAAGTGCGTCGAGACCATCGCCATCGTCCTGGCTCCAACTGCGACATTCGACGAAGAGTAGCCAATTGACGCTGCGGACGGCAAACTCAGGATAGTCGAGAACACTCCCTTCGGGGAGGCAAATGGCATCATCGCGGATAATTGCAATCTGAAGCAACGTGGCAGTCGCGTAGATGAACGCCGCTGGCCCTGCTCCTTCGACAATAATGGCGTCAGGCGCGATGGTCAGGCGATATGCTTGGTTGTTCGGATGGGAGAAAACGCGAAAAACAAGAGGCGTTTTGCCCTGCCGCCCATAGAACCGTTCCCCCATCTCAAAGGCATATGGCGGTATGGCACACTCTTTGGAGATGGAAAACCCACTGAAAGAAAGCGTTCTGCCTGAAAATGTCGCCTGGACAGGCGTTGGAAGGATGGTTGGAATCATGATATTGTCTTGGGTTGGGTGAGATATCCCTTACACCTTGCTTTTTAAAAACAACCTATATACTTTAACTTATGATTTCCGCAAAACAATCTGATGACACGAATAGTTTTGCTCCATCCCCCTTGTATAATGGTTTGATTTGACTATATTTATTTCAAGTCATGAGAAATCATTAAGCAAAAAACTCTATTGTCAACGGGATTTCTGGAATATGGACAAGGCAAAACTACTTTTCAGCATTGTATTTATGACATTGGCACTGGCGATTGCAGGCATCCAGCCCGTCAAAGCTCTGTTGCCGCCAGTTATCGATGGGGAACTTGACGATGCCTGTTGGCAGAATGCACCTTTCTACAAGGAGTTCTACACCTACAATATGTCTGAAAGATCCGCATTGAAGACAGAGTTCGCAGTAGCCTACACGGAGACACACGCTGTTTTCGCCTTCCGTTGCCTGGACACCCCATCGCCAAAAGACCCAAAGGATTTGAATCCCAAGGCACTTTTCAAGGAGTGCGTGGAAATCATGCTTGACCCAACAGGTGGCAAGGACACCTACTTTCATTTTGCAGTTGGCAGAAACGGAGTGCTTTTTGACAGAAAGTGCGAACAAGGAGGTTTTCTTGGGGACAAGGAATGGGAAAGCCACTTCACGGCAAAGGTGAAACTGCAGGAGAACAGTTGGAGTTGCGAGGCGGCAATCCCATACAGGTCTCTGGAACTCAGGAACGGCGGCGCATCCGAGTGGAGCATAAATGTCACACGCGAATCCACTGAACTGGTAAGCATCGCCAAAAACGGTGCCTTCAATGTTGCAGGTGCTTTCCTTAGGATTCCTGCGCCTGATTTCGACCTGAAGCCCTATTCCTGGGAGCTCTCACCCGTAACCTATCGGCTTCAACTCAAAGAAAAGAAATATGCCTTCACAGTTTGCGGTGAGATTGTCAACCACACGGGAGACGACAGAAAGGTCATTGTCACAAGCACCCTCATTGGTCCCGACGATATCACCGCCTTCGCAGAAAACCCTCTACCCAACGTTGAAAAAGGCCAGTCGGTCAAATACGAAAGCCCCATACTGAACGGCGGTGCCAGCGGCAATTACAGGATAATCACCCAAATCAGGGATATGGACAGCGGCAGAGTCCTCGGTGAAAGGGAAGATAAACTCGTCGCCCAGTATGAACCCATCACAATCAAAGTTCGCTCCCCGTCGTACAGAAACGCCATTTTTGCCACCCAAAAACTGGAAAACGTGGTCTTTGACGCGAATGTACATCTGCCAGAGAAGGAGCGTCAAACCCTCAAGATCCATGCAGGGCTGCAGACTGAAGACGGGAAGATTCTTGCCGAGAAAACCTCATCTGCGAATGCCGAAAGCATCTCATTCACATTCCCCTGCAAGGAACTGCCAGAAGGCAAACTTATTATCTTCGCATCTTTGATTGATGCAGACGGCAAATCCCATGGAAACGCAACGGAGACGCTACGCAAACTGCCCTATAGGAAAAACGAGGTGTTCCGCGGGGACGACGGCAACTGGTATATCGACGGCAAAAAGAGATTTCTGCTGCTAGGCTGGAACTCCACCCATGCCGAGCAGCCTGGCTATGTCGCCACGATGCCCCGCAGCACCTGCGACCTGGCGATGAGCCCCATGGGATTCGGGCTTGTCTCCAGCGGTTTCAAGGCAAGATATCTGAAAGAGGGCTGGACGGATTACGCCGAGCAGTTCTTCACAAAGCGTACGCTTAACTATATGAAAGACGACAACCTCTTCGCCCACTACTGGCTGGATGAGCCCGACTGCATGGGATGGTCACGCGAGTTCGCCACCCGCGTGGCAAAGCTCATTGCGAAAATCGACCCATGGCATCCTGTCGTCATTTCATCTGGTACACAGGGGGTCACGGCCTTCCCAGATTCAGGCGAACTGAACGGCTTCCACTGCTATCCGTCACCGCGCGTCGGCAATCCAATGGCGAACTTTACCAAAATAGTTGCCTGCCTGGAGAAGTACAACAGGGAGAAAGTGAACTTTGAGAAGTCGCAGGACATCGTCTATCTCCACCAGGGCTTCAACTACGGGGACGTGGGCAACATGAACACACGCATCCCGTCATACGAAGAGTACCGTAACCAAAACTTCCTGGCACTGGCGATGGGGTGCACTGGCATAATGCACTACAACCGTGTCGGCGTCCCCTATCCCGAACTGTTGACAGGGATGCGAGAACTAACCAAAGAACAGAAAATCGTAGGCGAACATGCCATCATTCAACAGCCGATTGAACTGACCGCTCCAGTACCAGAACTGAAACTTAGGGCCTTCAAAAATGAAAATGACGGCTCCTTCTGGATACTTGCAGTCTATGCTGCCTATGGGGAGAAACCCCTGGATATTCCCGTTCCCCAGGATGGCAAATGGCAGGTTCTAAGCGAGAAACGCACTGTCACGGCCAGCAATGGCAAAATTCAGGACAGTTTCACCTCCTTCGAGGCGCATATCTACACGACCGACAACAGCGATTTCAAACTGAAATCCGTCAAGGAAATCGTCAAGGAAATCGATGACGAGTACGAATCGCGCAGAAAACCTGGCAATCTGGCCTATCAGCGTTATGAAAACCAAGTGCTGAAAGTCACGGCCTCCTCCAACAAGTACCACAGACAGTCCAGTTTTGCCAAGGACACCTGCCTTTGGCATGTCACAGACGGCATCACCAGCCGCCCCTTCCCAGACCTGGACCCGCAGTGCTTCTGGGATGCAACTCCAGACAAAACGCCAGACTGGATTGCTCTTGTTTTCCACAAACCAGTGACGGCTGGTAGAATCGTGGTGTATCCTTACGAAAACACCCTCTGCGACTATGAGGTGCAAATCAAACTGGACGGGGATGAATGGAAGACCATCAAGAAAATCGAAAACGCCCAAGGCGAGTTCCAGACCGTCCAGTTCCCACCCCAGACAGTCAAAAACGTGCGGGTGTTCGTCACCAAAACCAATGGTCCCAATACCCGCATCAGCGAAATTGAGGTTTACGAGAAATAGCGGAATCATAACTATTCAGTAAGAATTAGCCGCGTAGCGGTGGCAAGAATCTAGCCGTGGGTGGAGCGAGCGCCTCTGGCGCGAGCGAAACCCACGGGCAGACGAAACCTACAGTGCCTCTGCGCCGTGCCGCGTAGCGCAGCGGAGCGGCAAGGCACACCAAGAGGATTATGCCAATATGCCCCTTCTGAATAGTAACTAGGAATCATCCCATGAAAAAACACATCTTCACTCTGTTTTTTGCTGCCACGCTCCTTGCCTTCTCGGCGGATTTGACAGTCCCTAAAATCAACCTGCCATTAAACGAAGGCGATATGGAGGCGTTGGCAAAAACCGTCAAATTATACAACCAGCAGCTTATGAGCTGGATTGACGGCCCTGCAGGAAAAGCCCTTTACCTTGACAACAAACTGGACGAAAAAGACCACGCGATGCTCACTGTCCCGATTCCTGATGAAATACGGAATGGGCAGCCATTTACCATTTCAATGCAGGTGAAAACGCCAGCACAGTTGCACAGAAGCCGCCAATATGAACTTATCCGCATCGCCAATGGGAAAAAGCCAGGGTTGCGCCTGCATCTCTCATGGAAGAGATTCCGCACTGAATTCAGCGAAGACGGAATCAATGCCGTCAGTTTCTGTGCCCCTACTGGCTCATCACCCCAGGTAGAACCGAACAGATGGTACTGCATCGGCATTACTTACGACGGCAAGGAACTGCGCTTCTACCGAAACGGGGAAATGCTTTGCCGTAAGGAGGCAACGTTCAAAATCTCCGAAAAGGCAAAAGACCTCCGCATCGGCGCCACGAGCAACCAAGGAACCTGCTATTATTTCGAGGGTGCCATCACAAACTTCAAATACTTTGCCGAAGCCCTCACAGCCGAAGAAATGGCAAAACTCGCCACTCTTCAATGATACCGTCTAGTATTGCTTATCACCTTAAATAACTCGTAACTATTCAGAAGGGTAAGCCGCGAAGCGGCGACAGAGAATAGCCGTGGGTGGAGCGAGCGCCTCTGGCGCGAGCGAAACCCACGGGCAGGCGATACCCCCAGTTCCTTTGCGCTGTGCCGCGTAGCGAAGTGGAGCGGCACAGCGCAGAAAACCTTGTGGCCTGTGCTATACCCTTCTGAATTGTTACAGTAACTTTTTTTCCAACTATGACTACCCAAGAACTTGCCTTTGACCTCCTTTCCGAACGTGCAGGCATTGAGGAGCCGACTGCCCCCACGCTTGCCGAAGTCTCCGCTGCCGCCGATGTTCTGGAAACCACAAATTGCCGTGAACCCACGGCAGAGCGTTTCCATGCGCTCAATGTCATCAAGGGAGCGCAGGACCGTGTCACCCCTGACGTCTATGTGGATTTTTGCGAGGCTGGCCTGAAGCTCACCCCAGGCGAGCTTTCCGACATCTATAAACGCTATCCCGCCCTGTACTGGTACGACCGTGCCTTCGGGAAAGTGCTGGCGGAAGTGCAACAGGAAAACGTCCATGCAGGTGGCACGGTCCTGTGGCACATCTACAACATGGGCTATGTGGTGAAAACCTCCAAACACTGCTTTGCCATCGACCTGCACCACCGCCGTTCTGAGGAGTTGCTCCCGTTCCTCGACTTCCTCACCATTACTCACAACCACAACGACCACTATACGATTCACCTGGCGCAGGCAATGAACCGCTCCCACAAGCCCGTCATCACCAACTTCTATCCCAACGACGGCTACAACGTGCCCTGCCCCGATAACGGCTATTTCAAGGGGCCAGAGCATACGCTCCGCCTCGGCGACATCACCGTCACCACTTACGAGGCCGACCACAACGTCAAATTGCACAACTTTGTGCAGCCCGTCGAAATCACCTGCGGTACCGAGGAGAATGCGTGCGTCATCCTCTCCAGCGGAGACACCTGCGACGCCAAGCAACTAAAGCACCATTCTCCCAAAATCGACTTCTACATCGTCCACCCATACGTCGGTCTCAAAGTCGATGAGGCGGCAACCCTCCTGAATCCACAACTCACCCTTGTCAGCCATCTTGAGGAATACCACCACTCCATCGACAAATGGAGATGGACCTGGCGACAAGGCTACGAAGCGGCGCGCCGTATCTGGCAGACGGGCCACAAAGCTGTTGTCCCCGTCTGCGGTGACAAAATCAGATTTTAATAATGGCAATACTCCACTGGCGGGCTTTATCTCCCCACAAATCTATCTAGCTCTGCTAGCCGTTCTGGAGTCAGTTCGTGCAGATTTCCTATCTGTTTCACAAGCACGGTCTGTTGCGCTGCAACTTCAAGGAGTTCCAGTTTGTCAAAGGCGGAAAGCAGGGAAGCGCCCAGCGTAATGACACCATGGTTCTCCATCAGGCCGCAAACGGCTGGTGGCTGCAAATGGGAGGCAACCAGTTCCGCCAGTTCAGGCGTGCCCATCAGGGCGTAGGGAATCCAGACGGGAACACCAAGAAGGGCGTAGGCCTCTGCCGTAAGGCTAGTGTTGATAGGCATCGTACATGCACAGAAGGCTGTGGCGGTCACAGGGTGCGCGTGGACAATCGCCTTCACATCGGGACGCGCCCTGTAAATCGCCAAATGAAGCCCCGTTTCAATGCTGAGGTTCAACTCTGGGGTCAGGGAGTGCCCGTCATAGAGGGATACGATGCCCACACCCTCTGGCTGAAGTTCCCCCTTGTCCAACTTGGAGGCGGAAATGGCCATATTGCCATCGGACGTGAGGCAGGAGACATTGCCGCCGCTGGTGGTCGTCAGCCGCTGCCGATACAGGCGCCTCATGAAATAAGCAACCTCTTCTCGCTCTTTTTCATACATAATGTGGAGTAATGACTATAATTGAAAAACGCTCCAGCGGTGAGAACTACTTTTCCAAGAGTATTTCGCGGATGGCAGCCAGTTCCTGTTGGGTAAGACCAATGCCGAGCAGGTAGTTTTCAGTCAGTTTCTGATAGGAAAGCCCTTTGCCTTCATCGGGGGAAAAGGCGGCGATGCGCTTGAGCCAGGCCTGGAAGTAGGAAGTCTTCCGTAAGCGGGGCAGACGTGCCAACGAGGTAAGTTCATAATCAAGGAAGAGGTCCTCGTCAGCAACGCCAAGCAGGGCGCTGACCAGGAAGCAAATCTCGCCTGTGCGGTCGGCGCCACCACTGCAATGGACGTAGATCGGGTAGTTTTCGCGTTCGGCAAACGTACGCATCGTGTCGCGGAAAAGGTCGTTCATCTCTGGCGTGAATGGCTTGTAGGCGTTGATCGCGTAGCACCGCCACTGCACTGTGGGTGCTATCTGGCTAGCGGTGTATTTGGCGACCTGATGTGCATAGCGCAGGTCAAGGTCGGTGCGAATGGCAAGTTCCTTGACGAGCACGTCACCGTTGGCAGGGGTCATCTTCTCAAGGCCAATATTCTTCCAGGCCTCCATCTCCGTCCCGCGGTAAACTAGCCCCTGCCGAACCCGCACACCCGATGCTGTGGCATAGCCGCCGATGTCCCGCACATTTATCGGCATGGCATCGCGGTCGGGCATAGCAATCAGGCGCGGCGTCCACGCAGTGCGGAAGTGCCCAGAAAGCTTGCTCCCCTCGGCATCGGTAAGCGTCCAACTGTAGTCGGTGCCGACAAAGAGATTATAGACGGAAAGAGTGGTGTCGGAAGTGCTGAGTCGGCGTTTTTGCGACTGGTTTGCAGGTGTGAGTTCAAGGACAAAGGGTGCAGTGCCGCCTTTCCATGCAAAGGAAACGGGTTCGGGGTAGCACTGGAGTTCGTATGGACCGTAGCCTGTCTTGTCGCGTTTGGTGTTGGAGGTCGTGGCGACGGCCTCACGCCAGTCGGGCTTCAGCAAGCTGATCTCGCCGCCCTCAACGGGTGCCTGGGTCATATCAAGGGCATAGGTCAGAAAAGAAGTGAGACAGAGCAGAATAAAAACGACTTTGCGTGGCATGACAATCTCCCTTGTGATTGATTGCTCATCGATTATTGAGGAAATATCAAAAATCAGCCAATTTATTAAAGGCAGCGACAATGCCCGCAAGGGTCTCCTTTCGGGCGACTGGGATAACCTCGCTCTGGATGTTCTTCAGGCGCGGAGCCTGCCGCAGAAGACCGATGACGTGCTTCCAGTCGATGTTGCCGTGGCCAGGTGTCAGGTGCTGGTCGGTGATGGCGTTGTTGTCGTGCAGGTGGCAGTTGACGATGTGCGGCAGCATCTTTTCAAGTATCTGGTCGTCGTGATGCCGTGGGATGCCCACGTTGTCGAAGGCGCGGTTGGCGGCGTTGTCCGCATTGGCCTGCTCCTTGGTTGACATAAGGTTGGCGTGCCCTGAATCATAGCAGAAACCAAGTGCGTCGGTGGGGAAGCGCCCCTTGATTTTGAGCAAGTTTTCAGGTGTGTTGTTGGGAAACCAGATATTCTCGATGCAGACCACAATGCCGAGCTCCTCGGCCTTCGGAAGCAGCCCTTCGAGGCTCTCGCAGATGGCATCCACATATGTTTCGACAGTTGCTCCAGCAGGAACTGGAAGGCCAGACCCCATGTTGCCTGTGTGGAATGCGATGGTATCGACACCGAACATCGCACAGACTTCAAGTGCATGGATTCCAACGGCTACAAGGTATTTCCGATAGGCCTTGTCGGGACAGCAGAGATCGAGCGTCGCGCCGAAGGGTGCGTGCGCATCCACGAAGTCAAGCCCAAGCTCAGCGGCATCGCGCTGCATCTCCGCAATAAGTCCGACGTTCTGGAAAACCAACTTGATGAGCGTGTCCGAAAGCACGATATGCTTCGCGCCAAGCTCAGCGTAGGTCTGCATATAGTAGCGCCGCGCCAACTGGTTGGCGCAAAACTCGAAATCACATAGAAAGGTCAGAGGTACATGGAACATGATGGGTTTCCTGAAATGATGGAATTGACACTAAATTTGCAATTAGAAATATACCACTATACCAGGAAAATACAACAACGATGAGCACTTAAAGGGACGGGAGGGACAGGAGCGATGGGAGCGACGAGGAGAGCACAGGAAAAGCTTGCCCTGACAATTCGCCCCTTGCGTCGCTCTGGTCCCTCCCGTCGCTCCCGTCCCTTGGAAATCCGCAATGAGCGCTTAAAGGGACGGGAGGGACAGGAGCGACGGGAGCGACGAGGAGGGCACAGGAATAGCTTCCCTTGAAAATACGCCCCTTGCGTCGCTCTGGTCCCTCCCGTCGCTCCCGTCCCTTGGAAATCCGCAATGAGCGCTTAAAGGGACGGGAGGGACAGGAGCGACGGGAGCGACGAGGAGGGCACGAGAAAGAACTTGCCTGGAGATGATGCAAATGATTTCCTGAGATATTGGAAAGCGTTTGCCACAAAGAGGGGACAAAAAGAGTGCCTAAAGGGACGGGAGGGACAGGAGCGACGGGAGCGACGAGGAGGGCACAGGAATAGCTTCCCTTGAAAATACGCCCCTTGCGTCGCTCTGGTCGCTCCCGTCGCTCCTGTCCCTTAAAACCGAAAAAACACACTTCCAAAAACTTTTTTTACAAATTCGATTTGCATTGTAGCGATGTTGCGATATATTAGAACACGTAAACAAAAACCACACTCCAAAAACACAACGATGAAAGCGACATTTACACAGCAGGCTTGGTATTGGCAGGGCCACCGATGGCTACCGTCTCGCATGCTTGCGCTTTGATTGTTGCAGATTGCCGCAAGAAACAGGTTGAAAGACGGATGGCCACAGCCACCCGTCTTTTTTTATGTCACAAACATTTTTCATATAATACAACTAATGGAGAACACAATGGAAAGAACAGATTTGGAGAGATTCCTGAAACTGGCGGAAAAAGGTGTCATCGTGCCAGTCTTCCAGGAGCTACCAGCGGACATGGAGACCCCCGTTTCGGTACTGGAGCGTTTTGTGGATGACGAAAACGTCTGCCTGATGGAGAGTGTGGAGAACAGCGAGAAGTTCGGTCGCTACTCCTTCCTAGGCGTGAACCCACGCGGACTCTTCGTCGTGGAAAACGGCGAGCCAGCGATGGTCATCAAGGGGCAGCGTTTGAACATGAAGTACGACAAGTACCCGTTGGATGCCCTTCGCGCACTGGTCAGCGGCAAGCGTGTTGCCCGCGACCCCTCGCTACCGCCCCTGCCAGGCGGCGCCATTGGCTACCTCTGCTATGAGGCGGTCAACATGTTCGAAAATCTCCCCGCGCCCAAGGCGGAGCTTGAAACGCCTGTCTGCGCCTTCATGCTGACGGATGAAATCATCGCGTTCGACAATATGCGACACACGATGAAGGTCATTGTCAACGTCCACCTCGACAACTTCCCCAACAAAAACGCAGCCTTCTACGCAGGTGAGAAGCGAGTTGCGGCACTTGTCGAGCGCATCCTGGCCCCTGTTTCAAAGCACATCGCACTGGAGCGAGAGGAGAAGGTGACACTTGTCCCTGACATGACACGCGAGGCCTTCGAGCAGATGGTCGAGAAGGCGAAGCAATACATAACAGAAGGTGAGATTATCCAGGTGGTGCCATCGCAGAGCTTCAGCGCCGAAACCACCATCCCGCCCTTCCTGATGTACCGCGCCCTGCGCCTCGTCAACCCATCTCCCTACATGTTCTTCCTCAAAATGGGCGATGAAACGTTAGTAGGTTCCTCTCCAGAGACGCTGGTCAAGCTGGAGAACGGGCGCAGCAACGTCCGCCCCATCGCGGGCACGCGCCGCCGCGGCGCCACGCCTGCCGAAGACCGCAGGCTCATGGACGAACTGCTGCACGACGAGAAGGAGTGCGCCGAGCACCTGATGCTTGTAGATTTAGCACGCAACGACGTGGGGCGCACCGCCATGACAGGCACCGTGCAGGTCAAGACCTTCATGACCGTCGAAAAGTACTCGCATGTCATGCACATCGTCAGCGATGTCGAGGGAATGCTCGACCCGAAGTACGATGCGTTCGACCTGCTGGCGACCACCTTCCCAGCAGGCACCCTCTCGGGGGCACCCAAAATCCGTGCTATGGAAATCATCCACGAGCTGGAGCCAAGACCACGCGGCGCGTATGGCGGCAGCGTCGGCTACATCAGCTACGATGGCAACATGGACATGGCCATCACCATCCGCACACTGGAAGCTCGCAACGGCAAGGTGCGCGTACAGGCGGGCGCGGGCATCGTCTATGACTCTGTCCCCGCCAATGAATATCAGGAAACCATCAACAAAGCAACTGCGCTGTTCCGCAGCGTCGAATTCGCAGGGAGGAACCTCAAATGATCTTCGTTCTTGACAACTACGATTCATTCACCTACAATCTCGTCCACCTACTGGGTACTTTGGGCGCAGAGATGGTGGTCGAGCGCAACCGTGAAATCTCCGTTCAGGCGATACTGGCGATGCAGCCAGAAGGCATTCTGCTCTCGCCTGGTCCCAGCCGCCCTGAAAACGCGGGCTGCCTGCTGGAACTCATTCAGGCGGCTGCTGGGCGCATCCCGATGATGGGCGTCTGCCTGGGCCACCAGGCCATCGGGTACGCCTTTGGCGGGAGGGTCATCTCCGCAAAGCGCATCATGCATGGCAAACTCTCCCCCATTCAGCACGACGGCAAGGGGCTCTTTCAGGGCATTCCGCAGAACATCAAGGTGGTACGCTACCACTCGCTGGCCGTAGAGGAGGCCACCCTGCCCGACTGCCTGGAGGTCACTGCGCACTCCGATGACGGCGAGGTCATGGGTCTGCGCCACAAGGAGCTTCCCATCGAGGGCATCCAATACCATCCAGAATCCATCATGTCCGAGTTTGGCCGCCAACAACTTATGAACTTTCTGAACATCTGCAGGGGGTAAGGGCTATGAAAGAACTGCTTCAAAAAATCATGCATGGGGAGAATCTGACCGAGGCGGAAGCTGCACACATGCTTTCACTTCTGGCCGACACTGAC
The DNA here is from genome assembly GCA_017535315.1 of Victivallales bacterium. Classification (GTDB taxonomy): domain Bacteria; phylum Verrucomicrobiota; class Lentisphaeria; order Oligosphaerales; family Oligosphaeraceae; genus RGIG3456. The sequence goes on along the minus strand of JAFXUD010000057.1, from coordinate 68,134 downwards.
AACTACGCCCAGGCAGGCGCACTGCTGGCTGCCCTTGAGATGAAGGGAGAAAGCGCCGAGGAGCTTACGGGCGCGGCACGCTACCTGCGCGAACACGTCACCCACGTCAACGTCAACAAGCCCTGCGTCGATGTAGTCGGCACAGGGGGCGACGGCGGTGTCTCCTTCAATGTCTCCACTACCGCAGCCTTCGTGGCGGCTGGCGCGGGCGCGACCATCGCCAAACACGGAAATCGCGCCGTTTCAGGCAAAAGCGGAGCGGCGGACGTGCTGGCGGAGCTGGGCTACAACTTGGATGCAACACCAGCGGTCGTCGAGCGTTCCATCCATGAAAACGGCATTGGCTTCCTTTTTGCACGTGCCTTGCACCCCACCATGGGCAAGGTTGCCCCGTTGCGCAAGTACCTCGGTGTCCACACCATCTTCAACCTGCTGGGACCGCTCACGAATCCCGCCAATGCCGAGGGCATTGTGCTGGGCGTGTGGAACTCGCGTCTCATTCCGCTCTTCGCGGAAACCCTCCGTAAACTTGGCACCAAACGCGCCTTGGTGGTGCATAGCCAGGATGGCCTTGACGAAATCTCCTCCCTTACTGCAACCGACTATGCCATGATTGACAATGGTGAAATCACATTCGGCACCCTGCATCCTGAAGAACTGCTGCCCGCTGAAGAGCATCAAGGCAGCATCGCGGGCGGGACACCTGCTGAGAATGCACGAATCCTGCGGGATATCCTTGAGGGGAAAGACCACACGGCGAAGCGTGGCATGGTGGTGCTGAACGCTGCTGCCACCTGCTTCGTTGCGGGACTTGGCAAAAGCCTTCAGGAGTGTATCCCGCTGGCGGAACAATCCATCGACTCGGGAGCAGCGCTTTGCAAGCTGAACAAGATGGTGGAGGCTAGCCGCGCATGAGCATCCTCGCCGAAATCGTTGCCAAGCTGCGCCCCCGTCTGGAAGAGCGCAAGCTCACCCTGCACCGTGAGACGCTGGAGGCACTGGCCGCCAATGCCCCTGCGCGTCCACGTTTCGCAGAAGCTTTCCGCACAACAGGCTTGCATGTCATTGCCGAGTTGAAGAAGGCCTCGCCGTCGAAGGGGCTTATCCGCGAGAATCTGGATGTGCCGACGCTGGCCGTCGAGTTGGCGCAGAACGGAGCCACGGCACTCTCCGTGCTCACGGAACCCAACTACTTCCTCGGCAGCGAATCGAATCTATCGCTGGCGGCCAAGGCGGTCAACCTCCCCTTACTGCGCAAGGACTTCATCTTCGATGAATACCAGATTCTGGAGGCCAAGGCATACGGAGCTTCCTGCATCCTGCTCATCGCAGCCATGCTCTCGCCTGAGGAGTTCGCCAAGCTGCTTGCCTTTGCACACTCCCTTGGACTAGACGTTCTGGGCGAGGCACACAATGAAACTGAACTGGAGGTGGCCGTACAGGCGGATTTGGTCGGCGTCAACGCGCGCGACCTCAAGACCTTCAGCACCTCGCTCGACCATTCGGCGGCTCTCATCCGCACGATTCCTTCTGACCGCATTGCCATCGCCGAAAGCGCCGTGCGCACCCGTACAGACATGGATATGCTGACGGCGGCAGGCGCACACGGCTTCCTCATCGGCGAAACCCTCATGCGTGCAGAACATCCAGGCTTGGCCCTGAAGGAGCTGCTATGCTGCTGAAAATCTGTGGAATCACCCGTGAAGAGGACGCACAATGCGCAGCCTCCGCTCACGTCGATTTCATCGGCGCCATCATCGTACCTGGCTCCAAACGCCAGGTAACGCCTGAACAAGCCGCACGCATCTTCGCCGCCGCGCCAACCGCCCACAGCGTGCTCGTCGTGCGGGATATGGAGCTGGAGGCACTACAGGATGTCATCGACGCCATCCACCCGTATGCCGTGCAGCTACATGGCAGCGAGCCGCCTGAATACGCTTCGCGTATCACAGGCACGCGCATCTGGAAGGCATTCAATCTGAACACACTGGATGACTTTTCGTTGGCGATTGCTTACCCAGCCGAGATGATCGTAGCGGATTCAGGTGGCGGCACTGGCAAGCCCTGCAACTGGACACGTGCAGCGCAACTGGCGCAAATGCGTCCCATCCTGCTGGCTGGCGGCCTCTCGCCAGACAATATCCAATCTGCCATCGATGCCGTCCATCCCGTCGGAATCGACCTCGCAGGCGGTGTCGAAGCCGCCCCAGGCATCAAAGACCACGGCAAAATCAAGCGTGTCGCCACCTTGCTTAACAAGGATTCAGGTGGTATATTGTAGGCATAGTGGTTAGTGATTAGTGGTTAGTGGTTAGAAACTAATCCCTAGCCCCTAATCACTTCACTAATCACTTCACTAATCACTTCACTAATCACTAACCACTAATCACTAACCACTAATCACTAACCACTAACCACTAATCACTAACCACTAATCACTAACCACTTCACTAATCACTAGTCACTAATCACTACACCATGAACACACACTATGGCATCTACGGTGGACAGTATGTCCCCGAAACACTTACAGGCGCGCTGCGCGAGCTGGAGAAAACCTATCTGGCGGCGCGTGAAGACCTTGCGTTCCGAGCAGAGCTGAACGATCTGCTCGTCCACTATGTGGGGCGTGAATCACCGCTCTACTATGCGAAGAGACTCTCCGAGCACCTGGGCGGGGCGCGCATCTTCCTCAAGCGCGAAGACCTCAACCACACGGGTGCCCACAAAATCAACAACACGATGGGGCAGGCACTGCTGGCGCAACGAATGGGCAAGAAAAAGCTCATCGCCGAAACAGGCGCGGGTATGCACGGTGTCGCCACCGCCACCGTCGCCGCCCTCTTCGGCATGGAGTGCGAGATTTTCATGGGAAGCGTCGATGTGGCGCGCCAAGCACCAAATGTCGATAGAATGCATGCCCTCGGCGCGACCGTCCGCTCCATCGATGAAGGCGGTGCCACCCTCAAGGACGCCATGAACGCGGCTCTCCGTGTGTGGGCCTCCTGCAGCGACACCACCTTCTATCTCATCGGCACGGCTGCGGGACCCTACCCTTACCCCATGCTCGTCAAGGATTTCCAGTCCGTCATCGGCAAGGAAACGCGCAAACAGTGCCTTGAAATGTGCGGACGCCTCCCCGACGAGGTTGTTGCCTGCGTCGGCGGCGGCTCCAACGCCATCGGCATGTTCGCGGGCTTTGAGGACACTCCAGAGGTGCTTCGCGTTGGCGTGGAAGCGGGTGGCCTAGGCATCGCTACAGGCCAGCACGCCGCCTCCATCAACGGCGGCAAGGTCGGCATCCTCCACGGCATGAAGGCCTACTTCCTGCAGGATGAAAACGGACAGATGCTCGACACCTACTCCGTCTCCGCAGGGCTGGACTACTCGGGTGTCGGCCCCGAACACTGCTACCTCGCCGACCAGAAACTGGCACGCTATGTGGTCGCCAACGATGACGAAGCCATCGCCGCCTTCGATGCACTCTGCCGCTACGAGGGCATCATACCCGCGCTCGAAAGCTCGCACGCTCTTGCCTACGCCATCCGCGAGGCACCCAAACATGACAAAGACCACATCATCGTCGTCAACCTCTCGGGACGCGGTGACAAAGACATGGACAACATCAGAAAGTACAGGGAGGTAATTTCAAAACGATTATCGAAATGCGCGTCGACATGAACCCATTGCCGTTGGCAACGCCTCTCGCCGCACGAAAGTGCGGCTTCGAGCCGTTGCCTTAGCCACTGCGCCCATCTCATAGCGCATTTCACACTAGTTTTGAAATTACCTCCAAGGCAAAAATATGGACAGAATAACTAATATCTTCGCGGCAAAAAAGCCGCTTGTCATCTTTACCAGCGTCGGCTACCCCACCGAAGAGCAGTGCGAAAAAGCCGTTTGCGCCGCCATCGACAAGGGGGCGGACATCATCGAGCTAGGCGTCCCCTTCTCCGATCCCATGGCGGATGGTCCCGTCATCGCCGCCGCATCGCAGGTCGCCCTCCAAGGCGGCATGACCCTGAACAAGGTCATCGCGTTTGCGGCACGCATTCGCGCACGCTATCCGAAAGTCGGGCTGATTCTCTTCAGCTACATGAACCCGCTCCTGCACCTGGGCTATGAAAACGTCTGCGCACAACTGGCGGCAGCGGGCGTCGATGGCATCCTGCCCGTCGATCTCCCATTGGAAGAGCGCGAGGAACTCCTCGCACCCGCGCGCAAGCATGGCCTTCACATCATCCCGCTGGTGTCGCCGCTTACGCCAGAAGAGCGCGTCGCTCAGATTGTCGAGGGCATGACGGGCTTCGTCTATTACATCAACGTCGCAGGCGTCACGGGAGCACGAAATGAACTGCCACCCGATGTCGCCGAACACATCGCTATGATCAAGCGTCACACTTCGCTGCCCGTGGCGGCAGGCTTCGGCATCGCCTCCGCAGAGGCCGCGCACGCAGCCGCAACCGCAGCCGACGGTGTCATTTCGGGTTCAGGCTTCGTCAAGGCCACTTCCGAGTCCGTTGAGGCGGCGGCAGAGTTTACAGCGGAATTACTGAGAGGCATCAAATGAGCAATCCATTCGCACAATTCAAGAAGATTGACGCCCACTCCCATATTGGAGCCTTCGGCAGCCCGTTCAATGTCAACTTCGATACCAAGATGCTCGCAGAGCAGATGCAGGAGTACAACATTGAAAAGACCATCCTCTGCCCAGCGGCAGCCTGCCTAAACGCCGAGCTGCTGGAAGCCTACCGCCAGATGCCCGACAAAATCATCCCCCTCTACTGGGTCAACGCCAACCTGGGGCAGCCCGCCTACGATGACCTTGAACACTACCTGCGCGACTACGATTTCGCAGGCGTGAAGATGCAGCCGCTATTTGACGGCTTCACCGCCGATTCCCCCATGGTGGACCCCATTATGGAGATAGCACGCAAATATACGAAGCCTGTCTTCATCCACTGCGGCCATCCCCCGTTCTCCCTTCCCTGGCAGATCGGCCTGCTTGCCGAACGCCACCCCGACATACCCATCGTCATGATCCACATGGGCCACGGGCACGGCGTCTATATCGAAGGCAGCATCAACATGGCGAAGAAATACGACAATCTCTTCCTGGAGGTTTCAGGGATGCCCATGGGATGCCAAATCAAAAACGCCTACAACTGTGTCGGTTCCAACCGCGTCATGTTCGGCATTGACTCCCCCTTCCACCATCCAAGCGTGGAAATCCAGCGCGTCCTCTCCTGCGGCCTAAACGACAGCCAGCTTGAGGATGTCTTCTACAACAACGCTTGCGCCTTCATGAAATTGAAGTGACGTTTTTCAGCAATCGCTCTGTTTTCCCACCCAAAAGGGAAGGCAACAATGCTTCTTTGATAGCCGAAACCTACCCTTGGGATACAGAGCGTTTCAAATAATCGCAGATTCCAGCGGCGGCTCGTCGTCCCTCTCCCATGGCAAGAATGACCGTGGCGGCGCCAAGGACGATGTCGCCGCCTGCAAAGACGCCTGGAATGGAAGTCATGTTCGTTTCAGGATTGACGACGATGTTTCCGCGCCTGTCGATTTCCAGTCCTTCAGTTGTCGCGGGAATCAGCGGATTGGATGCATTGCCGACCGCCACAACAACGGTATCGACATCCAGCGTGAACTCACTGCCTGGAATCGGCACAGGCGAACGGCGTCCCGACGCATCGGGCTCGCCCAACTCATATTTCAGGCATTCCATGCCAATAACCTTGGATTGATCATCGCCAATGATACGTTTGGCATTCTGCAGCATAAGGAACTCGACACCCTCCTCGCGGGCATGGTGAACCTCCTCCTTTCTCGCAGGCATCTCCGCCTCGCTCCGCCTATAGACCAAATAGACCTTATCGGCACCGAGGCGCAACGCCATGCGGCTTGCATCCATTGCAACATTGCCGCCGCCGAGAACCGCCACACGCTTTCCATGCCAAAATGGCGTGTCCGCCTCATTCTCAAGATATGCCTTCATCAGGTTGGCACGCGTGAGATATTCATTGGCGCTGAAGACACCAAGAAGATTCTCGCCTTCTATCTCCATGAACTTCGGAAGTCCCGCACCAGTACCGACGAACACGGCATCATAGCCGTCCTGCGTCATCAAATCGGTCAGCTTGCGAGTACGTCCAACACAGTAGTTGGTCTCAATATGAACCCCCATCGCCTTCAGTCCGTCTATCTCATGCTGGACGATGGATTTCGGCAGACGAAATTCGGGAATGCCGTAAACCAGGACGCCGCCGCATTTGTGGAAGGCCTCAAAGACGGTCACCGAATGTCCCGCCTTGGCGCAATCCGCAGCACAGGTAATGGAGGCAGGGCCTGAACCAATCACAGCCACCCGCTTCCCCGTGCTGGGAGCGCAGGAAACAGCCTCCTCCGTCCCTTGTTCACGGACATAATCCGCGCAAAAACGTTCCACGCGCCCAATGCCGACAGCCTTGTCTGGGTCTTTGAGAAGTTTTCCCATCGTGCAGAACTTCTGGCATTGCTTTTCCTGGGGGCAAACCCGCCCGCAGACGGCTGGCAGCAGGGATGTCTCCTTGATGACCGCCAGAGCCCCGCTGAAATCACCCTCGGCTGCCTTCGCCAGAAAACCTGGGATATTCACAGCCACAGGGCACCCCTGCATACAGGGTTTGGCTGCGCAATTGATGCAACGGGACGCCTCAATCTTTGCCATTTCGGCAGTGAAACCGAGAGCAACCTCGTTCATGTTATGCGCCCGCACAGCGGGCTCCTGTTCAGGCATTGCCTGAGGCGGAATCGCCATTTTCTCTTTTGCCGTCATAAAACTGATTTTCCTATATCGCTCAGATTCCCTTATACAGATTGCAGACATGCTCACGCGCCGCCGCTTCGATTGGCTTGAATGCAGCCATGCGCTTCATCATCAAATCCCAATCGACCTGGTGCCCGTCAAATTCAGGGCCGTCAACGCAGACGAACTTTGTCTTTCCGCCGACAGATATACGGCATCCGCCGCACATTCCAGTTCCGTCAATCATAATCGTATTGAGCGACACCGTCGTCTTGATGTGATACGGAAGCGTTGTCAGCGAGCAGAACTTCATCATGATGGGCGGACCAATGGCGATGACCTCATCGACGGAGCCCGCCTCGCAGAGCTCCTTGAGCGGATCGGTAACCAGCCCTTTGCGTCCAGAACTTCCGTCGTCGGTCACCAGAATCAGGTTTTCCCCTGCAATGGCACGCATCTCCTCCTCCATCACAAAAAGCGAGATGTTCCGCGCACCCATGATGATGGTCACCTTGTTTCCAGCCGCCTTCAGCGCCTTCGCAATCGGGTGCATCGGGGCGACGCCGACGCCGCCGCCGACGCAGACCACATGTCCAGGAGCCTCCCCGTTTTCCCCGCGAATGGAGGTTGGTTTGCCGAGCGGCCCCAAAAGCGCGGCGATGCTGTCGCCCTCATTGAGTTTCGAAAGTTTGATTGTCGTTGCACCGACAGTCTGGAAGATAAGGGTAATGGTACCTGCCTCTGGATCTGCATCGGCGATGGTCAGCGGAATGCGCTCGCCCATTGCCTCATCGACCATCAGAATGATAAACTGCCCCGCACGGCGCTCCCTCGCAATGAGAGGAGCCTCGACATCCATGCGAAACACATTCTCGGACAACTGTCGTTTGAGGAGGATTCTATTCATTTTTGCCCTCTATCCAGAAATAATGGCAACTATAATGGCAACTCTTAGGTAACGGCAACGTTTTTGTTGCGACCTTGCGGGCGCTAAGTTCAGGGGCATATTTCCCCCACGCTGCGCGGCTTTCGTAAACTACCCTCTTGGGGAATAAAGCGTAATTAATATATAGCTCCAAAGGGAAAATACTACTCCTTTCCCTAAAATCAACTTTTTTGCGCTGTATTCTCATTGGATTATCAATCAGTCACTCCAAGCCCAGTACCTGATTGTCTCCAATATCCCAACGCTAACTTGTGCTCGGCACATCGCTTTTTATAGGAGAAGCAACTCATTATACTGATCGATAGTAATCCCTCGCAGCAGATTGATAATGTTCGTTGACATTTCTGCTCCTTGCCGCTTCGCTGCGCTACGCGGCACGGAGCAAAGGAACTGGGTGAATGCTTATCCCGTGGGTTTCGCTCGCGCCAGACGCGCTCGCTCCACCCACGGCTATGCTCTTGCCGCCGCTAACGCGGCTCATCTCAAACAATGAGGGATTACGATCGATAGGCTATCTGATAGTGCTATTATCGACTTTTGGGGTTGAATTTTAATAATCATGCACCATAGTTTAAGGCATAAGCAATCGGGCACTAGCACTTAATCACCTCTGGAAGGAACCATATGCGCCTGAAATCACTGGCTTTTTTGACCATTCTTCTCTGTATTCACCTGCAGGCAAAGCTCGCAGTCGTCCAAGCGGGCAAACCGATGACCGCCATGTTCATCAGTCAGGATGCCCTGCCAGGGGAAAAAGCGGCGCAGGATGAATTGTCCACCTATTTCCGAAGAATCAGTGGGGCGGCCGTTCCAGTGGTCAAGGATGTCAACGCGGCGGGAATCGTGCTGGGAACCTTCGATTCGCCCTTCGTCCCAAAAGAAATAAAACGCATATTGAGAGGCAAGTCCGACGAGGCATTCGTCCTCAAGAGCGTGGGGACGCGAGTGTTTATCGTTGGAACCACCCAGGTTGGCACCTATTTCGGCGCCGTCACCCTGCTTTCCGACTACCTGAATGTCCGCTGGTTCTACCCTGGCGAAGAGGGCGAATACGTCAAGCGCTCGTCGGACATCACGCTGCCTAATCTTGACCGTCTGGAGGAACCAGCTTTCCGCTGGAGACTCCTGAGCCAGACCAGTCGTGGCGGCAAAGCCATCGCAGGCCATACTTGGGCCGCCCGAAACCGCCTGCAGGCACCCCCCGCCTTCACCACGGAACCGATGACCACGGGCGACACCAAAGCGTTCTACGATGCCCGACTCATCGACGGCATCGCCACCCAAGGTGGCCACCTGACCTACTACAACGCCGCCCCGCCCGCCAAATATCTGGATACCCACCCCGAGTACTTTGCCCTGGTCAATGGCCAGCGCACCCGCAACAAACAACACAACGACACTCACCACTGCATATCCAACCCCGACCTCCAAAACCTGGTCGTCAACTCCATCTGCGACCTCTATGCCACCCATGGAAAACGAATTAGCTTCCTCTTTGGCGGGCCAGACAATGTCAAGGGCTGGTGCGAATGCGACTCCTGCCGTGCCCTTGACCTAAATGGTACCTTCGATGTGTCGCATCGCTTCCATACAGTCGCCCAGGCAATTGCCAAGCGCGTCTTCGAGCGCTGCCCTGATGCATCGCTTCAGACCTGGGCATACGCCAACTACCGCTCCATTCCCCAAAATGTCTCCATCGACCCACGCATGGTCGTCTATTTCTGCTCCCACGGGCGCTGCTTCGCCCATGCGCTTGACGACCCGACCTGCCAGCGCAACGTGGCCACGCTTAAACTCATCAAACAATGGCTTGAACTCAACCCGCGGATGCATTTGTATGAATACGCCCATTGCACGCCCATGCATTGGACTCCCTTGGAAAAGACCCTCGCCCATGACCTGCGCCTCTACAAGCAAATGGGCATCCTTGGCTGGAAAGAGGAGATCATCTTCCCCGATGCAGACTGGAGCGGCAAGTTGCCTACGCTGGACGAAGACCCGACTCACGGTGCCCATCGGCTCGGGCAAGCATGGCTCTATCTGAATGTCGCAGCCAGACTCACCTGGAACCCAAACCTGGAACTGGATGCCGTCATTGCAGACCTGGAATCCAAATACTACGGCAAGGCCTACCGCACCATGAAGAGTTTCCATGACCTGCGCCGCGCCACCTGGGACAACTGCCAGGGCTGCTTCGGCTATCCCACGGGAGACGACCGCACCGCCAGGCTCCTCATCAAGGACGGTCTCAGGGAAAAACTCCTCGCCTTCCTTGACCAGGCCGATGCCCTCGCGGACACCCCTATTCTCAAGGAGCGCCTTCACCGTGACCGAGTATATCTGCAACACTACTGGATAAAGCCCAATGAGACCTATCGCGAACGGGAAAGCGCCATTTTGACTGCGCCCACACCCGCTTCGCCCATTGTCATCGACGGCAAAGACAATGATGCAGCCTGGACAGGAGCATGCTACATCTCCGATTTTAAAAGTATCAAACAAGATGCCCCCCCCCTGCCACCTCAACTGAAAACCAACGTTGGTGTCATGGCCGATGACGCCAACTTCTATTTTCTCGTCCAGGCCCATGAACCCCATCCCGAAAAAATCAAGGCATCGGCCACCAAAGACGGTCCCCTCTGGTCAGACGACAGCATCGAGATTTTCCTCGACCCCATGAACACCGCCAATGCCTACTACCAGATTATCGTCAATACCAAAGGCACCGTCTATGACGCAAGGCAAGGGGGTAACGACACGAGCGTGGATTTCGGTATCAAAGCCGCAGCCACCGTCAAAAAGAATCGCTATATTCTCGAAATCAAGGTCCCTGTCAAAAAGATGGAGGGTATCTTCGGGGGCGGCTGCAACTGGAAAATCCAATTTGCCCGCAATCGCAAGGTGCAGGACGACCTTCCAAGGGGCTGCTTCACCCTGTCTGGCGCCCTGCCCCACTTCAGGAACGACTATCGCACCATCTGCATCGGCAAACCCTTGCTGCAAAATGGCGATTTCATGCAACCAGATCCCAAGAACCCAGGCAAGCCTCTCGCTTGGTCACTCAACGATGCCTGCGAATACCGCGCTCCTGGCACGCCCCAGGCCTCCATCGCCCTCAACCCTGGCGGTCAGCTTTATCAACTCCTCTGGGACTGGAAGGGTCCTCTAGGCCAATCCGACACCCCACGGGCCATCCGCATTCTCTTCCGTGCCTCTGGCTCAGGCTCCCTCCGAGTCTTCGGAACGAGATATCACGACGACTGGGATAGCGGCAAGCTACAACGAAAAAACTTCCCCAACGTACCCTTCGGAACCTTTGAACTGAACAAGCAGCCACACACCTACGAGGTGCGCTACACCATCGAACCAGACCAGTGGATTGGCCTCTTCTTCTCCCAGAGCAAGGGAAACGCCGTCATCGAAAACGTCGCCATCCTCTTCCAGTAGCCCCTGAGGCATCACACCCATTGTCTTGCCCAAGGTAAGTCTTTTTAAATCACAACCAAAGGAAACAAACATGAAAGCAGGTTTTTTTTCAACAAGCATCACACCGCCCATCGGAACCATGCAGGCAGGTGGCTACAACGAGGCACGCATTCAGGGTATTGCAGGTCCTTTGAAAGTCCGTGCCGCCGTATTCGAGACCGATACTGGACGAGTCGCCTTTGCCGTGGTGGACTGCTGCTCAATCGGACGCCCCACCATTGACTTGGCACTCTCCTACTATGAGAAAATGAAGGGCCCGAAGCTTGACAGCTTCATCATCTCCGCCACCCACACCCATTCTGGCGCGGCCGTCTCCTCCTTCCTCCAGGCTGACATGTTCGATAAGATGGCTCCTGAGGTCATCGAACTCACCAAATACACGGCAGCGCCTGACGCCTGGTTCGTAGATTATACCGCACGGCAAATCGCAACTGCGATATACATGGCCTGCTCCAGGGTGGAAAATGCCCTCATCAACACTGGCAAAGGCGAAGAGTCTGGATACACCTTCCCACGCCGACTCTTCTGCAAGGATGGACGTGCCTACTCGCATCCAGGAAAAATGAACCCCGATATCGTCGGCCCTGCTGGCAAGCTTGACCCGATGGTCGGTGTCGTGGGCGCCTGGCGAGAAGATGGCTCGCTCATCGGCGCCCTGGTCAACTTCTGCTGCCACGGCACGACATACAGCAAACCGAACTCCCATGGTGACTGGCCCTACTATGTTGAAGAAACCATTCAAAAGCTGTTCGGCGAGGATGCTGGCGTGGTCGTGCTGAATGGGCCATGCGGCGATGTCACGCAGGTGAACAACCAGAGCCGCACACGGGACTTTGGCCTGGATATCGCCAAGCGCCTTGGCTTCCGCGTGGCGGCAGAAGCCGCAAAGGAGCTTATCGCCATGCCGAAGCAGGCCAGTCCAACTCTCGCATTTGAAGACCGCATTCTGCCCGTGCCCAGGCGCGTACCGCGCAAGGGCTCAGTCGAAGAAGCCTGGAAGATAGTCAATCAGCATCGTGATGACCCCGAAAATACTGCGGCCGTCTTTGCCAGAGAGCGCCTTTTCGAGTCGGAACTCCAGCGCCTTCAGCCCAACAAGGACGTGCGCCTGACGGCAATCCAGATTGGCGACGCGCTTTTCCTTTCGAATCCCGCAGAGTACTTCACCGCGCTGTCGCTTGAAATCAAGGCAGCCTCGCCATTTGCCAAGACCATGACCGTGGAACTCGCCAATGACTGCGTAGGCTATGTTCCTACCACCGAGGCCTTTGACCCGAAGACGGGCGGCGGCTACGAAACCGTGCTCACCGCCTACAGCTGCCTCTGCATTGATGCAGGCGAACGCATTCGGGACGCACTCATTGCCATGAGCAAGAGATTCAAGCCAGACCTCCTCCCCGAGGATACCACCATGCCCCAAGGAAACTACTGGTCATACGGCAAACTCGGTCCAGACCGCGATTAGCGATTAGAGTATAAGATCCCCACCCCGTCAGCGCTCGTATGCCATCCTGAAGATGTCGAGAATAGCGTCATAGCCAAGCGGCTTGTCGCCTTTGAGGGTTCGGGTCTTGTTTCTGGAGCAGGCCAGGGCCATGGGTTCAAGGTCCTCCTGCTTCACGCCGAATGCGGACAGACCAATAGGCATGCCAATTTGGGTGTAGTACGCCTCCTGCATGTCAATTGCTTTTTCGATGGTGCTTTCGGGATGGTCAAAGTCAATGTCAACATTCCACACCCGCGACGCATATTGCAACCAGCGCATGGGATTCGCCTTGTGGACATAGCGCGCCCAGCTGCACCAGAGCGCGGCAAGCCCTGCTCCATGCGCCACAGTCGGATACAGTCCTGACACTTCATGCTCCAGCTGATGCACGACCAGCTGCGTGTCTCTGCCGCACTGCGTCAAGCCGTTGTGGGCAAGCGACGAGGCCCACATGATAGTCGCCCTAGCCGCATAGTCGCAGGGATTTTTCAGGCAATCGAGGCCTGTCTGGAAGACGATTTTGACGAGGCCTTCTGCAAGCGCATCGGTCAGCGGCGTGTCAGTCCCAGGGCAGAAATAGCGTTCGAGGGTATGCATGGTAATATCGACAATGCCGCAGGCGGTCTGGTAGGGATTCACGGTAAATGTAAGTTCGGGGTTCTCAATGGCGAAGTCCATCCGATTGAAGGTGCTTCCGTATCCGCGCTTCTCCTTGGTCTCCATGTTGGTGATGACACAGGAGTTGGACATTTCCGAGCCAGCGGCTGCGAGTGTGAGGATGGCTCCCTTCTTCAGCGTGCGCTTGGGTGTCGCCTTGCCGAGCGAGAAATCCCAGACGTCCACTTCGGGATTGGCGACGCCGTTGGCGATGTCCTTCGATGAATCCAGTACAGACCCACCGCCGACGGCCAGCACAAAGTCAACGCCCTCGCGTTGGCACAGTTCAATGCCTTTGCGCACCAGGCCAAGCTCGGGATTCGCAATAACGCCACCAAGTTCCACAAATGCGATACCCTCATCTGCAAGGCATTTGCGCACTCGGTCCAAAAGACCGCTTGCCTGCGCGGACTTGCCCCCATAGTGAAGCAGAACCTTCTTCGGGTTGAACTCCTTGATGAGCTTTCCGACCTTGAGTTCCTCGCCTTTACCGAAATAGACCTTTGTTGGTGTCTCGTAGATGAAGTTTTCCATTTTTCTCTCCTAGTTGGTGATTTCAAAACAAATGTTTAATGAACTTATCCGTAGATAATACCTATTGCCATGAGCAAGGCATTCAAGCCTGACATCCTCCCTGAGTTGACCACCAAGTACCAAGGGAACTACTGGTCATACGGCAAACTCGGCCCAGACCGCGATTAGCGATTTCAAGAAGTTTGAATCAGCCTGCTGACAATGCGCCCGTTGCTTCCCTCTGGCAGGGGATAGCCCAGCAGCGAACACACCGTCGGCGCCAGGTCCTGCAATCTGACAGGTTCCGCCAGAATCTGATTGGCAGGCACTCCAGGGCCTGCCAGAATGCCGAGGGCGAGGATACTGCCAAACTGGGGATGCTTGGCCGTGGGAATCTGCTCGGCATGAACCGTGATGGAGGAATACCCCGCGGCTACGCCATAGACCACATCGCCGCTGCGCTCGCCCCCTTGCTCGAAGAAGCCCGCCTCTGACCTGCGCACCGCAAAGGCCAGATAGGAGGCTCCATCTGGTCCACGCATGTTGTCCTGCAGGGCATTGATGATCTCATAGACGGTCTTGTCGTATTCTTCTGGAGGAACGATGCCGTTGGTTTCGCGCCCCTGAAGATTGACAAAGAAGTGTCCAAAACCGCAGGCGGCAGCACGGGTTTTCTCCCAGTCGATCTCGCGGGTGGAAGGATTCTTGTAGGAGAGCAATCCCGCCTTGACAAGCGGTTCGTTGAAATCATGTCCATGGGGCACACCGATGCTACCATGGTCCGAGAGGACCAGAATCGTGGTATGCTCGTCCGCAATCTCATCCATGAGGAAACCGAGATGCCTGTCGGCAATCTCAAAGGCTTTTTCCAGGCAATCGGCAGCATACTGGCATGCCTCTTTGCTGGCGGGAGTGGCTCCGCAATAGACCGACCAGAAGAGATGGTTGAAAGTATCGGTGTTGCCCACATAGGTAACCACGATATCACTGGCCTCCTGCTCCAGCGCCTGCCGTATCACCTCCTCATTCCAATGCACATTGAAATTGAAAGCGTCATATCCCAGGCGGAAGGTCACTGGGTCCATGAGGAAGATGTACTCCAGGTTGATCGGTGGAGGCGGCATCCTTTCAATGATGGGACGCAAGGAGGGAGTCACCGACTCGCTGATATGGCTTGTCGCATAGGAATAGACCAGCCAGCCATCCTCGTAGGCAAAGCAACCAAAGCGGAACGCACAGCGCCGTTCGCCACCTTCACTTTTCAAGGTCCGCTGGAATGACGGTGTCCACTCGTCCTTGTTCAATGGCAAGATGCCGTCTTCCGTATGGAGCGCAAAACCATTCTCCGATGTTTCCACCTCCCAGTAGAAGGGGGCAAAACGATGGTAATTAACATTGGGGCGGTCCAGGTCCACCTGCAGTCGATAACACCCCTGCTGCAAGGGCGTCACCTCGGATGCGGACTGGGGCATCGAGAGCTTCTGGTTATGGGAAGAGACATGCTCCGACACTTCAATCACAGGCGATGAGTTCACCGTAAAGTGCTTCAGGCTCTTGACAGGCTTTTTATCCAAATCAAAGAACCACAACTGCAAGGGAATGTCATGCTGTTCAAAACGGAACCCCTGTGGCAAAAAACGGCCAGAACTGCAGGTTTCCCCGCCGACCTGCCGCACCAGCGGTGACCGCGATGGTGCCGTAACGGGGAACGACACCACCAGCGAACTCTTCCCTGCCCGCGCCGCTGCCTCCCAGAACCGTTCGGTCTTGAGGTAATTCCCGTTATAGCTGGAGACCTGGTGGGAAAGCGGACCATTTAGATGAAGGAGGTCGGAGACAATGCCGTTGACCTCTGGCGTGCTGCCAGTCTGGAATGCGCTCCAGCAGACGGGAGTCACGGTGGGATGCACTGGCCGCAACTCATCCATGAAGGTGCCCCGCCTTATCAGTTCGGCAAAATGCGGAAACTTTCCCTGGGAGACTTTCTCACGAATGTAATGGGGAATTGCCCCATCTATTCCCAACACAATCAATTCAGGGTGATGCATCTTTGACTCCAGCCATCATTGGCCAACAAAAAAATCTCCACAATTAACTGTTTCCGAGCCAGTTGTGGAGATTCAAGATGGTATCCGAGAGAGGAATTGAACCTCCGACCAATGGTTTAGGAAACCACTGCTCTATCCGCTGAGCTACTCGGACTTATTTGATGATAATATAATGCTACTAGGCGCAAAAACAAATCGCCTTATGCGAAATCGCCTTGCGCCTAACGGTGTTGCAGTCGCCGTTATCAGGCCTTGCAGTGACGCTTGTGCATCTTGGCAACGGTGTTCTTGATGGCCTGGCACATGGTGGCGATGTCCTCGTCGGTAAGACGCGGGTGCATCGGGAGGTTGAGCTCGCGCTTGTAGAAGAACTTGCTGGCCTTCGGGCACTGATTGGGGTCGTAGCCCATGAGGCGAAGTCCCGTGAAGTGGAAGGTCGGCTGGTAGTGGAGAATACCCTGCACGCCCTCTTCTTCGTAGAGGATACGCATGAACTCATCACGATTGCCGCCCAGCTTCTTCTCATCCATGCAGAGGGTGTAGAGGTGGAAGACATGCACCCTGTCGGCAGGTTCGTACACGGGCTCGATGCCATCGATGTCCTGCAAGCCAGCGGTGATCTTGTGGCCGATTTCGCGGCGCTTGGCGGTCAGCATGGGCAACTTGTCCAACTGACAGCAGCCGACGGCAGCCTGGATTTCATTCATGCGGTAGTTGCATCCCCAATGGCCCTTGTAGGGGTTCACATCGAAGTGTGCTGGGAGCCAGTATTCGATGGGAGAGGTCTTCTTCATCGTGATGGCATCACCGAAGTGCCACTCGTTCTGGGGATTCGCCCAGGCAACGTTGTTGCTCATGCAACGGAGGTTCTGGATGGGATCAGAATATTCGTCGTGGTTGGTGGTGATCATGCCGCCTTCGCCGCAGGTGGTGATGTTCTTCAGGGAGTGGAAGGAGAAGGCACCCGCGTCGCCAATGCTGCCCGCAAAACGCCCCTTGTAGGAGGCACCGACCGCATGTGCGCAGTCTTCGAGAACCTTCAGGCCATACTTCTGCGCGATTTCCATAATGGGGTCCATATCGACCATCAATCCACCATAGTGGACAACATAGATGGCCTTGGTTTTGTTAGTGACCTTCTTGGCGACCTCTTCAGGGTCGATGTTGTAGGTGCGCTCGTCGATATCGGCAAAGACGGGGATGCCGCCTTCCTTCAGGACCGCCAGCGAGGTCGCGACGAAGGTGTTGGGGGTGACAATGACTTCGTCACCTGGCTTGATGTCAAACACCTGGGTCATCACATGCATGCCTGTGGTGCAGTTGGAGCAGGCGAAAGCATATTTCACTTTGTGGTAGGCCGCAAATTTGTTCTGGAATTCCTGGGTCTTCGGTCCCATGGTCAGAGTATCCTGCGCCATGGCTGCGATGGCGGCATTGCGCTCGGCATCGTCATAGATACTGCCCATAAAGGAATATGGAACCTTCAGCTTGACGCCGTCATCCGTGGCGTATGAGCTAGTAATTCCGCCTTCCGTCTTGCCGCCAGTAAAATGTTCCTTGTCGATTGTCATCTTGAGTTCTCCTTGAATGCTCTTGGTGCCTCCCACTGTCCAAGACAATGGGTGTGGTTATATTAATGAAAAACATTGACGAAAATATTGTGAAGTAAATATAATCCTCTCTTCAAAAGTTTAAAGTCCATTAACTCATTTTAGCCTTTTGTTCATCCTGTTTCTGTATTTCACTGCGCATGATTTTTCCGCTGATGGTCTTGGGGAGGGAATCCACAAATACAATGACACGCGGGAACTTGTAGGAAGCAGTCTGCTTTTTGACAAAATCCTGGATCTCCTCCCTGAGGCCATCGCAAGGCTCATATCCCTTTGCAAGGACGATGGTGGCTTTCACAATCTGTCCGCGCCTTGAGTCTGGCATTCCAGTCACCGCACATTCCAGAATGGCAGGATGCCTCATTAAAACGCTCTCCACCTCGTATGGGCCAATACGGTATCCTGAGCTCTTGATGACATCATCGTTCCGCCCCACATACCAATAGAAGCCATCAGCGTCCTTCCAGGCCACATCCCCCGTGTGATAGAAACCATCATGCCATACCGTGGCGGTTTTTTCAGGGTCAAGATGGTATCCGCCAAAGATGCCTGGCGGCAACGCCTCGTCAACTCGAATGCAGATTTCCCCTTCCTCCCCCTGTCTGACCTCTTGGTCTTCATCATTGTGAAGCTCAATGCGATAGCCAGGCGCAGGCTTTCCCATGGAACCTGAACGCGGCTCCATCCACGGCCAGTTGGCCAATGTCACCACCAATTCGGACTGTCCGTATGCCTCATGCAACTGCAACCCGCTCAGTTCCAAAAACTTGTTATAGACGGCCTGGTTCATGGGCTCCCCAGCCGTCACGCAGTACTTGACAGAACTGAAATCGTATTTTCTGAAATCCTCCTTGATGAGAAAGCGATAGACCGTCGGCGGAGCGCAGAAGGAGGTCACTTTGTACTTGGCTATCTTTGACATCATATTCGACGCATTGAAATACTCATGGTCATAGATGAAAATGGCAGAGCCACAAAGCCACTGACCATACAGTTTTCCCCATACCGCCTTCATCCAGCCAGTTTCCGCAACGGTAAAATGCAGTCCGCCCTCCTCGACATTCTGCCAATATCCCGCCGTCAGGATATGCGCCAACGGATAGACGAAATTATGCTGGACCATTTTCGGCAGACCGCTTGTGCCTGACGTGAAGTAGAGAAGCATGATGTCATTGTTGGCAGGCCATTCCTCTTGTGGCGGAGTGGGAAAAATAGGCGAGCTTGCATCCATCGCCTCATGATATGAAATCCATCCGTCCCTTTTGATTGTGAGGCTGATTTTGAGTTTGAGAATATCGCCTGTCACCCGTTGGGCCTCTTCCACCTCGCGTAGCAGATTGTCATTGTCATAACAGATGCAGGCCTTGATGCAGCCCAATTTGATGCGATAGCTGATGTCCTTGTTCATCAGCATGTGCGTTGCGGGGACTGCCACGGCACCTAGCTTGTGCAACGCCAGAATGCAGTTCCAAAATTCATGGCGGCTTTTCAGAATCAGCATGACATGGTCGCCCTTGCCAATGCCAAGCCCTTTCAATAGATTTGCCGTGCGGTTCACCCGTTCACGCAGCTCGCCAAAATGGATGAACTCCTCCCCGCCCCTGTCGTCGCACCAAACCAATGCCAGACGGCTAGGCTCGTTGTCCGCGTAATAGTCAAGAACATCAAAGGCGAAATTGAAATGTCTCGGCACCTCTATACAAAAATTCTCGTAGAAATCATCGTATGATTCAAAATGGGTACGAGAACAATACTTGTCGAGTAGAGACATCTTGAAGAACCAGGGTTGCACTTTTCCTAAAGATACACGATGGTTTCAATTTATTCCATTATTCCTGAAAAACAAATGCGTCTATCAAAAAACTATAGCTCCCGCCCTGCGGCACGACCTTCGCGGCAATTGATAAGCCTTACCTTGGATTCCCAGGCAGTCGCATCCGCACCATCGATGTTGACAAAGATATCGCGGAAGGTGATGCCATCCACATTCTCCGCATAGAAGGGGTTTGGGGCACTGCGTGGGGTGCTCCATTCGCCATAGCGGTGGTACTGGCGGTCGGTTGCATTGTCAACGCCGCCCCAGTAGTCCAGATCGACATCGCAGATGCTGATGTTCTTGACTTGGCAGTCTGCGTTTCCAAGTATCAGCGACGAATGGGTCGCGCGTCCCGTGATGTGCCTAAAACTGATGTTGCGAACCAGCTTGGATTCCTCCTCGCAGACACCCCGCACATAGCTTGTGATGACGATGGGGCGCTTGCAGTCCATACGCAGGTTCTCGAACTGGATGTTCTCAATGGTCACACCCGCGCTCCCAGGCGAGTAGCGGGAGTTGATGGCAACCGCCGTCCGCGTCCCCCAGAAGACGATGTTGTTAATGGTGCAGTTGCGGACAATGCCCATTCCGACGCCGATGCGGAAGGCATTGCAGCGCGTGCGCAGGATGCAGTTGGAGATGGTCACCTGCTCGCAAGGCCTCGGTTCCAGCAGCGGATCGACACAGCCACGCAGGGTAATGCAGTCATCCCCTGAATCGATGTTGCAGTTGGTGACGGTGACGCGCTGGCAACAGTCGATATCGATGCCGTCGCCATTCGGCGTGCGCTGGTCGTTCCAGATGCGTAGGTCGGAGACGGTGACATCCTGGCAGCCATGCAGGAAGCAGGTCCAGTAGCACGCGTTATAAAGTTCCACGCCCGTAATGGTGACGTTCTTGCACTCGCAGAAGAAAATCATCTGACCAGGGCGCCACTCGTTCAGCTTGAAGAGCCATGGCACGTCCTCGCGCGGCTCGTTGTAGAATGCCTGGCGGTTTCCGTCGATGCGTCCCCCGCCGACGATGCCTACGTTGTGTACGCCAACGGCGGTGATGAGGTGAGCACCGCTGACATGCTCCGACGTAAACACGCAGTTCTGCGGGCAGAAGTCGTCCGCGTTGTAGTCGGAGGGGTCGGGGCTGCCGAGAATGACCGCGCCTGGCTCAAGGTCAAGGAAGACATTGCTGCGCAGGTAGAGCGTTCCTGTGAGATAGGTGCCAGCAGGGAAGAGGAGTCGTCCGCCTCCCTGTGCTGCCAAAGCCTCAATGCCCGCCTGGATAGATGCGGTGTCCTTTGTCTTGCCGTCCCCGACGGCTCCGAATTCACGAACAGATTTCATAAACTTATTCCTTTAGCGATTGATGAAAAACCAAAGGGTTGGTGTTTCAGCGGAGGTGCTGAAACACCACGCGCCAGGTGTACCCCTCACTGGCATAGTACCGATAGGGCGGCCAGCAGGGTCAAGAGCGGTCACGATTGGTTTCGACACACCTGGAAGCGTAATCTCAGCAGGGATGAAATTACTGATGGCAGGCGGCCTGCCCCACTTGTTCTTGACGGTCGTGTGCTTCTCGTCCCACTCCATGCCGACATTGGCGATGGTGCCCACAAGTGAAAGCAACATCTTCTGCGAAACGGCTATCTCCTTGCTATCCAAGGCGACAAGCGTAAAGGCGGCGGTTTTCTCCTCAGGCAACTGCGCTGCGAGAGAAACATCGCCCACCTCCAATTTTCTAGTCCCAACGTATCCCACGGCGGCACGCGCCGCTGGCGCGTTAACAAGGTAGAGGCCGCGTTTGGCATCGTCAACACTCCAGTTGAGATGCGGCGTATTGAATGGAAGCGTACCAGGAAGCTCAGCAGGCGAAACCGTGATGGCCTTGCCCTCTTCCACAAAGCGCGTCTCCACCCGCGCGGGAAACAACATCTTGGCAGGGTAGCCTAGAATCGATGCATCCCAGCCACGCATGGGATGCTTTTTGATAAGTTCCCACATAAATGGCTTCGGCACGGTGATGGTTACCACCTGCTCCGCCTCAGGTACCAGCCCCAGGCGGAAAACCATTGCTGCAAAATGAGCCGTAATCATCTTGGCAGGATTCGGGGACATGGAAAAGTAACCGACAAGAGCTGGTTTCGCCTCCTTAGTTGGCTCCAGCGTGAAGCAGAACTGATAGAGGGCGTCCCAATCCTGGAAAGCGGCAAAGCTTCCCAGCATGGGGAACATCTCGGAGAGGTATTCGTTTGGCGCAGGATGATCATATTCGGAGATGGTATAGGGCTTGCCAGCCGTGCGCCAGCAGTTCAGTCGCTTGAAGTTTCCGCCCTCGGGATTGCTGACCATAGGGGTGTTCGCCATCGTCCAGTGATACGGACTCCAAGCGTGCCCTGGCTCAAATCTCGGGTGCTGCCAGTAAGCGTGCATATCCACGAAATCCGCTATCTCGCTTTCACGCAAATGTCCGAATGGCCCCGAGTAGTTGGCCTGCGTGTCTGCGACCAGAGCCTTAACCTTCAGGGTATTTTTCAGGTAGTCCGTCATCTCGCGGGAATACTTGTAGTCCAGCTCGCGCAGGAAAATGCGGTAATCCCCTACCATGCTCTCAGGTGCAAACTCATTGGGCAGGGGTAGCTGGCCCAGCTCCTTCGCATCGGCAAATGACAGGGGCTTATCTCCCTCGTATAGCTCGATCTCCTTGAGGAAGACCGTGGCAGGCGTCTCCTTTCCGCGTACATTGAAGCTGAAGCGTTTCTTGTAGTTCTGGATAGTTGCAACACTCAGACGACATTCGAAGCTCTGCCATTCGGGTGTCAGGTAAATCGCTTGGGAAGAGTAGGTGTACCACGGCGGCTCTGCATGACACAAACCGACATTGATTCTCCGCGGCACGTCGCAACGCGCCTTGAAACGCGCAAGGTAGCGTGTGTTATCCTTCAGGATGATGTTGTAGAAGTGCATCTGATAGGCCCAATCGAGTGTTCCATCCTGTAGGAGTTTTAGCTCATAACTGCCGTCTGCCCGCAGGGATGGCTCAAAAAAGCCCCGCCGCTCACCCTCAAAGTGCGGTATGCCCCCCGCGACCATATTTGTCTCCGAGAGTGGCTGCGCGCCAGCACTCCAGACCTTCACCGCTGCCGAGGCACTGCCATACTTTTCCCCGACCCATTTGCGCCAGTACTCCAGCAGGCAATCCCCCCAGGGAGTGCCCTGGATTTCCGCTATTTTCTCAAAGGAATCCAAATCGGTGATGGCGTTCTCATTGTTGATTTCAACGCAGAAGATGCCTGGGTCATCCGTCATGGGGAGACGCGAATAAGGGCTGACCGCCGTCAGCAAATCACGCGCATAGTTCTTCTGGAACTCAATGAAGGGCGGATAGTACCTGTCCAGTCCCTTGCCGTAATGGAAGGAACTTTTTTTCCTGTCCAACTCCTTGTACCACCAGGAAACATGCAGGTTAATGTTGGCATAGATGCCTTCTTGATTCAGGCAATGAATAAACCACTGCAGCTTGTCCAACTGGATGGGGTCGATGGCCGTCAGTTCCTTGTTCCAGATATGACGGTTGTCCATGTGATGGAAGCGCACAACGTTGAAACCAAGCTGCCTCATGCGCCTGGCCACCAGCGGCGCCACATCCTTGTCGGGAAAGGCCCGATTAAAGGTTACGTTAGAGCCGAAGAAACGCACGCGTGCGCCATCTGGCCGAACAAAATGACCGTCCTTCACGGAAATACGCTTGTCGGCTGGGCCGTCATTTAGGAACGCCACGCTGCCGAGGCTGTCATCTGGAGCCACACGCGCATCCGTCTGAAAGGCAAACCAGCCCTGCGGAATCTCCTGCGCAAAAGCAAAGAAAGATGCGATGACAGCAAAAACGGCTATACGCATATCATGACTCCTTTGGCTAGTTGGCAACGATAAAAGGGATAAAAGAGATAAAAGCGATAAGACGCAAGAAGCAAAACTGCCCCTTGCGTCGTTTTTAACTCCTTTTGGTCGTTTCGGTCCTTTCAGGTCTTCCTCTACGGCAGTGGCGGGGGCACTGCGGCAAAGAGGGAGGCCAGCGCGGGCACGGTGTTGGCGGCCTGCCAGCCTGCCATGCCTGCGGTCCAGACCATGGTGGCAGCGGTGAAGGTGCCCTGCATGGCCATCTGCTGGAGGGTCTGCGCATCATACGGCCCCTGGCGCTGGCCGTTCACGGCAAGGAAGTAGGTGGGACCTGCGGGCGGCGGGGGCGGAGGTGCCATCTGCGCCTGGTTGACACCCTGGTTGACCATACCAGCGAAATTGGCTCCCATCATCATACCCATCATAGCTCCACCGTTGCCTGGGTTGTTGGCGGCATCCCGCATGGCATCTGCCGCCTGCTTCTGCGAGTACAGCCCCATGGCGCCATTGAACACCCCAAGTTCACTACGCTTGTCGATGGCATCATTGACACTGTCGGGGAGGTTGATGTTGCCGATGGTAAAGGAAATCAGTTCGAAGCCCATGTTGTTGAAGGTGACATTCAACTTCTGGCGAACATGCTCGCCGATCTCATTGTATTTGGCAACGAGATCCAGCGCGGGAATCCGCAACTCGCCAAGGGCATCGGAGAATTCGCTGATGACCTTCATGTCGAACTGCCCTTCCATCTCGTCGGCACGGTATTCGCTCTTGGCGCCGATGAAACGCTCCAGGAGGTTATCGGTGGTCCCCACCTTGTAGGAGTAGTTGCCAAAGGCGCGGATACGCAGCATGCCCAAGTCGAGGTCGCGCATCATGATAGGCTGTTTGGTGCCCCATCTGCGGTCCAGTTGCTCGGTGGTCTTCACAAAATAAACCTCTGCCTTGTGCCAGGACTCGAAGCCGTATGGCAACGACAACAGCGTGGTCAGAATCGGCATGTTCTTGGTGCTCAATTCATAGGTTCCAGGGCCGAACTGGTCTGCCACCTGTCCTTCGTTCACAAAGATGGCCCGCTGGCCAGGACGCACAATCAACTTGGCGTTGTTCTTGATTTCATTGTTGTGGCGGTCGAAGCGGTGAACCAGCACGCCTGGCGTCTCCTCATCCCATTGGACGATGTCAATAAACTGACCAGTAAAGATATTCTTTAATATTCCCATTTAAACCTCCTTTGTGTTTTGAGCGGGAAACAATATGAAAAACAATATGAAAAACTAGCAATTCTGTAATAAATAATATAACCCATAAATGACGGCTGCAATAGAGAGAATGAAAAAGAAAATCTTCCATGCGCTCCAAGGACGCTCGCCATGGCCTTTTCCCGTCTGGCCATTGACCAAATAGGTGTAGCTCTTCTCTTTGAACTTGTAGAAACTCGACCAGAAAGGCAGCAAAAGTTGCTTGTAGGTGCTTTTGTTGTAGATGACATTCATTGTGTGAATCCGCTGTTCATCTCCTCCGATGTCGTGCCTGACGGTTTCGCGCAAAAGTTCCTTCGCCTTTTGATGCGCCTCGTCAAGACCCGTCGCCAATGTGACATCATAACTCTCCTCCACAAATCCACGCACGATGTCTTCGTTGTAGTTCACGGATTCCAGCAGCTTCCATGGCCCGACATCCGCCTGCAATTTGCGGGAAATCTTGTTGCTGGCATAAACCTGCAAATCGTCAAAGAAGCGATAGACGGTGCCGCTGGCATAGCTCCACCGTGTCTTGCGCACCTGACGCGTCTGGGTGTTTCCCTTGGAATCCCTGTAGGTCTGCGTCACATAGTAGTAGTCACCACGTTCCCCCGTGTAGTGGCAGGTGGTATCGAAGTCGAATGTCCAAGTGGGGCGATAGACCCCATCCACTCCTTTCGCTAGACAGACCTTTTTCGCCTCGTTTGGCAGAAACCAACGACTTTTTATCCACTGCTTGAAGGTGGCCTGCGCCGCATCGCTGGTGATGATAAAGGGAAGCATACCAGACGGACGGATGCTCCGCTGACTCTTCGACGAAGCAACAATGGGGCTCTTGCAGAACGGGCAGAAGCCAGCCACCTCATTCACAGGGAAAGTACTGGATGCCCCGCATGAAGGGCATTTCACCTCAATATGTTCTTCTCCCTCAAACTCAATTTCAGCGGCCATTGTTGTCAGCAGGTCGTTCTCCACAACCTGGTCACCTTCCAACGGCTCCTCCCACTCTTCAGTCGTTCTGCAAGACGGGCACTTCATACACCCCGCCTCGGGGTCGAACACCAGCGCAGAACCGCAGTTCTTACACAGTTTCACCTGGTCTGATTTCGGAGCCTGCGGAGATTCGTCCTGTGGCTTCGACGGAGGCACGGGCGGGGGGCCGCCCTGCGGCATCGACGGAGGCACGGGCGGGGGGCCGCCCTGCGGCATTGACGGGGGCACGGGCGGGGGGCCGCCCTGCGGCATCGACGGAGGCACGGGGGGGAGGTCGCCTTGGGGAATGGGCGGAGGCACACTTGGAATATCAGGAAGCGGAGGTGGGGTTGGTGTATTGCTTTGTTCTTGCATAGTTTTTCCTATCTTTTTCCTGGTGCTGAAGCACCAGGCACAGAACAGGTTTTCCTGGCGCTAACGCACCAGGCACAGAACAGGTGAGGAAAGCCTGTCATGTGCGCCGCGCTTCAGCGCGGCGGTTTTCCTACCATTCCGCGACCACACCGTCCTCGGTTCGCCACACGGGGTTCTTCCAATTGTGTCCCTTGGCTGCGGCCTCGCGCACCTTCTCCTCGTTGATCTCGATGCCCAAGCCAGGCTTTTGGTTGCGATAGACAGAGCCGTCCTTGTACTCAAAGACCGTCCTGTCAGCCAGGTAGTCGAGCAAATCCGCCCCCTGGTTGTAGTGGATGCCGAGGCTTTGCTCCTGGATGACGGCGTTTGGCGTTCCGTAGTCCAATTGCAGACAGGCGGCGAAGGCGATGGGGCCCAGCGGACAGTGCGGGGCGACCGCCACATCGAAGCACTCCGCCATCGCAGCAATCTTCTTGCACTCAAGGATGCCACCCGCATGGCACAAATCAGGCTGGATGATGTCAGCGACGCCGCGCGTCAAGATCTCCTTGAAGCCCCAGCGCGTGAAGTTGCGCTCGCCCGTGGCAATGGGCGTGCTAGTGTGGCGGCGCAACTCTGCAAAAGCCTCAATGTTTTCGATGAGTACAGGCTCCTCGATGAACATCAGGTGATAGGGCTCCAGCTCCTTCATCAGCACACGCGCCATCGCCTGGTGGACGCGCCCGTGGAAATCAACCGCGATACCAAAGTTCTTCCCCAAAGCATCCCGTATGGCGGCGACGCGGCTGACCGCCGCCTCCACCTTCGTCCAGTTGTCGATGAAATCCAGTTCGGCGGTGCCGTTCATCTTGATGGCCTTGTAGCCCTGTTCCGCCTTCTCGCGGGCGGCGCGTGCCGTGTCGTCAGGACGGTCGCCGCCTATCCAGCAATAAACCTGGATCTTTTCCCGCACGGGACCGCCAAGCAAGTCGTAGATGGGAAGCCCCAGCTGTTTGCCGCGTATATCCCACAGCGACATCTCGATGCCCGAAATGGCGCTCGTCAGCACGGGGCCGCCACGGTAAAAACCACCTCGGTAGAGCGTCTGGAAGATGTCCTCTATCTGCGAGGGGTCACGCCCGATGAGGTATGGTTCGAATTCGCGCACAGCCGCCGCAACAGTGTCTGCTCGTCCCTCGATGACGGGCTCACCCCAACCGCAAATCCCCTCGTCCGTGTTTGTCTTCAAAAACAGCCACCGAGGTGCAACCTTGTATAGCTCAAAAGATGTGATTTTCATGGTTCTTTCCTTCCTTTTCCCATTTTCACGGAACTGAAGTTCCGTGCACAGAACAGGCTAGCTCATTCTGAGGTCTAAGGCGCGGGGCACCTGCACCTGCTTGGGGTCGAGGGTGATGCCCTGGAGCTTCGCCTTCTCGACCTGAATGTAGATGTAGAGTTCCGACGTGGAGATTTCGCCTTCACGGATGTCGGGAATTTCGAGGCCGCCGTCCGCCATGATGATGGCCTCCGCCTCCTCCAGCTTTCCTGTGTGGGCCAGCGCGTCTGCATAGAGGAACTGGTTCATCGGGCGGGACTTGACCTGCTCCGACAAAATGTTCCAGACGTTCAGAACGGCAGAATAGTCTTCAAGCGCACGTAATGAACGCAGGGAACTCTTGGCCAGAGAGGCGTCATCGGGTTCCAGCTCCATCGCCTTCTGGAAGAGCGCGGAGGCCTCCGCCTTGCGTCCCGCAAAGCGGTAGAAATAGGCCTGAGCCTGAAGGTTCCAGGCGTTCTGAGACAGCGTAAGCGACTTGTTCATGCAGTCGTAAGCGCGCTCCAGGTCGTTGCGGCGATAGTAGTTGAGAGCAAGATGGAAGAGCACCTTCCAGCCAGGCTTCGCTTTTTTAAGCAACTCGAACCACTCCTCCTGCACCATGTAGGAGGTGGGCGGCTCGTCGTTCATCTCGCCCGTCTCCAGCAACTGCTTCCAGTCCGCCTGTTCGGGGCCGACTTCGCCGAATTCCAACTGCGGCGTGCTGTTTTTCTTGCGCAACAAGTTCTCCAGTGCGCCCCAGCCCGTCCCCGCGACCTTGCAGGTTGCAGGCTTGAGGGAGATGGATTTTCGCGTGCGGAGGAACAGTTCGTCCAACTTCTCCTGCGGCATGATGCGATTAATCTCGGCGGAAACCGCCTTGACGGCAGTGTCCCAGTCGCCGAAGCACTTTTCGGGTGGCATCTCGATTGGGCCATAGGCTTCCAGCCACTCCCAGACTGTCTTCGGAGGCATCGGCAGGCACTCCGACTGCGTGTGGGCAACACCGCCCTGGATTTCAATGTAGTCGGGCGTGTCGGGCGCCATCAAGTTGCGCTGCCAGTGCTTGCCGCCCGCGCCCTGCCCCCACACAAAGAGCTTACGCCCTTGGAGACGCGCCGTCGAGCAGAATGCAAAGCCCTTGCCGTCGGGGTAGATGACCGTCTCGTATTTGCGCGAGTTCTCTGGAATCTTGAAGAAGTAGTCCAGGGCCTTCTTGTGGTTGGTGGGATAGGTGCCATCGTAACCAGCGCCGTCAGGCAGTTTGATTTTCGAAAGGGCGTGATGGCCGTTCAAATAGGCGTTCGCGTAGGTCTCGTATGTGGGGACAATGACGCGGCTGCCCTCGCGCTCCTCCACAGCGATGTTGCTCCACCAGTACATCGGCATGACCTGTTCGGTGGGGTTTGTGATGCGCACGCGCGCATACAGGAATTTCGAATCGTCTGGCAGGAAAAAGTCAATCTGGAAGGGTGTCAACGCATCGCGGCTGAACTCGTAGATGCGCAGAACGGGCGTGCCGTCATCGTCGGTCGTCTCAGCGGCAAAGCGGGTATTGCAGGTTTGCGCGTCATGTCCGCGCCGCCCGACGTTGTATTCGATGCCGCCCGCAAACCAGGCGTTGCGTATGGCAAGGTTGCCTGGACGGAACTGGTGGTTATCGACAATCAAATCGCGCTGGCTGTCCTTGTCATAGATGGACCAGAGACGCCCGCCCAGCGAAATGACCACTTCTGCGCGAATGTGACTGTTCTCCAGCACGGCGGCATCAAGTTCCAGCTCTTCCAATGGCCCGTCATAATTGTCGTTCATCGTGTAAGGCAGCGAATCGGAGTGCATACCGTAGTTGATGAAGAGGCCGTCGTCCTCGTCCAGCTCAGTTGCAACGCTGTATTTGATTGGCAGGGCAATGGCAGGGAAACGCGAAGGAGTCCCAAGCGCATGCCCCTGAAGGTGCTTTTTGTAAAATGTAAGTGTGCTCATGGTAGATACTAGACGGTTAACGCGGGACTGAAGTCCCGCGCACAGGACAGGAATTTAACGCAGGACTGAAGTCCCGCGCACAGGACAGGAATTTAACGCAGGACTGAACTCCCGCGCACAGGACAGGTGCCTGGCCTATACACGGTGCCTTAGCGCTGTGGTTCTGGTTTCATCAACAGGTTGGGTGCCAGGCCGACATATGGCGGGATTCCGAAAATGCGGAGGGAGTAGTCTTCAATGGTGGCAAGATGGGTTGGTGCCTCAATGTGGATGCGGAAAACGCCGCCCTTCTGCGCAAGTTCGCCTTCATCATGGAACTGCTCGATGAGGGAGATGTCGTCCTTCTGCCAGATTTGCTTGCCATTCATGTCGTAGATGGTCACCTTAAGGCCTTCCGCCCCCTCTCCCCAGAAGTTCACGCAGAAAGCGGGGGTCTTCAGGGGGACATAGAAGAAGACATCTCCCCGTCCTGTGCAGAATTCGGTATTCCTCCCGCTTACCTCAATGAAGAGCGGGCAGTTGCAGCGCAGCATGCTGTTCAAGTTGGTGCCAGTGGCTACTGTAACGGTGTAAAGTCCTGTTTCGGGAACCTTCTCCAGGCAATAATCCTTGTCTGTCTTGAATGGGACAGGCTCCAACGTGAGCTCTTTACCAGAGGGCAGTGTGCAGGTGACTTTCGCCTCCTTTCCTTGGTATCTGCCCAGTTGGCCATAGTTGAGGGTGAAGCGGATTTCATCCCCCTGGTTCGCATAAAGAAGATATCTGCCCGTATGGCGTAAGGGAATCTTGGAGAAATCGGTCATCTTCTGGTCGTCGCCAAGGGGAACCAACTTCACGCCAGACATGTCGTATGGCGTGAGAGTAAAGAGCTTGCGGATAGGGAAATTTGCCCGAGCCCACTCGTTGGTGAGCTTAAACTCCCGCTCGCCCTTTTCCGTTACGCAGATGATGGAGCCAGATATGTTGTCCAGTCCGCCCACCTGACCATTCGGGCTCACTGACAATGGCTCGCGCTCCATGTTGTCATAGAGGCGCACGTTCTGGAAGTGGATGTTTCCCGACGGCTCCTCATCGCGCGAATCGCCTTGAATGACGATGGGGGACACCTGCGGATTCTTCTGCGACATGTTCTTCATTACCACATTCTCGAAAGTGGTCTTGAAGCCGATATGGCTCGTGCCGCGGAACCTGACTGGGAACTGCCCATTCTCGAAGATGCAGTTTTTCACCAGCACACGCCCCTGCAAGGTCTTCCCATGACCATTGGTCACGCAGAGAGAGAAACAGGCCTGCCCTGCATCCTGCGAGACACAATCCTCGATGACAACATCAAGAGGACTGCCACTGGCATCCATCTTCCCAAGCCAGAAATGAATGCCATGACCTGCATTGTTAGCCAAAAAACACTTGCGCATGACGATATTGCGGATGGGCTCGTTGTTGCGGTTTGGCTCAAAGTCGATACCCGCCTCGGGCGCCGTGCCCTTCGTGTTGATAAGCTTCGTGTTCTCGATTAGCACGTTGATGCCAGCTATGATGCTGATGCCCTGGCGGTTGTTCCCATCGCAGACGACATCCTTTATGAGGATGTCCGTCGGAATGACACCCTGCTTGGCAATGCCCAGGTAGATGCCGTCGCCACCCGATTCGACGAGGCTCAAATTGAGGATTTTTATGTTGCGGCTGCTTTGCAGGTTGATGGCATGGCGCCACTCGGCTTTCTCATATTCGTCGGTGTGGTAGTCCGCCTTGCGCATTCGCAGGGTCGCACCCTTTCCTTCGCCACGCAACGTAATATTCTCCAGAAGCGCCATTTTTACCAGCGCATCTGATCTCCCCTTGAACGCACCCTTCTTGGCAAGAAGCTCGACACCCTCCTCGAAGACAATCTCCTGGTTGGAGACAAGGTTCAGCGTTTTTCCAAGAATCCACGGCGACGCCATCTTGTCAATGATGAGCTTCGGCACCTTGGAGGAAACGGCCGCCTGAAGAGCCTTCGTGGAATCTTCCGCGTCGAATCCCCACCAAGAAGCATACGCCTCCTTCAACTCGCCACGCTCCACCTGCGCCACTTTGTCGGGCTGGGCTTGCTGCGCCATAACCAAGTTACTGATTCCAAGAAGGAGGATGCAAATAGTCAGCAATTTCTTCATAGTAGATGCTCCTGTTTTTTAGGGGGAAGCTAGAGTTCAAGGTTCAGGGAAGCAAGCCGTTCGCGATGTTCCAACGGACAGGCCAGACGTACGGCAAAGGTGCGCAGGTAGTCGCTGGCAAGAGAACGGTAGTGCGCACCGTCCTTTTCGAAAAGCCAGTAGTCGTCGCGCCCTTCGCAATGGACGCGCAAGTCCTTAGGTATCAGCTTGCTGAAGTATGGCATGGCCGCGAAAAGCACACTGCCTGGCGGAAGGCCACAAGTGGCGGCAAGGTCGTCCTCTAGGCGTGAGAGATAATCTAGGTCGCTACATTTTTCGCAGAAGGCGGAAAGGCGTTCCTCGTCCCATTCGCGCACCTGGATGGGCTTGTTGGACTCACGCTCCATATAGGCGTAGCCGCTTGGCTTGATGACCAAGAAACTGCGGTAAAGTTGACGGTGCTTGATCTGGTTCGTGAGTTGCGTCGCCAGCGGTGAGATACCATCGGAGAGAAAGGAGAGAAGTTCCGCGTCCGTGAACTGCCAGCACTCGTCGTGGCGTTCAGGTTCCAGCTTGAGCCGTTCCTGGCAGGCACGCTGGAGCATCCGCTGAGCAATGAGGGCGGTCTTGTTCAGATAACCATGCTGATGCAGGTAGGTGTAGTACTTCTGGAGCTGCTTGGCATCCTCCGCAAACTTGTCCTCGATGGCAAGGCCGTCGGCGGTCATAACGGTGTAGTACTGGATGCGCTCAATGTCGGGTGTACCGAAAAAGCCGATGTGGAGGGCATCGCGCGAAAGATAGTCCAGCTTGTCTGCGCCCAAATTGCGGTCGCTAATCCAGGCGGCCATCGGGTCGTCGCCCTGGAGCATGTTGCAGATGCGGAGCGGGTCAATGCCCAGGCTCTCCAGAAGACATGCCATCTTTGCGATGATTTTCAGCCCCTGCCTGTGGTGGCTGCCCTGCAAAACGGGCTCTGTCTGGTGCGAAAAGGGACCATGACCGATGTCGTGCAAAAGTGCGAAGGCCTGAATGTGCCTCGCGTCATTCCCCGTGATGCCATGGATACGGCACAAACGCTGTGCCAATGAGAGCACACCGATACTGTGCTCAAAACGAGTGTGAACAGCCCCAGGGAAAACCAGGCTGTTCACACCAAGCTGCTTGCGTTCCCGCAGTGCCTGGAACGCCTCCGTGTCAATGATCCTATACAGCTCACTGACATCTACTGGAGGCACTCCAGGTATGCAAATGGAATGCTGCATTTATGTATGATAAGTTTTATTTTTTGGTCGGCCACAAATCATTTTGAACTTCGGTATCGCCTTTTTTGGGCATTGAGATTTCATCACTATCGTAAGGATTCATGTTGAAGCAATCATCCTTATCTTCCCAATTGGTGTTCTTGGTGCCCGTGATGCCTTCGACGTGGCCATCACCAAATAGAACGTTGCCATACTGTTTATGATTACCTTTGGTACCTTTGCCTTTGTCACGGGCGATACCGTGCTCGGAGGTGACTTCAGTAGTGCAAAGCCCACCAATATAAAGATAGCTGTTGTACTTGTCAGAGCCTTTGCCATCAGCAGAATCTGTGTCCTTGGCAACATCCTTCCAGCCGTCCTTGACAGCAGCAGCAGTGTGCTTGGTACTGCGGCAGACAAAGGTCTTCGGTGACTTCAGGTAGTCGCAGTAGAGTAGATTTGCCAATCCTGCAGAGTTGTGTGGATTGTCCTCGTCTTGTACCCCATTCTCATCAATACCGATTGTGAACATGTTCTTGAAGTCGTTGGAGTACATCATCAAGGTGGTGCTGATCTGCTTCATGTTGTTCATGCAGTCGGCCTGGTTGGCCTTTTCCTTCGCCTTGGACAAAGCTGGCATCAGCATGGAGGCCAGAATCGCGATGATACCAATGACCACCAGCAACTCAATCAGGGTGAATCTCTTTTTCATGGGTAATCTCCTAAAATGTTAACAATGTGAAAAAAAGTCTTTGATTCTCTATTATCGTGGGGAATTATACACTCTTGTTTTTTCTAGATGTTCTAGATAATCTAGTCCCTTTGGGGGCATAGCAACTTCAAGAATATAATCACCTTTTCAAGAAAAACGAATCAGGCTGGGGATTATTGGATAAAAACTTTATCGCACCCTCAGAATTCCCCCAGCTTGTGGCCAGGGCAGATGCCGCGCTTGGTGGACATGACAAAGTCGATGAACTCCTGGACTTCGGGTGTGATGGTCACCTCGGAGCGGATGCGGTCGCAAGCCTCCTGGCGGGGCAGGCCATAGCAGAAGTAAATCTTGATGGCGGAGCGGAGGGCAGTGCGAGCCTCTTCCTCCATGCCGCTACGACGCAGGCCGACGATGTTCGGTCCCTGGACTTCTTCCCCCTGTAACATGCAGAAGGGGGGCACATCCTGGGTGATGTGGTTGCCGCCGCCTATCATGGCAAGACGTCCGATGCGCACGAACTGATGCACCATCACGCCCGCGCTCACAAAGGCCTTCGCCCCTACGGTTACGCGCCCTGCCAGCAGGCTGGCGTTCGCCACAATCACGCCATCTTCGATGATGCAATTGTGCCCCAGGTGCGAGAAGGCCATCAGCATCACATTGTTGCCGACGACAGTATGGCTGCCCTCTTCCGTGCCGCGGTGTACGGTCACGTACTCGCGGATGACACAGTTCTTGCCGATATCGACATAACTTGGCTCGTCGTTGTAATGGACATCCTGCGGGGCGTCGCCAATGACAGCCCCAGCGTGAACCTGCGTCCCCTCGCCCAGCGTGGTGATGCCCGTGATGTAGGCGTGCGGACCGATTTTGCAGCCGTCGCCAATGGTTACATCGGCATCGATGACCGCGTATGGCCCGATTTCAACATCCTTCCCTAATTTTGCGCCTTCGGCAATGACAGCCCGTGAATCAATCTTCATATCAAACTCCTTGTCAGAGCAATTTCACTCTCTTGCGGTTCTTCTTGCCAGCCTTCAAGGTGATGGGCCCCTTTGCGAAGGCATCAGCGGTGATGGTCATCTTCTCGTCGGAAATCTTCGCGTCGTCAATGGAGCAGGCACCACCCTTGATAAGACGGCGAGCATCACTGTTGGAACCGCAAAGCCCCGCCTTGACCATCAGGTTCAGAAGGCCAATGCCCTCTCCCAGCTCTGCCTTGGTCAGTTCCAAGGTCGGAATGTCCTCCGTCAAGTCGATCTTGGCGGATTCGACAATGCGGCTGGTAGTCGCCACCTTGAACTCGGGGTCGGCAAAGCCGAACTCGTTTCCTGCGGCGACAAAGGCCTTCATGGCAACCTCGTGACCATGCGCCAATGCCGTCGCCTCATACCCCAATATCTCCTTGGCGCGGTTGATGTTCCCGCTTTCCACAATGCCCTTGATTTCATCCATCGGCAGACTGGTGAAAAATCCCAGCAGCTTCTGCACATCCGCATCATTGGCATTGCGCCAGAACTGGTAATAATCGAAGGGAGCTGTCTTCGTAGCATCCAGCCAGACGGCGCCGCCCGCGGTCTTGCCGAACTTGGTTCCGTCGCTCTTCAGCAGCAACGGATAAGTGGCGCCATAGACCTCCTTGCCGAGTTTCCTGCGCGTCAGCTCGACACCCGCCACGATGTTGCCCCACTGGTCCTGGCC
The DNA here is from genome assembly GCA_017535315.1 of Victivallales bacterium. Taxonomy (GTDB): domain Bacteria; phylum Verrucomicrobiota; class Lentisphaeria; order Oligosphaerales; family Oligosphaeraceae; genus RGIG3456. The sequence continues at coordinate 33,226 of JAFXUD010000057.1, read as the reverse complement.
GCCGAACTGGAACTCGCAGCCATAGTTCTGGCAGAGATAGCAGAAGTCATAGGACTGGAGCAGCGGATAGCTGAACTCCAGGAAAGAGAGCGTCGTCTCCAAGCGAATCTTCACGGATTCAGCCGTCAGCATACGGGGCACGCTGAAGAGACTGCCGATGTCCCGCAGAAAGTCGATGAGCTTCAGCCCGCGCAGCCAGTCGGCATTGTTGACCAAAACCGCCTTCCCCTCGGAAAAGTCCAGAAAACGGCTCAGCTGGGCCTTCAGGGCAACCACATTGGCGTCGATGGTCTCGACAGTGCTGATGGGGCGCGCCTCGGTCTTGCCCGATGGATCGCCCACCATCGCCGTGCCACCGCCCACCAGAACCAGCGGGCGATGCCCGCACTTCTGGAGCCAGCGCATCGCCATCACAGGCAGAAGATGCCCGATGTGAAGGCTGTTCGCAGTCGGGTCAAACCCCGTATAGAAAGTGATGGGCCCCTGCGACATCCGCTTGGACATCGCCTCCTCGTCCGTCAACTGGTACAAAAAACCTCTTTCGCGAAGTATATCTAGCGCATTCTGCATTGTTCAAACCTCTAAAACAAAAAAAAATGCGCGACAGACAACGGTTGGATTCCGTCGGCCTCGCGCATATACACGGTACCAAAGACCAATTTTACCTTAGAACTTGATGTCCTTGACTTCGACTTTGGTAAGCTCCTGGCGATGGCCTTTCTTAACGCGGTAGCGTTTGCGGCGCTTCATCTTGAAGACAATGAGCTTCGGGCCGCGCGTATGCTCCTTGACCTCCAGGGTCACAGAGGCGCCCGCCACGAGAGGCGTGCCAATCGTCACCTTGTCCCCGTCTCCAATCATGAGGACGTTTTCGTTCAGTTCAATCGTGGAGCCGACTTCAGCAGCAACGCGATCGAGCTCCAGGACGGTTCCGACCTCGACCTTGTACTGCTTACCACTGGTCTTGATGAGTGCGTACATGCTTGTTTAAACTCCTAATAAAACAAACTTCGACCGCCAGGCGTCCTTGCGAAACGCTAGACGGCCAAGCTATCTGCTGTGAAAAAGTGAAAGTATAATATAACTCGCTTTTGGCGTTAGTCAATCCGCTAGTTACAAAATAATACCCCTATGTCACAAATTAGCAATTAGCAATTCTCGATTTGTCAATTGCTAATTGCTAATTATATATTTCCAAGTGCCATGAGCACGTAGCTGGTAGCCAGTTCTGTCATGTTCTCCCACCAGCGACCGCTCTTGTCATTGGTCCAGGAGCCATCGGGAGCCTGACGTTTTTCGGCAGCCTCGACGAGTTCCGCGCGCCAGTCATGGCTGTTGCCCTTCGCATCCACGATGGTGTCCATCTTCAGGACGCCCAGACACTTGCCGAAAGTGTGCAGATAGTAGTAGTAGCCTGCCTGCCCGACGCCAGGGTTCTCCTCCAGCGTGTAGTAGCGCTTGATCCACTCCTTAGCATTCACCACGCGGACATCATCGGGCTTCACGCGTGCATAGATGAGGCTCTTCAATCCCGAATAGGTCATACTGCCATAGGAGCGGAGCATCTGCGCGTCCGCATTTTCGCGCAAGGCATCTTCTGGGCAGTAAATGAAGCCGCCCTTGTCCTCGGCGGGGGCAGATTTCACCCATGCGCTCTGGTTGGTTTCAGCCAGGTTCTGGCAGGAGGTGATGAAGGCAAGTGCCTTGTCCCAGGCAATTTCCGCCTTCTTCGCCTTTTCGGGGTCTTTGGAGAAGGGTTCCCTGTCTAGGTGGTCCGTCGCGGCAAGTGCCTCCAGCACCCAAGCGGTGTTGTTCAAGTCGGCGCGCTGACGCTTTCCGTAGCCAAAACCTGCGGAAGGAGGATTCTCAACATCGCTGTCCTCTGGGGTGGGATCAACGCTCAAAAGATAGTCGCGCGCGGCGCGAATCACCGACATATCCTGCGGACGATTCGCCTTAGCCAGCGCAAGCAGGCAAATCGAGGTGGAATAGACGGGATAAGTGCGCCTGTCCCTCGGCTCCATGATGGTCCTGTCAGCCTGTTTGCAGGAAACCACATAGTCCAGCGCCTTGTCCAGCTTCGCCTTTCCTTCTGCCGTCTTGCCTGCCGTCGTGTCCATCAGGCCGATAATGGCAAGCGAGGTGATGGCAGGGTTCGCCATCGCCATGCCTGGCTTCCAGCCGCCAGGACGTCCACCAAAACCACCAGGTCCTTTGCCGTCACCGAAGCCAGGGCGTCCACCAAAACCACCAGGTCCTTTGCCGTCACCGAAGCCAGGGCGTCCAGGGGGATTGCCTTCACCCCCTACACCAGGTGCGCCGCCTCCTCTGCCGCCACGGAATCCGCCACCAGGCATGGAAACACCCCAGGCACCATTCTCCATCTGCTTCGAGAACATATAGGTTGCAGCCTTCGCCTGAAGCACCTCTATGCGTGCCTTCAAAGCTGCATCCTGTGCCAAAACACCCATGCAAAGAAACAACAATGCCAGATTCAACACTTTTTTCATCACAAACCTCCCCAAAAAAACTCACCAATTCTTTGTTACGCCTGCCCCTTGGGGGGCGCTTGCGGTAATACTCCTGAATTAACACCTAAAGGGACGGGAGGGACAGGAGGGACGGGAGGGACAAAAAATTAGCGCCATTTTGCTGTCGCTCCCGTCCCTCCCGTCGCTCCTGTCCCTTCTGTTCCTTTGAAGTTAGGAGTATTACTACCCACGACTATATTCCTCCGTGCCTACGGCACTTTTCTTCTAACCACTAACCACTCCCATCACAACAGGAATAGCTAGAGGCCAGTCGGAGCCTCAATGAAGGCAGTCTCCAACGGAAGCTCTGCCTTGACCTTGGCCATCAGCGCTCTAACGCCCGTATTTTCGGTGTCATAATGGCCCGCACTGATGACGGAGACGCCCAGTTCATGGGCCGCATGCCACCGCTGGTGCATGAATTCGCCAGTCACAAGGCAGTCCGCACCAGCTTCCTTGCACATCTCAATGGCAAAGTCACCGCCGCCAGAGACAAATGCAACCCCGTTGGCAACGCCCTGTGAGTTGTCTGTCAATTTTGCAGTGGATGAAATCTGCCATCGCGCCTTGCTCAAAAGTTCGGTCAACGAAACAGGAGCTTCAAACTTGCAAATAGTGCCTATCTCCACCCCACGGCATTTGCAGAATGTCCTGGTCACCTTGCACCCCATCCTCTGCGCCAGGACTGCATTGTTGCCTATCTCCTTGTGAGCATCCAGAGGCAAATGCATGGCAAAAAGGGAAAGATTGGAGGCAAAAAGCGCACGAAAACGAGCCGCATCCACGCCAGTCAGGCGTTTGAAGCCGTCCCCCCAGCTCAAACCGTGATGGACAACCAGCATGTCCGCTCCCTGAATCCCCGCCTTGACAATGGTATCCAGACAGGCATCGACGGCGAAGGCGACCTTCCGCACGTCGGAGGCCCCTTCCACCTGCAAGCCGTTGTTGGAATAGTCCTCGCAGGAGTAATCCGCAAAGATGTCTTGCAACCAGTTACAGAGTTCGTTCAGCTTCATCATGCTTTCGTCTCCTTGATTCCTTTTTCTGGAGAATTGTACCAGAAGCTGGAGATGAACATAAGAAACGCCCCGAACAGGAGTACACCCGAAAGAATGCAGAAAACAGCCTCAATGTTGCCGTTGTGGAAAAGTGGCCCCAGCACAATCGGGTTCAAAATGCACCCCAGGGAACCTGTGCTGATGGTAATGCCCGCTGCCGTCCCGCTGTCCTCCAGGTTCCGCGTGGAGGCGAGGCTGACGATCATCGGCCAGGTACCCGAGAAGGCGAGGCCTATCAGCACAAACAAAACCATGCTCACCTGCCAGGTGCTGACCCACAACTGCGATGCGGCAATGATGCCTGCCATCAGCATAAAGGCGCTGATGACATACTCATAGCGCTGCTTCTGCGGAAGATAGGCGCAGACCATCCGCCCGACAACGACTGCCGTCCAGAACATCGGCAGACAGTAGATGGACATCGACTCGGGAGCGTGAAGGTGGTTTTTCAGGTAGATGCCGAGGAATGTGGCCGTCGCCATTTCGGGAAAGACATAACAGAAGCAGCAGATGCTGGGCACCGCCACCGACGGTATCACGCGAAGCGTGCTCTTGAAGTCACCATGTCCCGCCCGCCCCTGGCTCATCTTCGGGAGGCAGAGCGGAAGGCAAAGCAACGCCATAACCAAAGATCCCGCGCTGGTCACGCCAAAGGCCCATTTCCACGAGACTCCCATTGGATAGAGTTTGCCGATGGCGACCGTGGGTAGAATCGCCCCTACGCAATAGGCGACCTGTGAGACATTCATGTAGTATTTGCTGCGATCTGGATGCAAGTCCGTCAGTATCGCCGCCCCCATGCTTTCCATCACGCCGCCACCCGCGCCAAGCAACAGAGCCCCGACGCTGACTGAAATCACCGCCAGCATCTCACGGCTGCAATCCGTGCCGCAGTTTTCCAGCAGCTTGCGAAGCGGTTCCACCAAACCTGGCGCCAATGTCCACCCAAGCGCCCCAAGACATGCGGAGATGCAAGCACCTATCAGCATCCGTTTCTTGCCAAAGCGGTCCGAAAGGATACCCAGAAACAGGCAGGTCACGAAGAAGCCCAGAAACTGCACGGATACCGTCACGGAAAACAACTCTGAAGGCACCTTGAAACTCTCGCTGACACGTCCCAGGGAGCCAAAAACCACATTCGAAGTGGTTGCAAAAAGCACCATGGACAGCAGAACTATCCACGTCGCAAAGGTCACATGCTTTTTGATGACAGATTCTTCTTCCATAAAAAGCTATTCCGAGGCTTTCAACTCTATTTTATGCTCAGAACAACAGGGAAATCCACCTTGGCAATCACCGTCTCCTCCATGATCCTCTCGACAGTGTCCCGTATTTCCTGACGGTCCCGCTTGCGCCACATATTCGGCTCGCGTCCCAGATACTCCGTGAAATCACTAAACAGTATATGGGAAGGTGAATCCGCCTGCATTGGATGCTTTTCCGCAAGTTCTCTGCGCCAGGCTTTCAGCATCTCCACGATGCAGGGTGCCAGTTCGTTCAGGACACTACAAACACTGAACACAGAAACCCAGTTGCCAGTCTGCTCATCCCCTATGGCCGACATCTTCACCGCAATGCGCGCACGGGGAAAAATCTGCGAGACAGGTAAGGGCCGCAGGATGGCCTGCTCCAGTTTTCTGCGGGAAAGATCGCCCAGGCGCTCCTGCCAAGGCCTTCTGTCATCACGTGAGCGTTCTCCCAACTCCCCTTCGGAGTTGTTGACCAGCAGATGTATCGCCAGAGAGGTGAGAAACTTCTCCGAAGTCAGTTCCAGAGCAGCCTTTTCCAGCACACTGGCACATCTGGCAGAAACCTTCGCCAATTGCATTTCCGTGATTGGAAGTGTCCTGCGCAGGGTGCTTTCAAGGATACTTCGCCAAGGCTTCATCTCCCTGCGCTCTTCCTCAAACGGCATGAAACCGCGAACAGCCTGATATTCCCGCGCCACATCCGCATAGCCCGAGGCCGTCAGCATGGAGGTAACCAGGGCATCCACTTCACTGCGGCTCAAAAGGTTGGCATCTGCACCGTTGAGCTTTTCCACCAGCATAAGGGAAAGCTCCTCCGCCATCCAGACATCCTGAAAACCCTGCTTGCGAAACGCCTCCGCGATCTGGCGCTCCAGACCTCCGATATCCAGTTCCACAGGCGAGCCATTCTCGTCGGCTATCTGCAACTTATATGTCGCAATGTGAATCAATGGTCATTCTCCACGGCTTTTTCAGCCTCGCCTTTGCCGTTTCCACCTTCACCCGAAGCATCAACGCCCTCCGCTTTTCCCACATCCGAGTCCTTTGCAGGCATCTTGTTGATTTCGTCAATGAAGGCCTCCACATCTTTAAAATGGCGATAGACAGAGGCGAAGCGGACATACGCCACCTCGTCGATGTTGCGCAACGCCCGCATCACCAGCTCGCCAATGTACTGCGATTCCACCTCGGACTGCGGCAGGGACATCAACTGGGTCGAGATATCGCGAACAATGTTCTCAATCTGCTCCTGACTGATGTTGCGCTTCCAGCAGGCCAGGCGAATGCCATCCCGCAATTTCTCCTGTTTGAAATCCTCGCGGCGCCCATCCCGCTTGACCACATAGATGTCCGCAGGGATGATGGATTCGTATGTTGTGAAGCGAAAACCGCACTGAAGGCACTGGCGACGCCGACGGATGGTATCTCCCTCTTTCGATATTCTTGTCTCGATGACCTTGTCGTCATTCGACGAGCATTTTGGACAGCGCATGAATCTTCACTCCTTATTTCAATTCAACGTAAAATGGAGGCGAGCATTATAGGTCTCTCACCACCCTTTCAATTGCAGTGGCATGACCTTCCGCATCCACCGTGATGACGCTCCCGCAGAGGCGCACATTCTTATTGGTTACAGGAAAACGGAAGGGCATCCCCGACAGATAGTGCTGGATAATCGGCTCAATCTCCCTGCCCAACACGGAATCCCGCGAGCCGACCATTCCGACATCGCATTGGAAAGCGGTACCGCCAGGGAAAACGGTCTCGTCTGCCGTCGGCACATGGGTATGCGTACCCAGCACGGCAGTCACCTTGCCATCCAGGAAGCGCCCAAGCGATATCTTGTCGCTGGTAGCCTCTGCATGGAAATCCACAATGATGAAGGGAGTGACCGCATGAATCTCCTCCACGATTCTCTCTGCTGCCGCAAAAGGGCAATCGCAGGCAAAGCGCATGAATGTGCGTCCAAGAAGATTGACCACGCCAATCTTCGTCCCGTCTGCCGCCTCAAAGATGCCATATCCACGACCTGGCTGCTGCGCGGAGACATTCGCAGGACGCAGGACATTGGGGAAATCCAGAATCTCCTTTTCAAAATCCTTCTGGTCCCAGGTATGGTCCCCGCCAGTGAACACATCCACTTGGCTTTTCTTCAGTTCATCCAGTGTGCTGCGCGCAAAGCCATTGCCATTGGCCATGTTCTCTCCATTGGCCACACAGAATGCGCAGTTGTACTCCTTTCGAAGTTCAGGCACAAAGTGGTTCACCGCTTCGCGTCCGCCACTGCCAACTATGTCGCCTATGAAAAGAATCCGCATATTATGTCCCTGTTTAACCCAAATACCTCATATATGTAAATATAATGCATTAACAGCGTTTTTCAAGTGGCAAAACCAATTGCAGTGAATAGTGGTTAGGGGGAGGGGGAGGGTGTAGTGATTCGAATTAATTCAATTAAGTACTAGGCACCATTTATTCCATCTGGTAAGCCTTTCTGTTTTTTTCGCCTCTAATACATTTGGGTGAATTCTTTGTCCTCCAAGGGTGGAAATCTGCTTTGTCCACACTTTTTCACTTCACCATACAAGCGGCGTAGCCGCGAAAGAGTATAGACGTGGACAAGCGAAGCCCTATAAGGGCGAGCGTAGCCCACGGAAGAGAGAAAAACAGTGTTTTCAAGCCCCGTAGGGGCGACAGAAATCATCTGCCACACCTTGAAAAATTCTGGGGACACGGACCGTGGGCTGCGCTTGCCGCTGCGCGGCCACGCTTGCCCACGTCTATTCTCTGCCGCCCCTACGGGGCTTTTTACTACCTACCCCTGTAAGATTTTGTGTTCAAATTTAGACAACTTTTTACCAAACGCTCTGTTTCTCATGAGGGTAGGTAACGGCAACGTTTTTTTGTTGCGCCCTTGCGGGCACTTGCGTGGGGATGTATGGTTGCGCACTCCATGTGTTGCCGTTTCGCGGCCTTCAAAAACCGACCCTCATGGGGAACATAGCATTACCAAAATGTATTAGAGCCGTTTTTTCCTTCTGTATAATTTTGCCAATAGTTCCTGATGGTACGGTGGATAGTAGAAGCCATGTATCAAGGCTTCCCGCACAGTGCCGAAAAAACGTCCTCCCTTGGAGATGCAAAACTCCATCTTGTCATACCCCGAATTAAAAGGTAGCAAGAAACGTCCTTTCCCATCCACTATCTCCTGCGCCTTGACAGCAGGATACGACTGATAGACCAGATTCTTCATCATAAAAATGCCTAGATGCTCCGCCAGTTCCTTGGCCTCAGGCTCCACACCGCCACTGGTAACAAGTACCCCAAGGATATGCGTCCGACTTTTCGCTGGCTTGTCTTTCCTTTCATTCCAGGCGAAACGCTCTACACCACCGTGCAATCGTGAAATTGTATCACAATCCACAGGCCTGTTCCAGCGTTTGCATTGGATAAGGCGTATTTTGCGCGGAGCCCTTGCAATCAAGTCGATACCGCCGTCATTCATTCCTTCGCGTAATCCATTATACCTCACTCGAAAACCTTTCTCCTCAAAAAGATGCCCGACAAAACGCTCATACTGTGCTCCATAGTCGATTTTCGCCACGGCTGTCTCGCGCAAAATGCCAGTCGGCTGATTCCCATATCGCAGATACCACCATAGCCGATATTCAAGTGCCGCCACATCATCGTCTGGTACTTCTCCCAAAGGCGTTTGCATGATTACATCTCCTTTATTTGCTCTATGCTTTGTTCCCCAAGAAAGTAGTTTTTGCGAACCGCGAGGCGGCAGCGCACAGAATGCGCGACCATATAAACCGCTGGCAAGCACCCGTAGGGAGCGCAACCTGCGAAAGACATACTCCACAAAAAACCACGTCCATGCAGACACAATAAAAATGTTGCAGTAACCCTACCCTTGGGAAACAGAGCATAAGACACACAATTTATTACAACCCAGAACATTGAATCTGCATATAATATATTTCATAATATTGCAATTATTATATTTCTTAATTATTTTTTAATATTTTCTTTATTTTTCTTTTTAAGAATTGAAAAACGAAAAATCCTGTATTATAGTAAGGGTGGTTGGGTGGGGGTGGACCACCCACACGCGCGAGGGGTCAAGGCGACATGGACCTGCAAATCGCGTGGGCGGGATGGACCACCCACACGCGCGAGGGGTCAAGTCTGCAACGAGCATGAGCGTGGAGATTCAGCGCCGGACCACCCACACGCGCGAGGGGTCAAGGGATTGCCGGATGTGAATGTCGCCGTCAGATAGGACCACCCACACGCGCGAGGGGTCAAGCGTACATGCCGCCAGCTTCCTTGTGGCCGCCTCGGACCACCCACACGCGCGAGGGGTCAAGAAAAAACACCGTGCCAATGCGGTCAGGCAGCATGGACCACCCACGCGCGCGAGGGATCAAGCAACAGGAAGAATGACAGCGGAAGTTTCTGGATGCCCCCATACGCGCGAGGGTTCGAGTCCCGCATTCCATATTATGACGTGACAAGGACATTCAGGTTGAACTGGGGCTTACGACGGCGTGGCCGCTAATAGTCCTTACTTATAAGGGACGGGAGAGACGGGAGGGACGGGCGCGACATAGCAGAGTATCTAACACAATTTTACTGTCGCTCCCGTCGCTCCCGTCCCTCTTGTCCCTTTTAAGCTTAGTGTTAGTGTGGCCGCCGTTGCCAAACTCGTACCCGTACCCAATGTCCCGTGGTGTGGAGTGTCAATGGCATTGGGGTGGGGCTGGCTTTTACGACGGCGTGGCCGCTAATAGTCCTTACTTATAAGGGACGGGAGAGACGGGAGCGCCAGAAGCGACAGAGCAGAGTACCCAACACAATTACACTGTTCCTCCCGTCGCTACCGTCCCTCTTGTCCCTTTTAAGTTTAGTGTTAGTGTGGCCGCCGTCGCCACACCCGTACCCGCGTCTGAACTTTTGAAATAATTAAGCAAGCAATACTCTTTAAAAAAACAGGTCCTATGCTTATATTATACAACGATACCACCAAAATCTTCCAAAGCAGACAGCACAAGGAGCATAGAAGCAAAATGAAAAAAGAATTATTTCTTCAAGAAAACACACTCATCCACGAGTTCCCCAGAATTCTGGCCCATCGCGGCACGCAGGAATTGTACACGGAAAATGGTCTTAAGGCGTTTGAATACTCCATTTCGCACGGCATTACGGGTTTTGAAACAGATTTCCGCCTGACCCTTGACAACGAAGTGGTCGTAATGCACGACAGCGACATCAAACGGACAACCACAGGCGAGGGTGCCGTGGAGAAACTGACACTTGCTGAAATCAAATCCGTTCAGATGAAATACTCGAATGAGCAGGTTCCTACCGCAGAAGAACTCTTTTTGCTATTTGACAATATGCAGGATTTCTATATCGAACTGGAGATGAAGCCCCGCTACGGAGAATTATATTCCCCTGAACGCATGGATACATTCCTGAACAAGCTGTATGCTCTTGCCGTAAAGCATCTTTCCAAAGGTATTTTTGTTTTCACCTGCTTCGACCACGATGTTCTGAAACGGATGAAAGCCCTTCACCCAGAAGCAAAAATCGGCCTTATCTATGGTGGTCTCGACCAGCAGGCGGTCGATGATGCCATTGCCATGGGATGTTATAGCATCGCACCAACGCTAAAAGGGACGGAAAAAGAACTGGTTGACAAGGTGAAGGCAGCGGGCCTCAAGGTCAATCTCTGGCATTCGGAAACCCTTGAACTCTGGCTGAAAGCACGTGAAATGGGGGCTGAAGTCTCCACCAACAACCACCCTGCCACCGTCCTCAATGCCATCAAAACATACGCTCAATTGTAGTCGAAATTACCTTTTGAGAGAAAACAGCCTGCGGCATTATTGCCGTATCAGTCGTGCGATGTTTTCCGCCAGGCGAACGGGGTAACCCAATCCCTCATCGTCCGTGGCGATGTTGTTGGCGTTGGTGGATGTGGCGGAGCACCAGCCGCATCCGACATGGACCATCTCCACGCGGTCGAACCAGAGCATCAACTCCGCCTGAGTAGCAAGATGCCCCCAGCGGCGGGCGACCGTGATGGAGCCGCCTATTTTACCGCGCAACGAGCGGCCATGCGCTTCGGAAAGAAGGCCGATCCTGTCCAAAACCGCCTTCAGTTGCGCGGTCATGCTGCCATAATAGACAGGACTGGCAAGGATGAGGCCATCACACTTCTCCAAGGAAGCCACCATCTCATTGACCTTGTCCTGTAAGACACAGGCTCCTGTCTTGAAGCAGGTCAGACAGGCACGGCACATCTGAATATGCATTTCCTCCAGGAAATAGCGTTCAAACTCGATACCTGGCACAAGGTACGCCATCGCCTCTTGGAAGAGGTCCAGCATCTTCTCCGTATTGCCCTGTTTGCGCGGGCTGCCGCCCAAAAGCATGAATTTCGCCATATTTTATTTTCCTTTTTAGATTTCGTCTCTCAACGATTTGATGTCAATCCAGCGTCTCTCCTTCGCGGCACGGTAGATTTCCTGCTGCACCAGCATTGCCTGGAGACCGTCAAAGCTGTTGTCCTCGGTGGCTTTTCCCGTGACAAAGTCCGCAAAGTTTCGCATCTGGTTGACAAAGCGTGTCGAAGGGCATGAGTATTCCCATGTTGTTCCGTTTTCGCGGGTCCAGAGGGTAACCTTCTGAATGCCGCCATTCTCCCATGGTGTCCGCAGATCGGCGACAACACTGCCCTTGGTACCGAAAATTTCAAAAGATTCAGAGGAGTTGAGGCCGCGTCGATGCCGCCACGAGTTGCGCAGAAGGCCAATGCTGCCGTTTTCAAAGGTGAAAGTGACCAGCGCATCGTCATCAACGTTTTTGTACGGCGAATCGGGTGCTGGAATCATCGCTGCGGAAACGGAGGTGATTTCACCCATGATGATTCGCATGATGTCAATCCAGTGTACGGCGGAATCAGCGATGATGCCACCACCGCTGACATCGGGGCTGGTGCGCCAATCCTTGTAGAGGCCGATACCGCTGTCCCAGTACTGTGTCATCGTGCAGCTCATGATGTCGCCGATGGCACCGCTCTTGACCAGTTCGCGGATTTTCAGCCAGGCAGGCGCATAACGGGACTGGAAGCCGAGCGTCAATGTGCGGTTGTTTTTCTTTGCAGCGGCAATCATCAGCTTGCACTCGTCAATAGTCATGGCCATTGGTTTCTCGCAGAAGGTATGAAATCCCGCGTTAAGGGAATCAATGGTCGGGACGCAGTGCGCGGCGGTCGGCGTGGTGATGATGACCGCATCAATGGCCGCCTTCGCAAGCATCTCTCGATAGTCCGTATAAACCTCATCCGCATGGAATTTCCGCTTGAAAGCCTCTGCCTTAGTGACATCGATGTCGCAGACCGCCGCCACTCTGAACACCTCGGGAATGCGCAGGATGGCATCACCATGCGCCTTGTTAAAAATCGTCGAGCAACCGATTGCCCCGATGCGTATAGGCTTCTCCATTTCTTTTCTCCTATTTGGCCAATGATTATATACGGAAAACAACAACTCTTGCGGACAAAACAATTTGACGTATCACCAGCATATCACCCTGACGTTCAAACTGCATGTTGTTCCACGTACCATCCCCCTTCAGGATTTCAGGTTTTGCCCCCTGAATCCACGTGCCCCGCAGAGTAATTTCCTCAATCGGGTCAAGTCCGATATTCAGCAGTTCAACAACGCGTCTCCCTTCCTTGTCTATGCCATATTTCAGCAGGGTTTCATTGTCGCCGACAAAATAGAGAGCCAAGGAAGAGAGAGTGTTCAGGAACTCGACTAGCTGCGCCTTACGGGATTCGTTCAGCATGCTGAAAGCCGTACTGAAGCCGCACCACGAGATGCTCCGCAAGGCTAATGTCAGGACGCGCCCGCCAAGTCCATTGGTCGCCAGCACCGCACCAGGCGCCATCTCCTGCAGGCGTTTATCAAAGGCAAAACTCTTTGCATAGAGGCGTGAAAGCACCTCAGCCCCCTTGCACGGGGTAAGCTCGACCATCTCCGTGGGGATGGAGATGGAGATGTCGCCTCCTGCCCACTGTTCACAGGTCACGGGAGCCTTGCGCCAATCCTGCACATCATCGCAGCCGCAGTATGCTGCCAAACCGCGCTTGGCCAGGGCAAGTGCGCCGAAGCCATCCAGCAGAACTTTTCCACAGAAGGCCTCGCGCAACTCATCGTCCGAGCAGCGTTCGATTTCGCGGTGGGTGAGCAGTGTCACCTCTCCCTGCTTGATGCCGCGCGAGAAGGCGAAGGGCAGCCCCATGCGCCCGAACAAATCGCACCAGCCGTTCTTCTCACGAGCGTTGTTAAAATAGAAGGCAGGCTTTTTGGGGACGGGTATCTGCGGCCCTTTCCAATCGATATTGGCCTCGCAGGCGTATTCCATCAGGCCCGCGTCATCGGCCAAAGCCTTGCGATAGGCCTTGCCGCTGGCAGGTTCGAACTTAGCCAGGCGCGTAATCCAGAGCTTCCCGCCCTTGCATCCCTCCATCATTGACATGGTCAGGTGGGTGCGCATGATGGCGGCAGATGTTGAATAGCGGTTGTGGGGGCAAGTGTCGGGCTCGCTGATAACGGTGATATCCTTCGGCAAAGTAAGCACCTGCTCCGCCGTCAAGTCGAGCCAGGCAGGGAAGTAGCGTGCAGAATCCTGCTTGTAGAAACCATCGTTCAGGCGCACCAGCGGACGCCTCCCCTGCCCTGCCAGAACGGATGCCATATCCGCCGTGGCAAACATGTCCAGACTGCACTGGCAGAAGCTGCAGAAAAGCTCTGGATTGACGGAATCGATGGCGTCGCGAATCACCTTGGCGTAGTCTATCATGGAGTGGCGTAGCATCTCCTGGAAGCGTTCTGCCATCTCGCGGCTCGCCCCAACCGCTGCACGCAATTCATCGGGCGTATAGGATGTGCCATACTCTGCGTTGAAACGGGCGGTATGCAGCGGACAGAAGCAGGCATTGCGCCCCGTGATGAAACGCGTGTCGTCATCCAGCATGAAGAAGTCGGGCTCCGCCGCCGCACACTTCGCAACAGCATCGTGGATATAGACGCGAAACTCCTTGTCCTCTGGACACATCGTGTACGGAGTACGTCCGTCCAGCCTGACAATCTTCTGGAAGGGTGATTCGCTGTTGGGCACCCACCCGTGCCCCATTGACGACTGAATCAGGATGCCCGTCGGCAGTCCGCTGTCCTTCAGGAGGGCCTTAAAGACGGCAAACCGACTTGCAAACTCGCTGCCCTTGTCAATGGCGGGATTTCCTTCGGGGCACATCGGACACATGAAGGCAGTCGAGTCGATGATGTTGCGGCAATACATGTCGCGGAGGTCTTCTGCAACCTCTTCGGCATGGTCGATAAAAAGCGGAGAGATGTTGAGACGTATCATGTTTTGGTTTTTTTTGAGGTAACTATTCAGAAGGGGGCATATTGGCATAATCCGCTTGGTTTTCTGCGCCTTGCCGCTGCGCTTCGCTACGCGGCACGGCGCAAAGGAATTGGGAGTATCATCCACCCGTGGGTTTCGCTCGCGCCTGCGGCGCTCGCTCCACCCACGGCTATGTTCTTACCGCCGCTACGCGGCTTACCCTTCTGAATAGTTACTTTTTAAGGTAAATTGCCCGAATACTTTGATTGTTGGTAGTGGCACGGGAGTCGCGGTCAATGGTGGTCAGAGTCAGCGTGTGCGGCCCCTTTGTCAAATCGACACGTCCGTATGAGAGCGGAAAATCATACTCGATTTCAGGCGAATAGCCGTTGTAGGGTTTGCCGACGGGCTTGCCGTCCAGTGACAGTTGCGAGATGCCGTAACTATAGGCCATCAAGTACTCCACAATTAGCTCGTAGTTACCAGCTTCTGGCACATCCATCGTAAGGGTCATCGTCTCGCCGAGTCTGGTTGTTCCAATGAACATCAACTGGTCGCCATAGACATTGATGACCTTGACTGCGCAATTTGCGCTACCTGTTACAGGGAGGTCCGCCGCCATGAAGCAGAGGGCATCCTTGATGAGGGTGCTGGAATCCTCCACTAGCGAGAGTGTTGCACTCGTGTTCGCCTCCTGGCCAAGCGGGATGCAGAGGACCATCCGTTCCGAGCCTTTTCTGGCAACGCCGTCCTTTGCGTACTGGTTGAATATCTTGACAGGCCAGCAAAGGCGGGAATTCGGGGGCATTTCATAGCGCACGCCATTGTAGATGAAGCCGCCCTTCAGCTCTTCAGCCGTCATCTCCAGTTTCTCGCCAAGCGGGAGGCGCGTGCCATCGCTCAACCGCAGGAAGCTGCTTTTGTGCATAATCGGCAGATGTGCCTCACAGGGGGCCTCCGCTGCGTTCTCCAGGGTAAATGTCAAGGAGAGTTTTGTGTTTTCCGTCTGTGGAATGGCCTTGACGGAGACCTTGTTTGAGCCGTAGGCCATCTTCAGAGCAAGTCCATCGCCCTCACGCAGGATTTCCGCGCTGTCGGGCACCCACTTCAGCGGGATGTTCGGCAGAAAGTTTGGAGTGGTGCTCGTGTTATCCATCACAAGCAGGCTTGTGTCGCCGAAGGTGAAGGTGGAAAGCAACGGCTGCATGCGCGTGTTGCCGCCGCCTACCACAAGCCCCCTGCCATGCAGGTAAATATCCATCATGTTCTGGCGTTCCATAATCCAACGGTTTGTGGTCGGCTTGCATGCATATCCAGTAACGCAAAGCTGCCACTCCCCGCGTGTCAGTTTCGCCAGTTTTTTATTGTTCGAAAGATAGAAGCCGTTTTCGCCGAGTTCTGCAGGGCTGATGGTCTCGCCTGTCCCGCCATGAAGCAGCATGGCAGCCAGGTAGTCAGGCACGAAGGTCATGCGTTTGACAGCTGAGAGGTTGAACTGCTGCTCCAGAAAACCGCGCCCGATGGCAGTCCATGTAAAGCCTGGGTTGCCAACTGTGAGGGAGGTGTTGTAGCCGTTGCGCTCATCCAGGCAGGCCGCCGAGGTGCCGTCCTTGAAAAGAATGGACGCATGGTAGCGAGCCGCCTTCTCCAATGCAGGAATCACCACGGGATCCTTCGACATGGCGTAGTAATCACCCAAGGCATCAATATAGACGAAGTTATAACTGACAACAGGGCCAAAGTGCTCCGTCCAGAACCCTTCTGAGTCCTGCGCGGCTACCACCTTGGCCATATAATCACTGGCAGTTTTCATCCACTCTTCGTTCCCGAAGAGCCTGCCTGCCGCATAGAGTCCCATGGCATGGTGGCATGGTATATTCTGCACATGGTTGCTCTTGCAATACTTCTGGATATGGGAGAAGCCCAGCTTCAGGGCCTTGTCCCAGCGTTCCTGCTCCTCGGAGGTCATGGCATCCCGCACCAGCGCATAACTGCGAATCCAGCGGCTGTAGGTCCAAGGCATATGGATCATCCCCCAGGTGGAGTTGTCCTTCTTGCGGAAAAGCCACATCCCCTTCTCGTCCATGTCGTCAATCAGGGCATCGCCCGCCTTGACAATCACCTTGAGCAGCTCTGGGCTGTGGTAGTACGAGTTATCCTTCGATTCAACCCACCAGGCAACCGCCAGCGGAAACATGTTGTTCTGGTCGTTGCATACCCACGGTTCGCTCCCGAAACGCCCCGTCTCGGGGTGGTACTGCTTCAGGATACCAGGCACCGACGCCACCAACTTCTGCGCAAAGAACTCATTGCGGTTCCACTCGCCCGCCATAACCATAGCCATTGCACAAAACAGGGAGCTAATCAGGTGGCGCATTGTTTCTCCTTGACTTGGGGATTATTTCTCCTCTTTCCCGCACAAATTGCAATTTGCGCAGGAGAGTTCAGGAGGTGTGTATGTCTTGCCTTCGCGGCATGCCTTCTTTATCTTCAAGTAGTTCATAAATGCCAAAAAGACGGCCAGCACGATGAAGGCGCCAGCAGGCAGCTTCAGCAGCACAAATGGTTCGTGTTCAGGAAGCACCTGAAGCTCAAAGATGGTGCCGTCGGCGATGCACTCGCGGACGGCACCCAGCGCCATCAGTGCCAGCGTGAAGCCGCACCCCATGCCCAGGCCGTCCAGCGCGGAGCGGAAGACCCCGTGTTTGGAGGCAAACGCCTCCGCACGCCCCAACACAATGCAGTTGACCACAATCAGCGGGATGTAGATGCCAAGCGTTTTGTTCAGCTCCGCAGGAGCATACGCCTTCATCAGCAATTCGACAATCGTCACAAAGACGGCGATGATGACGATATAGCAGGGGATGCGCACCTTCGAAGGGATTCCCTTCCGCACCAGCGAAATCACGATGTTGCTGCCAAACAGCACGAAGGTGGTGGCGATGCCCATACCAAGCGCGTTCTTCGCGCTGCTGGAAACCGCCAGCGTGGGGCACATCCCCAACATTAGCACCAGAACGGGATTCTCCCGCCACAATCCTTTGATGAACTCTCTGAAATAGGACATATCTATGCGTTCCTTAATGTTTTAATTTGTAACTATTCAGAAAAGAAGCCAATAGGCACAGGTTGCAACTTTTTCTGCGCCTTGCCGCTCTGCTTCGTTACGCGGCACGGCGGCAAAGGAACCAGGGGTATCGCCTCCCCGTGGGTTTCACTCGCGCCAGAGACGCTCGCTCCACCCACGGCTATGTTCTTGCCGCCGCTAACGCGGCTTATCCTTCTGAATAGTTACTCCTTGCGTTATTATTTTTCCTTTGGAAGCTCCTTGAAGGCCTTGCAAACGGCGTTGACGCCGCGCAGGATGGCCTTGCTGCTCAGTGTGGCGCCAGAGACGCCGTTCACCTCACCCTTTCCCTTGCCGTACTTGAAGCCCGTCGCTGGCCGTCCCGTCAGGGAATCCAGATAGGCGTTGGGGGGGAAGGTCTCCTTCTTCGCCTTGCCAGCCAGCACGCTCCATAGGGAGGTCTTAGACTTGCGATCGGTCGCCTTGCTGCCAAGTCCAGGCGTCTCACCGTGCTCGGTAACCATCACGCCGAGTATCTTTCCATCGGCTGAAATTCCGACGAGCACCTTCACATCGCCATGGAAGCCGCCCTTTCCCGTGGCCTGCCCTGCATACGCGATGAGCTTTCCATCGGAGTCGAGGGCCTTGAAAAACGTATCGTTGATCTTCTCCGTGGTGGCGGTCTCGGACGGCAGCACGAGCTTCATGCTCTCCTCAAGAGCACGTTTATTGGCCTCCTCAATGGGTTTCTTCGTGCGCTGATAGACCTGCGTCAGCGCAAGGCTGCCGATGGCGCAGACCAATCCCAGGCTCAGAATCAGTTTGGCCGTCTCTTTCATTTGCCCACCTCCTGCGCAGCCGTGCGCACCGTCCCGAAGGGATGGCCAGCCGTCGCCTTGTCAATGAGCGGCGTCAATGCGTTCATAATCAGGATGGAGAACGAAACGCCTTCGGGGTAGCTGCCCCAAAGACGAATGACGCTCGTGATGATGCCGCAGCCAACGGCAAAGACCACGCTTCCCGCGCGGGAAAGCGGTGTCGTCACCATGTCGGTCGCCATGAAGAAGGCCCCCAGTGCCAGACCGCCGCTCAGAACGTGCGAAAGTGGTGTAGCGTAGTCCGACGGCGACACGCGGTGCGCAATGGCCGTGATGATAAAGACCGTCCCAATGTAGCAGACGGGAACTTGCCAGCGGATGAGGTTCAGGCAAATCAGAAAGATGCCGCCCACCAGCAGCGCGATGAAGCAGGTCTCGCCGATGCAGCCAGAGCAGTGGCCGATGAACAAGTCCATATAATCAACGACGATTTCAGCCCTCGTGTGCGGTGTAGCATGGGTCAACACCAGCGGAGTTGCCTGGGTGACAGTGTTCGCTGCACTGCACCAGTCCCACATACTGTGCATCGGAGGCACGAAGCGCGTCATGATTGACGGCAACCCCAGCAGCAGGGCCACACGTCCCACCAACGCGGGGTTGAAGGGGTTGTAGCCCATTCCGCCATAGACCATCTTGCCCAGCACGATAGCAATGAAGGCACCAAGCACGCAAACCCATTCGGGCACGGTGGGCGGCAGGTTCATCGCCAGAAGAAGACCTGTTAGAATCGCAGTTCCATCCCCCACGCTCAGCCTCTGCTTCATCACCTTGTTGGCGAGCACCTCCCACGAGACCGCCGAGGCGACCGTCAAAAGCATAATCCACAAAGCGCGAATGCCAAAGTGCCATATTCCCGCAAGGCAGGCTGGCAACAACGCCAGAATGACCATGAACATGATGCCACGTATCTCATCGGGGGAATGATAATGCGGTGCGCCGCTGATGATCAGGCGACTTACATCGGGCATCTTTATTTCGTTGTTTTCCAAATCAGTGTTCATTCAAAAGACAAATACAATTGATGTACGTGGGTTTCGCTTCGCTCCACCCACTGTTTTTCTGCCACCGCTAACGCGGTTCAGTCTGTGGTTATTTGCGTTCCCGTGGGTTTCGCTCGCCGCTATCGCAGCTTCGCTTCACCCACGGCTATCTTCCTATCGCCCCTACGGGGCCATCCTATGCTTTCGGTTTTTTCGCGGCAGCGGCCTTGCGTTTTGCGACAACCACAGCCTTCGCGCGCTTCATGTGCTGAACGAGCGGGCGGTGGGCGGGGCAACCAAAGGAGCAGCATCCGCACTCGATGCAGTCCATGACGTGCCATTCCTCCGCCAGATCGTAGCGCATATTTTCAATCTGTTCGCTCAGGATGCCAGGCATCATGCCCATCGGGCAATTGTCGTTGCAGCGTCCACAGCGGATGCAGGGATGCGGTTCATACTGCACGATTTCACTCTCGGAAAGCAGCAGGATGCCCGAGGTATTCTTCATCACAGGTATGTCCAGTGAACAGACGGAAAGCCCCATCATCGGGCCACCCGAGATGATTTTCCGCACATCATCCTTGACGCCACCCGAGAGACGGATGGCCTCGCGATAGAAGGTGCCCACGCGGAAACGCCAGTTGCCTGGATTCACGACAGGCGTGCCCGTCACGGTCGTCACACGCTCATAGAGGGGTTTGCCCAGCGTGACCGCCTCGCCGATGGCAGCAGCCGTGCCCACGTTCTGGACGACGCACTTCACATCCATCGGCAGCCCGCCACTGGGGACAACGCGCCCTGTCAGTGCGTAGATAAGCTGCTTTTCTGCTCCCTGCGGATAGCGTACCTTCAGTTGATGCACCTCAATGTCAAACTTCGCAGCGCGCTCCGTCATCAGGGCAACGGCATCAGGCTTGTTCGCCTCAATGCCCAGCATTACCTTCTTTACGCCCAAAATCGTGGCGCAGGCACGCGCCCCCGCCAGAATCGCATCGGGATTCTCTAGCATCAGGCGGTGGTCGGCAGTCAGGCACGGCTCGCACTCGACGCCGTTGAGGATGAGCGTGTCAATGGGCTTGTTCGGCGGCGGCGAGAGCTTCACAAGCGTTGGAAAGGAGGCGCCGCCCATGCCGACGATGCCCGCGTCACCCACACGCTGCTTCAGTTCATCAGGCGCGGAGTTGGCGGGATCCAACAGGGGCATGGGCTCCGCCACCTTGTCCTCGCCGTCCGATTTGATAATGATGGCAGGAATCTGGTTGCCCATGGGCCCCAGGCAAGTGGTCAGCTCCACGACCTCACCGCTCGTCGGGGAATGGACGGGCGCAGAAACAAAGCCGTTTGGCTTCGCCAGCAGCTGCCCCTTCAGAACCTTGTCGCCTTTCTGAACGACGGGCTGCGCAGGCGCGCCAATGTGCTGCGCACATGGCACCGTGTAGCTTTCCAGTATCGGAGGCGTCGCGATGGGACTTGCATGCGCAACCTTCCCCTCCGCAGGATGAACGCCACCGTAAAAATGCAGTTGATTGAACATGGTATCTAAATCATTCGCTTTTTTTAATTACATGAACAGGGCAGACATCAGCCACTTCCGCTTCGGGAGGATTGGCGTAGTTGATGCAGGCGAGGAAGCCGTTGAAGGTTATCTGCCCCTCCTTGGCGGCTTTCGCACACTTGTGGCAGCCTATGCATGCCGCCGAGCAGACGCCCTTCTTGATTTTGAAGCTCTCGGGCGAGCTGCACAGCACATGCACGGAGGCTTTCGCGGGCACCAGCTTGATGATGTGGCGCGGGCACACCTCCACGCACTTGTTGCAGCCACGGCACAGCTCTGGATGCACGACAGCAAGATGCTTGTCGGTAATTTCAATGGCACCAAACGGGCAGACGCGTGCGCAGGTGCCCAGCCCCAGGCAGCCGAATGTGCATGCCTTGCCGCCATTCGCCACCATCACGGCATTCACGCAATCGGTCACGCCGTTGTAGAAGGCACGATTGACGGCAACACTCTCGTCGCCACGGCAGCAGACGACCGCAACTTTGCGCTCATGCTCCTCAGCCTCCACACCCAAAATCGAGGAGGCCTTGGCAAGAGATGCAGCACTCATGCCTGGGCAGCAACCAGGCTTCGCCCTGCCCTCCAGCATCGCTTTCACATAATCGGCGCAGCCCGCAAAGCCGCAGCCCCCGCAGTTCGCCCCAGGCAGCAGCTCCAGCAGTTGGTCTGACCTCGGATCCTGCTCGGCACCAAAATACTTCGCCACCAGCCCTATGGCCAGTGCCAATAGAACGCCGATGACGGTCAAAATCAAAACGTGAATCATAAGTTTTTTTCAAAATCTGCTAAGTCAACAAAGTCCTCTAGAACATCTAGAACATCTAGAACATCTAGGGAAATCACCCTCCCAAACCAGAAAAACCGCTGAAGGCCATCGCCAGGATGCTGGCGGTCAAGAGGGCAATTGCAGGACCCTTCAAGACTTCGGGCACCTTCGCAAGCTCCAGCTTCTCGCGCACACTGGCAAACAGGACCAGCGCCAACGCGAAACCCACCGCAGACGCGCTGCAGAAGACCGTGGATTTGACAACGTTGTAGTCACCCTCGGCGCAGATGATGGCGGAGCCAAGCACGGCGCAGTTCGTGGTGATCAGCGGCAGGTAGATGCCCAGCGCCTTGTAAAGTGCAGGCGATAAACGCTGCAAAAGCACTTCCACAATCTGCACCAGCGCCGCGATGACGAGGATGAACACGATTGTGCGGAGGTATTCCATCCCGAATGGCTTCAGCACGCAATGGTGGATGAGCGAAGTTACCAGACCTGAAAGCGTCATCACAAAAATGACGGCGCCCCCCATGCCCAGGGCGGTCTTCAGCTTCTTAGAGACGCCCAGAAACGGGCAAATGCCCAAAATGCGGCTCAAGACAAAATTATTGACAAGAACCGCCCCGACTATCAATGCAAGATATTCACCTAACATGACTTATCCGACCTTACAGATTCTTGACGGCCCCTTCGATACGCTCCAGAGCCTCGTCGATGTCCGCCTCCTGGTGCGAGTAGTTGACATAGCCGCCGTGGTAGAGCGTGACGCCCGCCTTGAGGATGGCGCGCTCCATCTTGACATAGCGTTCACGCTCCCCTGCCCTGGGGCTGTAGAAGCCGACGGGACGGTCGGTCATGCCCATATTAATCGGCAGGTCATACTCCTTGGCAATCCTGGCCACGCCGCCCCACATACGCGCACCCATGCGCCACAGGTGGCCGATGACGTCCTCGGTGCGATAGATCTCAATGACCTTCTTTGCAGCCGCCAGGGAAAGTGTCTCGCCGCCATAAGTGGAGGAGACAACCGCACCGCCAGGCGCAAAGGCCTTCATCCACTTCGCCGTACCGCAATAGACGGAGAGCGGCATCCCATTTGCAACCGCCTTTGCGAAAACCGCCATGTCTGGCGTTACGCCGTAGTGCTCCTGAACGCCGCCCAGTGCAATGCGGAAGCCCGTGACGATTTCATCAAAGATAAGCGCAGCTCCATAGCGGTTCGTGAACTCGCGCAGGTAGGGGTAGAAGGTGCGCGCATCATCCATGCGGTTGTAATCTGCCGCGATGATGACCGCCGCAAGGTTGTCGCCGTACTGCTTGCCCAGCTCTTCTAGCTTTTCGATGTTGTTCCAAGGGGTTGCATGGTAGAGGGAGGCAAACTCCATCGGAATGCCTGTCTTGCCAGAGGTGCCCTTGCGGCCAGGCAACACCATCGCATCGGAGGCAAGGGAGTTCAGCCAGCCGTTGTAGCCGCACTGAATCACATGGTCGTGCCCCGTAATGAAACGCGCGCCCTTGATGCACGCCGCGCAGGCCTCGCCACCTGTCTTCAGGAAACGCGCCTGCTCGGCGCAGGGGATGATTTCCGTGATGGCTTTGGCAACCTCCGCCTCCAAGGGGCTGGGGTAGCTGAAGATGATGCCGTTGTCAAGCTGCTCGCGGATGGCGGCGTTGACGGGCTCGTAGTTGTAGCCGAGCGAGATGGGGCCCAGGCCGTTCTTAAAGTCAATGTACTCCTTGCCGTCGGCATCCTTCACGCGGCATCCCTTGCCGCTGACGATGACCGCTGGCTCCTCAGGGGTCAAGCCCGCATGCTTCGAGCAGGTGCTGCTTCCCCAGGGAATGTACGTGTTCAACATCTCATCGTAGTATTGATTGGTCATGTTTTTTTTCCTTCTTTTTTGTTTTTCCCAACGCAAAAGCATGGGGCACAGAACAGGTTCCGCCTGTTGTGTGCGCTGCGCTCAAGCGCAGCGGTCTATTTCACCACAAAATTCACCAGTCTTCCAGGTACGGCGATGGACTTGACGATGGTCTTGCCTGCAATCGCGGCCTGAACGTCGGCGTTCTCTAGAGCAACCTTGCAGAGGGCATCCTTGTCCAAATCGACGGGTACTTGGATTCTGGCCTTCGGCTTGCCGAGAACCTGCACGAGAATCTCGACGTTCTGCGCCTTGAGCTTGCTCTCATCGTAGGTGGGCCAAGGTTCGTACGCAAGCGTTTCGGCGTGGCCCAGCTTCTGCCAGAGCTCTTCGGCGATGTGCGGGGCCATCGGGCTGATAAGCAACACGAAGGTCTCCATCGCCTTGCGGTTGCGCTTCGGCTGGCGGTACATCTCGTTCAGGAAAATCATCAGTTGGCTGATGGCCGTGTTGTAGCTCAGGGATTCCACGTCCTCGCCAACCTTCTTGATGGTCTGGTGCAGCAGCCTCTCCATCTCCTCGGAGAGCGGGTCGTCAGTGACATCCGCGGAGAGGTTCCCCGTATTGACATCGACCAAGCTGCGCCAGAGGCGGTTGAGGAAGCGGTTGACGCCCTCCACGCCCTCGGTGTTCCAGGGTTTGACTTCGGCGAGCGGCCCCATGAACATCTCGTAGAGGCGGAAGCTGTCCGCACCATAGCGCTTGATGATGTCGTCAGGATTCACCACGTTCTTCAGGGATTTGGACATCTTGGCGGGCAGCATGGTCAGCTTCTCGCCCGTCTCCTTGCTGAAGTACTCTTCGCCTCTCGCCTCTACCTGGTCGTTGGGCACCAACACCCCGCGCTGATCCTTGTACGAGATGCCCAGAATCATGCCCTGGTGGACGAGCCGCTTCCACGGCTCGGGCGTCGAGACCAAGCCCAGGTCGTAGAGCACATGGTGCCAGAAGCGGGAGTAGAGCAGATGCAAGACGGCGTGCTCCGCGCCACCGACATACAAATCAACAGGCATCCAGTACTTCTCCTTCTCGGGATCCCAGGCTGCCTTGTCATTGTGCGGGTCGATGTAGCGCAGGTAGTACCAGCAGGAGCCAGCCCACTGCGGCATGGTGTTGGTCTCGCGAAGCCCCTTCTTGCCAGTAACGGGATCGGTGTATTTCAGCCACTCCTTGGCACGCGCCAGCGGCGGCTCGCCATCTTTGGTGGGCTTGTAGTCCTCCATTTCTGGCAGCACCACGGGCAACTCCGATTCGGGAACCAACTGGACGGTGCCGTCCTCCATGTGGACCAGCGGGAAGGGCTCGCCCCAGTAGCGCTGGCGCGAGAAAAGCCAGTCGCGCAACTTGAAGTTGACGGTCGGCGTGCCAATGCCCTTCTTGTGCATCCAGTCGATGATGGTCTTCTTGGCGTCGGCGACACATAGACCATCCAATTGTACTTCGTCGTTGCCAGACTGGAAGAGGACGCCGTCGCCTGTCCAGCAGGCGCGTCCCGCCAGCACATCCTCCAGCGCTACACCTTCTGCCTTGCAGGCCTCCTCGGTCGGCTTCAGGATGCAGATGATCGGGATATTGAACTTGGTGGCAAACTCGAAGTCGCGGGTATCGTGCGCAGGAACGGCCATGATGGCACCCGTGCCATAGCTGATAAGCACGTAGTCGGAAATCCAGATGGGAATCTTGGTGCCATTGACGGGGTTGATGGCATACGCGCCAATGAAGACACCCGTCTTATCCTTGTTGTCCTCCGTGCGCGCCAGGTCGGACTTGGTGCGCGTCTCCGCCACGTACTTCTCCACAGCCTCGCGGCACTCGGGTGCAGTAATCTTCTCAACCAGGGGATGTTCGGGCGCAAGCACCATGTAGGTGGCGCCGAACAAGGTGTCGGGGCGGGTGGTATAGACGGTGATCTTGGTGTCCGTTCCAGCAACGGTGAAATCGACTTCGGCGCCAGTGCTCTTGCCAATCCAGTTGCGCTGCATCTCCTTGGTGCCTTCAGGCCAGTTCAGGCCGTCGATGCCGTCCAGCAGCTTTTCGGCGTACTTGGTAATACGCAGCACCCACTGGCGGATGGGCTTGCGGATAACGGGGAAATTGCCGACCTCGGAACGTCCGTTGATAACCTCCTCGTTCGCCAGAACCGTCCCCAGGTCGGGGCACCAGTTCACAGGCTCCTCGGATTCGTACGCCAACCCCTGCTCATACAGCTTGGAGAAAATCCACTGCGTCCACTTGTAGTACTTCGGGTCAGTTGTGTTGATTTCGCGGTCCCAGTCAAAGCTGAAGCCGAACGCCTCCAGCTGGCGCTTGAAAGTGGCGATGTTCTTGGCGGTCGTGACGGCGGGATGGGTTCCCGTCTTGATGGCATACTGCTCAGCTGGCAGGCCAAACGCATCCCAGCCCATGGTATGCAGCACGTTGTAGCCACGCATGCGCTTGTAGCGGCACCAGATATCCGAAGCCGTATAGCCTTCGGGATGACCGACGTGAAGACCAGCACCCGACGGATATGGAAACATATCCAACACATAAAGCTTCTGACGGCTGTAGTCGCAGTCAATCGCCTTGAATGTCTTGTGCTCTGCCCAGTAGGCCTGCCATTTTGGCTCTATCGCCCCTGGATTGTAGGTAAATCGTGCTTCGGTCATCTTTTTTCCCTCAAATATTATTATTGAAATGGCGCACGCTTAACAACAAGCGTGCGCTCTGGTTAAGTCTAGATTGTCTAGATTGTCTAGATTGTCTAAAAGCTAAAACGGCAGGTCGGAATCCGCATTGGAATTGGACGCGGCGCCCTCAGTCGGCGCGGCCCCCATTCCACCCTCGGTCGGTGCTGCCTTGGGGGGCTCACTGGCGGGGGCATCGGCGCTTGCGGGCGCAGGAGCAGCCGCGGGCGTGGCCGTTTCCGTGGCAGGCATGCTAAATGCGGGAGGTGGCGGGGGCGCAGACTGGCGATACTGCTGAGCAGGTGCACCGCTGTACTGCGGCGCAGGTGCCCCACCGTACTGCGGTGCAGGCGCTCCACCGTACGGTGCTGGCGCAGGATATCCACCCTGCTGATTATATGCAGGCGGCGGGTTTCCATACTGCTGGCCATAGCCTTGCGGCTGACCATATCCTCCCTGCAGCGGACCATATCCACCTTGCGGCTGACCATAACCGCCCTGTGCAGGATACTGCTGTCCGTAAGGCTGGCCATAGCCGCCCTGCATCTGCGCATCCTGACGTCTCTCCAGCAACTGGACATTGTCAATCATCACAACATGCCTGACGCGGTTTTGCCCAGTGGTCTTGTCCACCCACTGGTCCATTCTCAGACGCCCTTCCACGAGGAAGAGAGTCCCCTTGTGAACGTAATTCCGTATCACATCGCCTGTGCGCCCAAAGGCCGAACAATCGACAAAACATGTTTCCTCACGATCTTCGCCCTCATTCGTGCGCCACCTGCGGTTAACGGCAATCCCAATATCAACAACCTGTGTACCTGACGGTAATGCACGAACCATCGGCTCGCGCGTCGCGTTGCCAACCAAAATCACTCTGTTGAATCCACTCATCAATCATTCTCCTTGATGTCTTTCTTTTCCATTTCCAATTGTAATTACACTTAACTATATAAGATAACATTGTTTTCCTATCTTGCACCTCCTTTGCTCTCTTTTTTCTTTGAAAAGACACGATTTCCTCTAACTCGTCCCATGACGGAGGACTTGGGACAACGGACGGGGGACATTCCGTCCCACGTCCCACGTCCCACGTCCCACGTCCCACGTCCCACGTCCCACGTCCCACGTCCCACGTCCCACGTCCCACGTCCCACGTCCCAAGTCCCACAAATCATAAGATATATCATTAATTTTCATTTTTCAAATTATTTTTTCATTTTATTGCTTGCATTATTAGATTTTTAGGATATTTTAAGAATAGCAGTTGCGAATTCATAAAAAAAGCACAAAAATATCCCCATCGCACTGCCAAAGACTTTTCCCAAAGGGGATAAGATGTGCAAGAAAAGGAGTTGACGTATGAAAGGAAGCAAGACAATGATTGGAATCATGCTGGCGATGGCACTTTCGTTTGGTGTCAGCAAGTCCTTCAGCCAGAACAAGGAAACAACGGCTGATACTCTGAAGACAGCTTCAGAGACGGCAAAGGTTCAGATTGCGAAACTGCGGGGGCGTCTTTTGTACAAGAAAAGTCAAATCCGCAAACTGGAAAAAGGTGCTTGTGAAAGCAATCCAGAACTAAAAATGAAAATGGAGGCAATGGAAAAGGAAAAACGCCAAAGCTACATTGCAGTGGAATCCAAACTTGAAGCTCTCTATTCAGAGCATGACATTCTGGAATCGGAAATCCAGAAGCTGACTGGAAAAAGCGAATAATCCACCGCAACAATAAAAAAGTCCTAAATGAAGCAAGGGGCACAAAAGACAGGTTTTCAATCAAGAGATTGACCCTTTTCTTCTTGTGCCCCTAGGTCGCTTAGGCCCCTTTAATGGCCTCTTCTTATCTGGGCTTCAAGCAATCAGGCAGTATAGATGCCGTTTTCGTCCTTGCCGAAGATGCCTTCTGGCGTCTCGACCTGGACTACGATACCTTCTTCGTTGACCTGGAAGTTCTCCAGGAAGAGCATCGCCATCTCCTTGCTTTCCGCCTTGTATTTGTAGCAGCGGGTGAATCCGCCTTCTGGATCGGTGTAGTCCTCGACACCAAGGCTTTCGATCTTGATATTCTGTTCAGTGGCCATCTTGTCGATATCAGGCACCTCCAGTGAGACAGCAGGTTCTGTACTTACCTTGAAATACCTCGCACCCTCCAGTTCAGGAAGCACGGCAGTTGCTTCACGCCACGGCGCATAATGAAAATCACTTCCACCGATGAAAGCCACCGCGCCATCCTGATGAGGATAGACCCCAAAAAGCAGATTGTCTCGCGTGCATCTGAGGTCGCCATTGGGAGTGGCCGTAATATATGTTAGTTTCTGCAAAGCAGAAGTTGCCTCTTTGATGGAGGGGAACATATAGGCAACATATTTGAAGTTTTCAGGGTCGGCAGCAGCCCTGTCCCAAAAATCTTTCTGGACCTTTCCCTTTCCTTCAAAGAATTTTGTGAAACGATCCTTTTCGGCCTTTTTCTTGATTTTCATCACAACAAACGCTATCCCCCCAATGATACCCAGTATAAAAATGACTCCCACTATCACCATGGTCGTATTGGATTCATTCACCTCTTCTGCGGAGGCATTGGCGGCTTCCAGCGCTGCCTGTTTCTCACGCTCTGCAGCCTCCTTCCTGGCAATGGCGGCCAGACGCTGCGACTCTGCCCTTTCCTCGGCCTCCCGTTTCCGCGCCTCTTCCTCTGCCTGTTTCTTGGCAAGGGCCTCCGCTTTTTGGCGTTCAGCCTCGGCCTGAGCCTCCAGGACATCAGTCGGGTTGATTCGTTTATCATCAGGCGTGATGGCAATTCTATCCTGTTGAGAAACGACCTGCGCCTGTACCGTCTGCAATGCCTTATCTACCTTCTCTTTCTTTATCGCCATCAGCTCTTCCGCATAGATGTTGCGCGCCTTACCAACAATGGCATTCAAATAGTCAATGGGTTTGAGCCAAGCACCGTCAAAACAGGTATAACCAGCTTCTTCATTGCTCCGCGTAAAATGATCTATCGTCTCTTTGACAACGCTTTCACGCTTCTCCGCTATAAATTCCTCGCGTTTTTTAGCGTTTTCGTATTTCAGCCTCTGAATATAGTTTCTACGGAGGTCAGCCGTAACATCAGGTGAGAAGCGCTGAATCTCGATTTCATTTCCTTCAACATTTGCCATGTCATCAAGACGGATACGAAATTTGCCGACTTTGACAAGGCCACTGGTTGTCCCATAATAAATTCCATCCACGCTCTTTGGGACTTGGCTGTTGGTGGAGTAATTCACATGCACACGCTCACCGATCTTATAGAGCCCATATTTTTCCTCCGCCAAACTCTTCAATTTCTCATCAGTGTATTTCGGCAAAGCAGCATCCAGAGCCTTTTGCAACGCCTGGTTTGCCGCATTTTCACATTCATCAGGAGTTTTTGCCTCAGATCTAGGTTCCTTAACCAGCCCTGGATTCAAGGAAAAGAAATCCTCGCTCAAAATGCTTGTGATTGCGGTATC
The DNA here is from genome assembly GCA_017535315.1 of Victivallales bacterium. Taxonomy (GTDB): domain Bacteria; phylum Verrucomicrobiota; class Lentisphaeria; order Oligosphaerales; family Oligosphaeraceae; genus RGIG3456. The sequence continues at coordinate 3,636 of JAFXUD010000057.1, read as the reverse complement.
ACTTTTTCCCGCACCATTTTTGCGGAAATAATCCAATGCCAAATCCAACCCCCTGCTCTCTCGCTTGTTTGATATATCCCCGCCAGGAATAGTTGTAACATGCTCCTGTGCAAACACCAGTCCACAAAACAGAACTAACAAAAAAGCAACCCGTATTCTTCTGTTCATTGCAAATACCTGTTCTTTCATCGCAAAGAAACTCGTTTATTCCTAGATGGTCCTGTCATCATCCCAATTTAGGCAATGACAAAAAACTCTAGACGTAATTTCAAAACTGAAAATACCTCTCTTATAGTTTAAGCCATAATTCCAAATTTCATAATCGACTAAGCGTTTTTTTTCGTTTTTAATACACTTTTTTCGTTTTTAATTCACTTTTTTTTGCAATCCTCCGATAATTCACCTCATGCAGATATTCGTTATGCAGTCATCAAACTGCCTTTTGCCTTTCAGGATGGTGATTTCAACACGGAGAAACATGAAGGGGACGCCTGATGTATCAACCTTGGGTATTCTCACGGCATCCTTCTCAGTGGTCACAAACATCTGCGCCCCCTGCTCCGCCCCCTTTCGGCAAAAAGCCTCTATCTCAGCCCCCCTGTAACGATGATGGTCAACATACCGTTCACGATAGACAATCGTGGCCCCCAGCTTCTCCAAATACCCCTCAAAACTTTCTGGGACAGCTATTCCGCATATAGCAGCAACCTTTATTCCTTTCAAAGCAGTTAATTCAAGCTGTTCATTGTTCCACAAATCCTGAAGATGCCTCGGTTCATGATTGCACTCGATAAGCAGTGCATGAGCATTGTGCTTCTTGAGAAAGCGCTTCAAGTGCCGCAGTGATTCCCTGCCGCGGGATTTCGTCAAAAAGATATAGTCCGCCTGCCTGATATGTTCAATCGGCTCCCGAAGCAGACCGCCAGGAAGCGTCTCATGGTTATGAAAAGGATTGGTCGTATCGACAAGCACGATGTTAATGCGTGGGCGCAACGGCATATACTGAAAACCATCGTCCAGCAGCAATGTATCCGCACCATACTTGGTGATGGCATAGCGTCCGCCATGAACCCTGTCCTTGTCCACCACGACTGCGACCCCTAGGCGTGTCGGTGTTTCCAGCAGGTTTCGCGCCAGCATAAACGGCTCGTCACCAGCCTCCTGGCTAGTCAGCATAACCTTCTTGCCGTCAGAAACGACTTTTGGGTCCATACGGGTATTAAGGGCCTTCAACGTCATTAACAGACGTGAGTGCCAGGAGAAGGGATGGCCGCCCTTTGCGATTTCTTCGCGCTCCATCTCTGCGACCTTGGCTTTCGCATCCTCAAACTTCTCCTTGCGCGTGCGGGGTTTACTACGGTACCCTCGGCTCAGGATGGCAACCTTTCGCCCACGCAGAGCCAATGTCCTGGCAAGCAGTTCAACCACAGGCGTCTTGCCCGTCCCGCCGACCGTCAAATTACCAACGCTGACCACGAAGCTTCCGAGATTGCGGCGCTTAATCAACGAATGACGGTACATCGAAAGGCGCAGCTCAACCGCAAAACGGTAGATGTGCGAGAGCGCAAATAGGAATATGCGGTAGGCACGATCAGCGGCGCTTTTCTGGCGACCATTGATAATCTCCACCGTATATTGCTCGATGCGCTCCAGTATGTCCCTGATTGCCATTGATAAGTGGTTAGTGGTTAGTGGTTAGTGGTTAGTGGTTAGTGGTTAGTGGCTGCTGATTGCTAGCCACTAACCACTAACCACTAAAAAAAGAAGTGGTTAGCAATCAGCAGCCACTCGCTACTAACCACTAACCACTAACCACTAACCACTCGAAGAAACTATTTGAAGTGGTAGTTGGTGTGAAGCAGATGATGTGCCTTCTCGCTGCCAGGCTCGCCAAGGTACTCCTGATAGAGCTTGATGATATCGGGATTCAGATGCGACATACGTTTCTGCTTACCCGCATCTTCGTCGTAGAGGCCTTTCATGCGCTTGTCAAGCAGGTCGCGATGACCGTGCAGGAAGGGCTGTCCACCGCCGTTGATGCAGCCGCCAGGGCACGCCATGATTTCGATGGCCTGGAAGCGGTTCGGCTCCTTGCGGACAATTTCCAGAATCTTGCGGGCATTCCCAAGACCAGAGGTCACGGCAACGTTCACGACCACGCCAGGTGCCAATTCGACCTTGGCCTCCTTGATGCCTTCAAGACCACGCACAGCGCGGAAGTTGATGGCATCGCCAGAGAGGTCCTTGCCAGACAACTGGGAGGCAACGGTACGGCAGGCAGCCTCAAGCACACCACCAGAGACACCGAAGATGACGCCAGCGCCAGTGGATTCGCCCAGCGGGCTGTCATAATCCTCATCCTCCAGCTCGGCCAGATTGACGCCCGCCTCGCGGAACATCTTGCAGAGCTCGCGAGTGGTAACCACGTAGTCGATGTCGCGCACGCCGTCGTGCGAGAACTCGGGACGCGCCGCCTCGTACTTCTTCGCCTGGCAGGGCATGATGGAAACAACCACCAAATCCTTCGGGGCGATGCCCATCTTCTCGCAGTAGTAGCTCTTCGCAACAGCGCCGAACATCTGCTGCGGGGACTTGCAGCTAGACGGAATATGGAGCAGGTCGGGGAAGTTGTGCTCAATGAAGTTGATCCAGCCAGGGCAGCAGCTCGTCAGAATCGGCAGGTTCTTGCCACTCTTGACACGCTCGATCAGCTCGTGGCCCTCTTCCATAATGGTGAGGTCTGCCGCGAAGTCGGTGTCGAACACCTTGTCGAAGCCAAGCGCGCGGAGACCCGCAACCAGCCTGCCAGTAACAGGCCTGCCTGGCTCAAAGCCGAATTCCTGGCCGACCGCAACGCGGACGGCGGGAGCGGTCGAGACGATGACGGTCTTGCTCGGGTCGTTGATGGCGTCCCACACTTTCTTCACATAGCTAATACCGCTGATGGCGCCGACGGGGCAGGCATTCACGCACTGTCCGCAGAAGGTGCAGCTGGTGTCAGCCAGAGGAATCATGCTGGCGGTGCCGACCTTGGCAGAGAAGCCACGGCCATAGCCAGTCAGAGTGCCGACGGTCTGGACCTTGTTGCAGACCGTCTCGCAACGGCGGCACATAATGCACTTGGAGAGGTCGCGCACGATGGCTTCGCTGGAGTCATCAATCGGGAACTTGTTCTGGGCGCCCTTGAACTCGATATCGGTGATGCCGAATTCGGCGGCCAGCTTCTGGAGTTCGCAGTCCTGGTTCTTCGGACAGGTCAAGCAGTCCTTCGGGTGATCACTCAGGAGCAGCTCAAGGACAGTGCGGCGCGCATTCAGCGCACGCTGCGAGTTCGTGAAGACCTCAATGCCAGGGCCGCTGATGGGCGTCGCGCAGGCGGGGACCAAAATGCGGCGCGGGCCGCGGATGCCAGTTGCTTCGACCAGGCAGATACGGCAGGAAGCAGGCTTGTTGGAAACGCCGCAGCCAAGCTCCTTGCAATAGCAGAGGGTCGGAATGTTTATGTTCAGTTTGCTTGCAGCCTCAAGGATGGTTGAGCCGGCAGGCACGGAAACCATTTTACCGTTGATTGTAATCGTTACGTCACTCATTGTCTCACCCATCACTCTTTAATGATTGCTTTCTTCGGGCAGCCGT